>JBEHYR010000080.1:0-22366 GCA_048498075.1 Verrucomicrobiota bacterium | reverse complement strand
ATATTGGCAACGACAGGATGGTTCTACGCGCCGAGGCGACGGAGCTGCTGCGAATTCCTCATCGCGATGAGGAATTCACGGCGGGGGCTGGAGGAAGTCGGACCAGCCGATCCAGCCTTGGTCTCGATATACAACTGCCGGATAGCGAGGGATGTTCTTCGGCGGGTTGCCTTTCACTTGGCACCAATCGTTCCACGCTGTGCCGTTCTTCAGACCGATAGATCGTGCGAACAACCGCGCTTCCTCGAACGGAAGAAACTGCCTTTGGAAGGGGGCGAGGTTTCCGTTTCCAAGCCAATCGCCCCAGCCTTTCCACTCAGTGGGATAAACGTTTCGCGGGTTGCGGGCAATATCCGGGGGGAGTGGCGGTTTCTCTGGAAATGCACCGTTCAGATATAGTGGCCACTCAAGTGAGCCTCGGAGGTTGAGGCTGTGGGCGAACTCCCGGGCAGCATCGAATGACCTAAATCTGTTTGTTTTCGCTCTTGGCCGGGGCGTTTCGTCGATCTCGCAGCCCAACCAGTCACTCCAGTTTACCCAGCCTAACTTTGCATAGCTGCGGGAGGGATTCAGAGGCAGTGAGATTTTATCTTTGGCCACGCCGCGAACAAATCGATTCCACTCAGCTCTGGTTTTCAATCCCTGTGCGCGAACGAACTTCCTCGCTTCGTCAAAAGGCGTATAGGTGCGCCGACTGGCGGGGACGTAGTCGCTCCCGAGCCAATCAGCGTAACCGGCCCAGCCAAGCTCTTGGTAGTAGTGCTCGGGTCCTGCGGGAACTCCGCGAGGACGTTCGGGTAAATGTGGCATGCCTCCTCGACAGTATTTTCGCCACTGCCGTTGTCCTTTGAGGCTGAGGCTCCGCGCAAACGAGCGAGCGGTTCCGAATTCCATCAAATCGAGATATCGGCTCGCAAGACCTGGAGCGGTGCCGAACCAATCGGGCCAACTTATCCACCCTTTGCCTTTATAAGCATGCATTGGGTTGCGCGGGATGTCGTCAGGAAGTGGCGGCAAATTCGTGATGCCCTTACGTGAGTATTTAGTCCACTCTGGTCGCGCTCTAATCCCGAGTTTTGCGACGAAAGCGCGGGCGTCCTCAAATGAACGCAGCTTTTTCTTCGTAGCCGGGCGTCGGAATCCCAGAAAGTCCCCCCAGTCGATCCATCCCTTCTTTTCGTAAACGCTCGGTGGCGTGAGCGGAATGTCGCTGGGAATCTCGCCAGCCTTCCATCGGCGAATCCATTCGGGTTGTTTCGTGATGCCACTCTGGCGAGCCCATTCACGGGCCGCTTCGAAGGATCGATATTTCAGTTTCACCAATGTTGACCAGCATTTCACCTCGATCTGTTTCGCGAAGTCGGCGGGGTTGACGCCGAGGGGGGCGATGACTTCGCCGAAGTCGAAGTGGACGAGCTGGCCGGACTCGGGGGCGCCGCCTTCGGTCGTGGCGCGGAACCACTCGACGATGCGGTCGTCGTGCGTCGCGAGTGCACGCAGGACGAAGAGCACAAATTTGAACGCGCTCGTTTCCGCGATCTCGTCGAGTGTGGCGCCGTCGGGGACGACGAGGGGGAGCAGGATGTAGCCGAGTTTTTTGCCTTCGGCGAGGCGGAGGGCGCGGCCGGCGGCTTGCACGATTTCGATCGTGCTGCCTTTCGGGTCGGCGAAGAACACGCAGTCGATGCGCGGGACATCGACGCCTTCGGTGAGGCAGCGGGCGTTGGTGACGAGGGACGGCGCTTTTGCCAGGAAGGCGTCGAGTTCGCGCTGGCGGGCGGCGCTGCCCATGGCGCCGTTGACGTGGTGCGGAGCGATGGGCGGCTCCGCGGCGGGGAGCGCGGGGTTGAGGCGGGCGCAGAGGTCGCGGAATTGTTGCGCGCGGGCGATGCTGCTGTGGAAGGAGACGGTGTGCCGCACGCCGTGCTCGCGCGTGGCGCGGCGGAGGGCGATGAGGCTGGCGAGGGCTTGCGCGGTGACTTCGTCGAGGCCGTCGGCGCCGAGGTCGAGCCAGCGGTTGGCGGCGACGAGGCGGGCGACGTCGGACTGGCGGACGCCGATGGTGAGGATGCGGTAGTCGCTGAGGATCGGCGGGGTGGCGGCGATGGCGTCGCGGAAGGTGAGGAGCGCGAAGGTGTCGCCGTAGAGCGCGGGGTCGTCCATCGAGACGATCTCGTCGGAGCTGCCTTGGAAGCGGCGCTCGGTGGCGGTCATGAAGAGGCGGCGCGGGAGCGGGAGGTGGGCGTCGAAGAGGAGGTGGGAGAAGTTTTTCGCGCGGCGGCCGGTGGTGCGGTGAGCTTCGTCGAGGACGGCGAGGTCGAAGGCGAAGGCGGCCTCGCGCGCAGCGGCGGCGAGGACGGGCGAGCTTTGGTAGGTGGTGAGGACGACGACCTGGCCGGGGTGATCGCGGAGCGCGGCGAGGGCGGCGGCGAGTTGGGCGGGTTGCGTGGTGGGGAGGCCGAGTTCGTGGACATGGGCGACGAGTTCGGCGCGTTCGGTCTTGGCGACGTCGGCGTCGCTGCAGACGCAGAGCCAGTCGGCGGGCTGGCCGCGGGCGAGGGCTTCGCGCATCCACGTCTCGAGCGTCTGGCGGATGAGCGCGATGCTGGGCACGGCGATGAGGACGCGGCGGGCGGCGAGTTTTTCGGCGATCCAGCAGGCGGTGAGACTTTTGCCGGAGCCACAGGGGCTGATGAGTTTGCCGCGGGTGGCGGCGCGTTCGACGTAGTGGGCGAGGGCGGCGGCGATCGCGGTGCGCTGGTGCGGCAGGGGTGTGCGCGCGACGGGGAGTGGCGGTGGCGCGGCGGTGGCGAGGGACTTGTGGAGGGAGGCGAAGAAGGCGGCGTCGAGGGCGGTCCACGTTTCGCTGGTGAGATCGCCGAGGCGTGGCAAATCGGAGAGGAGGCCGGGGAGGCGTGCGGTGGTGGTGCAGACGAGGGCGAAGACGATTTCGCGGCAGACGGTGAATGCGAGCGAGGTGAACGTGGAGAGTTCGCGGTGCGTGAGCGTGGCGTCGGGGTCGGCGCGGTATTTCGCCTGGATGGCCCAGAATTCGCCAGTGTGCGTGCGGGCAAGCAGGTCGATGCCCTCGTCGCGCGGCGGAAAGTTCAGGCGGGCGCGGAGGTCGGCGGGGACTTCGTGGTGGAGCCAGACGTCGGCGAGTTTCGCGCGGTAGGCGGGCGAGACGCGGAGGTGGTGGCGGACGACGAGTTCGAAGGCGGTGCCGCGCTCGAGTGGGGTGATCGCGGCGAGGCGGGCGTTGAAATCGGACCAGCCGGACACGCGCTCGAAGAAGCCGGAGGGATTCATCGCGAGGGCGAGCGTGAGGCAGGATGGTGGAGCGGCAAGCTTCGCCAACACGTCACACTCGTCGGGTGTCCCGCGGGTAACTCATGAATTACAGATTTCATTTCTGTCATTCTGGGCGCAGCGAAGAGTCCAGGTAACCGCCTGGCGGCGACCGTCGCCGTGGATTCTTCGCTGCGCTGCTGATGAACCTCACCCGGTTTGTCATTCTGAACGAAGTGAAGAATCCAGCGGGCGCTTCGTGGCCCGACGCGCGTGCGAAAGTCCAAATGGATTCTTCGCTGCGCTCAGAATGACCGGCATCTGAGAGTTCATCGGCGTAGGCCGCCCAACGGCTTGGCGTTGGTCCGGAGTCTCAGAATGACACGGGGATTTCCAAAGTTATCGGTGGGACACTGCTCGCGTGCCTACAGCGGAGGGGAGCGCCGGAGCGGCCGGGGTTTTTTCGCGGAGCGGGCGCGGCGGGCGGAGAGTTGGGCGAGGGGGTTGAAGGCGAGCGCGAGGTCGAGCCAGGCGGCGAGTTGGCGATCGGTGCGGAGGTGCGCGGCGTCGATGAAGACGAAGCCGCGCAACGGGCGGCCGGTGAAATCCATCGGGCGGCAACCAGGCTTTTTCAACGCGGCGGCTTCGGCGTCGGGGCCGATGCGGGCCATCAGGCGCTGCGGGCGGACACCGACGCACATCTTGTCGCGCACCAGGAAGAGGAGTCCGCCCATCATCCGCCGCGAGGTGAACGGAACTTTCTTGGTCGTGAAATAGGCGGCGACTCGATCGGCGAGGGCTGGGGCGGAGGGCCTGACGAGGAGTTTTTGTTTTGGGGATTTCACGCGGACGGAGGACGGTGGCGCGGGTTCGCGCTCGGAGTGCGACGAGCGTGAGAATTGGCGGAAAAGCGGCGAGGGGAAAGGCGTGAAGGCTGCCGGCGCCGGGACGAACGGCTTGCGCCGCTGGTCGGGAGTGCTAGCCACAGCGCCACGGACGCTGCCATGTCCCCCTTTCTCATCGCTCTCCGTGCGCTGCGTCGATCGCCGGGCTTTACGGTGATCGCGCTGTTCACGCTCGCGCTCGGGATCGGGGTGAACACCGCGATGTTCAGTCTGATCGATGCGGTGCTGTTCCGCGCGGGGCCGTTTCCGCACGCGGAGCAACTGGTCCAGATCGAGGCGGCGACGCAGCGCGGGCCGCTGCGGGTGTTCGCCGAAGCGGAATTGCGCGAGATTCGCGGGCAGGCGGCGCCGTTGCAGGGACTCGCGACGATCTGGCGGGTATTTTATTCCATCGCCGAGCCAGGCCGGCCGACGGAACGGCTCAACGCGGTCGCGGCCTCCGCAGAAATTTTCACGGTCTTCGGCGTGCAGCCGATGCTGGGCCGGGCCTTCACCGCGGAGGAAACGCAGCCGGGAAAAAATCAAGTGGTGCTGTTGAGCCACGCTTTCTGGCAGCAGCGCTACGGGGCGCGGCCGGACGCGATCGGGCGGAAGCTGCGGCTCGACGGCGAGACGGTGACGATCATCGGCGTGTTGCCGGCGAGCTGTGACTATCCGGTGCTGTTCGGGCGGGCGGCGCTGTGGCGGCCGTTGAACTTCACGCACGATCAACTCAGCAGCCGCGATTACCGGGTGTTTCAACTCATCGGCCGGTTAAACGCGGGCGCCACGAGGGTGCAGGTGGAGGCGGCGTATCGCGCGGTCGCCACCGCGCAGGAGAAGGAGTATCCACAAAGATACGTCGGGCTGCGCTACCGGGCGGTGCCGCTGCAGCAGGCGTTGATGGACGACACTGCGCGGCGGATGGATTGGCTGCTGCTCGGGCTCGCCGGTTTCGTGCTGCTGATCGCGTGCGCGAATCTCGCAAATCTCCAGCTCGCGCGGGCGACGGCGGGGCTGCGCGAACTCGCGATCCGGGCGGCGTTGGGGGCCTCGCGGCGGCGTTTGGTGGCGCAGCAGTTGTTCGAGAGCGTGATCGTCGCGTCGGCCGGTGGCGCGTTGGGATTGGGCGTGGCGCTCGGACTCAACCGATTTCTGGAGCAACACCTGCTCGTCGGCGGCGGGGCGAATCTGGAACTGGTTCTCGATGGCAAGGTGCTCGTGTTGACGATCGCGCTCTCGTTGTGCACGGGAGTTTTCTTCGGGATCGCGCCGGCCTGGCTTGCGTCCGGGACCGATCTCAACGCCGCGCTGAAACAGCGGACGCGCGGTGCGACGGTGGGACGCGAGCACACGTGGTTGCGAGATGCGCTGATCGTCGGGCAGGTCGCGCTGGCGCTCGTGCTGCTGTCCGGCGCCGGGACGATGCAGCGGGGATTCACACGGCTGGTGCAGCGCCAGAGCGGCTGGGACACGGAGCGGGTGCTGACGGCGGGATTGCCGCTGCCGGAATCGCGCTTCGAGACCGAGCCGAAGCGGTATGAACTTTTTCGCAAGGTCGAGCGCCGGCTGGCGGAGCTGCCGGGCGTCGAGAGCGCCGCGGTGTGCAGCTCGCTGCCGCTGGAGAGTTACACCGGCGAACGGCCGATCTTTATCGATGGCCAGTCCGACGGTCCTGCGGCGTTGGCGCCGCGTGCTTCGCACGTGATGGTGACGGCGGGTTACTTCGAGACTCTGGGAATCCGATTTCTCGAGGGGCGAAATTTTCCGCCCGACTTGAAGGCGAGCGATCCGCTCGTGTTCATCGTGAACGAAACGCTGGCCCGGCAACTATGGCCGGGGCAAAGCGCGCTCGGTCGTCGCATCCGCTCGGACGACAGCGGATGGGTGACGGTGGGGGAAGTGATCGGTGTCGTCCACGATGTGGATACGGCGGCGAGTTTCGTGGATCCGTCGAC
Source organism: Verrucomicrobiota bacterium (assembly GCA_048498075.1). Lineage (GTDB taxonomy): Bacteria > Verrucomicrobiota > Verrucomicrobiia > Opitutales > Opitutaceae > Opitutus. Next base: position 16,236 of record JBEHYR010000080.1, on the reverse strand, counting down.
GCGGTTGCAGATCTACAAGCCGCTCGTGCACGAGCCGTGGGCGTGGGCGAATCTGGTGGTGCGCGGACCCGCGCCGGCGGGCCTGGCGGAGAGCGTGCGCCGGGTGGTGGCTGACGTGGATGCCGGGCTGGCGGTGGACGACGTCGACACGGTGCGGCAGTTTATCACGGAGCGTCATCGCAACCTGATCCTCGTCGGGCAGATCGTCGGCGGGTTTGCGCTGATCGGGCTGTTGCTCGCGGCGGTGGGGCTCTACGGCGTACTGGCGGGCACCGTGGCGGAGCGCACCGGCGAATTCGGCATCCGGCTCGCGCTCGGCGCACAGCCGCGGGACCTGCTGGCGCTGGTGTTGAAGCAAGGACTGCGGCTGGCGGTGATCGGGCTGGCGATCGGACTGGTGGGAGCGATCGGGCTCGGACGGGTGCTCAACACGCTGCTGCCGCGGCTGCCGAGCGCGGACTTCGGGGCGATGGGCGTCGTGGGCGGAACGCTGCTCGTGGTCGCTTTGGTCGCGTGCTGGCTGCCGGCGCGCTGGGCGACGAAGGTGGATCCGGTCACGGCGTTGCGGGCGGAGTGACGAGGCGGGCGGATGGGAAAGCGGGCGAGGGCGCGTCCGCGCTCCCAGGATCAGCGGCGTTTTTCCGGGTGCCCAAGCCGAACTCACGGAGGCATTCCGCGCGGCATTCGGCGAGGAGCCTTCGGAGATCGGGAACGCATTTCCGCGATATGCCTTTTTGCCGGCGACAAAGCGCGACCAGCTCCTTCGCATCGAGCAGGACTATGCGGAGATGCAGCGGGAGGTGAGCGCGCAGATGAGCGGGTTTCAGATTCCGGCGGACAGTGAGAAGCTCAAATTACTGGAGTCCGAAAAGCAGAGGGATCTCATCGCCGCACTCTCTCCAGAGGAAAGGGAACAGTGGGAACTTCGCGAATCTCCCCTGGCGTTGAACATCCGAGGCAGTGTCGGAGCCGGCATCCGCTCCGAAGCGGATTACCGGGAAATTTATTCCCGGATGAAGGCGTTTGACGAACAGTATGGGGCGGTGAACCAGGATTGGATCGTTCAGCCGTCGGCCGAGGCCCGCGCGCTGCGCAACGAGGCGGCCGTGAAAATACGCGAAGATCTCCACGCCGCGCTTGGCGACGAGCGCTACGCCGTCCTCCGTCGGGCGAGTGACAACGACTATCGCACGCTGGGCGCCATCGCACGTCGATACGCCATTCCATCGACGGCGGTCGATGCGCTTTACGCCTCGCGGGATCGTTACGCCGAGCAGGCCCGGCGAATCAGCGAGGACACCGCTTTGGCACCGGAGGAGCGAACCCACCAACTGCAGGCAATGGCCGGCGAGGCGAAAGCGGAGTTGCAAGCGTCACTCGGCGCGGAAGCGGCGGGATTGTATGTGCCAACCGCGGATTGGTTGACGCAGCTCGGACGAGGGAAGGTTTTTTCGACCGAGATGCGGCTGCTGCCGAATGGTCTCTACATCCAAGACCGGCCCGTTGCGCCGAAGCCGGCCGGAACAGCACCCGCAAGCGGTCCCAAGGGCTGAGGTTTGGATCAAGGGGGACGCGCGTCGCACATTTTGTCGCGCACGATGAAGAGGAGTCCGCCCATCCTGGGCAGGGAGGCGAACGGAATTTTCTTGTCGTGAAACAGGCGGCGACGCGGTCGGCGAGGGTGGGAGCGGTGGGCTTGGCGGGGAGTTTGTGTTGGGCGCGTTTTGCGAGGGCGGCGGGTGGCGGCGGGGTTCGGAGACCCCGCCCTACAACGGAGTCAGGCGGGAGCAGAGGGAGATCAGTCGTTCGCGGAGGGGGTCGGCGCGGGCGGCGAAGGCGCGCTGGTGGCGCTCGTAGTCGGCGCGGCCGGCGGGGGTTTCGATCGCGATCGGGGCGAAGCCGAGGGCGCGGAGATCGTAGGGGCTCGCGCGCATGTCGATCTCGCGGATGTCGCGGGCGAGTTCGAAACAGTCGGCGATCAGCTCGCTCGGGGCGAAGGGCGCGAGTTTGAAGGCCCACTTGTAGAGATCCATATTCGCGTGCAGGCAGCCGCGTTGCTCGAGGCGCGGGGCGGTGTCGCGGGTCGGCTGGAGGCGGTTGAGCGGACGCGCGTCGGGCGTGAAGAAGCGAAACGCGTCGAAATGCGAGCAGCAGATCGGGGAGGTTTCGACGATGCGGGCGACTTCTTCGGGTGCGAAACGGAGCGGGTAAGCGGCGTGGCGGCGCTCGTCGGGAGATTGTCGATACACCATGGCCCATTCGTGCAGGCCGTAACAACCGAAGAAGGCGGGACGGTCGCGCGTGGCGGCGAGGAGGTCGTGGAGCCAGAGGAGGAAGGAGCGGCGTTTTTCGGGGAAGGCAGCCGGGTCGAGGGCGACGAGAGAAACGGGCGGGGCGAAGATCGTCGACTCGCGGGCGCCCGGCGCTCCGGCGGTCTCGGACGGCTGCGGAGAGCCGTCTCTACCGGAGATTTCGCGGTATTCGGGCCAGCGGAGGAATTCGCGGGCGGATTCCCCGGTGAGGACCACGTCGGGGCCGGGGTGCCAGCGGCGGAGCCAGGCGGGACGGAAGGCGTAGTAGTCGAAAAGAAAATCGTAGACGGGGTGCTTCTCGCCGCGGGCGGCGCGGGCTTGATGCGGGCCGGTCCATTCGAGCACGCGCTCTTCGTGCGCGGCGCGGCGGGCGCGCCAGACGGGTTCGGCGAGGAGCGCGGGAAAAGGGGCGGCAGGGACGGACATCGGGCGGACGGGATGGGGTCCGACGGTCGGAGGTGGAGTGTGGCGGAGCAAGTCTGCGGAGGAACCCACCCCGCTGTGGAACGTCTCTCTTGAACCTCAAAAACGCGGTCGAACCACAAAGACACAAAGGCACAGAGAGGCGAATCGGAGCCGCGCGGGTAGTGTCGAAGGGAGGCGCCTGCTTGCGGGCGATCCCGGCGGGCGAAGGTCCAGCATCGCCTGCAAGCAGGCTCCTACAGCGGCGAGAGAAATTTTGAAAGCGCTCCAGGATGGTGTCCCGCAGGTAATGCTGCGAATTAGGCTCGAGGGGTTTGTTATTCTGGGCGCAGCGAAGAATCCACGTAGCCGTCTACCAACGAGGCCGGCCCTCGATTCTTCGCTGCGCTGCTGATGACCTCACCCGATTTGTCATTCTGAACGAAGTGAAGAATCCAGTGTGCGCTTCGTGGCACAACGGGCGTGCGAAAGTCCAAATGGATTCTTCGCTGCGCTCGGAATGACACGCATTTGAGAGTTCATCGGCGGGTGCCACCCAACGGCTCGGCGTTGATTCGGGTCTCAGAATGACAGGCATCTTGAGAGTTTATCGGCGGATGCCGCCCAGCGGTTGGCGTTGGTTCGGAGTCTCAGAATGACGGAAAGATGCGATCGACCCGGCGTTCTCGAACAAGCCCGGCGGGGACGCCGGGCTCCACCTCAGGAGGAAAAGGGCGTGGCGGAGGCGGGGGGCGGCGCGGCGGGGAGGGAGAAGTAGAAGGTCGCGCCGGCGCCGAGGGTGCTCTCGGCCCAGGTGCGGCCGCTGTGGCGGGCGATGATGCGGCGGACGTTCGCGAGGCCGATGCCGACGCCGTGAAACTCGGACTCGGTGTGCAGGCGTTGAAACACGCCGAAGAGTTTGTCGGCGTATTTCATGTCGAAGCCGACGCCGTTGTCGCGGACGTAAAAGACGTGCTCGGCTGCACCGGGCGCGGACGTCGCGCCGATTTCGATCCGGGCGGTGGGAGCGCGGGAGGAATATTTGACGGCGTTGTCGATGAGGTTGAACCAGACTTGGCGCAGGAGGGCGGCGTCGGCGCGGACGCGCGGGAGCGGCTGGATCTGCCAGGTGACGCGCGAATCCTTGTCGAAGCCGCCTTCACGGAGGATGCCGGCGACGAAGATGTCCTGATCGATCTCGCCGGGGGCGAGTTGCACGCGGCCCATACGGGAGAAGGTGAGGAGGTCGTCGATGAGGCGGCCCATCTTCCGCGCGGAGTCGGAGATGACGGAGACGTAGCGGCGGCTTTTTTCGTCGAGCGTGGTCGCGGCGTGTTTCGCGAGCATGGTGGCGAAGCCATCGACGTGGCGGAGGGGCGCGCGGAGATCGTGCGAGACGGAGTAGGAGAAGGCCTCGAGTTCGCGGTTGGCGTTTTCGAGCTGGGCGGTGCGTTCGACGACGCGGGCCTCGAGGGTGGCGTTGAGGCGCTGGATTTCGGCTTCGGCGCGTTTGCGGTCGGTGATGTCGTGGACGACGACGAGCGCGGCGCGCCGGCCGGAGAGCTGCATGACGTGCGAAACGATTTCGACGTCGATGAGAGTACCGTCTTTGGTGCGGTGTCGCCAGTCGCTCGAGATCTGCAGGCCCGGCCGGTCTTGCGCGAGGTCGACGAGGAGGCGGGGGACGTCGTCCAAGGGACGGATATCGGCGATCGTCATCCGGAGAAACTCGGCGCGGGTGTAGCCGTATTTGCGGCAGGCGGCTTCGTTGACTTCCACGAAGGCGAAGGTCTCGAGGTCGTAGGCCCACATCGGATTCGGGTTGTGGTCGAAGAGCGGGCGGAAGCGCGCCTCGCTTTCGCGCAGCGCGGCGTCGCGTTCCTGGATGCGCGCGAGCATTTGGTTGAAGGCGTCGGTGAGCTGGCCGATTTCATCGCGTCCGGACTTGGGGACGCGGGCGGAGTAATCCTGGTTTTCCGACACGGCGGTGGCGGTGCGGGCGAGGGCGAGGATCGGTTCGGAGACCTGGCGCTGGAGGGTGCGGGAGAGTCCGTAGGCGATGAGGAGCACGATGCCCATCATCGAGGCGGCGAGGGAGGCGCTGCCCCAGAGCCAGTCGGAGATGAGGGGACCGAGGTCGAGTTCGAGGTAGAGTGTGCCGAGGCGGCGGGTGTTGAGGACGACGGGTTGAAAAACGGTGAGTCGGGCGTGACTGAGTCGGTGGCCGTCGGGCCCGGGATGCGAGGGCAGCGCGCCGGCGTCGGCCGTGAGCGGATAGCGGGAGAAGAGGCGGCCGTTCTCGCGGTAGAGTGCGGCGGCGACGATGTGGCGGTCGGCGCGGAGGGCGGCGAGGATTTCGTCGGCGTCCTGCTGATTTTCGAAGGCGAGCGCCGCGGTGCTGTTGGCGGCGAGCATCTCGGCGAGCGTGGCGAGCTGGCGGACGTTGGCGTTGCGGAACGTGATGTATTCGTAGGTGAAGAACACGCCGCGCATCAGCACCATGGTGACGATACTGGTGAGCAGGATGATCGCGATGAGCTTGCGCCGGAGGGGGGCGTCTTTCAGCCAGAGGGTCATGGGCGATCCTTCCCTTCGTGCACGACTTCGGCGGCGCGGAGGAGCTTCGAGCTGATGATGAGCTGGGCGTCGCGCGCGGCATCGAGGTCGATGCGAAAGCGGATCTTGTTCTGCTCGGTGAGCAGGTGGACGATACCGCCGTGCTGGGTGAAATCCGGGCTGTCGCCGACGGTGAGCGTGGGCCGGTGGCGGAGGGCGGCGAGGATTTGGTCGAGGCGATAACTCTCCGAGCGGGCGATGAACACGATCTGGCACGCGGCGGCTTCGGCGACGGTGCGGCAGCGGCGGACGACGAGCGGCCGGTCGTAAGCGCGCTCGCCACGCGCGATGTCGTCGAGGTAGCCGCCGAAGGGGCTGTCGCCGATGAGGCCGATGACGAACGGGGCCTCGGGCGAGGGGAAGGCGGTGGCGGGCCACTCGACGAACTGGGTGAAATTAAAAAGGAAGACCGCCTTGATCTGGTATTCGCGCGAGGGTTCGGCGGGCGTGGTGGCGGCGGGCGCGGCCGGCAGGCCAAGGAGCAGGAGGAAGACCAGCAAACCCCGTCGGAGAGCGGACCGGCCCGCCTGGATGGTGGGGCGGGGCGCGAGGTTCAAAACCGCCATGTCACCTTTCCATAGATACTGCGGCCGATCTCGGCGCGATTGGCGGCCGGGATGCCGTATTCGAGATGACGGGGGTGCAGGAGATTCTGCCCGACGAGGGAAAATTCCGTGGCGGCGTTCGCACGCCAGGCCACGCGCAGGTCGAGTTCGGCGTAGGAAGGGACGAGGGCGGGGACGCCGGAATTGTTCAGCACGCGGGAGTCGACCCAGCGAAATTGGGTATCGGCCGAGAAATCATGCGGGAGGTCCAGCGACGAGTTGAGCGAGGCTTGCTGGCCGGGATCGGCGGTTTCGTTGAGCGTATTGCTGAAATCGGCGTGGCCGGGTTTCACGCGGATGCTTTCGGAGAGCAGCGTGTAGCCGGCGCGCAGCCGCCACCAGGCGAGCGGCTGCCAGGTGAAGCCGAGTTCGGCGCCGTAGGTTTCACCCTCGAGGTTGTTGGCGAAATAGAGCGGGAACGGGAGGCCGAAGACCGGATCGGGCGGGCTGAGGGAGGTGCTGCGGAGATTTTGGTAGTTGTTGTAGAAAAGGGAGAGCGAGGCGGCGGCGGTCGGGGCGAGCTGCGAACGCCAGCCGGCTTCGACGGCCACGAGCGACTCGGAACTGAAGTCCGACGAGCCGCGCAGGATGACCGGCGGGTAATTGGGCGCGGGCTCGGAGAGCGTGCGATCGATGCGCGAGGGCGTGCGGACGGCGCGCGAGACGGCGGCCCAGAACATCTGGTGCGACGAGGCGTTCCACTGCAGGCGAAGGCTGGGCTCGAATTCGAGACCGGTGTAGTCGTTATGCTCGAGTTTCGAGCCGAAGGTCAGGACGAAGTTGCGGGGGAGGGCGATCTCGTCCTGGGCGAAGCCGCTGAAAAGATTTTGCTGGAGCCGCGCGGGGAAGAGGGAGAGCGCGGCGGCATTACCGACGCGATCGCGAGTGAAACGGTAGCCGAGGCCCCAGACGAGCTGGCTGTGTTCGCCGAGGCGGAGGTGGTGCTGGAGGTCGAAGTCGAGGGTGTCGAGGTCGTCGGTGAAACGGCCGGCGGGGGCGAAAGCGAACGACGGGACCGCGAGGGAGAGGTGCGTGCGATCATAATAAACCTGCACGCTGACGTCGGAGTCGTTGGCGAAAACGTGCGACCAGCGGCTGAGGAGGTTGCCGCCGCGTGTCTGGCTGGTGCCGCCGGTGGTGAGATCTTCGTCGCCGCCGTAGAAGTCGCCCTGAAGCGTGAGGGCGTCGGCGGGCGAGGGGTCGGCGTCGAGGCGGAAGCCGCCCTGGTGTTTCGTCCAGCCGTCGTGCGCGGGATGGTCGTCGGTGGTGGTTTCGTCGCCGCGGTCGAAATATTTTCCGTAGACGCGGAAGTAGACATTCGGGGCGAGGCGGCCGCCGTAGCGGGCGCCGGCGAAGCCGTGCAGCGGATCGCCGCCGCCGGCCTCGGTGAAGAAACCCTGCGTCTCGCGGGCCTCCTTCGTGGTGATGTTGATGACGCCGTTGACGGCGTTCGCGCCCCAGAGCGTGCCGCCGGGGCCGCTGATCACCTCGATGCGATCCAGATCTTCGAGGAGGTAGTCCTGGGCATCCCAATACACGCCGGAATAGAGCGGGGTGTAGACGGTGCGGCCGTCGATGAGGACGAGGAGCTTGTTCACGAGTTCCGTGGCGAAGCCGCGGGCGCTGATCGCCCACTCGTGGGCGCTTTTTTGCGCGACATCGAGGTTGGGGGCGAGGCGCAGGGCCTCGGGAATCGTGCTCGCGCCCGAGCGGCGGATCTCGTCGCCGGTGACGACCTGGATCGCGGAGGCGGCTTCGAGGAGTTTTTCGGGACGTTTGGAGACGGAAGTGACCTCGACGTTCATCAACTCGTCGAGGCTCAGTTCTTTCAACGTGCGCCCGGCCGGCTCCGAATCCTGGGCGAACAAAAACGCCGGCGCGGCGAGGCCGAGCGAAAGCAAGGCCACCGCGACGCCGCGGGCTGGGCGAAGGATGCAGGCGGGCATAACAGGCTGGGATGGCGGGCTGGTACCGTTATCGCGGCAGGGTCCGAAACAACTGAACTGCGAAAAGGAGGCGGCGTTCGGGAGCAAAGCAAGCGGCCGGGCGTTTTTGCGGATTTTTGACGAGCGGCGCGGTCTTGAGTGTGTCGCGTCCGGCGTCCACGTTGAACGCCGCGCCCGCCCGGGCCGCACTATGGAACTCGACTTCACCCAGCTCTCCACGCGCGACGCTTATCAATGGATGACGCGCACCATCCTGCCGCGGCCCATCGCCTGGGTCTCGACGATCGACGCGGAGGGGCGCACGAACCTCGCGCCGTTCAGTTTTTTCCAAGGCGTCACGTCGAACCCGCCGATCCTGATGTTCGTGCCGGTGAACGACCGCCACGGCGTGAAAAAGGACACGGTGAAAAACATCGAGCAAGTGCCGGAGTTCGTGGTGAACGTGGTCTCGCACGCGCTGGCGGAAAAGATGAATGCGACGGCGGCGACGCTGCCGTACGGCGAGAGCGAGTTCGAAAAATTCGGGATCGAGAGTGCGGCGTCCGCGAAGGTGAAACCGCCGCGCGTGGCGGCGGCGCCGGTGGCGTTCGAGTGCTCGCTGTATCGGATTTTAAACATCGGCGAAGGTCCGCTGGCGGCGAACGTGGTGTTTGGGAAAATCCTGCTCGCGCACGTGCGCGACGACGTGCTGGCGGCGGACGGCAAGGCGGATGCCGCGAAACTCGATCTGATCGGGCGGCTGGGGGACCAGGACTACGCGACGACACGCGGGATTTTTTCGGTGCAGCGGCCGAAGTGACGGGCGGCGCGTTCCGGGAGGCCGGGCGAACGCAAATCACGGCGGCGGTTTTGGCGGGCGTCGAAGGCGAAAGATTTTTCGTTCGGTTTGGGATCGGCCGGCTGCCTTGAGCCGACGGCTTTACGAAGCGGATTTCCCGCTTCGCCGTCGGACTCGAAATTGCCTCCCCGATGAAATTCATCCCGATCGCCCCGTTGATTCATTTTCCCGCCCGCCGCGTCTCCGGCGTGGCGCGGCTGCGCCACCTCGCTCTCGGGTGCGCGCTGCTTCTCGCCGGCTGCTCGACGCCGGTGAGCCAGTCGCTGTCGTTCAACGAAGCCGATTTCGCCGCCTACCGGTCACCCGGCACGGCGGTGATTCAAGGTCATGCCTTCGTTCGCACCAACAACGGTGGCAAACACGGAGCGGCCGGGCTCAAGATTTTTCTTGTCCCGCTGACTCCCTACACGGAGGAGCGGGCGAAAATCATGGAGGCGGAAAAAGATCCGGCCGCCGCGGACCCTCGCCTCGACAGCTACGTGAGGACCACGGTGGGCGAGTGGGGCGGGGCCTTCCAGTTTACGGAGCTGCCCGCCGGCGACTACCTGTTGTATTGCAAAATCGAGTGGGTGCGGCCCCGTCAGGGAGGCGACTATTACGCGACCGCCCGTGCGCACGTCGCCAAGGGCGAGCACAAGAATGTCGTGATCACGAATCTCGACCAAAAATAGCCGGAGCCGAAATCGGGTTTGCTTCGCCCGGCCCGGCGACGTTGTGCTGGGCGGACAAACGCGCCGCCCTGGCCGCAATCCTCCTCGATGATCGATGATCCGCAGTTGCTCCGCCAGTATGTCGAAGAGCGATCGGAGGAAGCATTCACCGAGCTGGTGCGCCGCAATATCAACCTCGTCTACTTCGCGGCGCTGCGCCGGGTCGGCGGCGACACGCATCTGGCGGACGATGTCACGCAGAGCGTGTTTGCCGATCTGGCGCGGAAAGCGGCGGCGCTGAAGGACCGACCGGTGCTCACCGGCTGGCTGTACACGAGCACGCGATTTGCCGCCGCACAGGCGGTGCGGACGGAACAACGCCGGCGGAGGCACGAGCAGGAAAGTCAGGTCATGCAAGAACTCCACGGCACACCGGAACGCGATTGGGAGCAGTTGCGGCCGATCATCGACGAGGCGTTGGACGAGCTGAGCGAGCGGGACCGCGAGATCGTGCTGCTGCGATTTTTCGAGCACCGGCCGCTGGCCGAGATCGGCGCGCGGTTTTTCCAAAGTCCCGATGCGGCCCGAATGCGGCTCGACCGGGCGCTCGAAAGATTGGGCGCGGTGCTCGCCCGCCGTGGGATCGCGTCGACCTCGGCGGCGTTGGCCGCGATCTTCGTGAGCCAGTCTGGTCTCGCCGCGCCGGCCGGCCTGGTCGCGAAGATCGCCGCCCAGGCGTTCGCGTCGGGCGGAGCGGCGGTGGGCGCCACGCTGGGATTTTGGAAAATCGCCGCGGGCGTCGTGATCGCCGGCGTGGGTCTCGGCGTCGTGTTTTACGAACAAAGCGTGGCGCCGCCCGCGGCCGTGGAGGTGGAGCCGGAGCGGATGACGCTCCGTCCCGCGGTGGAGACCGCGTCCGCGGCGATCCCGTTGCCTGCGCACGAAGAGGTCCGCGGAGCGCCGGCGGAAAAATCGCGGCCGGGCGGCAGCGTGAGCGGACGGCGGAAAACCACGGCGGATTTCGGCTGGCCGCAGGTCGGGCTCTTCGCCGGTGACGTCACCGGAAAGCCGCGGCATACGTTCGCGGAGTTTCGGGCGAAGGTGCTGGCGGACGAAGAATTTCGCACCGCGGTCACCGACAGCGCGAAGGCGCGCCTGGATCTGTTTTACGGACGCCTGTTCAAGCAGCTGAATCTGCCCGACGCCCAGCTCGACCGGTTCAAGGATCTGCTCGTCGCGAAAGAAGAGCTCAGGATCGACACCATCGAAGTGCAGGCGGCAGCGGGGTTGCCCGCGCAGAAAAACCGGGGACTGTTTCACCGGGAACTCAACCAAGAGCAGCAGGGTCTCGACGCCGAAATCAAGCTGGCGCTCGGCGATTCGGAATATGCCGAATATCTCCAGTATCGCGAGGATCTCGTCCCTTGGACGGTGGTGAACGCGATGACCGAAAAACTGGGCGCGACGGGCGCGTCGCTCACCGAAGACCAGGCCGGAAGGCTCGTCGCGCTTCTGCGGTCCTCGCTTCTGCGGGTGCCGTATCCCTACACCTTCGATCTCTGTTACGGATCGGGACTTTTCTGCGCGCGCGTCGGCAGCGCGCTCCGCGCCCGGGACTACGAGCAGGCCGGCAAATTTCTCACTGCACCGCAACTGGAGGCGTTGCGCCGGCTGCAAAAACCGGTCGCACGGTGAGACGAGTCCTGGCGCCAGGGTCCGGCGCGACCTGCGGCGCGGTCGTCCTCGCACCGCAAACGTGCCTGAAGGGCGGAGTGATGCTGGATAATTTAGAGGGCTTTGAAAATTTCCATAGCCGCTGGAGGAGCCTGCTTGCAGGCGATGATGGGTCTTCGCCCGTGGGGATCGCCTGCAAGCAGGCTCCTACAGCCGAGCCGCCGGAATCGCTTGCAAGCAGGCTCCTACATTCGAGCCACCGGAATCGCTGCAAGCAGGCTCCTACATTCGAGTTGCCGGGAGGTGAAGAGCCGGTGCGAAGCGTGGTTTGATTTTCTCCTCCGTGATTTTCTCCTCTACGCTCTTCGCGGGCGCCGCGTTTCAACGGCGTTTTTTGGAGTCCGCGCCCTCCCGGGATCGCGGCACTTCTTCACGGAATGCTCGATAGGATAGTTGGCGTAATCGCGGCGGCCGGTTTACGCTGGCGCTCTGGAGACAAGGCCATGAACACCGATATCGCCGCGCAACACGCACTGGATCACCTGGCAAAAAGCGGACCCGAGGCGTTGAGCGAAGCGGAGAGAACTGTGGCCGCCGCGTGGCTCTTCGAAGCGGGCGTGGGAAACAGCGGTTTCGCGGCCTACTTTTCGGGCCACCGCAGCGATTTGGCTTTCGCTGCGCCGGAGGCATTGCGTGCCATCGGCGCAGCGGAAATGGCCGCGATCGCCGCGGAGGCGAACGCGATATTTCGACCCGACGGTCCGCTGCAGGAACTGGAACTCGGCGAGCGCCGTGAAATCGTTCGTCACCTGAATGCGTCAGCCAGGGCGCGCTTCTCGGCGTTGGAGCAGCGATATGAAAACTGCGCAGAGGACGTGGACGAACTCCTGGAGCGATTTCTCGCGCAAAAAAAATAAACCCCGGGGCGCGTGCCGGCGCGAACGAATGTCGGCTCGGACGACCCGTGGTCCGACGTAGTGCGGCCACAACGACGGCTGGGTTTTCGCGATAGCCGGCCGGCGGCTCACTCGATCACGTGCGCGAGGACGCTGTGCTCGTGTTTCAATTTCCGAATCAGGGCGTCGCAGTGCCGCATGCGCCGAATCGACTGAATGACGAGGTAACAACCCAGCAGGACCAGCGCCGCGGTCAACCCGAGCAGCGGCACGAGGTAGGGCAGCACCTGGAGGGATTCGTAGTGCCGCGAGGTCGCGATCAGAAAACTGAGCACCGTGAGCGGTAGCGTAAAGACTGCGATGCCGGCGCGCATCGCGGAGAAGGCGGTGCGCTTTTCCGCGAGCAACAGTTGAATCTCCCCGAAGATCACAGGGTCGATTCCCTCTTTCGGTCCGCTCGGTTTTCCACTCAGGTCGGCGGCATTCATGCCTCGTTTGACACGCGCGGCTTCCCGGCGAGCCCCCGCGGGTTCGCTCCTGAGCGCTCGTCGGCTAGAGGCTGTCAGGCACTTTCCGTCACAGCCTCAGAGGTAGGGCGGGCATTCCGCTGCCCGCCGGGAAGTCTTTTGTCATTTCGCGGCGCTCACGGAGTGAGCGCCCTACCGGCCAAACCTTCGGACTAAAGTTCATGACAGCCTCTAGGCGGCGGGCGGGCGAATGGGCGTGAGCCGGAGATATTTGAGGCCTTGTTCGGCGGTGGTGAGAGTGGCGCCGGCGGCCTGCATGGCGTCGAACGCGTTCCGGTCGTCGCCGGGTTTGACGTTCACCGCGCGGCAGCCGTCGGTCACGACCGTGACGGCGAAGCCGAACCGGAGGGCGTCGAGCGCGGTGAACTTAACGCAGTAGTCGGTGGCGACGCCCAGGACGAAAACATGGGCGATGCCGCGCTCGCGCAGGAACTCGCCGAGGCCGATGCTCTTGCGGTGGGCGTTGTCGAAGAGCGCGCTGTAGCTGTCGATGCGCGGATCGGTGCCTTTGTGGAAAACGCGTTCGATTCGGTCGAGTTGGAGACCGGGGGCGAACGCGGCGCCGCGTGAATCTTGCACGCAGTGGACGGGCCAGAGGAGTTGTTCGACGCCGTCGAGATCGACGACGTCGCCGGGCTTTTTGCCGGGGTGATTCGCGGCGAAGCTGCCGTGCGCGGGAGGGTGCCAATCCTGCGTGGCGACGACCAGATCGAACGCGCCGCTGGCGGAAAGGCGGTTGGCGACAGGAATGACGGCGTCCCCGTCGGGCACCGGCAGGGCCCCGGTGGGGAGGAAGTCGTTTTGAAGATCGACGAGGATCAGGGCATTCATCGGGGAGTTCTCGATTTGGACAATGGGTGGTCGCGTGGAGGCTGGGGCCGCGACGAGGCGTCGGCGACCAACCGGGTGCGCAACTCGTGGAGGCCGGACTCGAGGCCGGCGGGATAAGCGTGGGGATTGAGCAGCCGTTTATGTCCGGCATCGAGCGCGCGAAGCTGCGCAAGCGTGCGGGCGCGACTCTCCGCGAGCGGTGGCGGGTCATAGATGCGGCGGCCGCGGCGGAAAATCGGGACGAGCAGGTCTTCGGGGAGAGCCTCAGCCGAGACGTGCTTGCGGCGGAGTTCGCCCGAGGGATCGACGAGCACGCGCGGCGCGTCCGCGGCCGGAGGTGCGGCCTCGTCGAAAATCATGTCGCCGGCAAACTGGCCGTGAAGGGTGTAGCGGCGGACATTCAGCACGCCGGGGATGGAAATCTTGGCGAGCTGTTCGGAGAGTTTGATTTTGTGCTGCCACGCGGTCGCGCCCGGCGAGCGGAGGGCGGCGAGTTTATAGACGCCGCCGAGAGCGGGCTGATCGTGGCCGGTCACGAGTCGCGTGCCGACGCCCCAGACATCGATGCGCGCACCCTGTTGCTTGAGGCTCTCGATCGTGTGTTCGTCGAGATCGTTCGACGCGACGATCGCGGCGTGCGGGAAGCCGCCTTCGTCGAGAATGCGGCGGGCCTCGATGCTGAGGTAGGCAAGGTCGCCGGAGTCGAGCCGGACGCCGCCGAGTTCGTGGCCGCGGGCGCGCAATTCATGGCCGACGCGGACGGCCTCGCACACGCCGTCGAGTGAATCGTAGGTATCGACGAGCAGCACGCAATTGCCCGGCATCGCCTCGGCATAGGCGCGAAAGGCCGCGGGCTCGTCGGGAAATGCCATGACCCACGAATGCGCGTGCGTGCCCCGCACGGGTATTCCGAAGATTTTTCCGGCGAGGACATTCGACGTCGAATCGCAGCCGCCAATGTAGGCCGCACGGGCGGCGGCCAGTCCGCCGTCGGCGCCCTGCGCACGGCGGAGGCCGAACTCGATCACCGGGTCGCCTTGCGCGGCGAGGCAGATGCGCGCGGCTTTGGTGGCGATGAGGGTTTGGAAATTGAGCGTGTTGAGCAGTGCGGTCTCGAGGATCTGCGCCTGGTCGAGTGGGCCGATGACGCGCAGCAGCGGCTCATGCGGGAAGATCAGCGTGCCTTCGGGCATCGCATCGACATCGCAGGTCAGCTCCATTTGCCCCAGATAATCGAGGAAGGCCGGTGGAAACAGCGGCTCGCCGTCGCCGCCGCGCTGCCCGGCGAGATAGGCGAGGTCGTCGACCGTGAACCGGAAGCTGGAGAGCAAGCCGATCACGTCGCCGAGGCCGGCGGCCACCGCGTAGCTGCCGCGAAACGGCGGAGTGCGGAAGGTGACGTGGAAAACCGCCTGGTGGGCGGCGAGTCGGTTTTTCCAGTAACCGCAGGCCATCGTGAGTTCGTAAAGATCGGTGAGCAGCGCGGGCGAGGCGCCGGCGCGGCGGAGCGGTGGACTGAATTCGGATGAGGACATCGGGGCGGCACGCTGGAGCGAGCATCGCCTCCAAGCAGGCTCCTCCCGCGGCGATGGAAAGTTTCAAAGCACGCTAACCGCGTTTGCGGCCTTGCAAACGGGCACAAACGAAAAAAGCGCGCCGGTTGCGTTCGATCGCGTTTGGGCGGAAGGGTGGAACGCACGCGAAGCTGAGAGGCTAAAACCGGCAGGAGCAGAAAATGAGTGAGAATGACGAACGGGCGTTTGCGGCGCTCACATTGAACGAGCGGCAGAGGAAGCCGCGCACGCGCGGGCTGACCGAGATTCGCGGGCCGTATTACACGGCCATGGGCAAGCGCTCTCTCGCGGACGTGCTGGAAACGATGGGCGAGTATGTCGATGCGCTGAAGTTCGCGGGCGGATCGTTTGCGCTGATGCCGCGGGCCGCGCTAAAAGAATTGATCGAGCTGGCGCATGCGCACGCGGTCAGGGTTTCGACGGGCGGGTTCATCGAGCACGTGCTCACGCGGGGCCCGGAAGCCGTCGACGCCTATTTGCGCGAGTGTCGCGCAATCGGATTCGACGTGGTGGAAATTTCGCGCGGGTTCATCACGCTGCCTTTGGAGGATTGGGCGCGGCTGGTGCGGCGCGTGCACGAGTGGGGTTTGAAGGCAAAGGCGGAGGTCGGAATTCAGTTTGGCGCAGGCGGCGCGAGCGCGGCCGAGGCGCTCGAAGCGATCGGCGCGACGGATCCGACGTGGATGATCCAGCAAGCGCAGCGGCTGCTCGAGGCCGGCGCCGATGAAATCATGATCGAGTCGGAGGGAATCACCGAGAGCGTGAAGGTGTGGCGCGCGGACGTGCCAGCGCGCGTGGTGGCGAAACTCGGGCTGGAAAAGGTGATGTTCGAGGCAGCGGACCCGGAGGTGTTCGGCTGGTATGTGCGGAATTTCGGGCCGGAAGTGAACCTGTTCGTCGACCACAGCCAGATCGTGCAGCTCGAGTGCCTGAGGTCGGGTCTGTGGGGCACGAACGAACTGTGGGGCCGCGTCCACACGTATAAGGCCCCCGGGATTGCCGCGACCGATCAGCCGGTGTCGAAGCCCGCTCGAGATCCAGCCTGAGAAGGCGCAAACAATCCCGGCGATCGCGGCGTGCGGCGAGACTCACGAGGGTCGGATCTAGGATGCGACGGGAGCGACTGCCGGCCCAATTCCTATTCCCGGCACCGGCGAATATTGGGCCCGGGCGCATCAAAGGAGCTGATCCGAGATGCCGAAAACACCCCACGCACCGGCGCCGGCGAGCGTGGTCCATCGGCGACCGATCAATTGGGAAAGCCTCCTTAACCCGAGTTCCGCAATTCAGAAAATGCTATTATTGAAGTTCAATAACTTGCGCGATTCAGGGGGTGATTTTCGGCACTACATGGCTGATTTCACG
>JBEHYR010000079.1:0-22447 GCA_048498075.1 Verrucomicrobiota bacterium | reverse complement strand
CATCGTGCCACGAAGCGCGCACTGGATTCTTCACTTCGTTCAGAATGACAAACCGGGTGAAGTTCATCAGCAGCGCAGCGAAGAATCCATTTGGACTTTCGCACGCACATCGTGCCACGAAGCGCGCACTGGGTTCTTCACTTCGTTCAGAATGACAAACCAGGCGAAGTTCATCAGCAGCGCAGCGAAGAATCCATTTGGACTTTCGCACGCACATCGTGCCGCGAAGCGCGCACTGGATTCTTCACTTCGTTCAGAATGACAAAGCGGGTGAAGTTCATCAGCAGCGCAGCGAAGAATCCATTTGGGCTTTCGCACGCACATCGTGCCACGAAGCGCGCACTGGATTCTTCACTTCGTTCAGAATGACAACCGAGACCGGTTTATCTCAAAAGCTCGATGCATCGGATGGAAGTCCGTTCGCCCGCTCTGCTTTCCCTGGCTCGATCAATCGGCGTCGTAGACCTCCACCAGCACGATGCCCGACGTCGAATTCTTCCCGCTCGCCACGAAGCTGTAAACGCCCGGGGTGAGCGTGAGCAGCAACGCGGACGATTTGCTGTCGCTCTCCGCCAGCGCGGTGGCACCGATGCGCGCCGCTGTCGTGCGAATCTCGGCCGCGTTGGCGTTGTCGCCGACATCGTCGTTCGTCGCGACCAGTGCGTTGGCGTGGAGCGCATCGTGCAGTTCGATCGCCGGATCGAGCAGCACTTCGGTCTGGCCGATGCCTTGCGTCGTCAGCGTGGGGCCAACGGCGCGCATGAGCACCTGCTTTGATCGGGTGCCGGAAATCACGAATCCGCCGATCGCCACGCCATTCCCAGTCGTGCAGTAGGCCCGGCTCGCGATATTCGAAAAAGTCGCCCCGCTCGGCGCCGCGTCCGCGTCGTAGATCTCCAGCAGCACGATCCCGGAGCTTTCGTTTTTCCCTCTGACTACAAAAGTGTACACTCCGGGCGAAAGACTCGTGAGCAACGCCGCCGATGTCGTGTCGGTGTCCAGCAGATCCGCGGCGCCGATGGTGCGGCCCACACTCGCGATCTCCGCCGCGTTCGTATTGTCACCGACGTTGTCATTGGTCGCGACGACGGAGTTGCCGTGCAGCGCATCGTGCACCTCGATCGTCGGATCGAGCAGCAGTTCGCCCGCAGCGAGCCCACCCGCCGTCAATGATGGACCGACGGCGCGCACCAGCACGCGCTTGGTCGTGTTGCCCGAAATCACGAAGCCGCCGATCGTCACGTTGTTGCCGGTGCTGCAATACGCGCGCGTCGCGATGTTCGCGAAGGTCGCCGATTTCGCGGTCACCGCGAGCACCGGTCCCCACGCCATCGGATAAGCGCCGAAAAGCACCCCACGCGCCTGCAATCCGATCGCGCCCGACGCGGAAGGCGTGAAATCGAAGCCGTTCGCGCTCGTCGCCGCGACTTCGCTCGTCGAGGCCACGCGTTGCACGCCGGACATCGTGATGTCGTCCAAAAACCAGCCGACCGTCGATACCGTCGGCGCGAAGATCTGGCCGGATCCGGGGAACGTGAACGCGAATCGAATCCTAAACGTCTGCCCCGCCACGCTCGTAAGCGAGACCGTGCGTGTCGTGAACGCCGCCTCGGTCGGCGCCGTGCCTGAACCGGACCCGGCCTGGGTGTAGAGATCCGTCCACGAATCGCCGTCGTTGAGCGACACCTGCACGCGCGCGACCTGGTCCGTCGTCGCGAAACCCAGCCGGCTCAGAAAGGACAATTGCGGCGAGCCGGACGTCGGAGCGTAAAAGGTTTCAGGCGAAGTGAGGTATTGGTTTTGGAACCCGTCTGTCGCGAGCCGGTAGCTCGCGGTACCGGCTCCCACGGGCGAGGTCGTCCGCGGGCTGTACGTTCCCGACGTCGTCGCGTCCAGGCCGGCCAATCCATTTTCCGCGTCGTACACCGGGATGGTCGAATCGAGTTCGAGGGAGCGCCACTCGAGCAGGCTCGCAAAAGTCGGTCGCGTCGCCGTGTACGCGTTCGCCGAGCCGACGCTGGGCGTCGCCGAGCCGTCGACCGTCACGACGACCGTGTCGCTGGCTGTCCGCGCCGGGTCGAAGGCGAGCACGTCGTATTGAAAATTCTGAGGCGCACCGTTGATCACGACGTTGTTCACCGTGACGTGGAAAACGCTGTCGGTCGTCACCGCCAGGGTCGTGAGCGCGTTGGGGTCGAGGCCGCCATAAACCCAGACGAGCGTGTTTTCACCCACGAGCGGCGTCTGCAGCGTCGAGCGAAAATCGATGCTCACCGCCACGGGCGCGCCGTCGCGCGTCATCGTCACGGTCGCGTTGGTGAAATCCGCGTTGGGGTAGCTGAACGACCAGCGCGGAAAGATCAGCGGCGCCGGAAAATATCCGGCCGCGGGCCAGGCCACATAGTTCGTCCGCGTCGCGGGGCGCGCATCGTTGATATGGCCGTCGATCACCCAGGTGGCGTTCGCCGCATAGAGATTGCCCGTCGCCGGCACGTCGCCCGTGCCCATCGTCTGGGTCGGCGGAAACAGGAGCCAGCGACGGTGACCGACTGCAGCGTTGTTGGCGCCGGAGTCGCCGATGTAGCCCTCTGCGATCGCGGTCGGACCGTTGTCGCCGAGGGATAGATTCGATTTGCCCGCCGCCTCCGCGCCATCCGCGGTGTAGTATTTCCAGTCCGACGGCGGATTGTGGCTCAGCGCGTTGTTGGCGCTCATCATGAGCGCGGCCTCTTGCGCTTTGTCGTTGAAGGTGTCGTTGAACGTCACGCCCGCCGGCACGCCGGCAAGGGCGCGCACGGCGTTGATCCGCAGCAGGACGGCGGCTTTGAACGCATCCGAGGTCTCGCCCGCGAGGCCAATGTCGAGATTGCCCGTCCAGTCGATCGGCTCGTTGTCGCCGATGCTCGCCACCGCGAGATAAAATTGCCGCACCGCTTCGCGCGACGAGGTGTCGACCGACAGCGCCGGCGCGGTGGCCAGCGACTGCTTCGGCTGGGCGGCCGCGAGTTGCGCGAGGCGCGCCACTTCCTCGGCGGTCGGAAACCGGGGGGCCAGCGCGAAGGCCGCCAACGCCGGCCCAACCATGAAAAGACCGGCGACGACGCTACGAAGGAACCGGAAGGGAAATTTCACTTTCAGACCGTGTCACCGCCGTGTTTTCGCGCAAGTTCGAGGCGGCTCCCCGCCTGGCCTGCTCCGCGGAGTAAAGCTGTCACCGATCCACCGTCGCCCCATTCGCTCGCACCCGCCACCGCCGCCGCTGGGTGCATCAGACGATGCCTTCGCTCTTCACCCACTGGATCGCATGCCGCACCAGCTCGGTGCCGCTTTCCAGCCGCAGCTTGAGCTTCAGGTGCTCGCGATAGGAATCGATCGTCTTCACGCTCAGATTCAGCTTCGAAGCGATCTGCCGCGTGCCGTAGCCATTGCCGATCAACTGGAAAACTTCCATCTCGCGATCGCTCAGGGTGTCGATCGAGAAAACGACCTCCTCCTTCCGGTTATTCACGAGCCGGTGGAGCATCTTCTCCTTCATCTTGTCGCTCAGGTAGAGTTCGCCCGAGAGCACGCGGCGGATCGCCGTGAGGATCTTCGCACTCGCCTCGTGCTTCATGATATAGCCCTTCGCCCCGGCGCGCAGCGCGCGTTCGGCGAAGAGGCTTTCGTCGTGCATCGACATTATGAGCACAGGCATCTCCGGCCGCAGCGCCTTCAAATGCTTCATCAACTCGATCCCGCTGGTGGTCTTCAGCGTGATGTCGACCAAGGCCACGTCCGGCGCGAGTTTCTGAATCATATCGATCGCCACCGGCGCGCTGTCCGCTTCACCGCAAACCGTGAGATCGCGCTCCTGGTTGATCAACACCGCCACGCCCTGCCGCGTGATCGGATGGTCATCCACGAGGAACACTCGACTTTTCGCGGGAGGGGGAGGGGCCTGATTTGAAATTTCGGGGTCGGAGTTCGTTTTCATTTCAATGCAGCAGTCGTAAAGAGAACGTTGATCTGTGTTCCGCGTCCCGGCTGAGATTCCACGAAAAATGTGCCCCCAATCATGTTCGCCCGATATCCCATCAGCCTTAGCCCGACCCCGGCGTCGGCGCGCCCCGCGGTCTCGAAACCACTGCCGTCATCTTCGATCCGCAGCCGGTGTTCGCGGCCCTCCGACACGAGCGTGACCAGGATATGTTTCGCGCCGCCGTGACGCGTGGCGTTGTTGATCGCTTCCTGCGTGATCCGGTAGAGATGCATCGCGGTCAGGTGCTCGCAGTTCGGCTGCGGTCCCTCCGCGTGAAAACGGCATTCGATCCCATGCAGCAGCTGCGCCTGATAAGTGAGATCCTCGATCGCGCCCACGACGCTGGTGTGCTCGAGTTGAACCGGGCAGAGACCGCGCGCGAGTGCGCGCGTCTGGGAGACCGATTCACTCGCGAGCTGCGCAATCAGGTCGGCGTTCTCCGCCTCTTGCGGGGCGATTTTTTTCAACCGGTCGCGCAGCGCCGCCGCCAGGCACGCCATGCCGGTGAGCTGCTGGCCGAGCCCGTCGTGCAGATCCGCCCCGATGCGTTGCTGCTCCGCGTCGCTGATCGTGAGGAGCCGCTGCTCCAGCCACCGGCGCTCGCTGACATCGCGCCCGAAGAAGGTCGCGCCGCCCTGGCGCTCGTCGTCCGCCGAGATGAAAAATTCCGCCTGCCACTCGTCGTTCTTCGCCCGGCCCGTAAGCGTGAACGTCCCCGACTCTCCCCGCAGCGCGTCCGCGACCGCCGCGGCGCTCTGCGGAAACAGGTCGGCGAACACGCGTCCGGTGAGCGCGGCGGGGAGCAGCCCCGCATGCTCGAGCCCCGCTCCTTGCGCCTCGATCACCGCACCCGCCGCGTCGAGCCGGCCCGCCACCGCCGGCAGGCTGCGCATGATGCTGGCGAGCAAGCTCGTCGTGCGGCGCAGTTCGTTCTCCGCCAGCACGCGGCCCGTGATGTCGAGCGCCGCGAACCCGTGCAGGCGCCGGCCCTGCGCGCTGATCATCGCGAACGAGTTCACCAGCCAGTGGTGGCCATCGTTTGAATACGGCCAGGCCTCCACGGCCGAGGAGGGACCGCTCGGCGGCTGGAGTTCGTCGTCCCTGAAAAAGCGGGCGAAGAGTTCGTTTTGAAACAGCAACTCGCCTTTCTCGTTCCGAATGCACACGGCGCAGGGCACGCTGCGCATGAACAGCTCGAGCTGCTGCTGGCTCTGCCGCAGCGCCGCCGTCATCGCCGCCTGCCGCATCGCGTAGCGGATCGCCCGCTCGAGTTCGGTGCTGTTGAGACCCGTTTTGCAGAGATAGTCCGCCGCGCCCGCCTGCGACGCTTCCTGGTCGACCTCCGCGCTGTCATGTCCCGTGAGCAGGATGATCGGCATCTCGCAGCCGAATTCCTGCGCCTCGCGCAGCAAGTCGAGGCCATTGCCCCCGCCCAAACGGTAATCGAACAGCCCGACATCGAAACCGCCCTCGCGCAGCTTGCTCCGGCCGGCCGCGTAATTGGGGGCCCAGCTCAGTCGATAGGCGCCCGCGCCGTTTCGGCCGAGCAGGAACGACAAATACCGGAAGTCGTCCTCGTGATCTTCGACCACAAGCACATGGATGGGTTTGACGGGTGTTGCGGTGGGCATGCTGCGGAGTGAAGAGGACGGGAGCGCTGAGTGGTCAGTTCGGGTTATGGAAAGATTTGGAATCAGAAATCAGAAATGAAGGAACCGGACGCCATCGCCGCCGCGAGATTCCAACATTTCACAAACGAAGCTCCCACACCGGCGCCACAGACCGCGGTCCAGCGGTTTGGAGCCGCGCCTCGGGCTCATTGGCAAAGAAATCCCCGGAAGGCGGTTCATCAGAAAACCCGATGCCAGCTTTCTCCCGACTGGCAATCTGTTCGCGCCACGTTCGGGCAATCCCCTACCCTTTCTTCAGGCGCTTGCCCGCAAAAACGCCGTCGCTGGCAAAAAAGTCGTCAAATCCGTCTATGGTCGAGGCGCGTGTCATAATTTCAAAATCTCTTCCGGGAATTTTGAACGTATTGGCGCACCCCGCGTCTTTCTCCACGTGTGTTAGGTGTTATGTTCTTTTTAGTGTAGTTCATAGTTAAAGTCGGCAAGGGCGCTGGATGAACTCCAGCGCCCTTACTGTTTTTAGGCATCGAACGGCGCGCCGGAGCAGCACACTTGTCATGCGGCCCGCCGTCCCCAAGCGTGTCGTTCTCCATCATGTCTGACTTCCGCGTTTTCTGCACCCCGCCCACGGCCGAACCGGCTGAGATTTTCTTGTCGCGCGACGAATCGCACCACCTCGTCGCCGTGAATCGCGCCCGACCCGGCGACACGGTCGTCGCGTTCGACGGACAAGGCAAAGAGTGGATTTGTGAACTCGTCTCCGACTCGAAAAATGCCGCGACGCTCAAGGTCCGCTTTCTCCAGAAGGCGAAACGCCTCCCCTTCGAAATCACGCTCGGTCAGGCGCTGCCCAAAGGCCCTTCCATGGATGCCATCGTGCGCAAGGCCACCGAGATCGGCGTCGCCCGCATCGTGCCGCTCGAAAGCGAGCGCACCCAAGTCCATCTCGACGGCGACCGCTCCGACAAAAAAATCGACAAGTGGCAGACCGCTGCGCTCGAGGCGGCCAAACAATGTGGCAACCCCTTTCTGCCCGAAATCGCCGCGGTCCAGGACGCCGCTGCTTTCATGGAAAGCGCGCGCGGCTACGATCTGAAACTCATCGCGAGCCTCCAGCCTGGCGCCGTTTCGCTCAAAAAAATCCTCGCCGCTTTCCAAGCCGCCCAAAACCGCCCGCCGAAAAAAGTTCTTTGGCTGATCGGCCCGGAAGGCGATTTCACGCCCGCCGAAATGAGTCTCTCGAAAAACGCCGGCTTCGAGCCCATCACGCTCGGGCCGCTCGTCCTCCGTTGCGAAACCGCCGCCGTCTACGCCCTCAGCGTCCTCAGCTACGAGCTGCAGACCGCGTAACCCGGCGTCGAATTCGGCCAGTCTCGTTTCACTCGGCGTCTCCCGCTGCGAGCCGCAGACCGCGTAACCCTCGCGCCCCGCCGCGCGACCGCCGCAACTCACCCCGGCGCCGCCACCCCGCCGCCCCTCGATCGAGAGTGTAACGCAATGCGTTACACTCCCCGGGAAGGCATAAGCCCTGGTGTAACGCATTGCGTTACACTCTGGCTGGCGCCATTCGCGGAGCGCAGGAACTTCGTGCTCCGCGTCGCAACGCGTGGTCCTTGCGCCCCGGCTCTTGCCCGCTGGTGCGCCCCGGGCTTTCGCCCTCGCCGATGTCGCCGCACTCTCGCCACGCTGAACGCCACGCGCACTCCTCCCGACTGCGAACCGCGCCCGTGACTTTCCCTTTCCGCTTGGCTTGTCGCACCGGCATATAAGCGTCTCGACATGAACAGACTCGCCGCCTGCGCCTCCCTGACCCTTGTTCCCCTCACGATGTCGCTCGCCGAATCCCCTGCTCCCGACGATCCCAACCTCTGGCTGGAGGACGTCACCGCCGCGCCCGCTCTCGCCTGGGTCCGCCAGCACAATGAAATTTCCCAGCGCGAACTCGAAGCCTCGCCCGACTTCAAGCCGATCTACGACCGGCTCCTCGCCATCAACGAATCCAACGCCCGCATCCCCTACGTCACCAAAGCCGGCGACTTCTATTACAACTTCTGGCGCGACGCCCAGCACGTCCGGGGCCTCTGGCGCCGCACCACGCTCGCCGAATATCGCCGGGATCAGCCCGCCTGGGAAACCGTCCTCGACCTCGACGCCCTCGCCACCGCCGAAAAAGAGAACTGGGTCTGGAAAAACGCCGAGTGGCTTCGCCCCGCCGGCGAGCGTGCCCTGCTCAGCCTTTCGCGCGGCGGCGGCGACGCCGTCGTCGTCCGCGAATTCGACCTCTCGACTAAAACCTTCGTGACCGACGGCTTCAATCTGCCCGAGGCGAAGAGCGACGTCACGTGGCGCGATCGCGATCGCGTTTTCGTCGGCACCGATTTCGGCCGCGGCTCGCTGACGACCTCCGGCTACCCTCGTATCGTGAAAAGCTGGACACGCGGCACGCCCCTCGCCGAAGCGCCCGTCATTTTCGAAGCCCCCGCGACCGACGTCGGCTCCGGCGCATGGACCACGCTCGATCCCGAGTTTCCCGGCGAATTCGTCCGCCGCGCGATCACGTTTTTCAGCGGCGAGAATTTCCGGGTGATCGATGGCCGCCCCGTGAAACTCGATCTGCCCGCCGACGCCGAGCAGTCGACGTTCCGCGATCAGATCCTCGTCACGCTCCGCACCGATTGGATCGTCGGCGGAAAAACCTATCCCGCCGGCGCGCTCCTCGCCGCGCCGTGGTCCTCCTTCCTCGCCGGCCGGCGCGATTTCGCGATTCTGTTCCAACCCACGCCGCGCAGCTCGCTCGCGGGCTTTTCCGCCACCCGCCACCGGCTGATCGTCAACGAACTCGATAACGTCCGCAACCGGCTCTACGTCCACACTCCGCACCCCGACGGCACCTGGTCGCGCACGCCCCTCGCGGCGCCCGAATTCGGCTCGGTCAACGCCACCGCGATCGCGCTCGAAAGCGACGACTACTTTCTGACCGTCACCGATTTTCTCACACCCACGCGCCTCGCCTACGGCACGCCCGACGACGCGAAACAGGAAACGTTGAAACAACTTCCCGCGTTTTTCGACGCCCACGGTCTCGAGATCACGCAGCACGAGGCCGGGTCGAAAGACGGCACTCGCATCCCCTATTTCCAAGTCGCCCGCCGCGGCCTCGTCGCCGACGGTTCGCACCCGACGCTGCTCAACGGCTACGGCGGCTTCGAGGTTTCCGAGGTTCCTTTTTACAGCGGCGGCATCGGCGCCGCGTGGCTCGAGCGCGGCGGAATCTTCGTCCTCGCCAACATCCGCGGTGGTGGCGAATTCGGCCCCTCGTGGCACCAGTCCGCCATCAAGGAAAACCGCCAGCGCTGCTACGACGATTTCGCCGCGGTCGCCGAAGATCTCGTCGCGCGGAAAATCGCCTCGCCGAAACACCTCGGCATCATCGGCGGCAGCAACGGCGGCCTGCTCATGGGCGTGATGCTCACCCAGCACCCCGAACTCTTCAACGCCATCGTCTGCCAGGTGCCGCTCCTCGACATGCAGCGCTACAGTCATCTGCTCGCCGGCGCGAGTTGGATGGGCGAATACGGCGATCCCGACGTGCCCGCCGAGTGGGCTTACATCAGCCGCTACTCGCCTTATCAGAACGTGAAGGCCGACGCGCACTACCCGCGCGTCCTTTTTACCACCTCGACGCGCGACGATCGCGTTCATCCCGGCCACGCGCGCAAGATGGTCGCGAAGATGGAAGCTCAGCATCACGACGTGCTCTACTACGAGAACACCGAGGGCGGTCACGGCGGCGCCGCGAATGCGAAGCAGCAGGCCTACATGAGCGCGCTGGCGTTCACCTTTCTTTGGCAGCAACTCCGCTGAGTCCCTGGGAGCGCGGGCGCCCTCGCCCGCCTCGGCGCTCGCTCTAAACTTTTCCGGTCCGCGTGCCGATGAGAGACCGGGGCACCCCCGGCCCCGCCGCCTCACCATGCCCACCCGCCTGTCTCGCCTCGCCTCGATCCTGATTCTGGCCGCCGCGTTCGCGCCTGCCGTTTTCTCCGCCCCGAAAATTGCGGTGATCCTGAAAGGCCGCACCGCATTCTGGCACGCGGTCGAGAAAGGCGCGCACGAAGCCGGCGACCGCGCCGGCGCCGAAATCACCGTCAAATCGCCCCTCGCGGAAACCGACATCGCGGTGCAGGTCCAATTGCTCAATGCCGCCGTCGCGCAGGGCGCGGAAGCCGTCGTCATCGCGCCGATCAACAAAGAGTCCCTCGCCGCTCCGATCGCCTCCGCCGCGATTCACGGCGTGAAAATCGTCGCGATCGACACCCCGCTCACCGGCAATTCCGCCCCCGTTTTCATCGGCACCGATCAGGAAGCTGCCGGCCAGGCCGCCGGAAAACTGCTCGCCTCTCTCGTCGGCGATGCGGACGAAGTGGCGATCCTGCGCAACACCCAAAGCAGCGGAGCCAGCACCCTCCGTGAGACGGGCGCGCTCGCCACGTTCCGGGAAGCCCACGCCACCAGCGCCGTCCACACCGATATTTATTCCAGCAGTGAGCCGGGTGCCGAGGCGGCGAAGTGCGAACTCCTCCTCTCGAAATACCCGCACGTCACCGCGATCCTTTCCTCCGGCACGCCCGGCACGATCGCGATGCTGCATGTCCTGCAGGAGAAAAAACTTTCACCTTCGCCCAAGCTGATCGGTTTCGGTTTCAACCTCAGCCCCGAGGTCGCCGCCGCGATCGAAGCCGGCACGATGCACGGCTGGATCGCGCAACAGCCCACGCTCTTCGGCCTCCGCGGCATCGAGTCCGCGCTGGCCTTGTTGAAAGGCGAGACGGTCGCTCCCGTCGTCCACACCGATTTTCTCGTCGTGACGAAACAAAATCTCCACGACCCCGCCGTCGAAGCCCTGCTGAAATTGTAGATGACATGAAGCCGACAGGAGGCCCGAGAGGGGCCAACCTGTCGGCGTATGAAAACTAACAACGATGGAGCAGTAACGTTGGAGCGTGCTCCGGGCAAGGCGCCAGAAGGCGTGAAGCCGGGAGTGACCGTGAAGTTCGGATTGGACGTGCATGCCGCGCAGATCACCGTCTGCCGGCAGATCGAGGGCTTGCTGCCGCAACCGCCGCAGTCACGCCGTTGGGCGGAGTGCTGCGAGTGGATCGAGGCGCACGTGCAGGCCGGGGCGAGCGTGCATAGTTGCTACGAGGCCGGGCCGTGCGGTTACGGGTTGCACCGCCGGCTCGCCGCGCTGGGGGTCACCAATCTGGTGGTGGCGCCGCAGAAACTGGACGCCAAGAATCGCCGGGTGAAGACCGACCGGCGCGACGCGCGGGAGTTGTGCGACCGGCTCGATCGCTACGTGCGGGGCAATCACACGGTGTTCTCCACCGTGCAGGTGCCGACTCCGGAGCAGGAGCAGCGGCGCGCCCTGGTGCGGCAGCGCGGCACGCTGGTGAAGGAGCGGCAGCGCTGCGTGGTGCGCGGGCACGGACTCATGCTGGCCCAGGGCGTGCAGGCGCCGGAGGGCTGGTGGCAACCGGCGCCGTGGCCCGCGGTGGCCGCGGAACTGCCGGAGTGGCTGCGCGCGCAGGTGGGTTGCTGGCGCGAGCAGGCGATCGGTTACGACCAGCAGGTGGCGGCGTTGACCCCGCGGATCGAGGCGCAGGTGGCCGGCCGGCCGTGGCCCCTCGGGCTGGGGGCGCTCACCGCGGCGGTGATCGAGGCGGAGATCCTGACGTGGACACGTTTCGAGAATCGGCGTCAGCCGGGCAGCTTTTGCGGGCTGTGTCCGAGCGAGGACTCCTCGGGCGCGAGGTGCCGGCAGGGCGCGGTCACCAAGGCGGGCAATCCGCGGTTGCGGCACGTGTTGGTGGAGGCCGCCTGGCGGCTGGCGCAACGGCAGCCGGATTATCCGCCGCTGCGCGGTTTGCGCGCCGCGCAGGGCCGGCGCGCGCGCAAGCGGATGATCGTGGCGGTGGCCCGGCGCCTGGCGGTGGATCTGTGGCGCTGGCGCACGGGTCGCTGCACCGCGGAGCAACTGGGCCTGACGCTGAAACAGCACTGAGGTGCGTGTCGGGGAACACACTTTGGCGAGGGGGCGGCGCGCGTCCGTTCCCGCCCTTGGGTCGCTTCGATCCGATTTTGTAGATTGGACCGCTCGTCTCCTCGCCGCTTCCGCATAAGTCATCTTACCGCGCCAGGCGCTCCGGGCGCCTCGCAGCTTGGATAGCAGGTTGGACCGTCGGTTCGCCGCTGACGTGTTCTGGCGGAGAACGTCCCCACCACGCCCTAGGGTGCCCCTCACGCCCCTTCCCCCGCTCCCCAAGGAGCGGGGAACCCTCCCGCCGAAAAACACCCCGGCGGGCCTCTCTCCTTTTTTTGCTCGCATCGATCGGCTACATAGCAGGGCGGGGCCTCCCGACCCCGCCGCCCGACGTCGCAGCGGGCAAAGCCCAACGTGCCGCAGCCGAACGCCGCCGCCGCTACCGTCTCACCACACCAGTAACCCGCCCGCAAACGTGAGCCCCGCGCCGACGCTGCAGAAAATGATCTTGTCGCCGTCGGCGAAAATTCCCTCCTCCGCCGCCCACCCGAGCGCCATCGAAACACTCGCCGCGCTCGTGTTGCCGTATTTCGAAATCGTCACCACGAATTTTTCGTAAGGAATTCCCACACGGCGGCTCACCGCTTTCAGGATGCGCTCGTTCGCCTGATGCGGCACGATCCACGCGATCTCGTCGGCCCTCAGGTTTTCGCGCTTCAACGTCTCCTCGATCTGCTCCGCAAAGCCGACGACCGCGTGCTTGAACACCGACGCGCCGTCCATCTGGAGGTAAAAATGCTCCAACTCGCAGCCCGCCGCCCCCGGCCACGGCATGGTCGCGCCGCCACCCGGCCGCTGGATCGATTCGAACTGTTCCGCGTCGCCCGACAAACTCATCCGGTGCAACCGGTGCCCGTCGCCGCCCGGCGTGAGAATCGCCGCGCCCGCGCCGTCGCCAAAAAGAAACGCCGTGTGATGATCCTGCGGATTCGTGATGCGCGACAGCAGTTCGGCCGTGACGACCGCGATGTTCTTCGCCGTGCCGCCCGCGATGAATGTCCGCCCGACTTCGAGCGCATACAGCCAGCCCGAGCACGCCGCGTTGAGATCGAAGGCCAGCGCGCGCGGCACGCCGAGCCGCCGCGCCAATGCGCTCGCCATCGATGGCACCGGCTGATCGGGAATCAGCGTCGCCATGATCACGCCATCGAGCTGGCCCGGCGCGAGGCCCGCCTGTTTCAACGCATGCTGCACGGCCTCGAGTGCGAGGTCGGTCGCCGTTTCATTCTCGGCGGCGTAGCGGCGCTCCTTGATGCCCGTCAGCCGCACCATCTCGTCCTCCGTACGATGCGGGAAGGCCTTTAAAATTTCGCTGTTGGCACGGATGCCGGCGGGCACCGCGTAGCCGACACCGGCGATGCAAACCGTCGCGGTCGAAGAATCACTCATGGGAGAAATCGTTTCCTTGGAATAACGGCGCTCAACTCTTCCGCTTCGCGAGGTAGGCGATCACGTCGTCCCCCGAAACCCGCTTCCCCGGTCCCGTCGCCTCGATGTCCGTGACCTTCGCCGGATCGAGCCCGGCTTCCTGCGCGAGCTTCGTCGCCCGCGGCGTCCACACGAGCGACACCGGCGCGGCGGCTTTCGGGGCGACATTCGCGGCGGTCGAAACCGCCGCGCTGCCGACGAGGTGGCGCTGGCTTTCGTCCGAGGTTTCGATCTGGCAGAACAGTTGCCCGGCCGTCAGCACGTCGCCCGCCTTCACGGGAAACGCTCGGAGCACGCCGGCGCACGGCGCCTCGTAGTCGAAAGTCGATTTCTCGCTTTCGAGTTCGGCCAGTCGCTCGCCTTTCTCGATCACGGCGCCCGGCTGGGCCTTGACGGAGATCACCGTGAGTTCGCTCGCGGTCGCGCCCATCGAGGGCACCGGCACGTCGATGATGAAATTTTCCATAAGGCTTTAAAGAGGGGCGAGTGTGCGTGCGCGGCGCGCTTGGTCAAGGTAGCGCGGACTTCAGTCCGCCTCGGTTCGCCTCCGCAAGTGCGTTGCCGCCTATCCGCGCGCCGCGCTCCACACCGCCACGCACTGCGCTAGCAATGCCGGCAACTCCGCGAGCGGAATCATATTGGGGCCGTCGCTGATCGCGTTGGCCGGATCGGGATGCGTTTCGAGAAAAAGTCCGTCGGCGCCCGCCGCGAGCGCGGCCTTCGCCAGCGGTGGCACGAACTCGCGCTGTCCACCGCTCTTGCCGCCCGCCGCGCCCGGCAACTGCACGCTGTGCGTCGCATCGAACACCGTGGGAAAACCGTTTTGCCGCATGATCGGAAACGACCGCATGTCCACGACGAGATTCTGATATCCAAACGTCGTGCCCCGCTCCGTCTGCCAGATTTCCTTCGCGCCGCCCTCGCGCAGCTTGCCGGTCACGAACACCATTTCCTGCGGCGAGAGAAACTGACCTTTCTTCACGTTCACGATCCGCCCGCTGGCCGCCGCCGCCAGCAACAAATCCGTCTGCCGCGAGAGGAACGCCGGTATCTGCAACACGTCGCACACTTCCGCGACCTGCGTCACCTGCTGCCGCTCATGAATGTCGGTCAGCACCGGAAAACCATACTCGCGCTTGATCAACGCCAGCAGCGCGAGCCCATCCTCGAGCCCCGTGCCGCGATCGCCGGAGAGCGACGTGCGGTTCGCTTTGTCGAACGAGCCTTTGAAAACGAGATTCAGCTCCGGCTGCGCGCGCTTGATTTTCGTCAGCGTCTCCGCCACCGCGCGGCACACGCCTTCGTTCTCGAGCGAACACGGCCCGGCGATGAGGAGAAGTTTTCTGGGATCGAAGAG
This sequence comes from Verrucomicrobiota bacterium, assembly GCA_048498075.1. Classification (GTDB taxonomy): domain Bacteria; phylum Verrucomicrobiota; class Verrucomicrobiia; order Opitutales; family Opitutaceae; genus Opitutus. The sequence continues at coordinate 7,916 of JBEHYR010000079.1, read as the reverse complement.
CATGGAGGAAAATGACCAATGACTAATGACTAATGTCTAATGCAAGCTTCGCCGCGTGAAGCCCCTCGGCCTCATTCGTCATTAGAAATTAGTCATTAGACATTAGGCCTTGGTCATTCGTCCTTCACTTCCGCCCGCGCTTCGCCGCCGGTTTCGCTGCCGCGACCGTCGCCGGCTTCGCCTTCACCGTCTTCTTCCCGCCCGCCTGATTCCTGATCGCCGCGCCGATAAACGCCGCGAACAACGGATGCGACTTGTTCGGCTTCGACTGAAACTCCGGGTGAAACTGCACCGCGAGAAACCACGGGTGATCCTTCAGCTCGATGATCTCCACCAGATTTCGCCGCGGATTCACGCCGCTGATCGTCACGCCGCCGCGCTTGAGCTGATCCACGTAGGCGTTGTTCACCTCGTAGCGATGCCGGTGACGCTCGCGAATGCTCGGCGTCGCGTACGCCTTCGCGGCGATCGTGCCCGGCGTCAGCGCGCACTCGTAGCTGCCGAGCCGCATCGTCGCGCCCTTGTCGATGACCTTCTTCTGCTCCTCCATCATGTTGATCACCGGATGACGCGGGCTCGCCTCGAACTCGGTGCTGTTCGCCCCGTCGAGCTTCAACACATTGCGCGCATACTCGATCACCGCGATCTGCAGCCCGAGACACAGGCCGTAATAAGGAATTTTGTTTTCCCGCGCATATTTCGCCGCCGCGATTTTTCCTTCCGTCCCGCGATCGCCGAATCCGCCCGGCACCAGAATCCCGTCGAGCCCCTTCAAGACCGCGAGCCCGCCTTTTTTCTCGAGATCCTCCGCGTCGATGCGCACGACGTTCACGCGGCAGTTGTTCGCGATGCCCGCGTGCGTGATCGATTCGTAAACCGATTTGTAGGCGTCCTGAAGCTCGATGTATTTTCCGACCACGCCGATCTTCACCGCGTGCTTCGGGTTGAGGATGCGGCTGACGATCTGCTCCCAGACGTTCTTCGGCGGCAGCGGATTTTTTAACCCGAAAAGGTCGAGCACGAGTTCGTCCATGCCTTCCTTTTTCAACGCCAGCGGCAGCTCGTAAATCGAGTTCGCCACGTCGGCGCACTCGACGACCGCTTTCACCGGCACATTGCAGAACATCGAAATCTTGTCCCGCAGCCCCGCGTCCAGCGGATGATCCGTGCGGCACACCACGATGTCCGGCTGGATGCCGATCTCACGCAACTTCGCGACCGATTGCTGCGTCGGCTTCGTCTTCAACTCCCCCGCCGCCTGCAAAAACGGCACCAGCGTCACGTGAATGAAAACGACGTCGTTCGATCCGACCTCGAGCGCGAACTGCCGCATCGCCTCGAGAAACGGCAGGCCCTCGATGTCGCCCGTCGTCCCGCCGATTTCCGTGATCAAAATATCCACATCCTTCGCCGCCGAGTAGATGCGCTCCTTGATCTCATTCGTGACGTGCGGGATCACCTGCACCGTCTTTCCGAGATAATCGCCGCGACGCTCCTTCTGGATCACGCTCTCGTAAACCTGCCCCGAACTCAGCGAATTCATCCGCGAAAGCTTCCCGCTCGTGAACCGCTCGTAGTGGCCCAGATCGAGATCCGTCTCCGCGCCATCCTCGAGTACGTAGACTTCGCCGTGCTGAAACGGGCTCATCGTGCCCGGGTCGACGTTGAGGTAGGGATCGAATTTCTGGATGCGCACCGTCAGGCCGCGCAGCTCCAGGAGCGCGCCCAACGACGCCGCTGTCAGACCCTTGCCCAGCGACGAAACCACTCCGCCCGTCACGAAGATGTATTTCATCGGTGAGGGTTAAACGGCACTCAGGTAGCCGCGCAAGCGCGGAAACTGCGCAATCCCTGTCCCGCTTTCCCGCCGCTTAAAACGACACCACCGCGCTCACGTGTCCGCGCTGATCCCGCCGCAAATCCGACACGCCGCTGTCCTTCAACTGCCAGCCGTAGTCCGCCCGCAGGCTGAAAAATCCGCCCGCCGAGTAGCGCATGCCCACGCCCGCGCTGGCCAGTTCCAGCCGGCTCGGCTCGCCCGCGAGGCGCCTGTGACTCGAAGCGACGCCGTAATCGAAAAACACCAGCGGCTCCAGCCGGTCGGCCGCACCCTTCGCGCCGAGCTTCACGCCCGGGTGCAGCGGCGGGCCGCGGAGTTCGTTGACGACCAAAATTCCGTTGTCGCCGTTCGCCTCGCGCTCCTCGTAACCGCGCACCGTCGTCGCCCCGCCGAGTCCGAGCTGTTCGCTGCCGAGCAGGTTCGCCGATGCGATTTGCGCCGTGCCGCGCAGCACCCACGAAAAATTCTGCGGCAGCTGCGTCAGCCGCTCCCACTCGAACTGCGCATAAAAATAATCCGGCTCCGCCCCGCTCCGTGCGGCCTGATACGCCGCCGTGTGATTGCCCGCCGTCAACCCGCCCGGGCTGAACGCCAGCGTCACCGCTCCGCTCGTCGTGCCGCCGACATCCGCGCGCGAAACGTCGTAGGAAAAAATCCCCTGCGCCACGTCGTTCTCCTGCGCGAACACCTGCATGCCGCCGAACGAGAGGTTGTTGTTGCTCCGCTTGAAATCCGCTCCGGCCGTAATCGCCTGCGACCACTTTCCGCGCGCCGGCAGCGGCATGCGGTAGCGAATCCCGAGCTGCCACGAACGCCCCTTCAACGCAAACGCCCCGCCGCTCAACTCCGGCCGGCTGTCCGCGAAGCTGCCGAAAATCGTCAGCGTGTGCCGCAGCCGCGCAATCGGCACCACGTAGCTCGCCGAGTGCGCCACGAGTTTCTTGAAATCCGGACTCGCCGTGAGCTGATAATTGAACTGCTGGTCCAGCCCGAACGCGTTGCCCCAATTCACCCCCGCCAGCACGCGGTCGAAATCCGTCAGCGCGTTGCCCGAATCCTCGTAGCCGACATAGGCGCGCAGCGGAAATTTGTCCTGCATCCGCAGCACGATATCCGTCTCGCCCGGCTTTTGCCCGCGCGCGAACACCAGGTCAGCCTGGCGAAACGGGTTCTGGTTGATCCACGCGAGATCCTCCAGCAACGACTGGCTCGGGATCGTGTCGCCCGCGTGCAGCCGGATGCTCGACGCGATCAGCCCCGTCGCAAACCACAGGCTGCCCTCCACCCGCACCTCGCCGAGCCGCCCCTCGAGCACCACGATCTGCACGGTGCCCGACGAAACGTTTTGCTCCGGCGCGAACACGTCCACGACCGGCCGGTCGTGCCGCCGAAAATAAAGCACCACCTCGCGTGTGACTTCGTTCAACAGTCGCACGGTCAGCGGGCGTCCGAGGAACGGCGTCACCATCGCGCGAAACTCCTCCGTCTCCAGGAGCGCCACGCCCGTCGCCGCGATCCCCGCGCTCTCTACGCCGCCCGGCTGAAGCGCCGCGCGATCGCCGAGAAACACGATCCCTTTCAACGCCGGCCCGATCGCGCGGTCGTCATTATTTCCCGCGGCGTTCGCCGCCGGCGGCGCCTCCGGCAGCACGGCCGGCGTCTCCGCCGCTGGCGGCGTTTTCGGCGCGACCTGCTCGTAAGTTTGCCCGCGCGCCACCGCGCCGAGGCCCGGCGCCAGCAGCCCGGCCGCCAGATGGAGGAGAACCGTTTTCAAAGCACGATTCGTTTTCATCCGCGCACCTCCGCCTGGCTCGCGCGCGCCGGGGCCGCCGAGATCGTTCGGTTAACGGGCGCTTTCCCGTCAGGCGCGTCGGGCCGGCCACGCGTCTTCCCGTTGATCCGGACGACCACGACCTGTGGCTTGTCGCTCTCCGAGAAAACATTGTAGCTCGACCGCGCCGACAGGTTGTCGCCCGCGATCGCCCGCGCCTCTTCGAGCAACTCGCGATAGACGACGTTGAACTTGCCGCGATTCAGCGCCGACTCGCGCGTCGTGCCCGCCTCCGCGAGCTGCGCCGGCGTCAGCCCGCCCGTGCCCGACGCATCGGTCTTGTCGCCGAGCGTCGCAACGACCTCGAAGCCCGCCGAGTCGAGGTGCGCCAGGAACGATCCGAAATCCCCGCCGCCCGCCGCGCCGTTGCCGTCGACGACGTCATCGAGGGCGGCGAGCGTGTCCGTCAGCCGGTCGTTCACCGGCAGCTCCGCGTCGTTTTCGCGGTTGAGCGAAACCAGCACGAAACGCTCGCCGAGCATGACCACCGCAAAATCGCCCGTCAGCACCGGCGCGTCGTCGATCGTGACGACCGGCGTAGGTTCGTCGTTTACCGGCACGCTCGGCACGGTCACCTGCAACCTGCCGTTCACGAACGTCACGACATAATTCGTCGCCTTCGCGCCCGAAGGCACGATGGCGTAACTGCCGATCGCGCTCGTCGTCGTCGCGCTGCTATTCAGCACGAGGCCGCTCACCACGCCGCTCGCATCGCCGTTCACGAGTCCACTGAAGCTCGCCGTAAACGCCGGGTTCTCGGCGCCGAAAACTCTCGTCGCATCGTTCGCCGTGATCGTCAGCGCCGCCGGATTGATCGTCAGCGTGCCCGGCACATAGCTGAGCGTGTAGTTCGACGACGCGAGACCCGAGGCCGTGATGGCGTAGCTGCCGACATTCGAACCCGCCGTGGCCGGCGTGGCGAAAATCAGCGCGCCGCCGAGCGAGGCCGCCGTATCCGAGTTTTTGAAACCGTTGAACGTCGCCGCAAACGCCGGCAGCGTCGCCCCGTAAATTTTCGAGGCGTTGCCCGCCGTGATCGTCAACGCCGCCGGAGCGATCGTGAGCGTGCCCGGCACGTAGCCGACCGAATAATAAACCGGAGCCGTCGCGCCGAACGGCGTGATCGTGAACGCCCCGACGTTGCTGCCGATCGTCGCCGTCGTGCTGAATTGCAGACCCGTGACGCTCGCCGATGAGTCGCCATCGACGAAGCCCGTGATCGTCGCCGTGAAGGCCGGCAGCGCATCGCCGTAGAGCTTGCTCTTGTCGTCGGCTGTGATGGTGAGCGGCACGATCGCGTCGATCGTGAGCGCAGTCGCATTTGCCGACGCCTGCACAAAAACGTAGTTGCCGTGATTCGCCGTCAGCCCCGCGCCGTTGATCGCATAAGCGCCCGCGGGACTCGTCGTCGCCGCGGTCGAACCGAAAGCCAGCGTGCCCGTCGTGGCCGCGGCGAGCGTGTCGCCGTTGACGAAGCCGCTCACGTCGCCGAGGAACGCCGGATTCTCGACGCCGAACCTGCGGCTCACCGGCGTCGCAGTGTAGGTGAGCGTCGCCGGATTGATCGTCAGCGTGCCGGCGACGTAGTTGAGCGAATAGTAGTCCGGCGCTGTTGCCCCGAACGGCATGATCGCAAACGTGCCGACATTGCTGCCGATCGTGGCGGTCGTGCTGAACTGCAGCCCCGTCACGCTCGCCGGCGTGTCGCCGACGACGAAGCCGTCGTAGCTCGCCGTGAACGCCGGCAGCGCCGCGCCGTAGAGTTTTGTTTTGTCGTCCGCCGTGATCGTCAGCGCCGTGAAGGCCGGCGGCGGATTCGCGGCGCCGATCGTGAATGCGGTGGAGTTAAACCCCGCCTGAACGAAAACGTAGTTGCCGAAATTCGCCGTCAGCCCGGCGCCGTCGATCGCATACGCACCCGCCGGGCTCGCGTTCGTCGCGGTCGTGCCGAACGTCGGCGTGCCCGTGGTCGCAGTCACCAGCGAATCACCCGCAACGAAACCGGTCACGGTGCCCGTGAACGTGGGATCCGTTTCTCCAACCCGGCGGTTCGCGGCGGCCGCCACGTAGGTCAACGTCGCCGGCGTGATGGCGAACGTGTTTCCGGTGAACGTCAGATTGTAATTCGCATTGTTCGCGTTGTTCAGCGTCCCCAAGCCGATCGGATAAGGTCCGCCCGCGACCGTCTCGCCGGCCGCGCGGGCGAGCGCGCCCGTGAGAGAATCGCCGTTCACCAGGCCGAGTCCTCCCAGCGCATAAGTAAATGTCGGATCAGGGTCGCCGTAGCGTTTCGATTGCCCTGCATCCGCCGTGATCGTGACATCGCGCCGCGAGACCACCCACGTGCTGTCCGTGCGCGTCGTCACATTGTAATTCCCGTTCGTCAGCGTCCCCGTCACCGCCAGCGTGTAGCTCGCCGCGTTCGTCGTGTTCGTGATCGCAAAGTTATTCGTCAGTCCGGTCAGCACGCCGACCGTTTCGCTGTTCACCAAGCCACTCGCCGTGAACCCCGGATTCGCCGGACTCGCCCCGTAAGTCGACGTGCCGCCCGTCGCCGTCACGACAATGTCCTTCGGCGACACCGCCCACGTGCCGTCGTTACGCGTCGTCACGTGGTAATTCCCATTCGTCAGCGTCCCCGTTACCGCCAGCGTGTAGCTCGCCGCGTTCGTCGTGTTCGTGATCGCAAAGTTATTCGTGAGTCCGGTCAGCACGCCGACCGTTTCGCTATTCACCAAGCCACTCGCGGTAAACCCAGGGTTCGCCGGACTCGCCCCGTAAGTCGACGTGCCGCCCGTCGCCGTCACGACAATGTCCTTCGGCGAAACGACCCACGTGCCGTCGTTACGCGTCGTCACATTGTAGTTCCCGTTCGTCAGCGTCCCCGTCACCGCCAGCGTGTAGCTTGCGGCGTTCGTCGCGTTCGTGATCGCAAAATCATTCGAGAGCCCCGTCAGCACACCGACCGTTTCGCTGTTCACGAGACCGCTCGCCGTGAACCCGGGGTTCGCCGGACTCGCCCCGTAAGTCGACGTGCCGCTCGTCGCCGTCACGACAATGTCCTTCGGCGAAACCACCCACGTGCCGTCGTTACGCGTCGTCACATTGTAGTTCCCGTTCGTCAGCGTGCCGGTCACCGCCAGCGTGTAGCTTGCGGCGTTCGTCGCGTTCGTGATCGCAAAGTTATTCGTGAGTCCGGTCAGCACGCCCTCGTTCTCGCCGTTCACCAAGCCACTCGCCGTGAACGCCGGATTCGTCGGACTCGCCCCATAAGTCGACGTGCCGCCCGTCGCCGTCACCACGATGTCCTTCGGCGAAACGACCCACGTACCGTCGTTACGCGTCGTCACATTGTAATTCCCGTTCGTCAGCGTTCCCGTCACCGCCAGCGTGTAGCTTGCGGCGTTCGTCGCGTTCGTGATCGCAAAATCATTCGAGAGCCCCGTCAGCACGCCGACCGCGTCGCTGTTCTCCAAGCCACTCGCGGTAAATCCAGGGTTCGCCGGGCTCGCCCCGTAAGTCGACGTGCCGCCCGTCGCCGTCACCACGATGTCCTTCGGCGAGACCACCCAGGTGCCGTCCGTGCGCGTCGTCACGTTGTAATTCCCATTCGTTAGCGTCCCGGTCACCGCCAGCGTGTAGCTTGCCGCGTTCGTGATGTTCGTGATCGCAAAGTTATTCGTGAGTCCGGTCAGCACGCCGATCGTTTCGCTGTTCACCAAGCCACTCGCGGTAAATCCAGGGTTCGCCGAGCTCGCCCCGTAAGTCGACGTGCCGCCCGTCGCCGTCACGACAATGTCCTTCGGCGAAACCACCCACGTGCCGTCGTTACGCGTCGTCACATTGTAGTTCCCGTTCGTCAGCGTCCCGGTCACCGCCAGCGTGTAGCTCGCCGCATTCGTCGTGTTCGTGATCGCAAAGTTATTCGTGAGTCCGGTCAGCACGCCGACCGTTTCGCTGTTCACCAAGCCACTCGCGGTAAACCCAGGGTTCGCCGGGCTCGCCCCGTAAGTCGATGTGCCGCCCGTCGCCGTCACCACGATGTCCTTCGGCGACACAACCCACGTGCCGTCGGTGCGCGTCGTCACGTTGTAGTTCCCGTTCGTCAGCGTCCCGGTCACCGCCAGCGTGTAGCTCGCGGCGCCGCTCGCGTTCGTGATCGCAAAATCATTCGAGAGCCCCGTCAACACGCCCTCGTTCTCGCCGTTTTCCAACCCCGTCGCCGTGAACCCCGGATTCGTCGGG
>JBEHYR010000078.1:0-22473 GCA_048498075.1 Verrucomicrobiota bacterium | reverse complement strand
CCTTTGCCAAATCCTCCTCTTGAGGAACCGCCGGATGCGTGAACCGCACGTCCGGTGGTGTGAGAGCTGAGGGAGGGCAACCTCCCTCGGCTACTCGATTGGAGCCCCGACGTCCTCGTCGGGCTTGGCGCGCCTCTCTTTGGACCAGGCCGACGAGGACGTCGGGCTCACCTTTGGCGCCGCAACCAAAGCTGGCGAATCACGGTTCCGGCCTTTTCATTTTGTGCATGGAAGTGATTTTTCTCGGCACAGGGACATCGCAAGGCGTGCCGATGATCGCGTGTCACTGCGCCGTCTGCACCTCGATCGATCCGCGCAACAAACGGACGCGCGCCTCCGTGCATGTGGTGATGGACGGACTGCATGTGCAGGTCGATGCGGCGCCCGAATTACGACTCCAATGCGTTCGGGAAGGCATCGAGCAGGTGGATATGTTCATCCTCACGCACGGCCACGCGGACCACATCACCGGCATGGATGACTTGCGGCGGTTTTGTGATTTGAAGGGTGGGGAGGCGCTCACGGTTTATACCACCGAGGAGGGGATGGGGCGCGTGCTCTCGGTTTTCCCCTACACGATCGCCGAGCGCCCTATCGCCAAAGGCTATGCCGCATTCAAGCTGGTCGCGTTTCCGCCGATGCTCGAATTGCCGCAGGGCACGATCCGGTCAACGCTCTTGCCGCACGGCGGCGTGAACACGTTAGGGCTGATTTTCACCGAACGCAGCAGCGGACGAAAATTCGTCTACTACACGGATTGCAAGCGCGTGCCCCGTGAAGCGATCGAGTTTGCGCGCGGCGCCGACCTCGTCGTGCTGGACGGCCTTCGTCCCGATCCCCATCCGACTCACATGAGCATCCCGGAAGCTGTGACGGTGGCAGGCGAGATCGGCGCGCCGAAAACTTTCCTGACTCATCTCACGCATATTTCCGACCATGCGACGACGGAGGCGAAGCTGCCGGAAAGCGTCCGTCTGGCCTACGACGGGTTGCGGTTTCCGTTGTGAGGCGGCGAGGAGCGTTTCGAGGAGAATTTCGACCGCTAGGGGTTTGACCTGAAAATGGTTATTGAACAACGGACGCTCCATGTGCTTGCGTTTGTGAATGACACGCTTCCCCCGCTTGGCGTGGGCGCCGATACGCGCCGTAGTTTTCGCGAGTGTCGTTTGGATTGGGTCGCTGGGCCCGACGACGCACGCTGCTGATTCCGACCTCACCAATGTCGCCGATCCCACCGAACGCATTCGCTACCTGCGGGGGGAGATCGCCCGGCACGATGAACTCTACTACCGAAAGGCGCAGCCTGAAATCAGCGACGTTGAATACGACGCGCTGAAGAACGAACTCACTGCCCTCAACGAACAGTTTCCAGAACAGGCGGCGCGACTCGGTCCGTCGCCGGTGGCCCCGGTGGGCGACGACCGCACGACAGGATTTCCGGCCGCGCGGCATCGGGAGCGAATGCTGAGTCTGGACAAGATCTACGCGGAGTCGGCGCTGCGCGAGTTTTGCGCGCGCATCGAGCGTGCGGTGGGCAAGGGAAAAGCGGTTTACGTGATCGAACCCAAGTTCGATGGGCTGGGCGTGAGTGCGGTCTACGAGCACGGAAAACTCGCGCATGTGATCACTCGCGGCGATGGCAACGAAGGGGACGATGTGACAGCGAATGCGAAACAGATCGGCACGTTGCCGACGTCGCTCACGTCGTCCGCAGATGCGCCTGTCCCCGATTTCGTCGAGGTTCGCGGCGAGGTTTTTATGACCTTTGCGGAGTTCGACCGTTTGAACCGCGAGCGCGAAGACGCGGGCGAGATCGCGTTTTCGAGTCCGCGCAACTTGGCCGTTTCCACGCTCAAGGCCCCCGATCCGCAACAAGCCGCGTGGCGAAAAATCGACGTGGTGTTTTACGGCATCGGGGCGTGCGAACCCGTCAGCGTCACCCCAGCGAGCCAGCACGAACTGCTGGAACGCTTCCGGGCGTGGGGCCTGCCGACGGTCGCCGAACCGCTCCGCGCCGACACGCCGGATGCGGTCTGGGCGGCGGTGCAGGCGATCGGGCGGGCCCGCGGAGGGTATCCGTTTCCGACAGACGGAGCGGTGGTGAAGCTCGATCCGGTCGCCAATCAGCGTGAACTGGGGGTGACCGATCACGCGCCGCGATGGGCGGTCGCTTACAAGTATTCGCCCGAGCGCGCCGTGACGCGGCTGAAATCCATCACCATCCAGGTCGGCCGCACGGGCGTGCTCACCCCGGTCGCAGAACTCGAGCCCGTGCGACTGGGCGGAGCGGTGATCAGCCGCGCGACGCTGCACAATGCCGCCGAAATCGCCCGCCACGACATTCGCATCGGCGACCAGGTTTTCGTCGAACGCACCGGAGAAGTCATCCCGGCGGTCGTCGGGGTGAATGTGGCCGCGCGTGACGCTTCGAGCACGCCGTTTGTGTTTCCTGCGAATTGTCCCGCGTGTGGTTCGTCCGCCGTGCGCCGCGAAGGCGAAATTGCCTGGCATTGCATGAACCCGGCCTGCCCGGCGCAGTTGCGTCGTCGCGTGCTGCACTTTGCCTCGGCCGACTGCGTGGGAATCAAAGGCCTGCGCGAAGCGACGATCGACAAGCTTGTCGATCGTCAACTCGTGCGCGATCTGCCGGATCTCTATCGGTTGAAGCGGGAAGACCTCCTGACTTTGGGTCACTCCAACGAAAAATCCGCCGACGTGCTGCTCGCCGCCATCGCGGCCACGAAGCATGCGGAGTTGTGGCGGTTCGTCGCCGGCCTCGGAATTCCCGGCGTCGGCACTTCAGGCGCGAAAGCGCTCGCAGATCGCTACCGGAATTTCGACGCGGTGGCCGCCGCGCCGGAAGCGGACCTGCGCAACGTCGACGCGGTCGGCGCGGAAAATGCGCACGCGATCTTCACTTTCTTCCGTTCCGACGCGGTGCAAAAGACGCTCGCGGATTTCAAGGCTTTAGGCGTCACGCCCAGTGAGCGGAGCGCAAGTGCGGGTATCCTCAACGGAAAGACGCTCGTGCTCACCGGGACGCTGGCGACTCTGTCACGGGCGCGCGCGGTGGAACTCGTCGAAGCGGCGGGCGGAAAGGTGAGCGACGCCGTCACCCGTCGGACCGCCTATCTTGTCGCAGGCTCCGAGCCGGGCGCAAAAATACTCCGCGCCAAGGAATTGGGCGTTCCGGTCTTGGACGAGGCTGCCTTCCGGCGGCTACTGGACGGCTCGGCACCGTAGTCCCGGCTTCTGGCGTGGGCTCTCGAAGTTAAGAGCCTGCGAAGCGGGAGGATCGATGGGGGATTTCCGAGAAAATTTTTCTTGCGTTAATTCATACCGAATCAATCTACATTGAACGGAAGTACATGAAGCTCTCCAAAAAAGGCGAATACGCGCTCCGCTCCCTCATCAATCTCGGCATCGCAGCTGAAGTGGGGCGGCCGTTGATCCAGGTTTCCGAGTTGGCTGATAGCGAGCAGCTCCCGGTCAAGTTTCTCGAACAAATCATGCAGGCTTTGAAAGAGGCGGGATTCATTCAAAGCACGCGCGGCAAATTTGGCGGCTATCGGCTCGCGAAGCCTCCCTCTAAAATTACCATCGGTGAAGTCGTTCGCCTGATCGATGGTCCGCTCGCTCCCATCGGCTGCGTCAGCCACAGCGCCTACGAGAAATGCACGTGCCCCGACGAGACGCACTGCGGCCTGCGCATGCTGATGCTCGACGTGCGCAATGCCATCGCCGGCATCCTCGACCGCTACACCCTGGCCGATGTCGTCGAAATTACCCTCCGCAAGCTTCGCCGCGATAACGTGCCGCTGCCGTTTTCCCCCGAGGCGGAAAATGCCACCGCTCCGGTCCGCGTATCCGCGCGTCTGGCACGCAAGCTCGCCCAGCGCGCCACTTCGCCACGACTCACCGAAGCCGACGGCGTGCTCCATCAACTGCTCGGCGACTACTCCATTTAAAAACCTCCTCCTGCCTTCCCATGTCGAACGTCAACATCCCCACGCCCGACGCCGGCGGCTCGGATGCCAATCTCCCGGATTGGATCGCCTTGGTGCGCGAAAAAGTCGAAGGCCTCCGCTTCGGCGTCGTGCAACTGGTCGTCCATGACGGCCGCGTCACGCAGATCGAGCGAACCGAGAAAACGCGGCTGCCCGCCGCCCGCGAGACTTCGCACGACTGAATTTTCCGCCGACCGGTCTCCGCCGGAGGCATCATCCCGACTCAAGCATCGTCGCAGGGAAGCCGACCGGTCCGCTGGAGGGTTCCGCACATCTAAGACCGTCTTCTCATGATTTCCAAATTCCCACCCCCGGTCCTTCGGATCGCCCTCGCTGCCTCGGCTCTTCTCGCCGGCAGCCCCGCTCTTCGCGCCGACTCGCGCGACGAGGATATCGCCGCTTTACGTGAGCAAATTCGGATCCTCGACCAGAAACTTCGCGTCCTCGAGCGCAAGCAAGAGCTCCGGGAGGAGGACGCCGCCGCGGCCGCCAAAACCGCGGCCAAGGTCAGCGTCACCGACAAGGGCGTGACGCTCGCCTCCTCCGATGCGGCCAACACGCTTCGTCTCCGCGCGCTCGTGCAGGCGGACTCGCGCTGGTTTCTCGATAGCGGCGTCAACAACAACGACGCCTTCCTCATCCGCCGCGCGCGCCTGATCTTCGAGGGCACGTTCAATAAATTCATCCAATATCAGCTCGTGCCCGAGTTCGGCGGCACGAGCGGCAACGGTTCGCTTACGCTCCTCGACGCGAACGTCACGCTCGCACTCACGCCCGAATTCCAGATCCGCGCCGGCCGCTTCCGCGAGCCCGTCGGTCTCGAGCAACTGCAGTCCGATTCGGTGGCGTTCTTTGCCGAGCGCTCGGTCGTCTCGCAGTTCGTGCCGAATCGCGACCTCGGCGTGCAGATCGGCGGCGAGCTTTTCGGTGGAACGTTGAACTACGCGCTCGGCGTCTTCAATGGCACACCCGACGGAACGAACAATCCCAACAACACCGACCTCAATAACAAGAAGGACTTCGCCGCCCGTCTTTTCTACACGCCGTTCAAAAACGACAAGGAGTCGCCGCTCCAAGGTTTCGGCATCGGCCTCGCCGGCAGCATCGGCCGGCAAAATGGCGCGGCCAGCGGCACGCTCACGAGCGGCTACAAGACCGACGGCCAGCAGACATTCTTCAGCTATCGGGCGACGACCGTCGCGAAAGGCGGCACGTCGCGCCTCTCGCCGCAGGCCTATTTCTACCGCGGTCCGCTCGGGCTCCAGACGGAGTATGTCTTTTCCTCGATCGACGTCGTCAACGGCACCACGGCCCGCTCACTCGAACATAAAGTCTGGCAGTTCTCCGGCGGATACGTGCTGACCGGCGAGGATTCCAGCTACACCGGCGTCGTGCCGAAAACCAACCTGGACCTCGCAGCCGGCACGTGGGGCGCCGTCGAGTTGGTCGCGCGCATCTCCAGCGCCGATCCCGATGACGATGCGTTCACCGGCGGCGCCAACTCCGTCGCGAACTCCGCCACGAGCGCCACGAAGGCGTTCTCCTACGATTTTGGCCTCAACTGGTATCTCAGCAAAACCGTCCGCGCCTCCTTCGACTACTTTCACACGACGTTCGACTGGGCGCCCGGCGCCGCGCCGGCAAATAACACGGTCATCGGCAACGACGAAAACGCCTTGGTGACGCGCCTTCAACTCGTGTTCTGAAAACCTTTTTCCTGTTCACTCCGATGAAATCGAAATTTCTTTTTTCTCTCCTCGCACTGACCTTCGCCGTCGGTGTTTCTGCGAAAACCGTCGAGCTGCTCAACGTCTCCTACGACCCGACGCGCGAACTCTACGCGGACTATAACAAAGCCTTCGCCGCATATTGGAAAGCCAAGACCGGCGACGACGTCATCGTGAAACAGTCGCACGGCGGTTCCGGCAAGCAGGCGCGCTCCGTGATCGACGGACTGCGCGCCGACGTCGTCACGCTCGCGCTCGCCGCGGACGTCGACGCGCTTTACCAGAACGCAAAACTCCTCCCGGCCGACTGGCAAAAACGGCTCCCGAACAACTCCGCGCCCTACACGAGCACGATCGTCTTCCTCGTGCGCAAAGGAAACCCGCGACACATCAAAGACTGGAACGATCTCGTGAAGCCGGGCGTTTCCGTCATCACGCCGAATCCGAAAACGTCCGGCGGCGCGCGCTGGAATTATCTCGCCGCCTGGGGCTACGCGTTGCGCCAGCCCGACGGCAACGAAGAGCAGGCGAAAGCGTTCGTCGCGGCGCTGTTCAAAAACGTGCCGGTTCTCGACAGCGGCGCTCGCGGTGCGACGACCACATTTGTCCAGCGCGGCATCGGCGACGTGGAAATTTCCTGGGAGAACGAAGCTTTCTTCGCGATCAAGGAATTCGGCGCCGACAAATTCGAAATCGTCGTCCCGTCCGTCAGCATTCTCGCCGAGCCGACGATCGCCGTCGTCGACAAGGTCGCGAAGCGAAAGGGCACCGAGGAAGTCGCGAAGGCGTATCTGGAATATCTCTACTCCGACGCCGGCCAGGAGATTGCTGCACGGAATTTTTACCGTCCGCGCAACGCCGCGATCGCCGCGAAATATCCCGACAACTTCGCCCAGCTCGAGCTGTTCACGATCGACGAAGTTTTCGGCGGCTGGACGAAGGCGCAGAAAACCCATTTCGGCGACGGCGGCGTGTTCGACCAGATCTACGCCAAATAATCCGCCCGCGCCCGGAGGCGGCCTGTCCGCGACCGGGTATTTCAAGTCCACGGACAAATCCTCTGAATCGTTCCACGCCATGATCACTTCGCCGTCCCAATCCCGCTGCGCCCGTGCGCTCCTCGACCCGCTTCGCGGCCGGGCGGGCGCGGACGCGGAACTCGGCGCGATCGGCGATTTTTCTCACGACGGCCGGCGGTTCGAGATCCCGCGCATTCGCCTCGTGGGCGATTACGCCGGCCACGATCCGATCCGGCTCGCGTTCTTCGCCGGTCTGCACGGCGACGAACCGGCCGGGTGCGAGGCGCTGGTCGAGCTTGCGGCCGCGCTGCTGCGTGAACCCGCGCGCATCGCCGGTTACGAGTTGTTCCTTTATCCGGTGTTGAATCCCACCGGCTACGAACGCGGCACCCGCACGAACCATCGCGGACTCGATCTCAATCGCGAATTCTGGCGCGGCTCCGCCGAGGCCGAGGTGCAGATCATCGAACGCGAACTCCGCGCCCACGCCTTCGACGGGATCGTCACGCTACATGCGGACGACACCTGCGAGGGCGTTTACGGCTACGCGCACGGCCGCACTTTGAACGAAGCGCTGCTCGGGCCGGCGCTCACTGCGGCGTCGCATTGGCTGCCGCTCGATCGCCGGGCCGTCATCGACGGCTTCGCCGCGCGCGAAGGACTGATTTGCGAGTGTTTCCAAGGCGTGCTCGCTGCTCCGCCGGAACAGCGCCCGCAGCCCTTCGACGTGATTTTTGAAACACCCGCGCACGCTCCGCTCGAGGCGCAAGTCGCCGCGACCGTCGCCGCGCTCGAAGCGATCATGACCAGCTACCCTGGTTTCATTTCCTACGCCCAGGATCTCTGATGTCGCTCGCCCGCGCTCAACGTTCCGTTCTCCCCGGCTTCGGGCTCTCGCTCGGATTCACACTCGCTTACCTGGGCATCATCGTGCTCGTGCCTTTGTCCGCGGCGTTTCTGCGCACGGCCGGAATGAGTTGGAGCGAGTTCGCGCACGCCGTCGCCGCGCCGCGCGTGCTCGCCTCGTATCGGCTGAGCTTCGGGGCGTCGTTGGCTGCGGCCACGGTGAACGCCTGCTTCGGGCTCATCGTCGCTTGGGTGCTCGTGCGCTATTCGTTTCCCGGGAAAAAAATCGTCGATGCGCTGGTGGATTTGCCGTTCGCGCTGCCGACCGCGGTCGCGGGCATCGCGCTCACTGCGATCTACGCACCCAGCGGCTGGGCCGGCTGGCTCGATCCGCTTTGGGCGGGCGGCGTCGGAAAACTGGCGGCCTGGCTACCCGGCATCGCGTGGAAGGAATGGCTCGGCGTGAAAATCGCTTTCGACCGCCCCGGCATTTTCATCGCGCTCACTTTCATCGGCCTGCCCTTCGTCGTGCGCACGCTGCAACCCGTGCTGGAGGAACTCGAGCCCGAGTTCGAGGAGGCGTCCGCCACGCTCGGCGCGACGCGCTGGCAAACGCTGCGCCGTGTGATCCTCCCGGAGTTGATGCCCGCCCTGATCACCGGCTTCACGCTGGCGTTCGCCCGCGCGCTCGGCGAATACGGCTCGGTCGTCTTCATCGCGGGCAACCAGCCCGCGCACAGCGAGATCACGCCGCTGCTCATCATCACGAAGCTCGAGCAATACGACTACCGCGGGGCGACGGCCATCGCCGTGGTGCTCCTCGTCGTGTCATTCGTGCTGCTGCTGCTCATCAACCTGCTCCAGAAATGGAGCCGCCGGCATCATCGGGTCTGACATGCACCCGCCGACGAGATTTTCCGAGGTAGGGCGGGTTATCCTTGACCCGCTGCGCTCGACCTACGCCTACCGCACCGGCGCGTTAAGGATAACGCGCCCGACCTTTCATCCGCTCTCTTAAAATGGCCGCCGTCATCGGACATCTCAAAGCCCGCCGCGCACCCGTCGCTCCGCCTTCGCGCGCGACGCAGGACGCACCCTGGGTGCGTTGGACACTGACGGGCGTGGCGCTGCTCTTTCTCGTGTTCTTCCTCGTGCTGCCGCTCGCCGCGGTTTTCACGGAAGCGCTGCGCAAAGGCTTCGGCGCCTATTTCGCCGCCTTCCGCGACAGCGATGCGCTCGCCTCGATCCGCCTGACGCTGCTCACCGCGGCGATCTCCGTGCCGGCGAATCTCGTCTTCGGCACCGCCGCCGCATGGTGCATCGCAAAGTTCAACTTTCGCGGCAAAAGCGTCCTGATCACCCTGATCGATCTGCCGTTCGCGGTTTCGCCGGTGATCTCCGGCCTGATCTACGTGCTCGTGTTCGGCCTCCAAGGCTGGTTCGGCCAGTATCAGAACGCCGAGCACCCGTGGTTCCCGTGGTTGCAGCAGTGGCTGGTGGCGCAGGATTTCAAAATCATCTTCGCCGTGCCGGGCATCGTGCTCGCGACGACGTTCGTCACCTTCCCGTTCGTCGCGCGCGAACTCATCCCGCTGATGCAGGCGCAGGGCACCGACGAGGAATACGCCGCGGTGATCCTCGGCGCGAACGGCTGGCAGACGTTCTGGCGCGTGACGCTGCCGAACATCAAGTGGGGGCTCTTCTACGGCGTGATCCTCTGCAACGCCCGCGCGATGGGCGAATTCGGCGCGGTCTCCGTCGTGTCCGGTCACATCCGCGGGGAGACGAACACGATGCCGCTGCACATCGAAATCCTTTATAACGAGTACAACTTTTCCGCCGCGTTTGCGGTGGCCTCGCTCCTCGCGCTCCTCGCGATCGTGACCCTCGTGCTGAAAAGCGTCATCGAGTGGCGGCACGCGCAGAGCCGGCTGGGCTGAACGTCGAACCTCGATGAGCATCACCGCGACCAACATCCGAAAAACCTTTGGCGACTACACCGCGTTGAACGGCGTGGATCTGACCGTGCCCAAGGGGAAGCTCGTGGCGCTGCTCGGCCCCTCGGGCTCCGGGAAGACCACGCTCCTGCGCATCATCGCCGGCCTCGAATTCGCCGACCCGGGCAGCGGGCGCATCGCGTTTCACGGCGAGGACGTGACGGCGGTGCCGGCGGGCCAGCGCCGCGTCGGTTTCGTGTTTCAACACTACGCGCTGTTCCGGCACATGACGGTGTTCGACAATGTCGCGTTCGGCCTGAACGTCCGCCGCCGGAACCGCCCATCGAAAAGCGAGATTGCCGATCGCGTGCACCGGCTCCTCGAGCTCGTGCAGCTCGACAATCTCGGCGGTCGTTTTCCCTCTCAGCTTTCCGGCGGCCAGCGGCAACGCGTCGCCCTCGCGCGCGCGCTCGCCGTCGAACCGAAAGTCCTGCTGCTCGATGAGCCGTTCGGCGCGCTCGACGCGAAAGTGCGCAAGGAACTCCGCCGCTGGCTGCGGAAATTCCACGAGGAGATTCACCTCACCACGCTGTTCGTCACGCACGATCAGGAGGAGGCGCTCGAAATCGCGGACCAGGTCGTCGTCATGAACCAGGCGAAAATCGAGCAGGTCGGCGCGCCGCAGGAAGTTTACGACCGGCCGGCGACGCCGTTCGTGTATCAGTTTCTCGGCAACGTGAATGTGCTGCGCGCCCAGGCGCTCGCGAGCGTCGGTGCGCACACGTCCGACACCGTGACGCTCGAAGCCGACGGCCAGATTTACGTGCGGCCGCACGACATCGAGGTGGCTCGCGATGAGCCCGGCGCGGTGGGCCTCCTCGCCGTGCTGCGTTATATTCACGCCGCCGGCCCGCAGGCGCGCCTCTCGCTCGAGCAGGTGCAGACGCGCGAGCCGGTCGAGGTCGAGATTTCGCGTACCCAGCTCGAGAGCCTCGGCTTGAAAGTGAACGACATCGTGCGCCTGCGCCTGCGGCAGGGACGATCGTTCCAGGACGACTACGCGATTTGATTCGTTCCCCAAACCCTCACCACGCCGACCATGGCCTCCTTTGTTCAGTGCGCCCGCCAAATTTTGCGCGGCTCTTTCCCCTAGCGGCGTCTAACGCCCGCCGGGTTTCGGCTTCGCGCAGGTTTCCTGCCCGCTGTTTCCCGGAGGCAGGCCGGAAGCCTCCGCTCCGCACTTTCGTCAACTCCAGCGAGAATCGAAAATTTCCTCGTCCCACTCGCATCATGTCCGCCGTTTTCCCTGTCACGATTAAAACCATCGCCATTGTCGGCGGAGGCGTCAGCGGCACGCTCGTCGCCGCGAATCTCCTCCGCTTTGCCCGCGCGCCGTTGCGGGTGATTCTGATCGAGCGCCAGGGTCCGGTGGGCCCCGGCGTGGCTTATCGCACGAGTTGCCCGGATCACGTGCTCAACGTGTCCGCGGGCCGCATGAGCGCGTGGCCGGAACAGCCCGGAGATTTTGTGCTCTGGCTGGCCCGGCATCGCGGCGAAGCGGGAATTCCCGCGGAGGTGAACGCGTCCGATTTCCTGCCGCGTGTCCTTTACGGTCGCTACGTCGCGAGCGTGTTTGCCGAGGTCCGTCGCAAGGCGCCGCCGGACGTCGACTGCGAGATCGTCGAGGGCGAGGCGGTCGATCTCGAGGAGTCCGGCGCGGGCGGGTTGCTCACGCTCGCCGATGGGCGCACGATCGTCGCCGACGAAGTGGTGCTGGCGCTCGGCAATCTGCCGGGCGAATACCCGATCCCGCGCGCGCTGCCGGTGTACCATCATCCTCGATATGTTCACGTGCCATGGCGGGGAAACGTGCTCGAAGGTCTCGGCGCGGACGACGACCTCCTGCTGGTCGGCCAGGGCCTCACGGCCAGCGACCTGATCGTGCAGCTCGATCGCGCGGGGCATCGCGGAACGATTCACGCGCTCTCGCGCCACGGCTTGCAGCCGAAGGTACACGAGCCGTATGCGGCGTATCCGTCGTTTCTCGCCAGCGAACCGCCGCCCGCGACGGTCCGCGCGCTGCTTCGCTGCGTGCGCCGCGAGATTCGCGCGGCGGAAAAGGCCGGCAGCAACTGGCGCGCGGTGATCGACGGGCTGCGGCCGTATGCGCAGGAGATTTGGCAGAAATTTTCGCCCGACGAACGCGCCCGCTTCATGCGCCACGTGCGTTCGTATTGGGAAATTCACCGGCACCGGCTCGCGCCGCAGGTCGCCGCCGTGATCGCCCGGCGGGTGGAGCAGGGGACGTTGAAATTCCACGCCGGGCGACTGCAAGTGCTCGAGGCCAATGCCGCTGGGGTGCAGGCCCTCTTCCGCCGCAAAGCCACGATCCATCACGTGTCGCTGAACGTCGCGAAGGTCATCAACTGCACCGGCCCGCGTACGGATTACTCGAAGTATCAGCATCCGCTGCTGATTCATCTGCTCGCGCGCGGCCTGATCGACCACGATGCGCTCGCGCTCGGCATCAACGCGCTGCCCACGGGCGAAGTGCTGCGGTACCGCGGCGGTCCGGTCGGCTGGCTGCACACGCTGGGCGCGCCGTTGAAGGGCGTGCTGTGGGAGACGACCGCCGTGCCGGAGATTCGACTGCAAGCGCGCGATCTCGCCGGCAGATTGGCGGGCGCGAGCGTGCCGACGGCGGGGTGAGGGGAGGCGTTTGGTCGTAGCCCTGCGCGGGAGCGCAGGGAGACGCGCGCGAAATCCATGCGCTCCCGCGCAGGGCTACGAAGGGTGACTGCCGAATCTCCCAACGCCAGACGGCGGAGATCGGCTTCGCCTCACAGCGGCCAGATGCGCGGCACGATCACCACGGCGGCGACGAAACACAGCACGTTGAGCGGCAAACCGATTTTCACGAAGTCCCCGAATTTGTAGCCGCCGACGCCATACACATAAGTGTTCGTCTGATAGCCGATCGGCGTGGAGAACGCCGCCGATGCCGCAAACATGACCGCGATGACAAACGAACGCGGGTTCGCGCCGAGTTCCACGGCAATGCCGATGGCGATCGGCGTCATGAGTGCGGCGACCGCATTGTTCGAAAGGATTTCCGTGAGCGTGGCCGTGATGGCGTAGACGGCGGCGAGCATCGCGATGGCCTTGTAGTGGGCGGGCACGACGAACTTCACCGCGAAGACGATCTTCTGCGCCACGAACGCCGCCGCACCGGTGTGCTCCATCGCGAGCCCCATCGCGAGCATACCGAAGATGAGCATGAGGATGTTCCACTCGATCGAGTCGTAGGCCTCCTTCGGCTTGATGCAGCCGGTGAGGCAGAGGACGACCCCGCCGGTCAGCGCGCCGAATTCGATCGGCAGCCAGTCGAGCGAGGCGGAGACGATCACGGCGACGACGACGCCGATCGCGATGGGGAGTTTTTTGTTGTGCGCGCGCGCGGGCAGCGGCGGCTGGTCGAAAAGGATGATGTCGCTGCCCGCGCGCAGCGCCTGGAGCGCCTGGTCGGTGCCCATCATCAGCAGCACGTCGCCCGCCTCGATCGTGGTCGTCTCGATTTGTTCACGGAGATTCCGGCCGTGGCGATGGATCGCGAGCACGACCATGCGGAAGCGCTGGCGAAAGTTAATTTCGCGCAACTTTCGCCCGATGATGTCGGACGTCGCGGTCACGACGCCTTCGACGAGCGAGCCTTCATGGGCCGCGATTTGTTCGAGACCCACATCCAACTCGGAAATGAGGTCGACGCCGGCGATCCCGCGGGTGTGCACGAAGCCCTTCGGCCGGCAGGAAAGAATCAACCGATCGCCGGCTTCGAGCCGGATGCCGGCATCGAGCGGGATGGCCACGCCGTCGCGCACGAGTTCCAGGACGCGGATGCCGCGGGAGCTTTTGAGTCCCGCGTCGGCGAAGGACTTGCCGAGCACCGGAGAGTTGGGCTGCACGAAGGCCTCCGTGATATATTCGCGCCGTTCTTCGGAGGAGAGAATCGACGTGAGCATCTGGCGGTCGGGCAGAAGCCGGCGGCCAAAAACGGCGAGGTAGACGGCGCCGATCAGGGCGGTGGGCACGCCGAGCCAGGCGAGTTCGAACATCGACATCGGCGCCAAGCCTTTCGCGGTGGCGATGCCGTTGACGATGAGGTTGGTGCTCGTGCCGATCAGCGTGCACGTGCCGCCGAGCACGGCGGCGTAGGAGAGCGGAATCAACAGCTTCGAGGGGGCGAGCCGCATCCGGCGCGCGAGGTTCAGCACGACAGGCAGGAAAACGACGACGACCGGGGTGTTGTTGACGAAAGCCGAGATCGTCGCGACGACGGCCACCAACATGAACATCACGACCACGTACGACCAGCCGGCGGAATGTTCGATGAGGCCGAAAAAGCGGTCGATGGCGCCGCATTTCACGAGCGCGGCGCTCAGCACGAACATGGCGCCGATCGTCAGCGGTGCGGGATTGGCGAAGACCAGAAAGGCCTCGCGGCGCGGAATCAGGCCGGTCGCGATGAGCACGACGAAAAGGGCGAGCGCGGTCAGATCCGGCGGAATTTTCTCCGCGATGAACGAGGCGAGCGTTGCCGCCAGCAGCAGGAATACGAGGGCGATTTGCCAGGTCATCGGAAACAGGAAACGCGCGGGCGGGGCCGACGAACAGAGCAAAAATTCGCGGGCCGTGTCTTAGCGGAACCATGCCGTTGAGCGTCGAGGGCTGAGCGTTGAGGGCAAAACCGGAGGGTGACTTTGGATTTCCTCGGCGTCTCTCCCGGCTGGCTCGGAAGATCGGTCTCTCGGCGCGCAACTCCGAACACTCGGGAGCGTCAGCCCTTCTTAGATAGACGTTTGCACGCGGCGGGGTTTATGCCACAGTTTTGGCCCGCTTTTCCGAATGCGGTTCTCAGGCTTTTTCACCCATAACCCTCAACTCCACCATCATGGCTAAAATCCATAACGACATCACTGAAACCATCGGCAACACCCCGCTCGTCCGTCTGAATCGCACCGCGGCGGCGCACGGCGCGCAGGCGGAGATCCTGCTCAAGTTGGAATTTTTCAACCCGCTCTCGAGCGTGAAGGACCGCATCGGGTTCGCGATGATCGACGACGGCTTGAAGAGCGGGAAGATCACGAAGGACTCGGTGCTGATCGAGTCGACCTCGGGCAACACGGGCATCGCGCTGGCGTTCGTCGCCGCGGCGAAAGGCCTGAAGCTGATCCTCACGATGCCGGAGACGATGAGCGTGGAGCGGAAAAAGCTTTTGAAGATCCTCGGCGCGCGGCTCGTGCTCACCGAAGGCGCGAAAGGCATGAAGGGCGCGATCGCGAAGGCCGAGGAACTCGCCTCGAAAATCCCGGGATCGATCATCATGCAGCAGTTCGCCAATCCGGCGAATCCGGCGATCCACCGCAAAACGACGGCCGAGGAAATCTGGCGCGATACCGATGGGAAGGTGGACATCGTCGTCTCGGGCATCGGCACGGGCGGCACGATCACCGGCATCGGTGAAGTGCTGAAGCCGCGCAAGCCTTCGCTCAAGATCGTGGCGCTGGAGCCCGAGTCCTCGGCAATCCTCTCCGGCGGCCAGCCTGGTCCGCACAAGCTGCAGGGTCTCGGGGCCGGTTTCGTCCCGGCGGTTCTCAACACGAAAATCTACGACGAGGTGATTCGCGTGAAGGAGACCGACTCCGGTCCGATCTCGAAACAGGTGAACCAGCTCGACGGCATTCCGATCGGCATCTCCGCAGGTGCGGCGGTGTGGGCGGCGATCGAACTGGCGAAGCGGCCCGAGAACAAGGGCAAGCAGATCGTCGCGATCATCCCGTCGAGCAGCGAACGTTATCTCTCGACCTGGCTCTTCGCCGATGTGAACACCGAGAGCGATTCGATCGACGACCTGCTCCCGGCGGCGACGACGACCTGAGTCGTCGCGCAGCATGCGCAGCGGAACGCGCGAGCGTTTCGAGATCGAGTGAGCCCGGCGTCCCCGCCGGGCTTTTTGCTTTTTTCGCCTGCGCGCGACGATCGGCCCGACGAGGACGTCGGGCTCCACCTCACGCCTGCTTTCTCTCGCCCGCGCGATACCACCGATAGAAACTCACGCCCACCGCGCCGAGCGCGACGGACATGCCGACGATCTTCATGCCGACGCCGGCGAGCAGTTGATCGTCCATCGGCGTGAAATCCCGGAAGAGCCGCGGCGCGTATTCGTAAGTGGGATAGAGGATGTTTTCCGAAAACGTGATGTAGGCGAAGACCGGCGTCATGCCGACGAGCACGACGAAGAAGTAGAGCATCTGGGCGGCGTAGCTGACCGGGGGCAACGCGCGGGACGGGCTGAGCATTGGCCACCAGTAGAAGAGCGCCGCGCCAAAAAACATCAGGTGTTCGGCGACGTGCACGACTTTGTCCCGCAGGGCCCAGTCGTAGAAATACGGCATGTGCCAGAGCGAGAGGATCAAGGTGGAGACGATGGCGCAGATCGCGGGGTGGGCGAGGAAACGGAGCACGGGGCGGAAGCGCCCGCTCCCGAGCGCCGGGTCGATCATCCAGGCCGGCAGGCCGAGGAGAAACAGGATGGCCGCGGGGTAGATGAGCAGCTGGTGCTGCAGCATGTGGACGCTGAAGAGAAAGCGCTCGCCGATCTGGTCGAGCGGGGAGCCCACGGCGAGGTAGAAGATCGTGAGCGCGCCGTAGAAGCACCACGCCTGCTTCCGCGGAAACGCGATTCCCGGCGCGAGCCGCGCCCGCATCGGCCCGGCGAGGATGGCCCAGAGCCACCCGAGCAGCACGATGCCGCCGACGAGAAACGGTTCATTATGCCAGTGGCGCCAGTCGATCATGGGGAGGCTGTTCTTAAGCCTGGGCGAGCGGCTCGCAAGCATTGCCCCGGGTTCGCGTGCAAAGATACTCCCGATGTTCGCACGATCCTGCTCCATTGCATTCGTCAGCTCCGAGGTGAGGCAGAGGTGGTCATCGCTCGAAAGATCCCCGCGCTGTTTGAAAAGAAACACCCCGGTTTGCAGGAGGAATTTATGCGGACCTCCTTTCGCACCTGCTCGAGCGGCAGATGAAAAAGCAACGGAAGCTGGTGCTTGTTCCAACCTGCTTTCAAGATGAGGCCAAATCGTCCCGCCGCTCCCGCGGCGGGCTACGTCTGAATGTAGCCCTGCGCGGGAGCGCAGGGATGGCCTCAACTTGAAAGCAGTTTGGCATTAACGCGGATCGAGCACTCGCGAGCACGTCCTATCGGACGCGCTCCGGCTGGCGACGAGTCGCGTGGTGGACTGGCAGGGAATCGAAGCGATAAAGACTCATGTCGTCTTCAATGTGCAGAAGCCACGCACTGAACCGTTGCTGACCGTTTCAGATTACATCAAACTCTCCATTCGCGCATGCGATCCGTCGCGGCGCGGCCCGGTAATACGGTTGCGCCGGGCCGCTGGCGCCTGCCAACCTCGGCGCCACTCGCTTCATGTCCGCCGCGCACTCCGCTTCCGAGGCCGCCGTCTCCGACTTCATCGCCCGCTGGTCCACCGCGCAATCCGCCGAGCGCGCCAACTACGCGCTCTTCCTCACCCAGCTTTGCGGCGTCCTCGACGTGCCCGCGCCCGATCCCGCCACCGCCGACACCGCGCACAACGCCTACGTTTTCGAGCGCGCCGTGCCGCTCCACCAGCGCGACTCCACCAAGGTCACCACCGGCCGCATCGATCTCTACAAACGCGGCTGCTTCGTCCTCGAGGCCAAGCAATACGCCGCCGAGCCCACCGAATCCGCCACGCTGGCCCTCGCCCTCGGCGATTCCGCCGCCGCCGTCGTGGCGAGGAAAACGAAGATCACCCGCGGCACCGAGGCCTGGGACGAAGCCATGCTCGCCGCCCGCGGCCAGGCCGAGCGCTACGCCCGCCATCTGCCCGAGGGCGAGCCCACGCCGCCCTTCCTCCTCGTCGTCGACGTCGGCCACGTCTTCGAACTCTACGCCGATTTCTCCCAGCAGGGGAAAGCGTATCTGCCGTTCCCCGACGCGCGCTCGCACCGCATCCGGCTCGCCGACCTCGCGAAGCCCGAGGCGCGCGACCGCCTCCGCGCCGTCTGGCTCGACCCGCGCTCGCTCGATCCGGCGAAAGTCTCCGCGGATGTCACCCGCGCCGTCGCCGGCCATCTCGCCGAGCTGGCGAAATCCTTCGAGCGGAAACACGAGCCGAAGGATGTCGCCGCCTTCCTCTCGCGCTGTCTTTTCTGCATGTTCGCCGAGGACGTGGGCCTGCTCCCCACCGAGAGCTTCAAGCAGCTCCTCGACGCCGTGGAGGGTGACCCCGGCGCGTTCGTGCCGATGCTGGAGCTGCTCTTCGAGGACATGAACCAGGGCCGCTTCTCCGGCCTGCTCAAGAAAAAGCTCCTCTGCTTCAACGGCGGCCTCTTCTCCTCCGCCCGCGCGCTGCCGGTCGACGCCGCGCAACTCGGCCTGCTCCGCCGCGCCGCCGCGTGCGAGTGGCGCCACGTCGAGCCCGCGATCTTCGGCACGCTGCTCGAGCGCGCGCTCGCGCCCGCCGAGCGCCACAAGCTCGGCGCGCACTACACGCCGCGCGCCTACGTCGAGCGCCTCGTGCTGCCGACGGTTGTCGAGCCGCTCCGCGAGGATTGGAAGGCCGTGCAGGCCGCCGCGATCACCGAGGCGAAACGCGGCGAGCTGGAGAAAGCCCGCGGCACCGTGCGCGCCTTCCACCACCAGCTCTGTGCCATCAAGGTTCTCGATCCCGCGTGCGGCTCGGGCAACTTCCTCTACGTCGCGCTTGCGCACCTGAAACTTCTCGAAGGCGAGATCTTCGACACGCTCAGCCAGCTCGGCGACCCGCTCCCGCTCGACCTCGCCTCCGAGACGGTCGACCCGCACCAGTTCCTTGGCCTGGAGGTGAACGTGCGCGCCGCGTCCATCGCCGAACTCGTGCTCTGGATCGGCTATCTGCAGTGGCACTTCCGCACGCGCGGCGACGCGCTCCCGCACGAGCCCGTGCTGCGCAATTTCAAAAACATCGAGCACCGCGACGCCGTGCTGGCGTATGACCGCGAGGAATTCGCGCAGGACGAGCACGGGAAAACGAAATTCGTCTGGGACCGCCGCACGTATAAAACCGACGCCGCCACCGGCCGCGAGGTGCCCGACGGCGCCGCCGTCGTCCCGCTCAAGATCTACGTCGATGCCCGCCCTGCCGCCTGGCCCGCCGCGGATTTCATCGTGGGGAATCCGCCGTTTCTGGGCAAAGGGAAGATGCGCGAGGATCTCGGCGACGGCTACGTGGAGACGCTCCGGGGAGCATATCCCGACGTTCCTGAGAGCGCCGACTTTGTGATGTATTGGTGGCACAAAGCCGCGGAGGAAACGCTCTCCAGTCGCACCCGGCGCTTCGGCTTGATCACCACGAACAGCATCAAGCAGACGTTCAATCGCCGCGTCGTGAAGCGTGCCTTGCTGGAGGGGATCTCGCTGCGCTACGCGATTCCCGACCATCCATGGGTCGAGACGGGGGACGGGGCTGCGGTGCGGATAGCGATGACTGTGGGCGTTCTCGGTCAAACGGGCGTGACACCTGGGCGGGTCGAGGAGCCTCCGCCGCCGGATCCCTCGGCTTTTCCCGGCGAAGTCGTGCTCATTCGTCGGGAGATTCCGCTCGATGATGGCGCCTCGAAAATCGACTTCGTTTCGCTGCACGGGCGCATCGGCTCGGGCCTCAACATCGGTGCTGAACTCGAGGATACGGTCGCCCTCAAGTCGAACGATCTTCTGGCCAGTACTGGTTTAATTCTGGGCAGCCGCGGGTTCGTGCTGAGCCGCGAGGCCGCTCAAACGCTGAAGGCTCGCGACGAGAAAGCAGCCGATCTCATATTTCCCCTTCGCAACGGCGAAGACCTTACCGGCGTGCCGCGCGACGCATTCGTCATCGATACGGATGCCTGGACCGAAGAGAGGTTGCGTCAGGACGTGCCGCAGGTCTTCGCTCACTTGAGAGCGACCGTGAAACCGGACCGGGAGATGAATCGAGATCCGAAGCTGCGGAAATTCTGGTGGTTGTTTCGCCGCAGCAATGAGCAAATTCGGGCCGCCATTCGCGGGCTGCCGCGCTATATTGCGACCGTCGAAACCGCGAAGCATCGGATCTTCCAGTTTCTCTCGGCCGAAATAAAGCCGGAGCACGTCCTGATCGTGATCGGCCTCGACGACGCATTTCACCTCGGTGTCTTGAGCAGTCGCGTCCACTCTACGTATGCCCTCGCGGCAGGTGGCACGCTGGAAGATCGGCCGCGCTACAATAAATCCCGCTGCTTCGATCCCTTCCCGTTTCCCGAGTGCACGGAAACGCAGAAGCAGAAAATCCGCGGGCTGGCGGAGGAACTCGACGCGCACCGCAAACGCGCGCAGGCGGAGCACGGCACCGGCCTCACCGATCTCTACAACGTCATCGAAAAAATCCGCGCCGGCACCGCGCTCTCCGCGAAGGAAAAACTGCTCCACGACACCGCGCTCGTCGCCACGCTCCGCCATCTCCACGACGAACTCGACGCCGCCGTGGCCGATGCCTACGGCTGGCCCTGGCCGTTGAGCGACGCGGAAATCCTCGAGCGCGTCGTCGCGCTCAACGCCGCGCGCGCCGCCGAGGAGGCGAGGGGCGTCGTGCGCTGGCTGCGGCCCGATTACCAGAAGCCGCTCTTCGCGCGGGACGATCAATCCTCGCTCGGCCTGACCGACGCCGCCGGATCGAGAGCCGGCGCTCCGAAGAAATCGAAAATCGAGAATCGAAAATCGAAAATCCCCTGGCCCGCGACGCTCGCGGAGCGCGTGCGCGCGGTGGAGCTGGCGCTGGCGGCGGAGGCGAAGCCCGCGGCGGCGGCCGAGATCGCGAGCCGTTTCGCGCGCGCGAAGCCCGCGGATGTGGTCGAGATCCTCCAGACCCTCGTGACCCTCGGCCGCGCCCGCGAAGGCGACGCGGCGGGGACGTTTGTGAGGTGAGCCGGCGGGGGAGTCCACGCGATGCAGGTGAACACCGAGACGATCCTGATTTATCACATCACCGATGTGGCCAACCTGCCCGGGATTTTGGCGGAAGGTGGGCTGCACTCGGACGCGGCGATGGCGGCGCGCCATCCCGAGGTGGTGATCGGATACGACCACATCAAGCTCCGACGTTTGCGTGAACTTACGATTCCCTGCTGCGGCGATCGCACGGTGGGCGAGTTCGTGCCGTTCTATTTTTGCCCGCGCTCACCCATGCTCCTGGCCGTGAACAATGGCCGCAGCGGTCGGCCAGCGGGCTGCAGCGCACCATCGTTCACCTCGTCAGCAAATTGTCCGTCGGCATCGGCACCGGCCGGGCCTGGGCGGTCAGCAGCGGCAACGCGGGAGCCTATCACACGACCTTCGACGACCAACTCATGGCCGTGGCGATGCTTGACTGGGATGCGATCAACGCCACCTCGTGGGGCGGGCGGACCCATCAAAAATCGGCCGAGTGGCTGGTGGCCGATTTTTTCCCTGGCGGGGATTCCACGCGATCGGCTGCGCGAATACCGCCACGACGCAGGAGGTTTCCCGCCTTTTGGCTGGCATTGAACATCGGCCGGCGGTCAGCGTCCAACCCGGCTGGTATTACTGACGATGATCGAACTCACCCAAGGCAATCTGCTCGCAGCGCCTGTCGAGGCACTCGTGAACACCGTGAACACCGAGGGGGTGATGGGTAAGGGCATCGCGCTGCAATTCCGGCAGGCATTTCCAGAAATGTATCGCGCCTACGTGAAGGCCTGCGCGAGCGGGGAGGTGCGGCTCGGAGAAATGCAGGTGTTCGATCTCGGCGGCTTGGCGGGGGGCGCGCGCTGGATCATCAATTTTCCGACGAAGGGACATTGGCGGGCGCGCAGTCGATTGCAGGACATCGAAGCGGGACTCGCGGACCTCACGGCAAAAGTCCGGCAGCTGGGCATCAACTCGATCGCGGTGCCGCCGCTCGGCTGCGGCAATGGCGGGTTGGAGTGGAGCGAGGTGCGTCCTCGCATCGAGCGGGCGTTTGCCGGGCTGGCAGACGTAAAGGTGTTGTTGTTCGCCCCCACTGGTGCACCGGCCGTGGCGGCGATGCCGAATCGCACGGAGCGTCCGAAGATGACGATCGGTCAAGCGGCGTTGGTCGCATTGATGGATCGTTATTTGAAGGGACTGCTCGATCCTTTCGTGAGCCTGCTGGAGGTGCACAAGCTCATGTATTTTCTGAAGGCCGCCGGCGAGCCGATGGCCCGGCTCGAGTTCGAAAAAGGCCAGTTTGGCCCGTATGCGCCCGATCTGCGGCACGGTCTGATTCGCATGGAGAACCATCTGACGCGCGGATACGGTGAGGGAAAAGACGACCCGAAGTTGCCGATCGAATTGTTGCCGGGCGCCGTGGAGGCGGCCGAGGCGTTTTTAAGTGAGCGCAGTGAAACGAAAGCGCGAATGGAGCAGGTCGCCGGATTGATCCGAGGTTTCGAGGATCCCTACGGGATGGAGCTGCTGAGTTCGGTACACTGGGTGATGCAGCACGATCCGGCGGCGTGTGAAGTGCCCGAGACGGCAATCGCGGCGGTGCAGGCGTGGAACGATCGCAAGCGGCGGGTGCTGCGGCCCGAGCACTTACGGAAGGCTTGGACGCGACTCAAAGAGCATCGTTGGGATCACTCTGCCGCAATGGTGTGAGTGGGACGTGGCGCCGCCGGCGAGCGGCCGGACGGGGCTAAATCGCGACGCCTTCCGACGACCTGCGCAAAGGGCGGCCGTTTGCGCTCAATTATCGCAATCGCCCGATGCTTCTGCAGCTGAAACGCTGGTTTCGTTGGGCGGCGACCACGAAAAGCTCACGCTTTCCGCTACAGCCGGAAGCCTTGCCTTCGGCGGCGTGGC
>JBEHYR010000077.1:0-22569 GCA_048498075.1 Verrucomicrobiota bacterium | reverse complement strand
GCTCTCAGCCCGGCGACGGAGGCGCCGTCGCCATGATCTTCACCGCGCCCATGCCTTTCATTGAGGCGCAGCAATCCGCCGAGGTGCGCTCGATCCTGCCGACCACGGGCAAGACCGCGCAACTGCAGCAGCTCGATGGTGACATCCGCCGCCGGGCGCTGTTTTCCGCGACGGTGACGAACGTCACCCACCTCCAGAAAATCGAGGATCTGCGCGACGGCATCCTCAGCGGCCGCCTCGGTCTCGACGAGGCGCGCCTGCAAATCAAGTCCCTCCTCGCCGAGCAGGGCTACGAACCCGATCCCGAGGAGCGTGGCGGATTGCGCGACCTGTCGTCGACCGCTCGGATCAATCTCCAGCTCGAGACGAATGTCGACGTCGCCCGCGGCGCGGGCTGGTTCGCGCAGGGCCAGGATCCGGTGGTGCTCGATGCGTTTCCCGCGCAGGAGCTGGTGCGCTTCTTCGGCCCGGACGATCCCTCGCGCGAGCGCGACTGGGCGGCGCGCTGGGCGATCTGCGGCGGCACGTTCTACGGCGGACGGATGATCGCCCTCAAAACCGACCCGATCTGGCGGAAGCTCGGCGATCCCGCGCTCTTCCCGGACGGACTCGGCAACGAGTTTCCGCCGTTCGCTTTTCACAGCGGGATGGACGTTGTCGACATCTCGCGCGACGAGGCCGAGTCGCTCGGTCTCCTGGATTCCGATACGGAGCTGCTCCCGCAGAACGTCGACCTCAACGCCGAGCTGCAGGCCACACCCGACGTGCGCTCCGAGTGGCTGCGCCAGGCGCTGACGGACAGTGGCCTCGGCGACTACGTCGACGGCGTCTTCGTCTTCAAGGAGGCCGCGTGAGTATTGCGATCTTTCAACGCGGAGATCGCGAAGAGCGCAGAGAGGTTTTTGTCGCCTCAGCGTCCTCCGCGCCCTCCGCGTTTCAACGTCCGGGAGGTTCGTCATGAGCGATCGCAACACCGGCCTCGTGCTCGACGAAGTCACTCCGCTGCTCGCGCGCATCGAAAACGCCGCAACGGCGAAAGGACTCGCTCTCGTCGGCGGCCGCGCCGTCGGCGCACTCGTGCGCGGTTATCTCGTCGGCCTCAACGCCGAGCGTCACCGCGCCGGCGGGGACAACTTCTACGCGAAGGCGGCACGCTCCGTCGCCGTCGGACGCGTGCCGCAAGGCGCGCAGGTTTCGATTACGGCGATCGGCTTTCGCCAGCGCCTGCTCGGTGGCGACATCGTCGCCGGCGCAAACGGCTCCGGCAAGAAGTGGCTGCCGATTGCCGCGCGCGACGAGAGCTACAGCCAGCCGCCGGCCGAATTCAACGACCTGCACTTCGTGCTTTTCCGCGCCGACCTCGGCGCCCTGGTGCAGAACGAACAGACCAGCCTGGGCGGGCCGGTGCGCGGCTCGGTGACGAAGAACGGTCGCCACGAACGCGAGACGATCGGCGGCGCGATCTTCTACTGGCTCAAGACCCACGTGCACCAGGACGCCGATCCCACCGTGCTCCCGACCGATTTCGTGATCGCCACGACGGCGCTGCGCGCGATCGACACCGAGATGCGCCGCCTTGCGCATGGCCAGAACTGATCCCCTCTCAACTCTCAACTCTCGCCCAAAATGTCACGCGTCCCAGCCAACACGCTCGTTACTGCGCTCAAGGAAAAGATCGCCGCGATCCTCCTGGACGAAGACTCCGGCGACGAGCCGCTGTTCAACGTCGTCGAGCCGTATTCGACCTCCAACCTGGGCGATGCTCTGGCAAAGCTGATCGCCACGACCAAACAGCGTGTGTGCCTCATCGTGCCGGCGGGGATTCGCCGCGTCACGGGCGTCCAGGCCGACGGGGAAGCCGCGCACCTCGCGCGCTTCCTGAAAGTCGAGCTGATCATCGCAGACAAGGCCTACTATCGGGCCGAGCAGGTCGCGCTCATCGGCGGCGACAAGAACGTCGGCGTGATGGAGCTGTTCGAGCGCATCGAGGAGGAACTCGATGGCGTGGACCTCAGCGATTACGGCCCGGTGCAGTGGCTGGCCGGCGATGCCGACACGATCACCGGCAAGGAATTGCCCGCCGGTCGCGTTGCCTGGTTCCAGTCGCTCCTGATCCCGGCCGGCGACAACACCTGATCGCCCCTGCTCTCAACTCTCATCTCTCAACTCTCAACCTCAGTCCCAACCCAATACTACCATGCCCGGTCCCACGCTCCCGCTCGTCACCTATAACAAGGCCAAAGCCCTCAAAGGCCGCCGCCTCATCGCCGTCTACACGCCCGCGGTCGGCGTGGCTCAAGTCGAAGTCGCCACCGCGGTCGGCGCGATCACCACCTCCGGCAATGTCACCGCCACGCTGACGGCGGCGGGCGTCGTCGGCTCGCCGATCGCACTCGCCGTCGCCGTTCTCGCTGGCGACACGCCGGCCATGTGGGCGCAGAAAGTGCGCCTCGCGCTGGCCGCTAACGCTGCGATCGCCGCGCTTTACACCGTGGCCCCGGCCCTCGACGCCTCGATCACGCTCACGCGCGTGGCGCCGGCGGCCGATGATGCGACGCTCAATCTCGCGCTCGCGAACGGCACGAGCGTCGGCGCGACCGCCGCGCCCACCAGCACCACCGTGGTGGCCGGCTCGTCCGGCGGCGTGCCCGTGAACATCATCGGCAAGCTCGGGCGCAAGAAGGGTCAGACGACGGTCGTGGCCAGCTCTTTCCCCGACGCGGAAGGCATCAACCGCGACATCGATCACCTCGCCACCGAGGGCAAAGAGTCCGTCGTCTTCCGCGACATGGAGGACTACGACACCGTGATCGCGCTGATGGGCGGGCTTACCGGCCTGCTCACCGGCGGCACGGTGCAAATCTTCATCTGCCAGCCAGGCGATGCCGTGGGCAAGGTGCGCTACCTTTCGGATGCCTTCCCGTGCTGCGTCCAGCGCGACGGCGACATCGATGTCGGCGACGGTTACTCGAAGAACCCGACGCTCGAATTCATCAGCGAGAAACTCGGCAAGATCACCTGGACGCCGAACGCGGACGTGGTCGTCGGCACCTGAGCGACGGTTCCTTCCCTCCGCAATGGACGCTGCCCGCAAAGTTCTCTGGCCGAAGTTCACGCGCTTTCGTGGCGACACGAAGCGCCTGAGCTTCGTGCTGACGGACGATCGGGGCGGCATCCTTCGGCCATCGGAGCACACGTTGTTTCTCAATGTCGACGGCGCAGACGGCGGACCGCTCATCCAGAAATTGAGCACGGTGGGCGGGTTCGCGACGATCGACGACGCTGCGGGCCAGATCGAGGTCGAACTTCTCCCTGCCGATGATGCGCTGCTGGCGGACGCCACCGCCTACGATGGCGTGATCGTGGCGGTGCACACCGCAACCAACGCCCGCCACCGGGGCCGCTTCACCCTCACCCTCGTCGACGGGCTCGTCGACGAGCCGGTGCTGACGATCCCCACGATCGTCGTCTCGCCCGCGTCGCCTTATCTCACCGCCGAGCAAATCGAGGCCAACCGCTTCGCCGCGGAAGCGGCCGCCGCCGCGGCCGAGGCAGCCCGCGCGCAGACCGAACAGCTCCGCGACCAGGTGCTCGCCGATAATTCCGATGCCCGCGCCTACGCCGACCAGCGCCTCGCCGCCCTCCGTCTCGGCGACCTCAGCGATGTGGCGATCACCACACCGCAGGACGGCAACCAGCTCTCCTACCGCGGCCCCGCCCAGCGGTGGGAAAACTCCAGCGTCACCGACGGCGGTTTTTTTTAACCCAGTCCCATCATGTCCAATATCATCAAACTCAAACGCCGCGCGAGCGGTTCCCCCGGCGCCCCGAGCGCTCTGAAGAGCGGCGAAGTCGCCGTCAACGAAGTCGACAAAATCCTCTACTACGGCCTGGGCGACGATGGCAGCGGCAACGCGACCACGATTCTCGCGCTCGCCGGCGAAGGCGCCTTCCTCGCGCTCGCCCTCGCGCAGACCATCACCGGCAACAAGACGTTCACCGGCACGGTTGACATGACTGGCTCGTCCTCGGTCACCGCGCCCACCGTCACCGGCACCGATAACAGCACGAAAGTCGCTACGACTGCCTTCATCAAGGCACTCAATTACCTCGTGAAAAACGGGGCGATCAGCGCCGCCACGAAGTGCAAGATCACCTACGATGCGAACGGTCTAGTGACCGCCGGCACCGACCTCATCGCCTCGGATATACCGGCGCTCACCGCCGCGAAGATTTCCGACTTCGATACGCAGGTCCGCACCTCGCGACTGGATCAGATGGCCGCTCCCACCTCGGCCGTCGGCCTGGGCGCGCAGCGCATCACGAATCTCGCCGATCCTTCTGCGGCGCAGGATGCCGCCACGCAGGCTTATGTGCTCGCGCAGATCGCCTCGTCGATGACCGGCCAGGACTGGAAACCCTCGGTCCGCGCCGCCTCCTCCGGCAATCTCACCCTCAGCGGCACGCAGACCGTCGATGGCGTCGCGCTCATTGCCGGCGATCGCATCCTCGCCAAAGACCAGACCACCGCATCGGCCAATGGCATTTACGTGGTCGCTGCCGGCGCATGGTCGCGTGCCACGGATATGGATACGAGCGCCGAGGCATCCCCCGGCGCCACCGTCATCATCGACGAGGGCACGGTGAACGGCGACACGGTGTGGATTCTTACCACGAATGCGCCGATCACGCTCGGTACCACGGCGCTCACGTTTACCCAGCTCCCCGGTTCCGTTGCCTACGTGGGCACGGCCAATCGCGTGACGGTGACCGGCCACGCGATCGACATTGCGGCCACCTACGTCGGCCAGACCTCGCTCACCACGCTCGGCACGATCACCACCGGCACCTGGCAGGGCACGGTGATCGATGGCGCTCGCGGCGGCCTCGGCGTCGCGCTCTCCACGCTCACGGACGGCGGCCTGCTCAAGCGCAGCGGCACGGCAGCCGCCACCGCCGTCGCCGGCACCGACTACCTCTCGCCCTCGTCGTCCATCGACGGCGGCACGTTCTGACCATGGCAGCCGCCGGCAAAAACCCCATTCGTCCATATCGCTCGGATACACCGGGCGCGGAGCCTGACGCGGCTGATCTCGCCGACGGCGAGATCGCGATCAATACGGCCGATAAGTGCATCTTTGCCAAAAATCCGGCGGGCGCTGTGGTCAAGATTGCCGACGCGATCCCGACCGACGACGTAAATATCGTGATGCAAAACGGCACCGCCGCGGAGCGCGGTGCAGTCATCCCGGCGACCGGCGTGCCGATCTGGGCCACCGACAACAAAGACCTCAATGTTGGCGACTATTCGACGCCGGGAGGCGTGCCGGTCAATCGCATGTTTGGCCCGGTGGTCAGCAAGAGTGCCGACTTCTCGGTGACCGCGGTCGATCACGGGACGATCTTTGTGTTGTCGGCGAATCTCTTAGTGGCGCTGCCCGACATTGCGGACGTGCCTGTGGGATTCTATATTTGGGTAATACCCGCGCCCACGACCGGCTCCGGGAGCTATACGTTCCTCCAAAACTCCGCCGCTGATGAGGTGCCGATCTTCGGGTTGTTCTCCTACCTGGTCATGCGTGCTAGCGGCCAGATCGACGGCGTCGACGGATCGTTGACAGATTGGTTGATCAAGCCGATGCCGTCTGGCCCGACCTCCGACGGCTACATCTGGTTTGGGAAAAATCTGCAATTGTCGCCCATCGACGGACTG
Organism: Verrucomicrobiota bacterium; assembly: GCA_048498075.1. Lineage (GTDB taxonomy): Bacteria > Verrucomicrobiota > Verrucomicrobiia > Opitutales > Opitutaceae > Opitutus. The sequence continues at coordinate 16,856 of JBEHYR010000077.1, read as the reverse complement.
GTGCGCGTCTTGGACAACGACGGGCATGTGGCCGCCGAGATGGGCCAAGGCGCCGGCACCCTACTATATGACGGTAGTGGCAACCAAGTGTTGAGTAGCGACGAGAAGATTTTAGGCGGTTCATTCGGAGCCCCATGGTCGGCGGCAGGAGCTGGCGGTCAATCGAAGCAATTTATGATTGGCGGGCGCGGCTTCTTCGCCGGCTCGACTACCACAACGAACGCGACCGCGACGACGATCGTGACAATCGACCTGCAGGGCAACATTGGTGCCGTTGTCGCGATCGTCAAAGCGAAGCGCACCGGCGGTTCGGCAGGCGCTGCGGGCGACGCCGCCATGTATCGCGTCGAACTCCTCACGAATGCCGCGGGGAGCGGCGTGATCGGCTCCGCGTCGATCACCCCGATTGCCGAGTCGCAACCCGCATGGGACGTGCAGGTCGCCTTTTCGAGCGGTGCGCTGCTCATCAAGGGAGTAGGCGCTGCCAACAATAACATCTCCTGGTCGGCGAATGCGACGGTCGATTGAGCCATGGCGCTTTCCACCGCAGTCATCACGCTCAAAGGGGGGGCGATCGCGCCGCCTCTCACCCGGCCCTCGTGGTCGGCAGCGCCTCTGCATGCATTCTGGTTCGATGTCGGCGACCCCGTGTCCGTCAATCGGGTCGCTTCCCCAAGCAGTTCGGAGCAAGTCACTATTGAGGATGTCGTCTACCAGCGCGACACCGGACCCTCGACGGTGACCGACTATGCGTGGGGCTATACGCTCCAGCCCCGCAACCGCACGACGGAGACGATCACGCGCAGTTCCAGCGCGCCCGGCGTGATCGTGCCGTCGGAGACGGACCCCGCGCTATGGACTCGCGTCAGCACGGGATCGGCCACGCTCACAATCTCCAGCGCCACGCGGTCGGTCAGCATCGCCGTGAACACCCAAGTCGACGGCGGCGCGACGGTGGACACGTTTCTCCGCTTCGCCGACGACTCACTCCGCGCGTCGCTGCACGCGTCGGTTGACTCTCGGCTCGCCGGCAAGTCCACCGCGACCGCGCTGAAGATCTATGCGTCGCAGGATCACACCAACGCGATCTACGTCCGCAACCCCTCGTGCTGGGCGGCCGACGTGGACCTCACGCCGATCAGCCCGTGGAACTCCAGCGGCGGAAATTTAGAGGCCGGCATACTCGTCTCTCCGCGTCACATCATTTTCGCGGCGCACTTTCAGCCCGCCGTCGGCGCGACATTTCGCTTCGTCACTGCGGACAACGTCGTTGTCACGCGGACGATGACCGCGAAGACGACCCTGCCCGGCTACACGAGTTATTATCCCGACATCACCGTTGGCGTGCTCGATAGCGACGTGCCTGCCTCGATCAGCTTCGCCCGCGTGCTGCCGGATAATTGGGAAGACTACTTGCCCGGCGGTGTCGCTCGCGTGCCAGCCATCGTGCTCGATCAGGAGGAAAAGGCGCTCGTTGCCGACCTCTATAACATCACGGATCAGGCGCAGATTTATGGGGCCATGGTCTCTTTCGAGAGACCGACGGACGCGCAACGGCTCGCTTTCTACGAGGACATCATCGGCGGCGACTCAGGCAACCCGGCTTGCCTGATCGTCGGCACTCAACTCGTGCTCCTCAACGTGTGGACCTTCGGAGGCTCCGGTCAGGGCACGTCGGTCACGTATTGGAAGAGCGCGCTCAACACGATCATGACCGCCCTCGGCGGCGGCTACCAACTCACCGACGCGGACCTCAGCGCGTTCCCCAGCTACGCCTGAGTGTCCGGCTCTCAACTCTCAGCTCTCAACTTTTTTCCGTCCCACCCATGACCACCTCCACCGAAACACCCGCTGCGCTGCAGCAGCGCGAGATCCCGTCCACGATCAAGATGGCCGGCGGCGCCGTCGAACCCGTCCGCCTCAAAACCGGCCGCACCGTGCCGCTCTTCGTGCGCTTCCTCCCGGCGCGCCACCTCGATCGCTACCTCGAACTGCGCGACGAGGGACTCGAAGCGGTCCTCCTCGAATTCGTCGTGCAGCGCAACGTCGCCCAGGAGGGCGCGGCCACGCCGATTTGGAAAAGCCCCGATCCAAAAAACGCCGCCGAGATCGAGCAGCACGCGGCGCTGATCGACGATCTCGAAGACGACGATCACGCGCGGCTCCTGGAGGTGGCGGACTGGCTAAATTTTATTCGTGCGGTCTCGCAAGCGGAGCGGAAGATCGCGAGCGGCCAGGTGATGACTCCGCTGCGCAAGCGCCAGGCCGAGGCGATGCTGAAGCCGGTGGAACTCGCGTTACGATCGCTCGCATCGTCGCTCGCTACTGCGCAATCCGGCGCTGCAGCCGAAACGAAGCCTTAGAGGAACCGCTGCCCTGGATGCTCGACGTCCTGCGCGAGCATGAGATCGAGCACGCGCACCGCGCCCTCACGCTCGTCGACGCGATCGCGGCCGGCGTGAGCCCCGCGTTCTGCGGCGACCAGGGCATGCCGGCGTTCCAGTCCTTCGTCGACCAGCAACGCGACGTCATCCGCAAACCCACCGCCGAGGAAGAATCCGCCGCCGAGGAACGCGCCTGGCGCGAGTTCGAAGCGAGCATCGCCTGACGAGACCTTTACCACGGATTACACAGATAAAACCGGATTCCGATCTCCGGCCTCCGGTCTCTCAACCCTCATCTCTCAACTCTCAACTTCATGAGCAGTCCCGACCAAGCCGCCGTCTATTCGATCCTCATCGATATCCAGGCGAAGCTCGCCGAGATCAAGGCGGCGCGCGCGGAGTTCAAGCAGGCGCGCGAGGAGGGCGAGTCGCTCGGCTCGCTCTTCCGCACCGGCCTCGGCATCGGCGGCGGCATGGAGATCGCGCGGCGCGGCGTGGAGTTGTTCAAGGCCACGATTGAGGCCGCCATCGAATCCTCCGCGCGCCTCTCCGATGAAATCGAGCGCGCCACGGTGCGCGCCGGCTTGTCGGCGGAAGGATTTCAGGCGCTCTCCTTTCACCTCAAGCAGGCCGGTGGTTCGTCGGAGGAGCTGGTCAGCTCCATCGCGTTTCTACGTCGCACCCTCGGCGAGGCCGGCGATCCCAAAAGCCCGGTAGCCGCCGCCCTCGCGGAGATCGGCTTGAGCGCCCGTGCGCTGGCCGGCTTGAGTGTCGAGCAACAACTCGAAAAAATCGCGGCTGGTTTGGCGCGTGTGGCCGATGAGAGCCGCCGCGCCACCCTGCAGGCCGCGTTGCTTGGGCGAGGCTCCGCCACTCTCAACGACCTCATCGACCAACTCGCCACCCACGGCCTCGCGAATCTGACGACGCAGGCGCAGCGCGCATCGGGCGTTTTGTCCGGGGACATGGCGCGGGCGATCGATGCGGCGGGCGACCGTGCCGCCGCCGCGCAGGAGAAGTTCGGGAAAATATTCGCGCCGATCACGCTCAAGTCGAAGGAGGCGAAAGCCTCGATCATGCAGCTGATGGCTGATCTGGCTGAGGCCGTGGCCAATAATCCCGGCGGCAGTGCGATCGCCCTCGGCGCCGGGACGGCGATCGTGGGCGCGGGGGCGGTGGCCTCCGCCGGCGGTCTCGGCGGTCCTGCTGCTTGGGGCATGGTCGCGGCTTCGGTATTTTCACAGGGCCTGCAGACGACCGTCCCAATGTGGGCTGGCTTCGGCGCTGTGCTCGCGGCGGGATTTTACGCTGCGCTGAAAATCAACCAGGCAGCCAACGCCGCGCTCGATGCGCGCCAGGGCCAGACCGATTCCGAAATGGCCGAGGATGCGCGCCGCCGCGCGCTCGCCGGAAAACTCGCCTCGGCTCGTGACCAGGGCACCGTCGACTACACCCAGCAGGAGGCCGCACGCCTGGCGCGTCGCTATACCCGCGACGCCAGTCAGACCGATGATGCGGACGAGCGCGCCAGGCTCCAGGGCCTCGCCCAAGCCTACTCGCTCATCGTCGCGCGCGCCCGCGAGCACGGCGCCGAGATCGTGGCCGCGAACCGCGCGCTCGATGCGCAAAACACCGCTGCGGCCAAGGCCGCGCAGCTCGCCGATCAGCAAGCCGCCGCGATCAAGGCGATGGCCGACGACCTCGGGAAAAATTCCGCCGCGGAAAAAAAGCTCGATTTCGATGCCGCCGATCCGGCCGGCAAGCTGCGCCTCCTCGAAGCGCAGCGGGCCGAGGCCGAAAAGACTCACGACGCCCTCGCCGCCGCCGCCAAGACGCAGGCCGAGCGCGACGCGGTCGAACAGGATCGCCGCGTCGCCATCAAGACGATCGACGCCCAGATTCTCGAGTTGCGGGAGAAGATTGCCACCACCGGGCCGGATATGCGCGCGGAGAAAGACGAGGAGCTTTCCCCGGCGGCCATCGAGGCGACGCGCCGTGCGATCGAAGAGATGGACGCCGAGGCGAAGCGCGCGGAGGAACAAGCCAGCGCCAATCGCCTCGCCGCGATCTCCGGCCGCCGGGCCGCGCTCGACGCCAACCCGACCCTCGGTGCGGCGGAGAAGCGCGATCAGCGCCTCGCGCTCATCAAAGAGGAAAACAAGGAACTCGACGCGCAGATCGCCGCGCTCAAAACGCGGGGAGATCTCGACGCTCAAGACCAGGCACGCCTCGACCAACTCAGTGCCAAGCGCGAGTTGAACAAATTCGATTCGTCGCAGGTAAGCGACTACCAGGGGCGCCAGACCGCCTTTAAAAATCAGCGCGACGGCGTGCGTGCCGACGGCGGCCAGCGCCTGACCGCGGGGCAAGGCATCGGCGCCGGCGCGGTCGATTACGTCACGCAGCTCGGCACGGCGGGAGAGCAGCTCGCGCAGACGTTCAGCGGCGTGGTCTCAAATTCCGTTTCCACCGTGGCCGATGGTATCGTCGGCCTCATTACAAAGACGAAATCGCTCGGCGACGTCGGCCGCTCGATGGGGATGATGTTTCTCCAGACCTTCGCCCAGCTCGCGGTGCAGCTGCTCGCGCAGAAAGCGCTCACGCTGGCGCTCACCGCCGCGCACGTCGCCGGCGAGGGTGTCAAGACCACCGCCACGGTGACGGGCGCCGGCATCCGCGCGGGCGCCGCCGCCACGGAGACCGCGGTGGAGCACACGTCCACCCTGGGGAAGCTGGCGAACGCCGCGATCGGCGCGATGAGCGCCATGGCTTCCATCCCTTACGTCGGCCCGATTCTGGCGATCGCGGCCGCCGGTGCGATCATCGCCATGGGCGTCAAGCTCATGAAGCGCGAGCACGGCGGCCCGGTGAAAAAGGGCGAATCCTATCTCGTCGGCGAGAAACGGCCCGAGGTCTTCGTGCCCGATCAGGACGGCCACATCGTACCGAGCGTCGATCAATACCGCGATCGCTACACGATGCCGGCCACCAGCACGACGGGGGGCAGCTACGCTTCGAGCGGCGCGTCGGGCGCGATCGCGGCCGGCGCCGCCCGGCCCACGCGCTTCATCCACGTCCAGGCGACCGATCTGGTGTCGGCGCGGCGCATGGCCAGGGAGCCCGACTTCGACAACGTGATGCTCGACTGGTCGCAGCGCCACCGCGGGGAGATCGTGGCGTGAGAAATCCCGGAAAGCTCATAGCGCAGAGCCCAGAGCCAAGAGCCAAGCCGGCTCCGATCTCTCAGCTCTCAACTCTCAGCTCTCGACTTTCGCCGTGAAATTTTATCCCGCAGTGATCGGCGATCTCGGCGTGCGCGTGCTGCTGCTGCGGCCCGATATCAGCCAGGCGCGCGGCCGCACGATCCGCATCGCGCACAAGCTCGACACCACGATAGGCGAGAGCCGCACGACGATCGAGGAGCGCCGCCCGGCGCGCTCCGCGCTGCTGCTCACGCAGTCCGTCACGTTCCGCGCCAAGGGGGCGGCGGTCGACGATTGGCGCAAGGGCCTCGCCGCGCTCGGTCCCACCCTCATCGCGATGCCGCTCTGGATCGACGCGCTGCCGGTCTCGCTCTGGTCGCGCCGGATCTACGAGCCGGGCAAAATGATCAATTTCGACCCGAACTCCGGCGGCTTCATTATCTATGATGCGAGCGGTCTGCCGGCGGTGCCGACGTATTCGCACTACGCGCCGCTGCTCATCGGCCGCTGGTCGAAGCGCCCGCCCGCCAACGCGCTCACCTCGCAGGCGGCGGATATCGACGTGACGCTCGTCGAGGCGTCGCCCTGGTCGTGCCGCATCGGCGTGCGCAGCCAGGCGGGCGGCTGGACGCAGAAGCCCAACTGGAAAGACGCGCCGGTCGACGTGAGCGATTACGGCCTGGAGCAGATCGCCCTCGACGGCGTGGCCGCTCGCGAGGTGGGCCTCGATCGCGTGAACGCCGCGCACCGCTGGCGGCAGGAGGGCGGCTTTCTCTTCACCTCGCGCGAGTCGATCCGCCAGCACCTCACGCACTTTGTGGCGATGCGCGGCGCCTGGTCGACGTGGCCCGACCTGCCGGCCTGGCTGCAGCCCGGCACGCCGACGAGCGACACACCCGACACCTACACCGCCCGCTTCGCCCAGGACACGCTGACGCTCGACTACATCGCCGGCAACGCCGCGCGCACCAAGATCGCCTTCATCCAGGAGGTGAATACACCGGGCCGCGACCAGGCCCAACCCGGCGAAACGTATCTCTACCAGCTCGTCTACTCTCTCGATCCGGCGAATCCGGAACTCTGGACCAACTGGGACGAGCCGCTCGTCACCGCCGAGGGCACGTATCAACCCGCGCAGCTCGCGCACCAGGAGATCGTCCGCTCGGCCAAACCGCAGAACGTGAAGGCGGAATTCGCGATGGCCTTCGCGGCAGGCTCGCTGATGGACGACTGGCAGAACGCGCGCCTCTTCGGTCCGGTGGCCGTGACGGTCTGGAAGTGCGACCCCGCGGACCCTGATGGCACGCGCGGCGATCCCATCATCGATGGCGAGGTGACGAGCGTGCTGCCGGAAGGGAACACGCTGCGCGTGACGATGAAACCGAAAAACGGATTCTTCGACTCGCAGATGCCGGGCTGGGAATTCGGGATGGACTGCAACACGCATGTCTTCTCCGAGGAGTGCACGCTCGCGCGGGCGGCGTATCTCTCGAGTGGCACGATCGCGCGCACCGATCTCGCCAGCGATCGCGTGACGATCACGGTGCACGGTGCGACGGGCTGGGGCGGGCCGGCGTATCCGGACAATTGGTTCGCGAACGGGCAGATCACGACCGGCACCGGCCGCGCGACGATGGTGGCCACGATCATGACGAGCACGACGAGCGGCGGGAACCTCGTGCTTACGCTGCAGCGGGAGCTGTGGGCGGACCTGATCGGCGCGGGCAGCCAGTCGTGCGAACTCGAACCAGGCTGCGGGGGGCAGTACCAGGGCGACTGCATCGATAAGTTCGGCAACGGGGATAATTTCTGCGGCTACCCGTTCGCCCCCGATTACCTGGAGCAGCGCGACCCCGGCGCCACGCCCACGCCCAAGAAATGAGCACGCGCGCCCCCGACTATTTCCTCAACCGGCCCGATCGCGTGGCCACGCTGCGCGCCGAGTGCGAGTCGTGGATCGGCACGCCCTTCCGCCAGAACTCGCACGTCAAGGGCGCGGGCGGTGGCGTCGACTGCGCGAACTTTTGCGCCTCGTGCATGCTCGCGATCGGCGCGGTGTCGGCGGAAATTGTCGTGCCGCTTTACGAACTGAATCACGCGGAGCACAGCAGCGAGAGCCAGCTCCGCGCGTGGTTCGATCGGCCGGAAGTGCGCGCGCGTGTGCGCCTTCTCGATGAAGACGAGCCACACGTCGACGGGGATTTCGTTTTTCCGAAGGTTGGACGCACCGAGCATCACCTGGGCTTCCGCCTCGGCCCGCTCGTCTACCACGTCGTGCGGCCGGCGGGCGCGGTACACATGACGCTGGCGCAGCTCACGCTGCACCGGAGCCGGTATCGGTTGATGGAGGCGCGCGCGTCATGAGCTTCATGACGAAGCAGCCGAAGCTGCCCAACACGTCGACGACCGCGCAGGAGCGCGCCTCGTCCTATCGCGAGGCCGACCCGGTGCCGATCGGCTATGGTTGCCAACCCTACGGCTCGCACTGGCTCTCGCAGCAATACGCCTGGGTGAGCGTGCCCGCGGGGCAGCAGGGCAAGTGGCAATACTACTCGATCGCGGCGGGGTATCGCATTTCCAGCGATACGCAGATCTACATCCGCGAGGCGATCCTCGACGAGAACGAGATCTACATTCTCGACTACACCTTCGCGCCGGGCGAGACCTCGCACAAATTCGTGCTCAACGGTGCGCTCGCCGGTGGCTACGCGATGTCGGTCACGGTGTTCCTCGGCAGCGCCACGCAGGCGTTCAATGCGGCGCTGCGCGCCGGCACCGGGCAGAACCATCCTCCGTATCGGCGGACGATCACGGCCATTTGGGAGAACGTGGTCGCGGGGATCAACCAGACGTCCGCGCGCCAGCTCACGCTGTCGATCGGCGTGGCCGCGCCAAGCATCGGCACCTACACGCCGCCCGCTTTTTCGTGGCGCTACGGGGTGAACGCCATCGCGGCGATCTACGGTCTCTGCCGCGAGCGCAAGGGCGGCCTCGGCGCGGATGCCAGCGTGCTCGATGAGGCACACTGGGGTGAGCAGGCGGCCGCACTCGAATCGAATGGCATCGGGCAGCGCACGGGCGAGATGACGTTCGTCCACCCGATCTTCACGCAGGGCAAGGACGCGGCGGCCTGCCTCAGCGAGGCGCTCGCCTATGTCGACGGCTACGTCTACTTCGCGGGCGGCCAGCTCAAGGTCGGCTGGTTTCCCAATCAGCCCGTAGACGACGACACGGATCTCCCCGAGATCACCGAGCACGACATCGAGGAGAAACCCTCCGGAGGCGGCTTCGCCGACTGGAACGCGCGCGCGACGAGCACCGTCGTCATCTTCAAGGACTGCGATCGCAAATTCGCCGACACCCCGGCGAAGTTCAACGCGCCGCGCAAACCCGGCGTCTCGTCGGCAAAACGCGTGCACGTCGACCGCCCGCTCATCCACACGGTGGAGCAAGCGCGCCTAATGGCGGCGGAAGCCTCGGCCGAGGGCGACGCAGAGGACAGCGGCGTAACTCTCGCGGTGCTGAAGTCTCGCGCCGTGGAACTCGATGGCGCGCCGTTGATGCCTGGCAGCCGCACGCGCTGGGACTATGCGCCGCAAAAAATCAACCTCGTGTGCCGCGTGATCGACCGCCGCATGCGCGTGGGCGCCGCGAGCGACATGCTCACGGTGATCCGCGATCGCGGCGCATTTCCGCGGCCGCATGTGCCCTCTGCGGATCCGCGCGTGCCGCAGCCAGACGACGCACCAGGCGTCATCGGCGCCGGCGACGTGCGGCTGTGGCAGCTGCCCTCGGGCCTGGCGGACGGCGAGACACGGGTGGCGGCGCTGATCGAACGTGGGAAGGTATCGATTACGCAGGCGACGCTCAGCATGAGCCCGACGGGTGCGGCGCCATGGTCGACGATCCTCCTGCAGAGTTTCTTCGCCGCGAAGTGCACCGTGGCCACGACGATCAACGCGGCGGCCGCCGTGGTGCGCGTGCAGTCGACGAGTGTGGATTTTGCGCGCATGGCCGCGCAGGACGCCGTCGCCCAGGCGGACGACCCGCTGCTCATCCTTTTCGACGATGGGGAGCTGGGCTCCGTCGGCGCGATCACGGCGGTGTCGAGCAACACGTTTGACCTCGCGATCCTGCGCGGTCGCCTCGGCACGACGGCGGCTTCGCACGCGAGCACGACCGAAGTCCGGATCTTTTATCGCGACGAGCTGAAATCCAGCGATCACGCCGAGTTCGCGAAAATCGCCTCCGGCGGCGTCTACAACGGCACGGTCGCGACAAAGTATTTCAAGGTGGCACTCGCCACGAAGGACGCGGAAGGCGTGGCCAAACCCGACGATCCCGGCCTCTCGCTCACGCTCGCGAACCCGACGCCAGCGGCGATCACGGACCTGGTCGCGAGCATCGGGACGGGCAAGCTCGTCGAGTTGAAATGGTCGAAGGTCGACGGCGCGTCCGAGTATCAGGTGTGGCGATCGCTCGACACGAATTTTGCGCACGCGGTGTCGATCGGCGAGGTGGCGGACAATCAGTTCACCGATCCTAAAGTCACGATCGGCACGGCCTACAGCTACTGGGTGCGCGCCGTCGCGAAGAGCGGGCTCCCGAGCGCCGCGAGCAATATCCAAACCGTGACGCCGGCGGCGATCGACGCCGCCGCCCTCGACGCGGCGATCGTCGATGCGATCGTCGAAGCCCAGGCGACCGCCGATGCCGCGCAGCTGGACGCGGCGACCGCACTCACGAAGCTGGCCGATATCGCCAGCGATAATTTGCTCACGGCCGACGAAAAGCCGGCCGTCATCCTCGACTACTCGGTAATCACGAGTGAACAGGCGGGCATCGATGCGCAGGCGGCGGCCTATTCGCTCTCGGCGGAGAAGACCGCCTACGATGCAGCTGTCGCCGCGCTTACCAGCTATCTCGGCGGTCTCACCACCCCAGTGCTCTGGAATGATCTCGGCGGCAAGACGACGATCGTCGGCGCCACGTTCCGGGCGAAATTCTCCGACGTCTATACCACCCGACAGACGCTGCTCAACTGGATCTACGCGGCGGCCAAGGCGGCGGCCGACACAGCCCAGTTGGCGGCCGCGGGAGCCCAATCGACGGCAAACACGGCTGCGTTCAACGCGAGCGCCGCGCTCGCCGACATCTCCGACATCGTCTCGGACAATCTGCTCACGCCCGACGAAAAGCCGCGCGTGATCCAGGACCGGGACGTGATCGTCGCGGAGCAAGCGGGCATCGATGCCGCCGCGACGACGTTCGGAATCACCACCGAAAAGACGGCCTACGACAACGCCGTCGCCACCCTCACTAGCTACCTCGCCGGCCTGGTGCTGCCTGTCCACTGGGACGATCTCGCCGGCAATACGACGATCGTCGGCGCGACCTTCCGCGCGAATTTCGCGAGCGTTTACACCGCTCGCCAGGCGCTGCTGAACAAGATCGCGTCGACGGCGAATCCCACCGCGCCGAGCGACCCCACGGCGGCGACATTCCAATCGAGCGGCACCTACCTGGCAGGCGATGGCACGGTCTACGCGCAGATCGAGCTGAACATCCCGGCCTTGCCCGCGGGGGCGAAGACGATGGACGTGCTCTTTCGCAAGAGCGGCTCGACCGGCTGGACCCTGGGCGATCAGTGGAACGTGGCGCGCGTCGAAGTCCCGCGGCGGTCGACCATCGAGGATCTTTCGCCGGGCAGCTCCTACGAGTTTGCGCTGCAGGCCCGCAGCTACGCAGGCGCGGTCTCGAACATCATCGCGGCGACCGGCTCTCCCTTCACCGCTCCGAACAAGACCACGGGGCCGTCGGCGCCTGGGGCGGGCGGGCTCAGCCCGGATGGTGTGCCGCCAAAATTCTATCCAGGCCTCGCGCTCTTCGATGTCGGGACGCGTGCCTACTGGACTTACCCCGGCGACAAGGACTTCAACTATTTCGAAATCAAGGCGACGTTCACCAATAGCGACACCGCGACGGACTACACCTGGAATCCTCAGGAGGGCGGCGCGAGCCCGCCGTGGCGCACGCTGGAAAAGACGCTGTGCCTCTACTACTCACCGACGCTGATCGGCGGTTATGTGCGCGTGCGTGCCGTCAACACGAGTGGCGTGGCGTCCGCGTGGACCTACCTCGGCAACGCACAGGGCAACCACGGCATCGGCACGGGCGACATCGCGAACCTCAGCAAAAGCGACGTGGCGATCTACGCGCTGAAGGTGGGCGCTAGTTCCGCTTCCAGCGTCCGGAAAGTGGTCGCCTCTTATGTGGTAAGCCCGGCGGACAACGTCGTCTTTGGATCCAACACGTCTGCGGTGGAGAAGTTCACGATCAGCCTCGCGAACCGGGGTTTTACGACCAAGCCGGACAGCGGCCCAGTGCAGTGCATGTCGAACGCGAACGTAAAATGCCGCTACGACTACGACGACGCAGGGAATTCCAGCACGGCCGCGGTGGTGGAGCTGACCGACACCACCGGCGCAAATATCAACGGCCCGTACCGCCTCTCGATGAATTTCACCCAAACCGCCTGACCATGTGTGCGCTCATTCGCTCCGTCACTCTCTCCAATGGTTTCACCGCCGAGTACTGGCGGGTCGACGCGCATCGCGAGGAGGAGGTGGTGCGCGAGTGCTGCGCCATTTTCCGCGTCTACAAGGACGCGGTGACCGCGAAGACGCCCGGAGCGACGCCGGCCGCCCCGCAGGAAGCGATCCTACGCCTCACCGGACCCGCGTATGACCGCTGGGTGAGCAAGGCGGCGATCGTGGCTGCGAAAGCCGCCGGGCAGGACATCTACAACCTGCTCTACGAGGCTGCGGTGGCGATCAGCTCAACGCCCGAACCGGGCGCGGCGCTCACCTGCGATTTCTCCCGCGTGGTGCACCAGGAGCCGGAAGCAGGGGGAGACCCGGTGCCGGTGGTGGTTGGGGTGTTCGCGGATGCTGAATCGGACTAGGCTTGCAAGGCCGGGAAACGCCCGGATTTTCAAACCTCTGTCACTTTTCCTCAAAACCGACGCCGTTTGGCACCAACGGCTTGGCGTTACTTCGGAGTCTCAGAATGACAAACAGTGTGCGCTTCGTGGCACGACCGCGCGTGCGAAAGTCCAAATGGATTCTTCGCTGCGCTCAGAAGGACAGGCATTTGAGGGTTCATCGGCGTAGGTCACCCAACGGCTTGGCGTTGGGACGGAGTCTCGGAATGATAAACAAAACGTGTTGAATCCGGGCGAGCGGCGGGCGAGCGGCAAGCGATGACCGCGCGTCGACCCACGATTCATTCGAACCCGGCGGTCATAGACCGCCGCCACAGCCTCTCGCCGGGCTATTCGAATAGGTCTCGAGGACACTTACGACCGAGTGGCCGGAGTCGGCGGGGGCGGCTGGGCGGCGGTGCGTGCCTTCTGCAGCTCGGCGACGACGTCGTCGCCATCGACTTCGTCTTTTTTGTGGGTTTTCAACCATGTCTCGCCGAGTGCGATTGCTTCGGCGGGGCGGCCTTGCTTGCGGACGACGTACATCACGTCGCGAACGTGGGCGGCGGATTCGGGGTCGGCGCGAAGTGCACGGCCGTAGTAGATCTCCGCCAGGTCGAAGACCTCGAGCCACGTGTAGCTATTGCCGAGCTGCGTATCCATTTTCGTCGTCCAGGCTGAGGCGTGATCCTTGCGCCATTTCGCGGCGGACTCGATCGTCTGGCCGTAGGCGTCGAGTTCGTTGTAAGTGACGAGCAGGTTTTCGAAGGCGGTGGCATTCCACTCGTCCCATTTCACGGCGAGTTGGAAGAGTTCCTTCGCCTTGGGATAATCTTTGACGAGGTAGAGCGTCGTGCCGAATTCGTTGCAGAACTCCGAGTCGGGTTTGTATTGATCGTACCACGCGGTGCCGAACTTCAGCGATTCGTCGAGGCGCTCGAGTCGACGCAGGGCGACAATCTTCAGGCGGGCGGCGTCGGTTTCCGCCGGCGTGGCGGCGAGGATTTCCTCCGTCAGCGGGAGGAGGCGCTTGAAATCCTTTTGGTCGAAAAGCCCCTTGGCGAGTTGAACGAGAAAATACGTTTCGGGCGTGCCGACCTTTTTCTTCCACGACTCGTAGAGGGCGAGCGCGGCCTCCACACCCTCGGCCCGCGCGGTCGCATAGGCGACGACGCCCGCGATGCGCTGATCATCGGGCAGCCGCTCCTGGCCGATCCGCGCGTAACGCAGGGCATTCGGGTAGTCGTGGACGTCGGTATAGCCGATGGCGACGTCCTTGTAGATGGCCTTGCCGTCGGGATTTTTTTCGATCCAGGCGAGGCCGCGGGCGAGTCCGTCTTTCTCGCGATTGATCTGGCGGGCGGCGAACATATAGGTGCGCGCGCCGAGTTCGCTGAGTTCGGATTTGGCGAACAACCGATCGCCGAACGCCATCGTCTGCTCGTAGTTGTCGACGCCGAAATAGCCGTCCATCACGAGAAAGAGTTCACGGGGCGAGAGGTCGGCCGCGGGGCGCTGCGAGGTCTCGTAGAATTTCACGAGTTCGGTGTAGCTTTCCTCGTGGTCGAGTTGCTCGAGGCGATCGAGAAACGGATTTGGCTCGGCGGCGAAAGCGGCGGTGGCGAGAGCGAAGATCAGCCCCGGAAAGATTTTCATTTGAAACGGAAATTCGAGTAGAGCGGGAGCGCCCGCGCGGGCGCAAGCCGGCGCTGAATTTTTTTGGCGGAGGTTTTGTGTTTTTGGCTGGCCCGCAAGAGCAGGGCAGGTTTCCTCGAAGCGAGCGTCCAGCTCCTACCCCTTATGAAAATCCATGGTGCGGATGGGATGTCGGTGGCCGACATCCGCAACGAAATCGACCGCGGCGGGCGATTGGTGATCTATACTTATTGCGTCTCGCTGATGGTCGTCACTTTCAAGCGATCGGCCGGGATTCGCTTGATCAAAGCGGGCCACAGCCCCGCGGCGGCGTCGTGGCCGTTCGTGCTGCTGTCGCTCGTGGCCGGCTGGTGGGGATTTCCGTGGGGGCCGATTTATACGATCGAGACGATCTATAAAAATCTCTCCGGCGGCATCGACGTGACGGAAGCATTCCTGCGCGACACGCAGCCGCAGTCGGCCGCGGGTTCGAGTGCGCAACCGTTGACGACGGTGGCGCCGGTGGCCGAGTCCTTCCGGCAAACGCCGGCCCGGCCGAGATCGGGGTTCAACGCGAAAGTCGCCGCGCTGATGGCGGGCGCCGCGGCGGCCCTGATCGTGGGCGGCATTTCGATCTACTGTTACCAACAGCAGCAAAACTTCAGCGTGCTCCTCGTGTCCGGCTTGGATCGCGCGTATGATTTCAAACTCAACGGCGAGCGCCGCCGGCTCGCGCCGCACGGCAACGTTCTCCTCCACCTGCCCGAAGGCGCCTTCACCGTCGAGGACGACGCGGGCGCTCACGTGGTCGGCGCCGCCGAGGTCGTGCACTTCGAGCAGCCGTTCTTCGATCATCTCGGCAGGAGCCGGATCGGGATCATCAATCCGGACCGCGCGGCCGTGGTGATGCAGCGCGAGGTGATTTACTACAGCACCACGGCCACGGCACCGAGCGACGAGAAGCCGGGGGTCGCCTATCACGCGAACCAACTCAGCTATTTCATCGCGCAGCCGGACTTCGTGCTCGTCGATCCAGACGAAAAAATCTCGATGCCGTCCGGCTCCTCGCGACTGGTAAAAACGCGGCTCGACTACGTGCGCGGTGGAAGCGCGCCGAACGAGGTTGCCGGGTTGCTCGCCGAAAGGGTCGACTACGCCACCGCGCGAGAGCATCTGATGATTTTGGCGCGACATCGGAGCGACGAGCCGTTGTTGAGGGCGGCAGTCACGCACCTTAAACCGGCGGATCTGCCGGCGTTTTTTCAACTTCGACTCGAGGAGCGCCCCGTGCTGGTCGAGTGGCACCGTTATTATCAGCAGACGATGGAGACGACGCAGCCGCAGCACGACCTCGTCGCGGAATATCGACGCGCGGCGGAGGCGGAGCCCGACGAAGGCGCACTGCGTTACCTCCTCGGCCGAACGCTGACGGAGCCTGCCGAGGTGACCGCCGCATGGCACGCCGCGCTCAGCGCCCCGCGGCCATGCGCGTATGCGCACATCGCGCTCGGTTTCGATCTCATGACGAGCGCGCAGTTCGAAAGCGCGCTGACGGAATACCAGGCCGCGGAGAAAGAGGGAATCGCGAGCTTCACGGCGGTTTACTCGAGGCGCGATGTGCTGGTGGCGCTGCATCGCTTCGATGAACTCGAGACGGAACTTGCGGCGGAGCGAAAGAAATCGCCTCTCAACCTCGAACTCGCGGGGAACCACTTGAGTGTGGTGTTGGCCGCGGGGAAAACCGAAGTGGCGGAACGAATCAAAGCCGAGGTGCTGGCGGCAGTGAAAAAAGCCTACGCGGACGAGTCGGCGTCGGCGGATGCCGAAGCGTATTTGAAATCGGTGATCGCTTACCAGCAGGGCGACCTCGCGACCTATGCCGGAAGCGTGGCGCGGTTTCACAGCTCGTTCTACGATTTCCGGGCGGCGATCGCGAAAGGCGATTTCGCGGCGGCGGAAAAGGCGGCGAACGCGGAGGAGCGGACCGACGCCACCGCGCAGTTGGAACTCTACCTGCTCGCACAACAGCAGGGACTCGCCGATGCGGCGGAAGCGCACTACCAGCGTGCGATCGCCGCCCTCCAGACGGGGTCTCATGAATTGCGATACGTCGCGCGACTGCTGACGACCGCGCCGTTCGACCTCGAGCGCGTGTGCGAACTGCGCATTCCGATCGAGCAGAAGAGCGTGCTGCTCACGGCGGTCGGCGTGCACGAGCCGAATCACCGGGCGCGCCTGCACGCCCTGGCGGCGCAGTTGGATTACCGGCCGGATTTTCCGCACCATTTGCTGAAACAAGTGCTCGCAACCGGGCCACTGGCGAACGAGAGGCGCAACGCGGGGGCGAGCGATCCGCAGGCCAAGGTAAAAATCTAACGGGGCTGTCAGGAACTTTAGTTCGAAGGTTTGGCCGGTAGGGCACCACTCCGTGAGCGCCGCGAATGACAAAAGACTCTCCGGCGGGCAGCGGAATGCCCGCCCTACCTCTGAGGACATGACGGAAAGTGGCCGACAGCCTCTAGGGCCGACGTAGGAGCCTGCTTGCAGGCGATGTTGGACTTTCGCACGCCGGGCTCGCCTGCAAGCAGGCTCCTACATCCGATCCAAAACGCGGCGACACTCCTTTTGAAACCGCTCCAAAGTGCCTGACAG
>JBEHYR010000076.1:0-22857 GCA_048498075.1 Verrucomicrobiota bacterium | reverse complement strand
CCCCGCCCTACAACGGAGGGTCATTCGCGGAATTCGTCGTAGGGACGGGGCGCGGTGGCGGGGAGACGGGCTTCGCGGGCCGCGAGAGTCTCTTCGCGCTGGTCGAGTTCGGTTTCGCGCTCCTGCTGCTGCTGGAGTTTCTCGAGGAGCTGCGTCTCACTTTTCTCGAGAAAGCGCTCGCGCTCGACGAGGCTCTGCCGGGCCTCGCGGAGGGAAATTTCCTGGCGATCGAGTTCTTCCTTGAGGCGGTTCAGGGCGTCGGCTTCGCGGAGCGTGACCACGCCGCGGCTGCTCGTGTCGCGGAGGCGCGAGGCCGCGAGGAGGGCCTCGCGGGCGCGGAGGAGCGCTTCCATTTCGTCGAGATCGCGCATGCGATCGGCGAGCCGGCTCTCGGCGTCGGCGATGGCACGCTCGCGGAGCGCGAGGGCGAGTTCCATCTGGCGGGCGAGCCGGTCGGCAGCGGACGCGTCGTCGTCGTCGCGCGGGGAGCGGCGGCGGGAGAGGGCGAGGCGCGGCGGGGCGGGAAAACGGGTGGCGAAGGGCGGCGGAGTGGGCATGAAAGGCACCGGGGTCGAGGGATTCGAGGGCGAAGGCTTCGTTTCGCTGTTGAACAACAGGCTTCGGGGTTATTCTGAAAGCAGTGAAGAATCCGGGGCAGCGATCATAGGGTGGAAGTCCACGTGGATTCTTCGCTCCGCTGCTGATGAACCGCCCGGTTTGTCATTCTGAACGAAGTGAAGAATCCAGTGGGCGCTTGGTGGTACGACGCGTGTGCGAAAGTCCAAATGGGTTCTTCGCTGCGCTCGGAATGACAGGTATTTGAGAGTTCATCGGCGGAGGCCACCCAACGGCTTGGCGTTGGTTCGGAGTCTCAGGATGATAAAAAAGATTACAGGTTAAGCCAGCGGCGGAGTTTGCCGCTGAAGCCGGTGGCGATGGGGCGCGGGGCGGCGCCGAGGTGCGGCGTCAGCAAATCAATGATACGGCGCTCGAGGGCCTCGTCGCCGAGGGGCGCGAGTTGGCGGGCGAGGAAGCGGCGATTGGTGGCGGCGGCGCGCTGCCACTCGGTGAATTCCGGACCGAACCAGGCGAGCGCGTGGGCGGTGTGCTCGTCGGGATGGGCGGAGCGGGCGGCTTGCGCGAGCGCTTCGAGAAGGTGGAGGCCGCTCGAACCGGGGCGGAAGGGGACGAGTTCGGCGATGGCAGACTCGTCGCACTGCGCGAGGGCGTGGAGGAGGCGGCGAAAATCGCCGCCGACGATCACGCGTTGGGCGAGATCCTGCGCGAAGAGCGCGAAGTGGCCGAGCGTGCGGATATGCTCGAGCTGGCAGAGTTCGCGGGCGGAAGCGTCGAGGGTGGTGAGCGTGAGGGGAAATTCCTCGGGGATGTTGAGGCGGGCGAGGGCGCGGCGAAGGGTGTTGTCGGCGTCGGCGGAAGCCTCGGCCTGTTGCGCCATTTCCCCGAAGGGCTGGTCGAACTCGAGGGTTTCGCGGAGGATGCGGACGAGGAGCGCGGCGGCTTCCGGCTGATGCCGCGCGGCGAAGAGCTGCTCGAGTTCCGCAAAGGTGAGATCGATGTAGGCGGACGGTGTCTCGTCCTCGCCGGCGAGCGGCCAGTCGAGACCGTCGAGATTTTGGGCGAGGCTGGTGAGCGGCGTGTTCACCATCAGCGACGAGGCGAAGAGGGAGCGGGCGCGGTCCCACTCCTGCACGAGTTGGGCGGAATTCGGGCGATGAGCGGAAGTCATGGGCAGGTGACGGGTTGAAAAGGAAGCGACGGCCGGGCCGCCGCGGAGTTCGGAGTTCGGAGATCGGAGATCGGGGGGCGGAGTTCGGAGGCGGCCTCGCCGTGGCGGAGGAGTTCGGCAGCGAGGCGGCGGTAATCGCCGAGAACGTTGTCCTGATCGGTGACGGCGGCGTCGCGGGCGACGAGGTTCACGGGGAGGCCGAGGGTGACGGCGCGGCGGACGACCATGGCGTCGCGAATCTGGGTGTCGAAGAGCCGCGCCGCGGGCGCGACGCGGCGGGCGGCCTTGAATTGATTCAGGCGAAGCTGCATCCGCATTTTGGGGACTTCGATGTCGGCGCCGGATTTGATCGCGTTCATGATCACGCCCTGGACCTGGGCGGCGGGGCCCATGGCGGCGGTGCGGAAGCTGGCGGAGAGCGCGGTGAATTTTTGCAGCTTTTCCATCAACAGCGTGAAGCCGATGAGGCTGAGGGCGTCGGGATTCGACGGAACGTAGATTTCGTTCGAGGCGAACACGCCGCACTGCGAGGCGCGGAGGATGTTCGGCGGGCAGTCGAAGAGGATGAAGTCGTAATCGCGCTCGACCGCGGCGAGCTGCTCCTGAAAGAGGACGTAGGCGGGGCGGTTGTCGCTGGCGCGATATTCGCCCTCGAGGTCGACGAGGTTGAACGTCGTGGGCACGAGATCGAGGCCGGGCAGAAGTTTTTCGCCGGTGCGGCTCTCGATGACGTCGCGAAGGATGAGGTCTTTGACGGTGACGCCGCCGGGCTCGAAGATGGAATAGATTTCGCCGCGGCGATTCGCGTTGAGCTGGTTCCAGCGCTCGAGGCGCATGAGCCAGATGGAAGCGTTCGACTGGGTGTCGAAATCGAAGAGGAGGACGCGCTGGCCGGCCTCGGCGAGGCAGGCGGCGGTGTTGACGATGAGGGAGGTTTTGCCGACACCGCCCTTATAATTCAGAAAGCTGATCTTGCGTGGCATGCTGGAGAGCCCCGGTTGAACGCTGGAGTGCGTGCGCGAATACCTCGGAGCGACGGCGGCGCGAGGCGAGCGGGAAGCGGGTGGTGCGGCGCGTTTTACGGTTTGTTCGTAAATGCGCGGGGACCGGCGGCGTGGCGGCTACGCGTGCGGCTTGCGCGAGGCGGAGCGATCGGCCATCACGCAGCGGCATGACGCACAGCAGCACGATCTCGCCGGCGCGGGTTTATGGGACGGCGCTGATCGGGTTGTTTTTCGATTACTACGATCTGTATCTGTTCGTGTATCTGGAAAAAGTGCTCGCGAAGGAGTTCGCGCTGAGCATCGCGGCGAGCAACACGCTGCAGTTTGCGGGGCTCGCGGGCGTGGGCGTGGGCGCGCTGGTATTCGGTTACCTGGCAGATCGGTTCGGGCGGGGGCGGATGATGCTGGCGGTTTTTTTCGTGTATGCGGTGGGGATCGCGGGGCTGAGCGTGGCGGGAAGTTACGGGAGTTTGCTGGGATTCCGGCTCGTGGCATCGCTGGCGCTCGGCGCGGAGTGGGGCATCAGCCATGCGTTCATGAGCGAGCGGGTGAATGCGGAGCGGCGGTATCGGTTCGCGGCGCTGCTGCAGTTCGCGATTCTGGGTGGATTGCTCGCGGCGTTGATGAGCCGGTTCGCGCTGCCGGTGGTCGGATGGCGGTGGTTGTTCGCGGGATCGATCGTGCCAGTGGCGATATTGTCGGCGGTGCGATGGCGGTGGCTGGCGGCGGAAAAAAGTTCCGAGTTCAGGGTGCCGGGTTCCGGGGGCGGAGGAAAGGGTGGGGAGGATCGGAAGGTGGCGGTCGCGTTTTTGCGGTGCTTCGGAATTGCGAGCCTGACGATCGCGAGCGGGACGGTGAATGTTTTCTTCGCGAAAGAGCTGCCGCAGTCGCCGGGGTACACGATTTTGTTTTGGGCGAATGTGGCGCCGGGCATGTTGCTCGGTGCGTGGGTCGTGCGACGGGCGGGCGTGCGGCGGGCGCTGCTGTTTTATGCGGTGGCGCTGCTGGCGATTTCCGGATTCGCGTGGGCGAGCGCGTGGGAGGGGCGGAAGCTGGCGTTCGCGCTGGTGCTCCCGCTGTTGAACGGCGTGCCGTTCGGGCTGATGGGCGCGTATTTCAACGAAGTGTTCGCGCGGCATCGCACGATGCTCTCGGGTGCGGCGTATAATCTGGGGCGGATTCTCGCGGGGTTCGCGCCGGCGCTCATCACGGCGCTGGGGCTGCAGCAGGGTGGAAACTATTTTTTGTTTACCGCGGCGCTGGGCGCGGGCGTGTTCGCCGTGGGCTGGGGAATCGGGCGCGATCAGAGGAGCGAATGAACGTTGAAAACGGCGGTCATAGGCCGCCGCGGCTATGGAGGGGACTTGCGGCGGGGAAGTTCGTGCGTAAACCGGGAACCATGCGCCTTCGTTGCCCCGGACTGGTGTTCTCGTTGTTAATGATGTGCTCCGCGCTGGTCGCGGCCGAAAATGCGACGCCAGCGCGCGAGCGTTTGAAGATGGATTTCGGATGGCGGTTTCACCTCGGCGACGACTGGGGCATCGCGCAGAATCTCGCGAAGGCGGGCTCAGGCTACGGGCCGGCGGGCGAGGCGTTCAGCGATGCGAGCTGGCGGCGGATCGACCTGCCGCACGACTGGGCGATCGAGCTGCCGTTCGACCGGAAGGCCGACACGGCGCACGGATTTCGGCCGGTCGGGCCGCGCTTTCCAGAGAACAGCGTGGGCTGGTATCGGCGGACGTTCACGCTCACGAAAGCTGATGCGGGACGTCGGCTGTGGCTGGAGTTCGACGGCGTGTTTCGTGACTGCACGGTCTTCGTGAACGGCTGGTGCGTGGGACACCACGAAGGCGGGTATAATGGTTTCCGCTACGATATCACCGATGTGGCGAACTGCGAGGAAGGCGGGCGCAACGTCGTCGCGGTGCGCGTGGACGCGACCCAATTCGAGGGCTGGTTTTACGAGGGCGCGGGCATCTACCGTCACGTCTGGCTGACGAAGACGGCGCCCGTGGCCGTCGCCCCGGACGGCGTGTTTGTCTACAGCACGTTTGGAAATGCGGATACGACCGGACCGGCGGAGCTGCATCTCGAAGCGCGAATGACGAACGCGCGTCAGGCCGCGACGGAGGCGCAGGTGAAATGGGAAGTGTTCGCACCGGATGGGAAATCGGTCGCGAGCGCGAGCGCCGTCGGGCGGATTGCGGCGGCGGACAAAAGCGACGTGACGGCGACGACGCGGGTGGCCGCGCCGGAACTGTGGTCGCCGGAGACGCCGCGTCTTTATAAATTGGTGACGACGGTGACGAGCGGCGGCGCGGCGGTGGATCGCGTCGAGACGGAGTTCGGCCTCCGCACGATGGCGTTCGACGCGACGAAGGGATTTTTGCTCAACGGAAAACCCTACCTCATCAAGGGCACGTGCAACCACCAGGACCATGCGGGCGTGGGCGCGGCGCTGCCGGACGCGGTGCAGTATTTCCGAATCGCGCGGCTGAAGGAAATGGGGAGCAACGCTTATCGCACGGCGCACAATCCGCCGACGCCCGAACTGCTCGAGGCGTGCGATCGACTCGGCATGCTGGTGATGGACGAGAGCCGGCTGGTCGGCAGCGACGTCGAAAACCTGCGCAAGTGGGACGAGCAGATTCGCCGCGACCGCAACCACGCGAGCGTGCTCATCTGGTCGCTCGGCAACGAGGAGTTTTCTGTTGAAAAAACGCCTTCGGGCGCGCGGACGGCGGCGACGATGCAGGCCTACGTGAAGCGACTCGATCCGAGCCGCCCGGTGACGGTCAACGCGACGCATGGCAATGAGTTTACCGGCTTCAACACCGTGATCGAAGTTCGCGGGTGGAGCTACCGGATTGGTGTGGATCGGATGGACGCGTATCATCGCGAGCATCCGCAGCAGCCGAACGTCGGGAGCGAGCAGGGCAGCACGACCTGCACGCGCGGCATCTATGCGAACGATCCCGTGCGCGGCTACGTGAGCGCCTACGACGACAATCACGAAAGCTGGTCGAATCTCGCGGAGGAGTGGATGAGTTTCTTCGATACGCGGCCGTGGCTCTCGGGCGGGTTCGTGTGGACGGGTTTCGACTATCGCGGCGAACCGACGCCGTATGGCTGGCCGTGCGTGAACTCGCATTTCGGCGTGCTCGATACCTGCGGATTTCCGAAGGACAACTTCTGGTATTACCTCGCGTGGTGGACCGACAAGCCGGTGCTGCACCTGCTGCCGCATTGGAACTGGGCGGGCCGCGAAGGCCAGGAAATCGACGTGCGCGCGCTGACCAACTGCGAGGAAGTGGAGCTGTTGCTCAACGGCAAGAGCCTCGGGCGGCAGCCGGTGGTGCGGCTGAAAACGCCGCGCTGGAAGGTGCCGTATGCGCCCGGCGTGCTTGCGGCGAAAGGGTTCAAGGGCGGCCGGCAGGTCGCGGAAACGAAGATCGAGACCACCGGTGCGGCGAGCGCGCTGGACCTGCGGCCCGATCGCACGGTGATCGACGCGAATGGCGAAGATGCATCGGTCGTGACGGTGGCGGCGGTCGACGCGCAAGGCCGCGTGGTGCCGACGGCGATGAATGCGGTTAACTTCGAAATCAGCGGTCCGGGAAAGATCATCGGCGTGGGCAACGGCGATCCGAGTTCGCATGAAGCGGACACGTTTGTGTCGGCGCCGCTCGTGCAGGCGGCGCCGGTCGGTGGCTGGCGCAGCAAAGAGGTCAGGAATGCGCACGCGGAGAATTTGGCGGAAGTCGGCGAGATGTTCGATGACGCGGTCTGGACCGCGGTGGATATCACCGGTGAAACGGGCACGCTGCGCCGGAAGGACAACGCGATCTATCGGGCGAAGCTGACGCTGACGCCCGAGGAACTCGCGGCCGAAGGAATCGAGCTGACGTTCGGAAAAGTGGACGGCGATGCGATGGTGTGGGTGAACGGGAAGAAAGTCGGGCGAGGCAGCGACCCGCGCACGGCTTCGGTGTACGACGTGAAGTCGCTCCTGCACGAAGGCGAGAACACGGTGGCGGTGGCCATCACGATCTATGACGAGGCGGGCGGGCTGGCGAAAGGCGCGGAACTGCGCTTCGTGAGCGCGCCGCCGCCGGTGAAGTGGAGCCGCAGCGTATTCAATGGCCTGGCACAGGTGATCGTGCAGTCGACGAAGACGCCGGGCACCGTGACCTTGACGGCGCGCGCGGAGGGACTGAAGCCGGTGACGATCTCGCTCAAGCCGCAGTCGGTACCGCTGCGGCCGGTGGTGGAGTGAGGCGGGTAGGGCGCGTTAGAGCATTTAAAATGAAACTATGCCGCCACTTGCAGTCGTCGGTCATTCGTCGGGTAACCCAATAGGTTACCATTTTAGGTTATAGTTTTATTTGAAATGCTGTAGCCCTAAAGCGCCGAGGCGAAAGGCGAATGGAGCGGCACGGCGGGTTAGGGACAACCCGCCCTGCCTCGGAGGGAAAGGCGCGCGCTCATCGAAAGGCGGGCTGAAGTCCGCCCTACCGGAAGAGCGCGCCGAGTTTTTTGCCGAGGAAAAGGCTGAGGGCGGCGATGGTGAGGCCGAGGAAAACCATCGCCCAGACGCCGAGCGCGCTGGCGATGAACTTGCCGTCGCCGAGGAGTTGGAAGAGTTCGACGATCGCTTTCGTGATCGGATAGAACGCCATTTTCTGCGCCAGGATGATCGAGTCGCTGACCTCGAGCATCGCGAAGGCGAAGGCGAGCAGGCCGCCGGCGATGAGGTTCGCGGCGATCAGCGGGAGCGTGATCCGGAGGAGCGATTTCAACGGCGGGCAGCCGAGATTTTGCGCGGCTTCCTCGAGCGTCTCGCTGGTTTGTTCGAAGCCGGTGATCGCGGAGCGGACGACGTAGGGCAGACGGCGAATCGAGTAGGCGACAACGAGGAGAATCGTGGGATCGCGGACCGGATTGAGAAACGAAAACAGCCGGCCTTCCTGCGTCATGGCGAGATAGCCGAAGGCGAGCACGAGGCCGGGCACGGCGAGCGGAAGCATCGCGAGAAAATCGAGCGCGTGGCGGCCGGCGATTTTCGAGCGGGCGACGACGTAGGCGATCGCGACGCCGAGGACCAGGTCGATGAGCGTGGAAGCACTGGCGAATTTCAGGGAGTTCGCGATGGAGCCGACGGTGAGGTCGTGGCCGAGCGCGAGGCGGAAATTTTCCGTCGTGTAGGCGTGCGGCAGGACGGTCGCATACCAGTCGCGCGAAAACGCGACGAGGACGACGCCGAGATGGGGCAGCAGCGCGAGAAACGTGACGCCGGCGAAAAACGCGGTGCAGGCGAACGCGGCGCTGCGCGACAACGAGCGCGGGCCCGCGGCGCTGGTGGACTTCGCCATCATCGCGTGGCCGGCGCGGCCGAAGAGACCTTTGCCGAGAGCGTAGAGCGCGACGGAGCTGGCGAGCATCACGGCGACGAGCACGTAGGGGAACGGGTTTCCGCCGAGATCCTTCAGGCCGTAGTAAATCTGAACGCTCGTGATCTGATCGTAATCGAAGATGAGCGGCGTGCCGAGTTCGGTGAACGCCCAGATGAAGACGATCGTGCCGCCGGCGAAAAGACCGGGGCGGATGAGCGGAAGCGTGATGCGGCGGAAGCGACGGGCGCCGGTGCAGCCGAGATTTTGCGCGGCCTCTTCCATCGCGGGGTCGATGTTGGCGAGCGCGGCGGCGGCGTTGAGGTAAATGACGGGATAGAGCGAAAAGGCTTCGACGAGGGCGACGCCCCAGAAGCGATTTGCGGCGAACCAGTCGAAGGCCCAGCCGACGGGAAAAACATGGAGGGCGATGAGGAGCGAGTTGAACGCGCCGGACTGGCCGAAAATTTGTTTGAGGCCGATGGCGCCGACGAACGGCGGCAGGATCATCGGGACGAGCACGAGCGCGTTGAGCAGCGGCTTGGCGGGAAAAACGTAACGGTCGCTGAGGAAGGCGAGGGGAAGCGCGATGAGCAGCGCGAGTGCGGTGGTGGCGCAGGCGAGCAGGAAGGAGTTGCGGAGAGCCGTGAGATAGAGCGGATCGGCGAGCAGCGCGCGCAGGGAGGAAAAGGAGAGATGGCCGTCGGCGTCGATGAAGCCGCCCTGAAGAATCTGCAGAATCGGCCAAAGAAAAAACGCCGCGAAAAAGGCGACGCTTACGGCGAGGACGATGCGTGCGAAGGAGGACGACATCGGCGCGGAGTGTCGCGGCGGGCGTGAAGGAGCCGCAAGGCGGAAAAGAGATTCGCGATGATGCGGGACGGAGGAATGGATTTGAAACGCGGAGAGCGCGAAGGGCGCGGAGGAAGGAAGGAATTGTTTAACCGCAAAGAACGGGGAGGACGCAGAAAGACGGTGCGTGAAAGTGCGGATTGGACTTTCCGGTATTCGCAGCGTCGGCGTTAAAAAGAGGTGGGGAGCGGAGGTTTTTTCTGGCGTGAGAGAGGCGGGCGCGCGTTCACTGGCAGGAATGACTCACTATGCGGCGCGCCGCGGGCGCGTGTGGTTGGGGGTGTTGGCGGCGATGATGGGCGCGGCCGCCCGGGCGCAGGTGACGGAGACGCCGCGGACGATCGCGCCGGGGAAGGTGCTCGTGCGGATGGACGGCATCAAACTGTCGCTCGATCGGGCGGACGAGGCGGGCAACACCTACTCGGCGGTGGGCGTCGCTTCGACCATCGTGAGCACGGGCCTCGCGGCGAATGTCGACGTGCAGGTGGGCTTCGATTTGTTTTATCGCGAGAAAGTCGAGTATCGCACACGCGCGAGCGAGTCGGACTCCGGGTTCGGCGATTTTTCGGTGCGCATGAAGTGGCGGTTCTGGCGCGACGAGGAATGGGGGGCGTCGGCGGCGTTGCTGCCTTACGTACGCGTACCGACGAATCGCATCGGGCCGGGCGATCGGGTGACGGAGTTCGGCCTCATCGTGCCGTGGGAGATGATGCGGAGCGGCGGGTTCACGGCGGGCGCAATGGCGCGGTGGGACGTGGTGCAGAACGACGCGCGCAACGGCCACGATTCACAGTGGGGCGCGAGCGCCTTCGCGCGGCAGGAATTGGCGCTCGGTTTCATGGTGTATGCGGAGGCGAACTTCGCGGTGTCGTCGAGCGGCTTCTCGAATTCGATCGGCGAACTCGGGGTGGGCGCGCAGTGGAAGTGGAGCGAGCGGCTGCTGCTGGACTACGAGTTGTTGAAGGGACTGAACGCGCGGGCGTCGGACTGGACGCATGTGCTGCGGCTGAATTGGGAGTGGTGAGCATCGGTGCAAGTTGTAGGAGCCGGCTTGCAGGCGATGATCGATTTTTGCCCGGTGAAATCGCCTGCAAGCAGGCTCCTACATTCCGAAATCGGACGTTCATCCCCGGATGCCGCGCAGCGGCCAGGTGGAATGCTCCGGACGGCTCGGCGAGCCGTCCCTACCGCACGGGCTCGACGAGGATTTTGCCGGCGGCGGCGAGGCTTAGCGTGAGCAGCGGCGCGCGGGCTTTGCGGAGCGAGACGAGGCCGGCGACGAGATTGCGGTCGACGACACGCACGAGGGCGCCGGGTTGGAGGGCGTGAGCATCGATGAGCTGGAGAAACTCCGGCGTCTGCTCGGTGATGCGCACGATGCGGAGGGGAGTTTTCGCGGCGCAGGTCGCGAGCGTGGCGTAGACCTGCGAGCTGAGCTTGCCCTGGCGGCTGGGAATCGGATCGCCGTGCGGGTCGGCGGTGGGGTAACCGAGCAGGGCGTCGAGGCGATCGAGCACGTCGTCGGAGATCGCGTGCTCGAGCTGCTCGGCTTCGGCGTGCACGGCGGCCCAATCCATCTTGAGGACGTTAACGAGGAAAGTTTCGACGAGGCGGTGCTTGCGCAGGACGCTGAGCGCCAGCTGGCGGCCCTTTGCGGTGAGGCGCACGCCCTGGCGCGGGCGGTGGTCGACGAGCGCCTCGGCGGCGAGCGCCTTCACCATGGTGGTGGCGGTGCCGGGGACGACGGTGAGCGCGGCGGCGAGCGCGCCCATCGAGACGAGGCCGTCGGCCTGCTCGGCGAGCAGCAGGATGTGCTTGAGGTAGTTTTCGACGGTGCTGCTGGCCACGCGGCAGAGATAGGCCGGGATCGGTTTGAAGCAACAAAAGTTTTATTTTGACTAATCAAAATACGTGCGCACATAGGCACGTCGTTTATGGACGAAACGATTTCAGCCGCAGCGGCCGGCCGCACGGGCGAGGCCGGGTGGCGCCGGTCGAGCGGCCGGAGCCTGCCGGAGGCGCACGGGACGATCGCGGTGCCGGCGGGCGCTTCGTTCTGGCGGAAGGTGCTGGCGTTCTCGGGGCCGGGTTTCCTGGTCGCGGTCGGCTACATGGATCCGGGCAACTGGGCGACGGACCTGCAGGGCGGGGCGAAGTTCGGCTACACGCTGCTGTCGGTCATCATGATTTCGAATTTCATGGCGATCCTGCTCCAGCATTTGTGCATCAAGCTGGGCGTGGCGACGGGGCGCGATCTGGCGCAGGCGTGCCGCGATCACTACTCGACGCCGAGCGTGTGGTTTTTGTGGGTGCTGTGCGAGTTGGCGATCGCGGCGTGCGATCTGGCCGAAGTCGTGGGGTCGGCGATCGGGCTGCAGTTGCTGTTCGGGATTCCGCTGGTGTGGGGCTGCTGCATCACGGCGCTGGATGTGATGATCGTGCTGCTGCTGCAGCATCGCGGTTTTCGTTATCTCGAGGCGCTGGTGATCACGCTGATCCTGACGATCGGCGGGTGCTTCGCGGTCGAGCTGCTCGTGGCGAAGCCGAACATCGGCGCGGTCTTCACGGGCTTTATCCCGCGGCTGGAGGTGTTGACCAATTCCGACATGCTTTACGTGGCGATCAGCATACTCGGCGCGACCGTGATGCCGCATAATCTCTACCTGCACTCGTCGATCGTGCAGACGCGGAAATATCTCCAGAGTTCGGCGGGCAAGGCGGAGGCGATCAAGTTCGGCACGATCGATTCGACGGTGGCGTTGATGTTCGCCCTGTTCATCAACGCGGCGATTTTGATCCTGGCGGGTGCGGCGTTTCACGGCAACGGCCACGAAGGCGTGGGCGAAATCCAGGAGGCGTTTCACCTGCTCGACGGCGTCCTGGGGGTGACGTTTGCGAGCACACTGTTCGCGCTGGCGCTGCTGGCGTCGGGGCAGAACTCGACGCTCACCGGCACGCTCGCGGGCCAGATCGTGATGGAGGGTTTTCTCAACGTGCGGCTGCAGCCCTGGCTGCGGCGGCTGATCACGCGGGCGATCGCGATCGTGCCGGCCGTGCTCGTGATCGGGCTGTTCGGCGAGGACAAGAGTTCGGAGCTGATCGTGGCGAGCCAGGTCTGCCTGAGCATGCAGCTCGGTTTCGCGTGCTGGCCGTTGATGCGGTTTACCAGCGATCGCGCGAAGATGGGCGAGTTCGTGAACGGATGGTGGGTCAAGGCGCTGGGCTGGACGATCACGCTGCTGATCATCGCGCTGAACGTGAAGCTGCTCGTGGACACGCTGCTGCCGGAAACGTGGACGCGGGCGATCTACGGGCTTGTCGGCGCCTCGGGCCCGAGCTGAATTCGAAACGCCCCGACCCCATGTACCACAAAATCCTGGTTGCGCTCGAAAACGGCCGCGCGGACGAAACGGTGATTCGTCACATCACCGCCCTCGCCCAGCGGCTCGGGTCGGAGTTGGTGCTGGTGCACGTGGCCGACGGTTTCGCCGCGCGAAATTTCGAACAGTTGAAACTCGCCGAGTCGGACGAGATGAAGGCGGACCGCAGCTACCTCGACGCGATCGCGGTGCGGATGCAGGGGGCGGGCTTGCGCGCGACGACGCTGCTGGCGCTCGGCAATCCGCCGACGGAGATCGTGCGGGCAGCGGTCGCGCAGCAGTGCGACTTGATCGCGATGACGTCGCATGGGCACAAGCTGGTGGGCGATATTTTCCTCGGCAGCACGATCGATAAGGTGCGGCACAACACGGCGATTCCGCTGCTGGTGGTACGGGCGGAAAAAGCGGCGGGCGGGTCATCGGCGCCGTTTGGGGGATAACGGACGCGACCGCTCCGGGGCTATTCGCGCGATGACGGGGCGGGGCCGCGGATCAAGGCGGCGGGGAGCGCGGGAATGCGCTTTCGCTGGTGGGCGGTTTGCGTTTGTGTGCGCGCATGCTTACCCGGTTTTCTGTCGCCCCGCTTCACACGATGACCCGCGCGCTTGCCGCGGTGGCGATGGGGCGCGAGGCGCCGGATCTCGTGATCACTGGCGGGCGGCTGTTGTCGACTTACACCGAGCGGATTCACGACGGGCGGGAAATCTGGATCAAGGGCGGGCGGATTGCGGCGGTGAAGGCGGCGGGGGCGTTCGCGGCGGCGAACGCGAAAGGTGCGGCGAAGGGTGGCGGGAAAAAACCGATGGTTTACGATGCGAAGGGTGGGATCGTGGCGCCGGGGCTCGTCGATCCGCACATTCACATCGAGAGTGCGATGATGACGGCGTGCGCGTATGCGGAGGGCGCGCTGTTGAATGGAACGACGACGATTTTCTGCGACAGCCACGAGATCGGCAACGTGTGCGACGCGGCGGGTATCGAGTGGATGCTCGAGGATGCGCGGCAGGCGCCGCTGTCGATTTTTCTCACGGTGCCGAGCACGGTGCCGGCGACGTCGCGGAAATTCGAAACGGCGGGCGGCGATCTGACGGCGAAGAAAATCGGCAAGCTCTTCGACGAGTGGCCGGAAGCGGTCGCGCTCGGCGAGAAGATGGACTTCGTGCAGGTGGCGCTGGGTGACGTGCGGAGCCATGCGATCCTCGGCGAGGCGATCAAACGCGGGCGACCGGTGTGCGGGCATATCTACGGGCGCGAGTTCGTGGCGGCGGGGGCGGCGAGCGGAATTTCGGATACACACGAAGCGATCGACCGGGAGATCGCGAACGATTTTCTGGAGGCAGGCGTGTGGGTTTTCCTGCGGGGTGGGAATCCGAAGACGCCGTGGCATTCGCTGCCGGAGGCGATCAAGGCGGTGACGGAACTGGGGGCGAGTCCGAAGCGCGTGTGTGTGTGCACGGACGATCGGGACGCCGACGATTTGTTTTTGTTCGGGATGGACTGGGTCGTGCGCGAGGCGGTGAAGGCGGGGCTGCCGAAGGTGACGGCGTGGAGCATGGGTTCACTGCACGGCGCGATGCGTTATGCGAAGGGTGGCGACATCGGCGGGTTGGGACATTCGCGGCGCGCGGACATCGTGCTGTTGAACGACGCGCTCGAAGTGCAGAATACGTGGTTCGGCGGCGAACTCGTCGTGGAGGACAAGAAGGTCACACCGTTGCTCGATCAGGCCTTGAGCAAACGCTACCGTTATCCGCGCGCGGCGTATGCGACGGTGAAGCTGCCGAAGAAAAAGCTGAAACTCACGCCGGCCGCTCCGACGAAGCCGGTGACGGCGAACGTGATTCGCACGGCGCTGCCGGGGATCATTTTGTTTCACGACAAGATCGCACTCGAGGCGGCGTCGCCGGCCACGGCGAGTGGCGGCGGGTGGGAGGAATTGTTCGCGAAGCACGCGCTGTGTTTCGTGACGATCGTCGAGCGGCATGGAAAATCCGGCGCGGTGGCGCATGGGCTGCTGAAGGATTTCGGGCTACGGGACGGCGCGGTTGGCAGCTCGGTCGGCCACGATGCGCACAACATCATTCTCGCCGGCACGAACGAGGCGGACATGCAGGTGGCACTGGCGGCGATCAAGAAAATGCGCGGCGGCGTGTGCGTGGTGCGCGGCGGAAAAGTGATCGCGAGCGTGGCGCTGCCGGTGGCGGGATTGATCTCGGATAAGCGCGCGACGGTGGTCGCGAAGGAAACGACGGCGCTGAAAAAGGCCTGGGTCGCGGCGGGCTGCACGCTGCCTTACATGGGATTCAATTTGATTCCGCTGTCGGTGATTCCGGAGATTCGCATCACGGACAAAGGCTACGTGACGGTGCCGGGAATGAAGATTTTGCCGTTGTTCGAGTGAAGGCGGGATGGGCCAGCGTGGGGGCGTTGCCAAGTCTTCAGTCGGGCGAATTGAAACACGAATTTGAAGACGGATCATGACATCCGAGACCAAGAAGGCATCGGAATTTTAACCACGAATGGACACGAACGGACACGAATGACGGGACGGCCTATTCGTGTGAATTCGGATCCGTTCGTGGTTAAGAAAAGATCGGGTTTCGAGGGCGGACGCCAACCTCACGCGTGGAAGGGCCAGATTTTGAAGAGGTCGAGGAAGAAGATGCCGGCGATGACGTAGCCGACGGGGGAAATTTTCCTCGCTTCGCCGGTCGCGAGCGCGAGGAGCGCGGCGCTCACGAGGCCGAGGCCGAGACCTTCGGCGACGCTGAAGGTGAGCGGAATCGCGAGGAGCGTGATCACGGCGGGGACGGCGATCTTGAAATCGCGCATGTCGATTTCGATCACCGACTGCATCATGAACACACCGACGATCACGAGTGCGGGGGCGGTGGCGGCGGTGGGGACGGCGAGGATGATCGGCGTGAAGAGCAGCGCGGCGAGGAAGCCGGCGGCGGTCGTCAGCGCGGTGAGGCCGGTGCGGCCGCCGGCTTCGACGCCGGAGGCGGACTCGATGTAGCTGACGACCGTCGACGTGCCGAGGAGCGAACTGAGAATCGCGGCGAGGGAATCGCTGACGAGCGCGCGGCCGGCTTGCGGCAGCGTGCCATCGGGGCGGAGCAGGCCGGCGCGTTTCGTGACGCCGATGAGCGTGCCGAGGTTGTCGAACAGATCGACGATGAGCAGCGTGAGCATGATCGGCAGCGCGAGGCCGAAGTGGTCGCGGACAAAATCGAAGTTGAGTTTGAACATCACCGGCGCGGGCGAGGCGGGGCGCGAAAAGAGCGAGGACGGCAGCGCGGTGACGTGGCCGCCTTTGCCGTCGGGAATGAAAAGACCCACCACGGCGACGAGCAGAATCGAGACGACGATCGCGCCCGGCACGCGGCGGGCGACGAGGATCGCGGTGAGCGCGATGCCGAAGAGCGCGAGGGCGACGGGCGGCGACGTGAAATCGCCTTGGGTCACGTAGGTGGCGGGACTGGCGACGACGATGCCGGCGTTTTTCAGGCCGATGAAGGCGATGAAGAGACCGACGCCGCAGGTGATGGCGACCTTCAGCGAAAGCGGAATCGCGTCGACGATTTTCTCGCGGATGCCGGTGAGCGAGAGGAGCAGGAAAACGACGCCGTTGATGAAGACCAGGCCGAGCGCGGAGGGCCAGGGCACGCCCGCGCCGAGGCAGACGGTGTAGGTGAAGTAGGCGTTGATTCCCATGCCGGGCGCGAGCGCGAGCGGGAAGTTCGTCATGAACGCCATGAGCGCGGTGCTCAGCGCGGCGGTGATCGCGGTGACGGTGACGAGCGCGGCTTGCGGCATGCCGGCGTCTTTCAAGATGAACGGATTCACCGCGAGGATGTAGGCCATCGCGGCAAACGTCGTGAGGCCGGCCTGGATTTCGCGGCCGACGGTCGTGTGGTTTTCGTCGAGTTTGAAAAGGCGGTTGAGCATGGAAAAATGCGGGGCGGGTGAGACTCGGGCGGCTGACGTAGCGCGCGGGGTTCGCTCGTTGTCGGGACTGCGACGGTCAGTCCTCGAATCCGGAATTTCGGCCGGCGAAGGCGAGGGGAAAAGTGGAAAGGAGCGGCGTGGTCCGGCCACCACGAGCGGGGGGGCTCAAGGTTGAGTGCTCCTGGCGCCCGACCGTGGGGCCTCGAAACCGCTGTCGGCGCGCTTCGGCGCGAGTTCGTCGAACGTGTTGCGCTTGGCCAGTTCGTCGGGTCGCGCGGGCTGGAGGGTTTGATCTTTCGTGACGCAGCCGGCGAGCGGGAGCGCGCCGAGGCCGAGAATGAGCCGGAGAGGAAGTTTCATGGCGGAGGGAAAGCGACGCGCGATCAGCAGGGCGATGACGGAGCGGTTCGAGGGCGATGGGAAAAGCTGGGCGAACTCGCGGGAGGCGGCAAGCGGGCGTGATTGCCTGTTGCGCCGCCGCAGCGGATCGACGAAACGAACGTCGCCATGGTGATCGACGCGCACGTCCATCTCTATCCCGTCGAGATCAATCGCGATCCGGCGGCCTGGGCTGCGGCGGCGGGCGAGGAGCGTTGGGGGCAGTTGTGCACGCGGCGGCGGAAGAGCGGGCGGGCGGTGCAGAGATTTCCGAGCGTGGACGAACTTTTGCGCGAGATGGACCGGGCGGGCGTCGCGCGCGCGGTGCTGCTGGGCTGGTATTGGGAAACGGCGGACGCGTGTGCGGGGCAGAATCGGTTTTATGCGGAGTGCGTGCGCGCGCATGCAGATCGACTGGCGGCGTTCGGCACGGTGCAGCCGCGGGCGGGGCGGACGGGTGCGGTGGAGGAATTGAAACGGGCGCGAGAGGCTGGGCTGGTCGGACTGGGCGAACTGTCGCCGCACTCGCAGGGCTACGCGATCGACGATCCGGTTTTTTGCGACGTGCTCGCGTGCGCGGCGGAGTGGCGCTGGCCGGTGAATCTGCACGTGACGGATCCGAACAGCCGCGATTATCCCGGCCGAGTCGAAACGCCGCTGGAGGATTTTGGACGGCTCGCGCGGGTGTTTCCGCGAGTGAATTTCGTACTCGCACATTGGGGCGGACTGCTGCCGCTGCGCGACGCGGCGGCGGCGAAGCTGGAGAATCTTTACTTCGACACGGCGGCGTCGCCGCTGGTTTACGACGACACGGTGTGGGCGCGGTTCGCGGCGGTGGTGCCGACGGAGCGCGTGTTGTTCGGATCGGACTATCCGTTGAATCTTTTTCCGAAGCTGGAGGCGGAACCGGAAGTGGGGCGGTTGCTCGCGGAGGCGCGTCGCGCGGGTGCGGGGGCGGACGTGCTCGGGGGGAATGCGAGAAGATTGATCGGGCGGTGAAGGAGGAAAATCCGCTTTGCGTCGGCGGGAGTTTGGCCGAACGTCGTCGCATGAATCCCGAAGCCAAACTGGCCGAACTCGGACTTGCGTTGCCCAATCCGCCGGCGGCCGCCGGCAGCTATGTGCCGACCGTGCGCACGGGGAACCTGCTGTTTTGCGCGGGGACGATCTGCGCGGTGAACGGGCAGATGACGCACGTGGGGCAGGTCGGGAAGGAGCAGACGGTGGCGACGGCGCAGAAGGCCGCGGAGATTTGCGCTTTGAATACGCTGGCGAACATCAAGGCGGCGGTGGGCTCGCTCGAGCAGGTCGCGCGCGTGGTGATGGTGAACGGCTTCGTGAACGCGGTGGATGGCTTCGCGGAAAGCCCCGCGGTGATCAACGGGGCGAGCGAGCTGTTCCTGAAAGTTTTCGGCGAGGCGGGGAAGCACGCGCGGGCGGCAGTGGCGGTGAACGGCCTGCCGCGCGGCTCGACGGCGGAGGTGCAGGTGGTGGTGGAGTTGAAGGGGTGAGGCGGAACGAAGATTGACAAAGATGGGGCCGAGTTCCCGTCTCGTGAGGCTGGGAGATGGACTTGGCGGCGGCGCGGACGCGTAGGCGGCCAGGGGCGTCCAGGCGCGGAATGGAAGGCGGGAACGGATTCGTGCAGAGAGAGAGCAGTGTGCATTTTTTGCTGGCATTCATGGGGTGCTATCCTCAGGGGTTGCGGCCGCCTTTTCCCGCCCATTCCACAGGAGATTGCCGGTCTCGCGCGCCCATCGACAGTCCCGCAGCAAAACCACCACACATGCCGCTCGTCACTACCTTCGCCCCCGCTTCGAACCGGTTCCGCTCCCGCGGGCTAGCGCTGTCCGCCGCCGCGGGCGCCGGCTGCGCCCTCGCCACGGTGGCGCAGGCGCAGATCGTCTTCAGCGGGGCGCAGAACCTCGTATCCTCGGGAAGCTATACCGCGGTCGATTTTAATTTCGACGGCACGGTGGACACCTCGTTTTACTCGAAAGGATTCGTGGACCGAGACCCAGGGCAGACTGCGGCATTTGTCAGCGTCGTCGCCAGCGGTAAGTATTATCCGACCAAGTTGTCAGGCGGCACGCAGATTTCGAGTGCGAGCACGCTGAACCCATCATTCTCAGCGATGGCATTGGATTCCTCCCACGGCGGCTGGAACACGGGAGATACGGGCTACATCGGCTTCTCCTTTGTTAAGGGGGCCAGCACGTATTACGGCTGGGGGCTCGTGAATTATACTTCCGGCGCAACTTACACGCTCGTGGACTGGGCCTACAACAGCACGGCGGGCGACTCGATCACGGCGGGACAGATGCCCACGGTGCCGGAGCCGGCGGCGACAGCGCTGCTGGCCGGCGCGGCGGCTCTGCTGGGCGGAGTCTGGCTGAAAAAACGCCGGCGTGCGCGCGCAGCGGCGAAAGGCCCCGACGCCGGGTGCGCCCGGGTGCATGGCTGAGGCCGAGGTCGAGCGGCGCAATGAGGAATTTCCCTACCGGCAGGGCGCGTTTCCCCAAACGCATCCCGCCCGGATCGGGGCGATCGCGCGACTGCTCGGCGGCGCCGCCGCGGACCCGAGACAGGCGCGCGTGCTGGAGCTCGGCTGCGGCTGCGGGCTCAACCTACTGCCGCTCGCGGCGATGTTTCCCGAGGCGCGGTTCACCGGCGTCGATGTCAACGCCGCGGAAATCGCGGAAGGCCGGCGGCTCGCCGCGGCGGCGGGGCTGGCGAATCTTCAGCTCGAAGCGGCGGACGTGCGGGCGTTCGCCCCGGCGGCGGAGGGTTTCGATTTCGTGATCGCGCACGGGGTGTTTTCGCACGTGCCGGACGACGCGAAGGCGGCGATCTTCCAAATCTGTGCGCGCGGGCTCGCGCCGGACGGCGTGGCCTATCTCAGCTACAACACGTATCCCGGCTGGAAGGCGCGCGAGACGCTGCGCGATTTGCTGAACCTGCGGCTGCGCGGCGTCGATGGGGCCGAGGCGCGCCTCGCCAACGCGCGGGAGACGCTGGCTTTCCTGCGCACGGCGCTCGCGGCGGCGGATACGCCGCAGCCGATGGCGCTGCGCGCTCTCGTGGCCGACATGGAGAAGAAGCCCGCGGTGGTGTTTTATCACGATGAGATCGCGGCGTTCAGCGATCCCTGCTACCTGCTGCAGTTCGTCGAGTGGGCGGAGGAGCACGGCCTGCGGTATCTCGGCGACGCGCAGCTGAGCCTGATGGCCAACGCGCAGCTGCCGAAGGAAACCGCGGCGGCGCTGGCGGCACTCGCGCCGGACACGGTGCAGGCCGAGCAGATGCTGGATTTCGTGGCGCAGCGGATGTTTCGCTGCTCGCTGCTGACGCGCGCGACCGGAGCGAAGCCGCGCACCTGGATGCCGGAGGCGTTGCGCGGGTGCGTGTTCGGCTCGCAATTACGCGCGGGCGTGGCGGTGCCGGACCTGCGGGAAGGGCAGCGCGCGCGCTTCGCGCATCCACGAGGAATGGCCGTGGAGACGGGAGATCCCGTGACGAAGGCGCTGCTCGTGGCGCTGGCGGCGGCGTGGCCGCGGCGGGTGGCGTTTGCCGATGCGGTGGTGGGGGCGCGTCAGCTTCTGGCGTCGGCCGGCATCGAAGTGGCGGCGACGCTGGAAGCGCGGGCGACGAGCGTGCTGTTCGATCTCGTGGTGCGCCAGGCGGTGGATTTTTTGTTGGCCGGCGGACTCGATTGCGCGGCGAAGACGCCGGCGTCGCCGTGCGTGGACGCGGTCGCGCGCACGCTGGCCGCAAACGGGCTGGCGGTGGCGAACCGCTGGCACGAAAACGTGGTGCTGACGCCGGCGATGCGCGCGCTGGCGGCGCGGCTCGACGGCACGGTGCGGCCGGCGGGTGCGGAAGAGTCGGAAGCGGCTGCTGCGCTCAGCCGGGCCGGGTTGGTGGCGGCGGACACGCGGCTCTATCGCAGGGGTGCAGCTGCTGATGGAATCGAAAGCTGAATTGAAAATGAGATCACTTATCCGAGCGTTTTGGTTGGTGACGACGACGACGATGGCGTTGGCGGCAGCCGACAAGACGGCGCCGAAGGACATGATGTTGTTCCTGCTGATCGGGCAGTCGAACATGGCCGGGCGCGGGCCGATCGAAGCGCAGGACGAGGTGCCGCATCCGCGGGTGTTCGTGCAGACGAAGGCGCTCACGTGGGCGCCGGCGATCGATCCGCTGCACCACGACAAGCCGGCGCTCGTGGGCGTCGGCCTCGGCTCGACCTTCGGGCGCGTGATCGCGGAGGAGAATCCGCACGCGGCGATCGGGCTGATTCCGGCGGCGCTTGGCGGGACGTCGCTCGACGAATGGAAGGCTGGCGGAAAACTTTACTCGGACGCGGTGGCGCGGGCGAAGGAAGCGATGAAAAGCGGAAAGCTCGCGGGGATCCTCTGGCACCAGGGCGAGAACGATGCGACGGAGAAAAAGGCGGGGACCTATGTCGAGCGCTTCGCGGTGATGATCGCGCAACTGCGGAAGGACCTCGGCGCCGGGGACGTGCCGGTGGTGATCGGCGAGCTCGGAACGTTTTTCGCCGACGGCGGCGACCTCAATGCCGTGTTGCCAGAGATCCCGAAGCGGGTGGCGCGCTGTGCGCTCGTTTCCGCCGAGGGCCTGAGCGACAAGGGCGACAAGATTCATTTCAGCACGCCGGCGTATCGGGAGCTCGGACGCCGGTATGCGCGGGCGTGGGGTGGGCTGACAAAGAAGTGAGAACCAACCGGCGATGGAATCGCGATCGTGCTTCGTCACGCTGAACCGCGCGCAGAATCCAGCGGCCGATTCGAGGCGAGGGCCGGGCAACGGAGCGCGAAGGGGATTCTTCGCTTCGCCCGGCATGATACCAGGCGCCCGTAGCTTTTATACTTTACAGTTGGGGCTGGGCCGAACAAAGTGGGGCATGGCAAGAACGCTTCCTGATTTTGGCGAGGAACTCGTGAAGGAGATCGAAGCGGCGTGGGCGCAGCCTCAAGCCGACTGGGCACGCCGGCGCTTACTGGTGGTTCGGCTGATCGCGCAGCATGAGATGAGCAGTGAGCAGATCGCCAAAGTGGCGGACGTGAGCCGTAAGACGGTTTTCAATTACCGGGACACGGTCTTGCGGGAAGGAGTAGCCGGTTTGCTAAGACGCAATTGGGCCGGGGCTCGGACGCCGGTGGTGCGCGGGGCGGTGGCCGACGAGTTCGTGCAACGCTTGGAAGCCGGACAGTTCCGGCAAGCCAGGGACGCCCAGGCTTGGATCAAAAAGCGCACCCGGAAAAAGATCAGCGAGAGCGGAGCGCTCAAGATCCTGCGTCGGCTGGGCGGCAAGCGAAAGGTGCCGCGCCAGAGCCATGCGAAAAAGGATCCGGCCAAGGCGAAGGCCTGCAAAACCGAGCTGCCGGCCAAACTGACGGCCGTGGTGGGCGCAAGCGAGACCCGCGCGGTGCGCCTGTGGGTGCTCGACGAGCACCGTTACGGCCTTTTGCCGGTGATCGGCCGGGTCTGGGGCCGGCGCGGCGTGCGCGTGCATGCGCCCTATGCGACCAAATACAAGTGGGGCTACCTGCACGAAGCCTTGGAAGTGGATGGGGCCCACGCGAGCGAACTTTTGTTCACCCCGGCCATCGACCGGGACATCCACGCCCTCTTCCTCCAGCAGATCGCCGACTCCGATCCGGCTGCCCTGCACCTCGTGATCCAAGATCAGGCCGGCTTCCATCTCCCCGAGGCCGATCCCCGGCTGCCCGCCAACCTGCGGCTCTTACCGCTGCCGCCCTACTGCCCGGAACTCAACCCGGTCGAGCGCTTCGGCGGCCTGCTCAAAGCCCAGGTGCGCAACCGCCTTTATCCGAACTTGCGCAAACTCGAGGACCACCTCGCCGCCGCCGCCAGGCTCTGGACCTCCCCGCACAAAATCTCCGGCCTCATCCACACCTGGCTTGTCGATCAGGTAAACTCTGGCGTTCCAGTCTAAAGTGTAATACCTAGAGGCGACTGGTATGACAAGGCGGCGCGCCGGCCGTTTCGACGCGTGCCGGTGTCAGGCCAGCTGCTTGACCAGCACCTTCGCGTTGCGGCCGCTGTCTTCGTAGGTCTTCAAACGCGTTTCGGGGAGGATGGATTTTTCCGCCTCCTCGTAGCCGAGG
>JBEHYR010000075.1:0-26394 GCA_048498075.1 Verrucomicrobiota bacterium | reverse complement strand
GATTCTTCACTTCGTTCAGAATGACAAACCGGGCGGTTCATCAGCAGCGCAGCGAAGAATCCATTTGGACTTTCGCATGCGTGTCGTGCCACGAAGCGCGCACTGGATTCTTCACTTCGTTCAGAATGACAAACCGGGTGAGGTTCATCAGCAGCGCAGCGAAGAATCCATTTGGACTTTCGCACGCGCGTCGTGCCACGAAGCGCGCACTGTTTGTCATTCTGAGACTCCGAAGCAACGCCAAGCCGTTGGGCGGCCTACGCCGATGAACTCTCAAAGGCCTGTCATTCTGAGCGCAGCGAAGAATCCATTTGGACTTTCACACGCGTGTCGTGCCACGAAGCGCACACTGGATTCTTCACTTCGTTCAGAATGACAAACCGGGTGAGGTTCATCAGCAGCGCAGCGAAGAATCCATTTGGACTTTCGCATGCGTGTCGTGCCACGAAGCGCGCACTGGATGCTTCACTTCGTTCAGAACGACACGCTGGGAATGGTTTGCCTCGAAGGGCGATGCATCCGGGTTAGAAGTTCACGGTCACATCGAGGCCGCAGAGGCGGGGCTCACCGCGAATGAAGGTCGGGAGATTGTAGTTCGCGCCGAAATTGCCGGCGTCGATGAGGTAGTTTTTGTCGAAGGCGTTTTCGACGAACGCGTCGATCGCCCACCGCCGGTCGCGCGAAATCCAGCCGCCGCGGAGATTGACGAGGCCGAAACCATCCTGGCGCAGCGTGCCGCCGAAGCGGGTGTTGTCGTCGTCGAAATACTGGCGCGAGCGATATTGGTAAACCGGCGTGAAATGAAACTGCCCATGCGTGAAGGTCGCGCCAAGGGAAACGCTGTGACGCGCGGTGAGCCGGAACTGCGAGCCGGCGAAACGCTGCGGATGGCCGAGGTCGTCGGTCGCATCGAAGCGCGCATCGGTGTAGCCGTAGGTAGCGAAGGCGGTCACGGCGGCGGAGACGCGGCTGCGCAGCGCGAGTTCGCCGCCGCGGCCGGTGGCGTTGCCGGCATCGACGGTGATGAAGCGAATGGGGTCGGCAGGATTGGAAATCGTGGTCTGAAAATGCCGGTAATGGTAGCGAAACACCGAGGCGCTGAATTCCGTGCGGCCGCCCGCGAGCAGGCCTTTAAAGCCGGCTTCGTAGTGATCGACAGTCTCTTCGTGAACGGGCGTCACGCCGGCGTTGCCGATGAAAACCGTGGCGGGGCGGCGACCGCGGGAAGCGTTGGCGAAGGCGCTGAGCGCGGGTGTGAACTCGTAGCGCGCGGCGAGGCGGCCGACCCACGCGGTGTCGCGCACAGACGCGGTGAGCCGGCCGGCGGTGGGTTTGAACGCGAGATTGGGCGTGGCGCCGAGAATGAAGCCGAGCGTGCTCGGCGCGGGCGCGACGGGCGCTTCGTAGCCGGTGGTGATTTTCTCGAAGGAGACGCGGGCGCCGGCGGTGAACTCGAGCCGGCGCGTCGCGTGCCACGTGCCGTCGGCGAAGAGTTCGGTGCTCTGGGTGTTGGCGGAATTGATGTAGGACTCGCTGTGCTCGGATCTGAGCGGAGCGCGGGCGAGCGCGGCGAGGGCGCGCAGGCTCGGCGGGAGGGCGGGGTTGTTGAAGAGCGCGAAGCTGGCGGGCAGCGTGGGCTGCGGCGTGAACAGCGGGAGTGACGGCACGGCGAGATTGGCGAGGGTGGCGGGCACACCGGCGGCGACGAGGCCGTCGCGGAACGCGCCGGAAAAGAACGGCCAGAACTGGCGCTCGTCGGTGAGCAAACCATAGCGCTGGCTGCTGCGTTCGCGGAAAAAACTCGCACCGATAAAACCGGCGAAACGATCGTCGGCGGAAACATTGAGCCGAACTTCCTGGCTGAACTGGTGGCCGCTGGAGCGGTCGGAGAGTTCGAACAGTTTCAGGTTGGAGCCGTCGGCGTCGAGGCGCTCGAGCGAATCGTAGTCGCGCACGCCGGTGAGGGCGGTGAGCGTCAGGTGCGGCGAGAGGTCGTGGGTGAAAATCGCGGTTGCATCCCAGACGGTGCGATCGACGCCGAGTGCGGCGCCGCGGTTGAGTTCGGCGGCGGTGAACGGATCGGTATCGCCGCGGGACGTGGGAATGACGCCGCTTTTGAAGCCGGTGCCGGGCGGGCGGTCGTGTTGATAATTGAATACGAGGTCGAGCGTGGTGCCGGCGCGGGGAGCCCAGCGCAGGGAAGGGCGGACGGCGACCGTATCACGGCCGTTGAGACGGGAGCCGTCGGCGAGGTTGAGTTGGTCGCCGTCGCGGTGCGTGACGGAAAAGGCGACGCGACCGAGCCAGGTTTCACCGGCGAGCGGGGCGTTGACGTGGCCGGCGAGATGACGGGAGGACAAGTCGCCGGCGCCGACGGTGAGTGCCGTTTCGCGCACGGCGGTGGGTTTGCGGGTGATGAGCGAGATCGCGCCGATCTCCGCGCTGCGGCCGAAGAGCGTGCCTTGCGGGCCTTTCAGCACCTCGACGCGTTCGAGGTCGAAGAGGTCGGAGAGGCTGGCGGTGGTGCGGCTGGTCGAGACGCCGTCGCGAAAGATCGAGACGCGGGCATCGGCGCGCGGGTCGGTGTCGTCGGTGGTGATGCCGCGGAGGTTGATGCCGGGAAAATTCGGCGACTGCTCCTGGACGAAAAGACCGGGCACGAAGGGCGCGAGGTCTTTGAGTTCGGAGATGCCGGCGGCTTCGAGAAAGGCGCCGGAATACGCGGTGAGGGCGAGGGGAACCTGCGCGGCGGACTGGGTGCGTTTCTGGGCGGTGACCTCGAGGGGTTCGAGGCGGGTGAGATCGGCGGGAGGCGTGGCGGGCCCAGGAAGGGCGGCGGGCGTTTCGGCGGCGAGTTGGGAGCCGGGAGCGAAGAGGACCGTGCAGGCGACGGCTGGAATAAAACGCCAGGAACGATGGGCCATGGGGGAGTGGACCGGTGGAACAGGAAGGGAGGTGCGTTGAATTTAAAAATCCTCGACGAGGCCGTGATTGATGGCGTAGCGCGCGAGACCGACGCTGTCGTAGATGCCGAGCTTGTCTTTCAGGACGCTGAGTTGGTTCGTCACGGTTTTAGGACTGGTGCCGAAGCGGCCGGCGAGAATTTTCAGCGATTCGCTGCGCGCGATGCCGCGGAGGATGTCGCGTTCGCGCGAGGTGAGGGCGTTTGCGCCGACGTTGGCGGCGGTGCGCAGGGCTTCGACGAGGAGGCGGCTGCTCGTGGTGCAGTAGTAACTCTGGCCGGAGACGACCGCGCGGATCGCGGCGAGCAGCGTGTCGTAGGGCGCGCGCTTCATGACGAAGCCGTGGACGCCGGCATCGATGGCTTCGCGCACGATGTGCTCCTTTTCGAGCGAAGAGAGAAACAGGTAGCGCGTGCCGGCGAGTTTCGGCGAGAGGGCGCGAACGACGTCGATGCCTTTGCCGTCGGGCAGCATCCAGTCGACGATGGCGAGCGCGGGTTTGATTTTGAGGCAGCCTTTGATGCCGTCGGCGACGGTGCCGAAATCGCCGGCGAGACTGAGGCTGCGGTCCTCCCTCAGGACGGCGGCGAGGAGATGACGCACGAGGGCATGGTCCTCGATGAGAACGACGCTGGCAGGCTTCATGTCCGGCGAGTGTAGCGGAGAATCGAGCACGGCGCAGTGGGAAGAACAGGCGGAGCGTTGGGAGGTTTTCCCGCCGCGGC
The DNA here is from genome assembly GCA_048498075.1 of Verrucomicrobiota bacterium. Classification (GTDB taxonomy): domain Bacteria; phylum Verrucomicrobiota; class Verrucomicrobiia; order Opitutales; family Opitutaceae; genus Opitutus. Next base: position 22,706 of record JBEHYR010000075.1, on the reverse strand, counting down.
GAGACTTTGTCCCAAGAAATTAGCGGCGGGATTTGGTAATGTGTCATCGCGCAATCGGCCCAGGGACGCTCTCCCGACGTGCGCCTGCGTCCGTCATGGTCAACCCGCATTAACCCGTGAAATCCCACCCAGCCTCAGCGTGCTCGGATATGTCCTCATCCGCCCGGCGGCGGGGCCGCGAATGAGGAGAACGGATTTCGGGGAATCCAATCGTCTTTGTAGATAAACCAACCGATCTCAGCCGTAAAAATCCCTATCTCATGCCCACGACCATCATCCTTCACGGTTATAGCGACACCCAACAAAGCTTTCGCAGCCTGGGGCTATTTCTCCGGGGCAAGCACCACGTGGTGGACATCCAACTCGGCGATTACGTGACGCTGGAAGACGCCGTGACCATCCAGGATCTGGCCGCCGCCTTCGAGCGCGCGCTCGATGCCAACGCGATTTCGCGGGCTCCGGGAGCGATCGATCTGATCGTGCACTCCACGGGCAGTCTCGTGGTGCGTGAGTGGCTGACCCGGCTCTATCTCGAATGCGACCGGCCCTGCCCGGTGCGGCACTTCCTCATGCTGGCTCCGGCGAACTTCGGTTCACCGTTGGCAGCCTCGGGCAAGACCATGCTCGGCCGGATCATCAAAGGTTGGGAAACGGATTTCGAGTCCGGCACACAGGTGCTGAACGCCCTCGAGATGGGTTCGCCGTACACGCGGGAACTGGCGCGTCGCGACCTGTTCGGCCCCAAGTCGTTTTATCGGGCGGACGAATGCATGTGCGCGGTGCTCGTCGGCTCGAAACCCTATGGTGGCGCGTTGCACAAATTGACCGACAAACCCGGCGGCGACGGGACCGTCTATGTTTGCACGGCGAATTTGAACGCCACGGGGCTGACGGCGTCGTTCGGCGCCAAGGATCAACCGACGAAAATTACGCCCTGGAGGCGCGCAGCCGAGCCCATCGCATTCGGCGTGCTGGCCGATCGCGACCACGGCAGCATCAAAGACCCGCAGGTGGGCTCGCCGCCGTTCGGCGATTTGATTCGCAGATTCCTGGCTCTCGAGACCGAAGGCTACGCCGCGTTTGTGGCGGACTGCGATCAACTCACCGCGCAGACACTTCCGCCGGTGACCGACGATCAAAACCGCCACACCTATCAAAATCTGGCATCGCGCGTGATCGACGACCTTGGATTCCCTGTTCGTGACTACTTTCTCGAATTCTACGAACAGGCGCGGACGGCCGCGGACGAAAACACAATCGACGACCTCATGGTCAAGGTGCACAGCGAGATCCTTGAAGCCGTGCACAACTATGGTCCGGACGAAAGCTACCGCTCGCTGCTTTTCGATCTCACCGACCTCGCCGAGGAATTGAAAAAGAACCCGCGCCTGATGTTCTCGCTCTCCGCGGCGCCGTTGAGCGATCTCGTGTCGTTTTACTCCGGCAAGAAGGTGAATGACGTCAGCGAAGTCGCCGTCGGCGAAGGCGTGTATCGTCCGATCTTCTGGCGGCCGAACGAAACGCTTCTGGCGGATCTGGTGATCCGGCGGCAGCTGACCTCCGACGCGTTCAAATTGAATATTCTTTGATCGACGGAACCGCAGGGCCCGAAGAAAACCGACGCCTCTCGCCGAACTTGCCGGCGCGAAGCGGATGAAAACGACGGGAGCGCGCGCGCCGTTGGCCGGGAAGAGGGCTCCTTTCGAAACCGGGGTCGTTCAAGATATCTAAAAGAGCATCTCTAAATGGATCTGGAAATCCTTCGGACCGAACACCAGCGACTGCTCGCGCGCTATGAAACAATCGTCGATAGCTCATTCGCCGATTTTTCGCTGCTGGCGGCGCTGGCGAGCATTCCGGCTGTGCTCCCGGCCGCAGATTGGTTGGGCAGCAACAATTCCGAACTCCGGAATAATCTCCGACTCGCGGGTTTCGTCATGGCCCTCGTCATCGTCGTGGCGGTCGCCCTGCGTGACCTGTTGAAATGGTGCATCGCGGAGCCTTATTTACAGCGCTGCGTTGAAATCGAGTGTCGGTTGCGGGCGAAAAAATCGGAGGGCGATGACGCGAGTACGGACATTGCGACCCGTATCGTCGGCAATCGTCGAGCCGACTATCTGCCCCAGCTGCGATTGTTCGGATGTTTCGGTGCGTTTGCGCTCGGCGCGCCGCTGGCCGTCTTCGGCTGTTCCGCCGATTATCGAGGGCTGACGATTTATGGGGCGGCCTTCGTCATCAGCGTGGGCTGGTATCTGGCGGCGGCGCACCGGCTGGGCCGGCGGCTGATTGAATCGAGCCACGATTGAGACGGGACTTCGTCGGAAGGAGGTTCGAGCGGCCGCCGTGCCGCGAGCCCGGGCTGCGGACGAAATGCCCGGCGGTGCTCGGCACCCGCATGGTGCGCGCTTGACGTCTGGCGATGCCTATAGCGGTTCAAATAAAACTATAGCCGATAGCCGAAAACGGTAACCTAATAGGTTACCCGATGAGTGGGTAACCTATTAGGTTACCCGATGAATGACGGACCACGGGTCAGCCGCGGCACCATGGGAACAATGGCTGAGGCGACGGGAAGTTTTCCCACCAGCGAGGGACTTTGTCCCAAGAAATGAGCGGCGGGTTTTTGATAACGTGTCGCTCCATGATCCGTTGCGCTGCTCCTTCGTCGAATCGGCCCAGTCTCGCGCGTGTAGTCGGGGTCGGGCCACGACAGGGGTGGGCGCGGAACGCGAGCCGGAGACTCGCGGCGATCGCGACGATGGTCGCCGCGGTCGCGGGCGGGGTGCTTTCGGCGCAGACGGTGGTGAGCTGGAATTACAGCGGTACGGATTTCACCGCCGGCGCGAGCTGGAGCGGTGGCGCGGCGCCGGCGAACAGTCTCACGACGAACACCGCGTCGTTTGGCTCGGCGGGCGTGAGCGGGAGCTACACCGTCGCGCTCGACAGCGATCGCAGCATCGCGGGTCTCGTGCTGGCGGCCGGGGGAAATGCCGGTGTGACATTCGGCGGCAGCGGCGGGCTGACGCTGGGCGCGGCGGGATTGAACAACGCGCGCACGACGGCGACCGCGACGAATCGGCTGACGTTGCAGTCGTCGATCGCGCTCGGCGCCAACTCGACCTTCACGTCCGCAGGCGGAGAGATCTGGGTGTTCGCGCCGGTCAACCTCGGCGCGTTCGGACTGACGCTGGCCGGCACCGGGACCGCGAGTTTGATCAATGGTGTGGTTTCCGGCGCGGGCGGGCTCACGAAATCCGGCGCCGGGATGTGGACGCTCCAGGGCGCCAACACCTACGCTGGCGCCACGGCGATCACCGCCGGCGTACTCCGGCTGAACGATGGCGCGGCTTTGGGCACGTCGGCCGGTGGCACATCGGTCACGGCGGGCGCCGCGCTCGAATTGCAGGGCGGCATCACGGTCGCGGGCGAGGCATTGACGCTGAACGGCACGGGCGTGTCGTCGAATGGGGCGTTGCGAAACCTTTCCGGTGACAACGCTTTCAACGGCGCCATGACGCTCGGCAGTGCGACGAACATCCAGAGCGACGCGAACACGCTCTCGCTCGGGGGAAATATCGGCGGCGCTTTCGCGCTCACGATCGACGGAGCGGGCGACACTTCGATCGCGGGCGTAATCGGCACGGGCGCGGGCACGCTCACGAAGGCCGGCGCGGGCACGCTCACGCTCACGGGCGCGAACACCTACACCGGCACGACGACGGTCAGCGCCGGCACGCTCGACGTGCGGAACGCACTCGCTCTCGGCACGAGTGCCGCCGGCACGTCGGTGACGGCGGGCGCGACGCTGGAATTGCAGGGCGGCATCACGATCGCGGGCGAGGCACTCACGCTGAACGGCACGGGCGTGGCGGGGAATGGCGCGCTGCGAAATCTCTCGGGCGACAATGTTTTCAACGGCAACGTCGCGCTCGCGTCAGCGAGCCGGATACAAACCGACGCGGACACGCTCACGCTCGGCGGCATCGTCAGCGGAAGCGGCGCGCTGACGAAGCTGGGCACCGGGACGCTCGTGCTGTCGGGAGTGAACACCTACTCGGGCGGCACGACCATCGGCGCAGGCACCGTGCGCGCGACGACCAACGCGGCCGCTCTCGGCACAGGGACGGTGGTGCTCGGCGGAGGCCACCTGGAGTTGGCGGGGGATTCGAATGTGGCCTTCAATCGAAATATGACCGCGGCGGCGGGCGGGGAGATTGTCGTGGATCGGATGACGGCCGGCGAAGGCGTGACGCACACGCTGGGCACGTTGTCCTTGGGCGGAGACCTGACGTTGTCAGCCGGCGCGAACATCACGAGCGGCATCGCCGGGTTGAATTTTGGCGCGGTCACGCTCACGGGCGCAGTGTCCGTCTCGGCCGGGGCCGGGACGGCGCTGTCGCTCGCCTCGGTGTCGGGCTCGTATTTCCAGTTCTCCGGGGCAGGCGACTTCACGGTCCCGGGTGCGATAAGCCTCGGCACGAGCGGAGATCTCTACATGTCCGGCACCGGCAGCCTGACGCTGACGGGCTTGAGCAATGTCAACTGGGTCCACGTGCAATCGGGGACTGTGACGGTCGAGTCTGGAGCGCGATTTTCCACGAACACCCAGGAGATTTCAGTCGATGGCACGCTGAATCTGAACAACGGCGCGCAATCGGCCGCGTATCTGGAAGGCGGGCCGACGGGGATCATCAACATGACGAGCGGCCACACGCTGACGGTCACGACGACGAACGGCAGCACCAGCAGTTTCTATTCGGGCGTGCTGGCCGGGGCGGGGCGGATGGTTTTCGCCGGGACGGGACAAACCTACCTGAGCGGTCCGAGTACTTTCACGGGCGGCGCGACGATTGCCGGAGGCGCGGTGTTGGTGAGGAATTCCACTGCGCTCGGCGCCGGCGGCGTGACCCTCGCGGGCGGAAGCCTGGGAGCGTGGCAGGACGGGCCGGTTACGCTCGGGAATGCGATCACGCTCGGGGCCAACGGAATTTTCACGGGCCAGTACGGCGATGGTCCGTTGATTCTGACGGGCACGTTGAGCGAAAGCGGCGGTGCGCGCAGCGTGACCATGCAGGGCGCGAGCGGCGCCGTCATTCTTTCCGGCGCGACCGATTACACCGGTGGAACGACGATCACGGGCGGCACGCTCGGGTTCGCCGGCAACGCCGCACTCTCCGGCGCGTTGCTGACGCTCACCGATGGCGTGCTCGCGACGTCCGGCACGTTTTCGCGCGGGTTGGGCGCCGGCGCGAACCAGGTGAAATTCGGGGCGAGCGCGACTGGCGGCAGCGGCTTTGCGGCGTATGGCGGCCCGCTCACGATCGCGGGTTTTTCCGGCACGCCGGTGTGGGGCACGACCGCGAATTTCCTGCCGGCCGCGGGCGTGCTCCAGCTCGGCTCGACGGTGGCGGACAACGTCGTCACCTGGACGAATAATTTTTCCGTCGGCGCCGCGAATCGAAGCATCGGCGTGATCGACAATCCAAACAGCACGGCGGACCGAGCGGTCATCAGCGGCGTGATTTCCGGGACGGGCGGTGTCGTGAAAACCGGCGATGGTTTGCTGGAGCTCATCGGGGCCAATTCTTACAGCGGTCCGACGGCGGTGAGTCTGGGCATGCTGGCGGTGACGGGCGGCGGTTCGATCGCCTCCAGCAATCTTAATTTGTCGGGCGGCGTTTACGGTGGGTCCGGGAATTTTTCCCGGGCGCTGGGGCAGGCTGCGGGGCAGGCGACGATCTCCAGCGGCGGGTTTGCGGCGTATGGCGGAGCGCTGACGATCACCGGATTCACGGGCACGCCGGTCTGGCAGAGCACGACGAATTTCCTCACCGGACCGCTCTATTTGGGGTCGAAGTTTGCCGACAACGTCGTGACGTGGACGAACGATTTTTCCCTGGGCACGTCCGCTCGCACGATTGTCGTGGACGACAATCCTTCCACCGCGTCGGACTTCGCGATCATCAGCGGCGTCATCTCCGGCAGCCCGGTCATCGGCTTCGAGAAGACCGGCAACGGCACGCTCGTCCTCACCGGCACGAACACTTATTCCGGCATCACCCAAATCAGTGCGGGCACGCTGCGGGCTGCTCAGTCCCGGGCGCTCGGCGTCGGCACGGTCTTTATTTCCAACAGCAATCTGGAGCTGGCCACCGATGCGAACGATACCTTTGGCAACAACGTCTCGCTCGGGGCAAATCCCACGATCACGTCGGACCGATTGACCTCCGGAGCGGGCGTGACGCATATCCTCGGCACGCTGACAATCGGCACGAACACGCTGCAGATCGCACCGGGCTCCAATGTTACCAGCGGCACGTCGGGAATCAGATTCGGGACCGTGTCCGCTTCAGGCAATCCCACCTTCGCCGTCGAAACCGGCGCGGTGTTGACGCTCGCTTCGATCAACGGTGGCAACCGCAGTGTGACTTTCGCATCCGCTGGTGACACGACGATCAGCGGCAGCGTCACCACCGGCTCGGGTGCATTGACGAAAAATGGAAACGGCACGCTCAGCCTGCTCGGCACAAGCACGCGGACCGGCGTCAACACCGTCACTGGCGGCACGCTGGTCCTCGGGCAGAATTCGTCGCTGGGCAGCGGCGCGCTCACCATCAGCGGCGACAGCACGCTCGCAGGCGCCAATGGCGCCCGCACGATCGCAAACACGCTGACGTTGCTCACCGCGCCGACCATCAGCGGCGCCTCGGATCTGACATTTACCGGTGGCGTCACGAATTGGACGGACAACACGCTCGTCGTCACAAACAGCGGCACGACGACCTTCACCGGCTCCTTCTCGCTGTCGGAAGGTGCGACGAACCGCACGCTGACGGTGAACAACACCGGTGCGCTGACGCTCTCCGGCGTCGTCGGCAACGGCGGCACGAGCACCGCCGGCGCGCTCGTCAAGACCGGCTCCGGTGTGCTCACCCTCTCGGGCGCCAACACCTATGCGGGCGGCACGACCGTCAACGCGGGGACGTTGCGCGCGATGACCTCGGCTGCGGCGCTGGGGACCGGCTCCGTGCTCCTGAGTGGCGGCACACTCGAACTCGCCGGCGATGCGCCGCTGCTGTTGCTCCGCAACACGTCGGTGGCGGGCGACGCCAGCATCAACGTGGACCGGGTCACGGCCGGATCGGATGCGGAGGCGTCGCTCGGGACTTTGACGATCGGAGCGCAAACGCTGACGCTGAATCGCGGTAGCCAGGTGACGGGCGGCTCGGCGACGTTGCGGTTTAGCGGCCTCACCACCTTGACCGGCTCCGCGGTCGTCGCGACTGGAAGCGGCTCGACGCTGCTGCTCGATACGGTTGTGGGCGCGGGACAGAATCTGACGGTTTCCGGTGACGGTGAAACGTCGATCGGCGTGCTCGCGACGGGCGCCGGTTCGCTGGCCAAATCGGGCGGCGGTACCCTGAATCTCAGTGGCATCCAAAGCTACAGCGGCACGACGACCGTCACCGATGGGCGGCTTAATGTTTTAGGTAAACTGAACTCCGCCGGCGCGGTGATCGTGCAAGGAGGGACGCTCGCCTTCGGCAACACCGCGATCGACGCGGAGGGAAACCAGATCGCATCGCTGTCGGGAAGCGGCGGCAGCGTGATCATCGATGGCGCCCTGACGCTGAATCAAAATCAAAACGCTTCCTTCGCCGGTGTCATCGCGGGTGCAGGGACGCTGATCAAAAACGGCCCGGGCACGCTCACGCTTTCCGGCGTCAACATCTACACCGGCGCCACCGCGCTCAACGCCGGCGGGTTGCGCGTCGACGGCAGCATTGCCGAGAGCAGCCTCACGACGGTGGGGTCGGGAGCTACGCTTACGGGGGCGGGCACGGTCGGCGCGCTCACGGTGAACTCCGGCGGCCTGCTCGCGCCCGGCGATGCGCTGGGCGTGCTGCGGATTGCCGGCGATCTGACGCTGCTGAATGGCGCGGCGACGACGCTCGAGATTGCGGGAGCGGGAACGCGCGGGACGGCCTTCGACGCGATCGATGCGACGGGAACGATTCATTTCGGCGGCACGCTTTCGCTCTCGCTCCTGAACGGCTTCGATCCCGTCAGCGGCGCGAGTTTCGACCTGTTTCACTTTGGCGCGGCGAGCGGTACGTTCAGCGGATTGAATCTGCCGACCCTCGACGCCGGCTTGAGCTGGGATGCGGGCGACCTGTATGCGAGCGGCACCTTGCGGGTCGCGGCGACGGCGGTGCCGGAGCCCGGCGCTTATGCGGGAATCGCGGGGGGCGCGATGTTGCTGATGGCGCTCTACGGCCGCCGGTCACGTCACGCCCGCCCGCCTTCGGCGTAACCGCTGATGCTCTCTAATCCACGGTTTGAATACGAATCTCCACGCGTTGCCGGTCTATGCAAAAATATTTCTTCCGTCTCGTTTTATTGGCCGTCGTCGCAGCGGTCGTTTACCGCTGGTCGTGCCGGTTCAAACTACCTCGGTTCACCTCACCGGGCTGGTCACGAGTTCGACCAGCCCGGCCTTGGAGGTCGGGAAGTCCTTCGGTCAGGGCCGTGCCGGAGCCGTCGACCTAGAGGCTGTCATTCGCGGCGCTCACGGAGTGAGCGCCCTACCGGCCAAACCTTCCAACTAAAGTTCATGACCGCCTCTCATGCCAATGGGCTTTCAAGATGAGGCCAATTCGTCCCGCCGCTCCCGCGGCGGGCTACGTCGGAATGTAGCCCTGCGCGGGAGCGCAGGGATGGCCTCCTGGCGGGGCCTTTTTGCCGAGCGGACCATGGGTGCAAAGATGGAGGGCTCTCTTTTTCAGAGCAGGGTGCGGAGATAGGCGCCGTAGGAGGACTTGCCGAGTTTCTTGATGTTCGCCTCGAGGCCGGCGCGATCGATCCAGCCGGCTTTGAAGGCGATCTCCTATTCGCGGCGCTCACGGAGTGAGCGCCCTACCGGCCAAACCTTCGAACTAAAGTTCATGACCGCCTCTCATGCCAATGGCTTTCAAGATGAGGCCAATTCGTCCCGCCGCTCCCGCGGCGGGCTACGTCTGAATGTAGCCCTGCGCGGGAGCGCAGGGATGGCCTCCTGGCGGGGCCTTTTTGCCGAGCGGACGATGGGTGCAAAGATGGAGGGCCCTCTTTTTCAGAGCAGGGTGCGGAGATAGGCGCCGTAGGAGGACTTGCCGAGTTTCTTGATGTTCGCCTCGAGGCCGGCGCGATCGATCCAGCCGGCTTTGAAGGCGATCTCCTCGATGCAGGCAATCTTCAGGCCGGTGCGGTTTTCGAGGACGTTCACGAACTGGGCGGCCTCGACGAGGGAGTCGTGCGTGCCGGTGTCGAGCCAGGCGGTGCCGCGGCCGAGGAGTTCGACGCGGAGTTTGCCGGCCTCGAGGTAAACGCGATTGAGGTCGGTGATCTCGAGTTCGCCGCGGGCGGAGGGTTTTAGGGCGCGGGCGAGGGCGACGACGGAGTTGTCGTAGAAATAGAGGCCGGGGACGGCGTAGTTGGATTTCGGTTGCGCGGGCTTTTCCTCGAGGGAGAGCACGCGGCCGTCGGCGGCGAACTCGACGACGCCGTAGGCGGTGGGATTCGCGACGTGGTAGCCGAAAATCGTGGCGCAGTCGGTGCGGGCGCTGGCGGCCTGGATCGAGTCGACGAAATTATGGCCGTAGAAAAGATTATCGCCGAGGACGAGGGCGGCGGGTTCGTCGCGGAGGAAGCCAACGTCGCCGGCGATGGTGAAGGCTTGGGCGAGGCCGTCGGGGCTGGGTTGCTCGGCGTAGGAGAATTTCACCCCGAGGTTCGTGCCGTCGCCGAGGAGGCGGCGGAAGAGCGGGAGGTCGTTGGGCGTGGAGATGATCAGGATCTCGCGGATGCCGGCGAGCAGCAGGACCGACAGCGGATAATAAATCATCGGCTTGTCGTAGACGGGCATCAGCTGTTTGGAGACGGCGATGGTCAGCGGATAGAGCCGGGTGCCGGAGCCGCCGGCGAGGATGATGCCTTTGCGAGCCATGATGAAAAAAAAGTTGAAACGCGGAGGGCGCGGAGAGCGCGAAGGACGATAAAACGGAAAGGAATTACTTTGCGACGCCGAGGCGTTCGCGGGCGTATTTCTTGGCGGTGATGTCGGCGGCCCAGGAGCGGTGGGTGAGATACCAGTCGACGGTTTTGGCGATGCCGGTGGCGAAGGTCTCTTGTGGTTTCCAGCCGAGTTCGCGGTGGATTTTCGTCGCGTCGATCGCGTAGCGTCGGTCGTGGCCGGGACGGTCGGCGACGTAGGTGATCTGCGTGGCGTAGGACTGGCCGTCGGGGCGCGGAGATTTTTCGTCGAGGAGGGCGCAGATGGTGCGGACAATCTCGAGGTTGGGTTTTTCGTTCCAGCCGCCGATGTTGTAGGTCTCGCTGACGCGGCCGCGCTGCAGGACTTCCCAGATCGCGGCGGCGTGGTCCTCGACGTAGAGCCAGTCGCGAATCTGCATGCCGTCGCCGTAGACGGGGAGCGGTTTGCCTTCGAGGGCGTTGAGGATGACGAGCGGGATGAGTTTCTCGGGAAAATGAAATGGGCCGTAGTTGTTCGAGCAGTTGGTCGTGAGCGTCGGAAGTTTGTAGGTGTGCTGGTAGGAACGGACCAAGTGGTCGGAAGCGGCTTTGGAAGCGGCGTAGGGGGAATTCGGCGCGAAGGGCGTTTCCTCGGTGAAGGCGGGATCGCTCGGAGAAAGCGTGCCGTAAACTTCGTCGGTGGAGACGTGGAGGAAGCGGAAGTTTTCCTTTTTCGGGGAGGGGAGCTTCGACCAGTGGAGGCGGGCGGCGTTGAGGAGGCGGAGGGTGCCGACGACGTTGGTCTGGATGAAGGGCTCCGGGGAATCGATCGAGCGGTCGACGTGAGATTCGGCGGCGAAATTCACGACGGCGTCGATCGCGTGTTCGGCGAGGAGGCGCGAGACGAGGGCGGTGTCGCCGATGTCGCCGTGCGCGAAAACGTAGCGCGGGTCGGAGGCGAGGTCGGCGAGGTTGGCGGGATTGCCGGCGTAGGTGAGCGCGTCGAGGTTGACGAGGCGGGCGAGTTGAGAGTTGAGAGTTGAGAGTTGAGAGCTCTCTGAGCTGAGGCGCTGGCGGACGAAATTGCTGCCGATGAAGCCGCAGCCGCCGGTGACGAGGAGGTTCATGAAGAAGCTGAGAGCGGTGAGTTCAGAGCTGAGAGTGGAGAGGTGGAGAGACGGCGAGAGGAGAAATCGCCTGCAAGCAGGCTCCTACAAGGAGCGGTCAGGCGGCGGCGCGGACCCAGCGACGGAGATCGCGTTCGACGGCGGCGTGAACTTCGGTCATTTGGATGCCGGCGGCGGCGAGCTTCGAGGAGTCCATCACGCAGTTGGAGCGCGGCGTTTTGGCGGCCTTCGACATGAAGTCGGATTCGTTTTTGAAAAAGGTGAAGGCCTTGGTCGAGACGCCGGTCCGGCGGATGAGGTCGACGACTTCGTGGGTGGTGACGTGTCCGGGATTCGTGACGTTGTAGGTGCCGAAGGGGACTCGTTTCTGCCAGCAGGCGAAGGTGGCGGCGACGAATTCGTCGAGCTGCGAGATCGAATTGGCGGCTTCGAGGAGCGTGTTGTAGCGAAGAAGTTTCGTGAGGTAGTTGCGGGAGTTGTCGACCTCGTTGAACGGGATGCGGAGGCGCCAGATGTAGACATCGGGCTGGCCGGCGAGGACTTCTTCGCCGAGCGCTTTGGTGCCGCTGTAGAAGGAGCAGTTGTCTTGGCGAAAGGTGAAATTCGGCGCGTCGGCCTCGGTGAAACCGGAGCCGTCGGGGCGGGCGCCGGTGTAGATGCAGCCGGAGGAAACGTGGCCCCAGGGCACGCCGGCGGCGGCGCAGGCGCGGGCGATCAGGCCGGGGAGGACGCCGTTGCCGAAGAGGCAATCGGTTTTGTGGAGTTCACAGGCGTCGACGTTGGGCTTGCCGGTGTAGCCGGCGGCGTTGATCAGGAATTCGGGGCGATCGGCTTGCAGCGCGGCGGTGAGCACGACGGGATTCGTGTAGTCGACGTCGGCGCGGCGAAGATTGCGAAAGGGGATGCCCTGGCGCGCGAGCAACGCCTGGTAAGCCTGGCCGACGTAACCGGAGCCTCCGAGAAGATAGATCATGGAAAGTGGAAGTGAATGGACCGAGACAGCGGAGAAAAGTTTTTTGGCGTGAGGCTTTCCCTGATCGCGCGTCAGCGCCGCCGGTAATCACCACGACTAAAATACTTTTCCAGCCAGACATAGGCACAAATGAAAAAGTAACGGCTGCCCATTTCCTTGATCTTGAGCTTGGCCTCGCCGTATTTGCGATTTTGCCAGGAGATCGGAATGATCTTGTAGCTAAAGCCGCGGACGATCGCCTTCAGCGGAATCTCGACGGTGAGGTTGAAATGCGGCGCGAGAAACGGCCGGCAGCCGTCGATCACGGTGCGGCGATAGGCTTTGAAGGCGTTCGTCGTGTCGTTGAGCGGGATGTTGAAGCCGAGGCGCACGAAGAAATTCGCGAGGCGGTTCACCAGGAGTTTCACCCGTGGATAGTCGACCACGCGGCCGCCGGGGACGAAGCGGCTGCCGAAGGCGCAGTCGTAGCCGTCGTTGAGAATCCGCCAATACGCGACGGCGTGGGCGGGAGAGTCGGAGGCGTCGGCCATCATGATGACGACGGCATCGCCGCGGCTGTGCTCGAGGCCCCACACGACGGCGCGACCGAAACCGTGCTGGCCGGTGTTTTGCGTGGGGGCGAGGGTGGGAATTTTTTGACGGAGACTCTGGAGAACGGACCACGTTTGGTCGCGGCTGCCATCGTCGACGACGACGATTTCGTGCGGGATGTTTTCCGTGGTGAAGGCGCGATGGATGTCCTCGAGGGTTGCAGGAAGAGACTCCTCTTCGTCGCGCGCCGGGATGATGACGGAGAATAACTGGAGCGGTGCGGCGGCGGGCATGAAGGGGGAACCAGAATCAGAGCGGCGCGGAGAGGTCGAGCCAGCCGGGGTGAGCTTCGGCGTGGGCGGCGATTTCGGCGAGGATGGCGTCGACGGAAGTGACCGGGCGCCATTGCCAGAGTCGCGTGGCCTTCGCGTGGTCGAGGACAACCCAAGGCAGGTCAAAGGGGCGGGGCGTGGCGTCCGAGGAAACCGGATGCACGCCGAAGCGGGCGTCGCACCAGGCGGTGAGCTGGCGGAGCGAGCGCGCCGAGGCGGCGCCGCCGGAGATGTTCGCGATGCGATCGGTGGCGGGGAGCTTCGGCGCGGCGAATTGTTTTTCCAACAACGGCGCGAGGTCGCGCGGGTGGAGGCAGTCGCGCACCTGGTGGCCGTGGCCACCGAAGCCGATGTAGTTGAGCGGGCGCCGGCGGAGATGGCTGTTGAGCCAGAAGGCAAAGATGCCCTGGTCGGCGCGACCGAACTGGCCGGCGCCGGCGAGCACGCCGCAGCGATTGACGAAAACGGGCAGGTTGAAGGTCTCGCCGTATTCGAGCGCGAGGGCTTCGGAGGCGAGTTTCGTGGAGCCGTAGAGGGAGACGGGCGCGGCGGTGGAAAAAGTTTCGTCGACGCCGGCGGCGCTGACGCCAGGGGGAAGACGAGTCGACTCGCGGGTGCTCTTTATCGACTCGGTGGCGCTCGTCGCGACACGGAGGCGGAAGGCATAGTCGTGCGGCTCGACGGGGAGGGCGGCGAGCGGCGGGATCGAGTAGACGCGGCTGGTGGAGAGCAGGATGAAGCCGGCGCGGTGCTGCTTGCAGAATTCGAGCAGGTTCACCGTGCCGCCGAGGTTGTGCTCGATGAGCTGGCGGGAGCTGGTCCGGCCGTCGACGCCGGCGAGGACACTCGGATTCGCGGCGGCATCGATCACCCAATCGACCGCGGGGAGCGTTTCGAGATCGCTCGCGGCGCGGAGGTCGCCGTGAAAAAGTTTCACGCCGAGTTTTTTCAGCGCGTCACGATTGGTCTCGCTGCCGGGGCGGATGAAGTTGTCGAAGCCGATGAGCTGGTGGCGCCCCTCCGACTCAGCGAGGGCGCGGGCGAGCGTGCTGCCGACGAAACCGCAGACGCCGGAGATGAGAATACGCATTCAGGTGACGTTGAGAAAAATAGGTGTCCGCGGAAAGCGCGATTTTGACACGGGCGCGCTGGACGCTCGACAACTGACGGGGTTGAAACTGCCTGCCGCGGCGGAGAGGAGCGGGCGGTCACTCGCTGGCGCTCGTGGCTACGTTTCGAAAAAAGCCGGTCAGCGCTTGGTGGGCTGGGCCGGATCGGCGCGGGGCATCTTGGGGTCTGCGGCGCGGAGGGCGGCCTGCCGCTGCGCTTCGGCGTAGGCCTTGCGCTGCTGCTGGCCGATCTCGAGCAGATCGGTGACGAGCATGCGGGCTTCCATTTCTTTTTCCTCCTGCTGATTCATGGGCTGGGTTGGCACCACGACGGGAGGAAGGGCGGGCGCGGAGGCTGCCGTGGCGGAAGTGGCGGCGGGCGCGGGTAGTGTCACGGGCAGCGGGTTGGCGGGGCCGGCGACGACGGCGCCTTTGCGCATCGTGAGCGTGAGCGTTTGCGTGGCGGTTTTGATCACGGCGGAGTCGGACCGCGGGTCGTAGCTCACGACGGTGATTTCGCCGGCAGTTTTGCCGACGGCGACCCAGGAGCTGTGTTTATCGCTCTGGCGCGTGATGCTGAGGAGCGTGTCTTTTCCGACGGCGGTCATGCCGACGAGATCGTAGCCGCCGCTGGCGTTTTCCTTCGCCGCGGTGGCGGAGGCAGGCGGAAGAAAAGGGGAGTCTTGCGCGGAGAGCGTCGGGGACGATGTGCTGGTCGCGACGGCGATCGCAGAGAAGGCGAGAAATGACCGCACGGTTTGACGGCTCGGGAGCATGGGAAATGGGAAAACGGGATTCGAAAAATTATTTTGCCGGCGGAAAGACGCCGGACGGATGGAAAGCTGTCCGTAAACGCGGTCCAAATAAACGAAAAAACATCCCGGCGCGCAGGCGTGTCAGGCGGCGGGAGCGGTCGCTCGTCGGCCGAGGGCGCGGGCGACGCGGGGAGAAAATTTTTCACGGAGTTGCGTGAACGGAAATTCGTAAAAGCGGAAGATGAGCGCACTGATCGCAATCGTGAGCGCGAGCTGAGTGGCGAAAGACGCGATGGCGGCGAGGAGCGACTTGGGGGCGTTTTGAAAACCGTAGCGTTGCACCAGATGGATGAGGGGCTGGTGCACGAGATACATGGCGTAAGACCAAAGGGCGATGCGGCGAACGGGGCGGCTCCAAAAAGTTTCCTGGCGCAGGGTCCAGCGGGAGGCGGCGGGCAGGAGCAGGGCGAAGCCGAGCGAGACGAGGTTGAAGCGGAAAGTCTGCGCAAAAAAAGAATCGCCGGCTTCCACCACGAAGCCGTCTCCCGGGCGCCAGAGGCTCGCGTACATGGCGAGCGTCAGGACGAAGCCGGCGATCGCGGAAAAAGTGGCGGAGCGACGCCAGGCGGCGGGGAAGGTTTGCGCGACCCAGGCGGCGAAGACGCCGGTCATGAGCGCGTCGAAACGATAGATCACGAGCACGCGCTGGACGTTGGCCCACGACGCGCCGGCCTGGCCGGCGGAAAGGACGCGGCCGAGGGTGGAGAAAAGATAGAACGCAGCGACGGCAGCGAGAAGGACGGTGCGGAAGCGCGCGCGGCTCTGGAGGCCGAGCCAGAGCACGGCGGGCAGGAGCAGATAAAACCATTCCTCGATCGCGAGGCTGAAGGATTCGGGGATGAAGCCGATTTTATTTTCCGCGAAGGTGCTGACGAAAAAAGCGTGCTTCAGGATTTCCGCCGCGCCGAGATGGCGGTCGTGGAGAAACCATTCGAGCCACACGTTGAGGCCGATGAAGAGCCAGAAAAGGGGAAGCGTGCGAAACCAGCGGCGAACGTAGAACACGCCGACGGTGGCGGGCGTGCGCAGGTTGTCTCCGAGTCGCAGGAGGATGCCGCCGATCAAAAATCCGCTGAGGACGAAGAAGAGTTCGACGCCGTAAAAACCGCCGTGGCCGAGCACACCGATTTTCGACGAGTGCGGGTAAAACACGGCGAGGGCATGCGCGCCGCACACGCTGAGAATCGCCGCCGCGCGCAGGACATCGAGGCCGAGGATGCGGGTGGCGTCGGGCGTGGGATGGAACGCGGCGGGCGCTGGGAACGGAACGCTCACGTAAAGGAAAGAGAACCGCCGGAGGGAAGATCGGGCGGGCGGTTCAGGCGTGCGGTTGGCGGCGGCGCCAGGCTGCGACGATCTGCTGGATCGTCGATTCGAGCGACTGCGTGATGTCCCACGACGGGTAGTGGGCGCGCATTTTTCGCAGGTCGGAGTAGTAGCAGATGTGGTCACCGGCGCGGTTCTGGTCGACGTAGGTAAAGACCTGCGGCTGGCCGGTGAACTTTTCGGCGATCTTGAACGCCTCGAGGATGGAGGTGCTGTTGGCCTTGCCTCCGCCGAGATTATAGACCTCGCCGGCGCGCGGGGCGGCGACGAAGGCGGCCATGAAGCGGGCGACGTCGAGGGAGTGGATGTTGTCGCGGACCTGCTTGCCCTTGTATCCGAAAACCTTGTATTCGCGGCCCTCGAGATTGCATTTCACGAGGTAGGAGAGGAAGCCGTGGAGTTCGACACCGGAGTGATTCGGGCCGGTGAGGCAGCCGCCACGCAGGACGCAGCAGGGGAGGTTGAAGTAGCGGCCGTATTCCTGGACCATCACGTCGGCGGCGACTTTCGAGGCGCCGAAGAGCGAATGCTTCGACTGGTCGATGGTGAACGTCTCGGCGATGCCGTGCTCGTAAGCGGGATCGGCGTAATCCCAGCGGGTGGCGAGTTCCTGGAGGGCGATGCGGTTCGGGGCGTCGCCGTAGACCTTGTTCGTCGACATATGGACGAAGGGCGACTCGGGCGCGGCCTGGCGCGTGGCTTCGAGGAGGTTGAGCGTGCCGACGGCGTTGGTGTCGAAGTCGTCGAAGGGAATCGCGGCGGCGCGGTCGTGGGAGGGCTGGGCGGCGGTGTGGACGATGACGCTGGGTTTGACGGATTTCAGCAGCGCGAGGACGCCGGCGCGATCGCGGATGTCGAGTTCGTGGTGGACGAAGCCCGGGAGTTCGGAGGCGAGGCGCTGCTGATTCCAGCGCGTGTCGCCCTGCGGGCCGAAGAAGACGGCGCGCTGGTTGTTATCGACGCCGTGGACGGTGTAGCCGAGTTCGCGCGAGAAATACGTGCAGACTTCGGAGCCGATGAGGCCGGAGGAACCGGTGACGAGAAGAGTCTTGGCCATGAGCGGGGAGAAAGAAGAGCGGCCAGCCAACGGAAGGCGACGGGGCGTGACCAGTCGAATTTTCGCCGGCGGCGGGCGGAGCGGGTAACGGGGGCGGAGCGGGTAAAGGCTTGTCGGGGCGCAGGGGCTCGCGGAGATTCGCGCCCCGCATGCAACGATGAGCACCGATCTGGCCCGACATTTCGACTGGGTGAGCGAACACGATGCGGGCGCCCGGCGGGTGCAGGCGGGGTTTCACGCGGAGATCGCGGCGCAGTTGCGGCGGGTGATTCCGGAGGGTGCCGTGGTGCTCGAGGCGGGTTGTGGACGCGGGGATTTGTTGCGGGCGTTGAAGCCGTCGCGAGGGCTTGGGATCGACATTAGCGAGGGAATGCTCGCGCAGGCGCGAGGGGGCGCGGCGGGAAGCGAGGAGGCCTGCGAGCATCAGCGGGCGGACGCGTGCACGTTTCGTAGCGAGGAAAAGTTCGACGCGATCGTGCTGGATTATCTGGTGGGCTATCTGCCGGACGTGCAGGCGTGCCTCGAGAATCTGCGGGGCGTGGCGCACGCGCGGACGCGGCTCTGCATCACTTCGGTGAACAACGTTTGGACGCCGGTGCTCGGGCTCGGGCAATGGATCGGCGCGGTGACGCGGCAGCCGCCGAGCAACTGGGTGTCGACGAAGGATCTCACGAACCTACTCGAACTCGCCGGCTGGGAAGTCGTGCACCACAGCACGGAGCAACTGCTGCCGTTTCGGGTGCCGTTGTTGAGCGCGTTGTGCAACGGGGTTTTGGTGCGGCTGCCGTTGCTCCGACATTTTGGGTCGAGCGTCTATTTGGTGGCGCGGCCGCGACGGGCGGTCGCGATGGAGCCGCACTCGTGTTCGGTCATCGTGCCGGCGCGCAATGAAGCGGGCAACATCCGCGCGGCGCTCGAGCGCATCCCGGCGATGGGCGGGCGCACGGAGGTGATTTTTGTCGAAGGCAACAGTCGTGACGACACGTGGGAGACGATTCAGCGCGAAATCGCGGCGTATCGCGGGCCGCTGGACGTGCGGGCGATGAAGCAGCCGGGCAAAGGGAAATGGGACGCGGTGCGCGCGGGTTTCGCGGCGGCGAGGGGCGACGTGCTCGTGATTCAGGACGCGGACCTGACGGCGCCGCCGGAGGATCTGCCGAAATTTTTCGACGCGATCGCGAGCGGGGCGGCGGAGTTCGCGAATGGCAGCAGGCTGGTTTATCCGATGGAGAAAGAGGCGATGCGGTTCCTGAATCTGCTCGGGAATAAATTTTTCGCCGCAGCGCTGTCGTTCACGCTGGGCCAGCCGATCAAGGACAGTTTGTGCGGGACGAAGATGCTGCTGCGTTCGGACTACGAGCGGATTTTGAAACGGATCGAGGTGCTCGGGGATTTCGATCCGTTCGGCGATTTCAACCTGTTGTTCGGCGCGGCGCTGTTGAAGCTGCGGATTCGCGACGTGCCGGTGCGGTATAAGGATCGCACCTACGGCGAGACGAACATCTCGCGCTTCCGGCACGGCTGGCTGCTGCTGAAGATGACGGCGTTCGGGCTGGTGAAGGTGAAATTCGGTCGCGGTTGAGCGGGGAGTGGGGCTGATCGCGAGCGAGCTTGCGCAAGTCGTGCGGCCGGGCGTCGGGAGCGGCGCGACCGACCGAGGGGACTACCGTCCGGGACGGCCAAGTGAAATCCGAACGGTAGCCGAACGGTCGTCAGGGCGGCCAGTGGCCGGGGTGGGTGAACGAGAAGCCGTCAGGATTGACGGGCACCACGACGGCCTCGTGGGCGCGTAGTTTCGCCGCCCAATAGGGCCAGTTGTAATCGCGATAAGGAGTGAAACGGAATGCCACCACACTGGTGAGCAGGGTCAGGATGCAAGCGGTGCGTGCGACCCATTTTCCTGGCGATTTCGCATCCCAGGCGAAAATACAAAGCCACAGCAGCAGAACGCGGGGCAGGAAAAAATATCGTTCGCCGTTCGCCGAGTCGCCCAACATGCGGAAGTCGGACCCGAATTTGTGGATCACGGCCAGTTGGACGAAGGCGAGGCAGCCCCAAAGCAGAAGTGTCGTTTCGCGATATTTAGGATTACGCAGGCCGGCCCACGCGATCAGCGCGGCGCAGGTGAGCCCGATCAATATAAACCACGTTGCGGGCAGGTGCCGGCCGAGTGACGGAGCGAGCCACATTACCCCGCTGATTCGTTGGACGACGATTCGGGCGACGATGGCTACGTTCAACGCGGGACTGGCCGGCACTGGCGCGGGTTCATGAAGCACGGTGTACGCTTGCACGGCCGCAGGCACCGCCACGAGGGCGGCAATGATCCAAGCTGCACGAGTCCGTCGCCAAGCCGCGCGGGCGATGAAGAGCGGGGCGAAAATCAGCGAGAAAACACCGGTGAGCCCAACGAGAATCGCAATGAGCGCATCGACGAGCCATTGCCAGCCGGTGGTTGCATCGCGCGCGACGAGAAGCAGCACCAACGCCAGCGCGGCGGGCCATTGCGCGTTGGTGAGATTGTTGAAAACTTCTCCCGTGTGTGGAACCAACACCACGGCGAGCGCCAGCCAGAAGGGGTGCGGCAGATCGAGTCGACGGGAAAACAAGGCTCCGGCGAGCGTACCGATGACCAGGGTGCTCGCCCAAAAATACACGGCTGGCACCCACAGCGGATCCAGTCTGGCCGCGGCACATGACACCAATCGGAGCAGGAAATGGTGGTAGCCTGCGTAGGGCATCGTCATCGCGGCCCAGCCGTAGCGGTCTGCGTAATTGAAGAAAATCGCGCCATCTTCGGCCCAAAATTGCGGATGAACGAAAGCTCCCGGGCGGCGGGCGAACAGCACGAGCAGCACGGCGGCAATCGTACCCGCAATGACGAACGGGGACGGGCGGCGATCGGTGGCCAGACCGGCTACCGACTGTGACGCGCCACGGGAAAATTCTTTCATTCGCGGAGGAATTGGCGCTGGCCGGAGGAAACCGGCCGGTTGAACCGCCCGCAAGAGCGTCGGAAGACAGGGAGCCTGTTCATTTTCGCAAATAGATTCGGCTGCCTTCGACTTCCTTCACGAAAACGTACTCGCGCTGAATTGTCGCATCGAGTTCGGGGAAGGATTCGTGAGCACAATCCGTGTGGGATTCGTCATAGTTGAAGTTTTTGCCACCCACGGCGTCCACGAAAAGGCGGGGTTTTCGGTTGAGAAAATCCCGCAGAAAGCGTGCCCGATAAAACTCGCGCATCGGCCCGACCTCGATCTGCCGATAGGTATGCGCCTCCCGGGTCGCCTGCGGGAGGCCAGTTTCGACGTAGAAAGAGGGCATCCAGCCCCACACGCTCAAGCTGTCTCCCGGACGGGCCAGCGCGGCGATCGCGCGCGAGGCGGGTGAACGCCATTCGCCGTGATTCCGCGTCCACAGGCCGAACATGTCGGGATCCATCCTCACGTGACGAACCAACGATAGCGGCACGATGCAAAGGAACAGGAGCAGTCCCGTGGCGAAGCGTTCGTGAGGCGGCGGCATGCGCCGGAGTTGGAGCCAGAGCTCGCCGCAAATCACAGCGCCGCCGAGGCCCAGGGGGATGCCGACATACTGAAGGTAGTGACCAAACAACCGGTGACCTCCGATGGCGGCGTAGATGCTCGCCACCGCCAGCACCGCTACCGCGCCCAGCAATCGCCCGCCCGTCGGAGAGAAACCACGCCAGTGAGGCCGCAAACGCCGCCAGCGAGAGCGGCGTTCCGGCGCGAGCCACGGCCACGGCCGACGGGTCTTCGGCGGCCGAGCGAGGTACGCTACGCTTACGGCGAAAGTGCCTCCGACGATCGCGATCACACCCTGAAACCCGGGCGCTGCGTCCATGAAATCCCATAGCTTCGTCAGCAAGGTCGGCCAGCTCATTCCGGGGGCCGAGCCATACAAGAGATTGTTGATCACGTATGAGCCCCAGAACTGACGGCCCAAACCCCACACCCAAAGATATAAGCCGACCAACAGCGAAGGCGCGAATGCCCCGCCCATGCAGGCGGCGATGAGAGTGAAGCGCGTGCGCCATGACGTCGTGCGTTCACCCAGAAGTGCGGCAACTGCGAGGGCGCCCAACGCCACGCCTGGAGGCACCCCTTGCAATTTCGCGTAGGGCACGCAGCCGAGCAGAAAACCTCCGACTGCCAGCCTGAGCATTCTTCGTCGTGGGGAAATCTCGCGCTGGACGATTCCCGCGAGGAGCGGCCAAGTCGACGTGAGGATAAGAAAGATCGAAGCCTGTTCGCTCGTGTAGCCGGCGAAGTCGTAATAGGCTACAGTGGCCCAGAGAAACATCACGGGCGCGAGGCCCAGTCGCACGGCCCGTGAAGGGTAGATCAGCATCAAGCCGCCGCCAGCGAGCGCGAAGCCGCCGAGAATCAACACGCCGCCCACGAAGCGCGCTCCGCTGTAGTTCAAGGGCACGCCGACGAAATTTGCGAGGAGGAGCGGCAGGTCTGTGAGCGGGCCATGCGTGGTGCCGTCGACGTATTTCCAAAAAACCGGGTGGACCTTAAGCGTGATCGCGCCAGCGATCATTTGAGCTTCGTCGGGATTGAGGATGGCGGGACCGAGCAGATAAGGCCAGCGCCAGACCAAAAGTAAAACCACGCTCGCCAGAAGCCAGAGGGTCCACGTCGTTCGTTCTCTGCCCGGCCGATTAAACGTCAGGGTGCAGGCCCACAAGAGCGTCCCGCTCAAAGCGACGGTCCAGAAATTCGCGCGATCGTGGTCGAGCCAGTCAAGCAACGCGTCCATCGTTGGGCCGGTCGAAAGTGCCGCGAGTCAGGCGGGCGGGAGCGGCACGTTGGTGTCGCTTAGCCGGGTGTGAAGAGGGTGGTTACGCAGCCGAAAACGGTCGGGGTGCACGTGGTCGAGGTAAGCGGGGCGACGCCAGCCGAGGCGACAAGCGCGATAGGCAAAGCTGACGCCGAGCACGCCGAGGCCGTAACGCACACTCCGTCGGAAATTGATCGAAGAGGCTTCGGCAAAATATTTTGTCGGGCGACAGATCTGGGCGATTTTCGAATCCCTTTGGTTTCCCGAGGCAATCGTGGAGACGAGCGGGAGCGGAAGGAGCAGTTCGTATTGGGTTTCAGGATGGATCATCACGACGATACCGGTGCCGGTAAGAGGAGCGAGAGGGTAGCAAATGTTCTGATTGTCGTCATAGCCGGAATTGGTGCGTAGAACGGTGCGTCCGGCATCACAGGCGGGAGAGCGGCTGGCCATCATGGTCGAGTTTTGGGCCGAGGCTCCGGGCCACGATCGCGGGGTCAACGACTATTTCCGGCGGCGCGAGTCCGATGAGTCAATCTGGGTGATAACGTGTAATTATGTTGTAGTGAACTCGACTTCGGGCATCGAGAACAACTCGAAACGTTTGAGGAAAGAT
>JBEHYR010000074.1:0-26518 GCA_048498075.1 Verrucomicrobiota bacterium | reverse complement strand
TGAACCTCGGTGAGGATGAGTTTGTTTTTCGCCCAGGTGCCGACGATGACGCGGCCGCTGGTGGCGCCGAGATCGACGGCGGCGCAGTGCAGGGGAGAGAAGGACGGGCGGGGCATCGCGAGGGGAAGGACGGGCGAAAATGATGAGCGGTTCCGCTCATATAAGTCCAGCGCGAGACTTGGCCGCGAGCGGCGGGGAAAACAGACTGTTTGAACCGAGTCTGCGCGCTCTTCGCGGGCGGTGCCGCGGTCAGGCGCGTTTCCGGCGCTTGGTCAGACGATTTTTTTCGAGGCGCTCCTTGAAGTGAACGATCGTCACGACCCAGAATTGCGACGGCGAAAACCGATAGATGATACGGTAAGGAGACTCGTGGACTTCCTTCAACGGCTCCTCGGGATACTCGTGCACGGGATGTCCCTGCCCGGGCGCCAGAGCGGCACGCTCCACACGCTCGATGATCCGAACGACCATCCGAGCGGCATAGAATTCCGAATCTTGCGCGATGAAACGCCGGATCGCCTTGAGGGAGCGTCGAGCCTCGGCAGACCAGCCGATCGTCACGGCAGCGCGAATTCTTTCCGGATGGCGGCGTGCGAATGCACGCGGCCTGAGCGGATGTCGGCCAGCCCGGCCTCGATCTTCTGCCGCACGTAGATGCGATACATGAGATCATCCCAAGTGGAGGATGGGGAGAGGCCCTGCACGAGTTTGATGGCCTCTGATTTGACACTGGGGCGCTTCGCAACGGCTGACGGCATGCGACGGAATTTGCCGCGGCGTTGGCGATTGGCAAGCGACGACTCCTCTCACGTCCGTGCAAAAGGCCGCTGGTTCTTCGGTTTTCGATAGGTGCTAGCGGTCATAAATTTCATTTCTCGAATCGAGAAGGGCGGGATGCGCAGATGAATGATCGCGTGGCAGTTTGGGCAGACGGGCCGTAGATCTTTTTTCGGAATCACCCGATGATTCCGCTTTGCGAGTGCGAGTGGCGAGAGATGGTGGACATGGATAAATCCGGTGGCGACCGGCCCATACCTTTCTTCAAGTAGAACACCGCAAATCGAGCATTTGCATCCGAACTTGGAGAGACAGGCTGCGCGCGCCTTCGGGTCTCGTTCGTAAGCATTGACGATGATTTTCTTTTTTGCGCCCTCTGCGAAGGATCCGTTGCCGGGAAGTTCCTCGGGTAGCGTCATCGTGAGCGTTACGGTGCGCGACGAACGATGATGAGCCGTTTTTCCGGCTTGAGCGTCGTGAAAGTGGCCTGCGGTCTTGGCAGGAAAATTTTCGGGCGCAGAGGTGGGGAAGACGCCAGGCGGGTCATGGGTTTGAGTCTTGACTGAACGGTCGCGAAGCAGGCTTGGCTTCGTCTTTCGCTCGTTCTCGATCGGCGGTCATCTCCACGGTCAGGGCGTCCGGAGGCCCCGTGCCTTCTAGCCGACTTCCGGGTCTGGCTACGATTCCGCAGACTTATCCCGAGTTGCTGGGTGCCGTGTGCCGCGGGTTAAGCGATGGGCAGTGCGCGATCGATCACGGATGTCGTCACGAGACCGGGTTTGCCAAGGTGGCCGAATTTCCCATCGTTTCGCGCATGAACCCGATCCTCGAAACCGAGTTCCGCGCGCTGTCCCCCGCCGAACGCATCCTGCTCGTCGAGGAACTCTGGGACCGCATCGCCGCCGAGCCCAATGCCGTGCCGCTGACGCCTGCGCAACGCGCCGAACTCGATCGCCGACTCGACGGGTTAGATAAGAATCCCGACGCCGGTCGCCCTTGGTCTGAGGTCCGCGACGAATTGCTTCGCCGCTAATGCCTGCGCCGGTGCGACCCACGTCGGCCGCGTGCGCCGATTTGATCGCCGCACACGATTGGTATGAGCAACGCTCGCCCGGTCTCGGCAAAGATTTCGTGCGCATGGTCGACGCGGCATTCGCCGGAATCGCCCGGCAACCTGAGCTGTTTTCCACCCCTTCATCGCGGACTTCGCCGCGTGCTGCTACGACGCTTTTCCTTTGCCGTTTTCTATCGGATCGATCCCGACGCCGTGCGCGTGATTGCGGTGTTGCACACAGCCATGGACCTTCGCCGGCTGGAAGCACGAGGCTGAGAGCATTTAAAGGCGGGGATTGGACGCGATCGATGAGGCCGCGCCGTTGTCGGCGGAGGAGAAGCGACTCGTCGATCAGCAGGTGGCGGCCTAGCGGCAGAATCCTGGCGGCGTTGATTCCTGAGTAGCGGCCGAAGCGAAGATTCGCCACCTTCGCCACCAAACCGGCTTGCGACCGGGGGGGTGTCGCGCCGGGAGTGAGAGCGTCGCGCCGAAGCCTCGTTTTTCAGTGGGTCGAACCGGTGGACATTTTTAGGGACGCTGCTCGATGCCAGCGGTCGCAAGCTTTTGTTTGACAGTGTTCAACAGCGTTCAACACGTGGACATAAATGCGGACATTCGTGGTGCCGGGCGAGTTTCGGTTGCACTCGGTGCTGGTCGGCAACGTCTATCGCGGCGCCCCGGCGGAAGACTGCTCCTTCCTCGTCGACAAACTCTGCGAGTGGCTGAACGGCCTGACTTCGCCGCGAAGGCGGACCACGAACTCATCTATGCGATCATCAAGGCGGTGCTCGCGCATGTTTACATCGCCTGGATTCACCCATTCGGAAACGGCAATGGACGCACCGCCCGCCTGATCGAGTTTCACCTGCTGATGTCGGGCGGCATGCCGCCACCGCAGCGTATTTGCTCAGCAATCACTACAACAAGACGCGGCCGGAGTACTACCGGCAACTGGATCGCGCGAGCAAATCAGGCGGCGATTTGTTGCCGTTTCTTCGCTATGCAGTCCAGGGAGTGGTGGATGGCCTGCGCGAACAGCTCGAATTTGCGTGGAGTCAGCAGTGGGACATCACGTGGCGGAACTACGTGCATGAACTTTTTCAACATCGAGCCAGCGCCAGCGACCTCCGCCAGCGGCAACTCGCACTCGACCTCGGAATGCAACCCGAGTGGGTGCCGCTGGCACAACTCTCGGAGCTGACACCGCGGCTGGCGAAAGCCTACGCCAATAAAACGTCGAAGACGCTGCAGCGGGACTTTAACGTGCTCGCTGGAATGGAACTCATCGTGCGCGAGACGAAACGGGTGCGCGCCCGTCGGGAGTTAATCTTCGGGTTTCACTTTACACGAAGACCGCAAAGCCCGCGAAGAGAGAGGAACGGGGACGAAAAGACTCGCGACATCCTTGGCGATCTTTGCGGTCTTGGTGTAATGGCTTCGGGCGATTGAGATCACACGACGGGGAGGGACATCGGCCGGCCCACCTGGAATGTTTTCCGGAGGAAGCGGAGGGACGCAGAGACGCGGGGCGCTGACGGGGGGGCGGCGCGTCGAGCCGCCGCACTCCAGATTACTTCGCGAGCTGGCGGAGGATTTCCTCGGTGAGTTTCGTGACGAGGGCTTCGATCTCGGGGTTCGCAGCGGGCTCGGCGGCGGTGGGAGCGGCGGACGCGTCGCAGATCACGCCGGGGCGGAATTCGCTGTTGTCGTCGGAGAGCTGGGCTTCCTTCCACGTGGCGCGCGGGTCGGGCATGCCGAGCTTTTGGCGGAGGTTGATCAGGTCTTTGAGTTTGTCCGGGCCGAAGCGGTGGAGGCCGGTGCCGAGGCTGGCGGCGAAGCCGATGGTGCGGCAGTAGGCGTCGATGTTCTCCATTTTCCAATACGCGTCTTCGACGTCCTTGCCCCAGCAGATCACGCCGTGGTTCTGCATGAGGATCGCCTGGTGGTCGACGCCGACGCGGCCGACTTCCTCGGCGTTGGCGGCGGTGCCGGGGGTCTCGTAGCGGGCGACGCCGACCTTGCCGAGGAAGACTTCGGCTTCGGGGATGAGGCGCGACGGAAGCGTGGCGTTGGAGATGGCGAAGGCGGTGGCGTGCGGCGGGTGCGCGTGGACGCAGGCTTTCGCGGCGGGCTGGCGTTTCATGATGCCGAAGTGGGTCTTCGCTTCGCTGGTGCGGACGCGCGTGCCCGCGAGCTGGTTGCCGTCGAGGTCGACGAGGCACATGTCCTCGGGCGTCATGAAACCTTTGCAGATGAGCGTGGGCGTGCAGAGGGCGAGGTTGTCGCCGACGCGGATGGTGATGTTGCCACCGTTGCCGTCGGTGTAGTCTTTCAGCCAGAGGCGGCGGCCCATGTCGCACATGCGGCGCTTGAGGATCTCGATTGGCTCGGAGCGGAAGAAACGTTCGAGTTCGGCGGGCGTGCGGGCGTCGGCGCCGGGCGTCCAGCGGAATTCGTAGTCGGGGATGGACGGCGCCGCGGCGGCGCCGGGAGTTGAGGGTTGAGAGTTGAGGGTTGAGAGTTGTTGAGCGGACGCGGGGGCGACGACCGTGAGGGCGACGGCGGGTGCGGTGGATTTGGCGACGGGGTGGGCAGCGATGGCGGCGACGGCGGCGGGGCGCTGGTTTTTGTGCTCTTTGAGCCAGTCGCGAGCGGAGGGCGTGAGGAGCGCGTTGTCGGGGAGCGGTTGGTTCGTGCGAACCAATGTTTCGATTTCGCGGGCGGTGAGGACTTGAGGCATGTCGGAGACGGAAAGTTGAGAGTTGAGAGATGAGAATTGAGAGAGGGGCGGCGCGTTGGGATCGCCTGCAAGCAGGCTCCTACAGGGCGGAGGGAGCGGCGGGCGGCGTATAGCTGACGGTGTCGACGAGGCAGGCGCAGTAGGCGTCGACGGGGGCATCGCCGGTGAACGGTTGCGCGGCTTCGGCGCCTTCGGTGAAACCGATCACGCTGCCCTGGCCGGCGCCGAGTTCGTCGTAGACGATGACGCTGGAGCCGGCGGGAAGGGGCGGGACTTTCGCGCCGGCGAACTGGGCGCGCGTCCACGGCTGCACGATCAGCAGGCGGCCGCCGTTGTAGACGGGCTCCTGGTGCGTGAGCGTGATGCGGCCGATGACGGTGCCGAGGCGCATGGGGCGGGCGAGCGAGTTGAAGAGTTGAGGGATGAGAGTTGAGAGAACGGAGGGCGGCGGAGGTAGGGACGCCTCTCCGAGGCGTCCGCGAAGCGTTACGGACGGCTCGGAGAGCCGTCCCTACCGGCGGCAGGCGGGTCGACGAGGGCGAGGACGAAGTTGCGGAGAGGGGACTTCGGGTCGCGGACGAGTTCGCGGGTGGCGGAGCCATCGGTGGAGATGAGCACGCGTTGATGCAGGCCGGCGCCGAGCGGATCGACGGCGAGGATCGGCGCGCCTTCGTCGTGGCCATCGGCGTCGAGCGGCTGGCAAATGACCGTGCGCGTGCCGCGCATGCTCGGGTGGCAGGCGGAGCTGACGATGTGGCCGTCGATGCGGGCGGGAATCATGGTGGCGGGAGCGTCCCGCTGCTCCCGCAGCGGGCTACAGGCAGCGTGGCCCTGCGCGAGAGCGCAGGGAGGGTCGACTCGCTGGCGCTCGTCGCTACGGGGGCGGGGATGGACTGATGGGTTGGGCGCATCAGTAGATCTTGAGGCCGTCGACCATCACGCAGCGGCGGGTGCGGGTGAACGTGCGGGGATTCGTGATACCTTCGCCGGTCGTCGTCGCGATCGAGTAGCTGAGATAGCCTTCGCCACCGAGGCCGAGTCCAGCCGTGCAGGCGCCGTTTTTCACGAGGAGCGTGGTGTCCAGCGTGCGGGCCATGAGCGTGAGGTGGTCGATGTTGAGCGAGTGGATGATAGCGGAGTGCTTGTAGCCGTGCTCGGCGTGGAGTGCGGCTTGCACGCCTTCTTCGATCGAGCGCACACGGACGATGGGAAGCATCGGCATCATCTGCTCCTCGATCACGAAGGCGTGGTTCGCGTCGGTTTCGGCGAAGAGGAGTTGGGTGCCGGCGGGCAGGTTGGCGCCGGCGTGCTGCGCGAGGACGGCGGGATCGGCGCCGACGAAGGCGCGATTCAGCACGGGATGT
Source organism: Verrucomicrobiota bacterium (assembly GCA_048498075.1). Classification (GTDB taxonomy): domain Bacteria; phylum Verrucomicrobiota; class Verrucomicrobiia; order Opitutales; family Opitutaceae; genus Opitutus. The sequence continues at coordinate 20,583 of JBEHYR010000074.1, read as the reverse complement.
GAGCAACCGCCGGCGTCGGCTTTCGTGGTGAAGGCAGCGGCGGTGAGCTTCGCGAGTTGCGAGCTGTTGAGCTGGTGCGCGCCGTGGCGGGAGAGGGCGGCGAGGAATTTGTCGGCGACGTGATCGAGGACGAAGACTTCCTTTTCGCCGATGCAGAGGAGGTTGTTGTCGTAGGCGGCGCCGGTGACGATGTCGCGGGCGGTGGCGTCGAGGTCGCGCGTGCCGTCGACGACGACGGGCGGATTGCCGGGGCCGGCGCAGATGGCGCGCTTGCCGGACTTCATCGCGGCGGCGACGACGGCGGGGCCGCCGGTGACGCAGAGGACGCGGACTTCGGGCGCGGCGCAGAGGGCGTCGAAGGAATCGAGCGAGGGCTGCTCGATGGTGCAGACGAGATTCTCGATGCCGGTGGCAGCGAAGATGGCTTCGTTGTAGACGCGGACGGCGAGGGCGGCGGAGCGGGCGCCGCCGGGGTGCGGGTTGAAGACGACGGCGTTGCCGGCGGCGACGATGTTGATGATGTTGCCGGAGAGCGTCGGGATCGAGTGCGTCATCGGCAGGATCGCGGCGATGACGCCGTAGGGCGTGTATTCCTCGAGGGTGATGCCGTGGTCGCCGCTGCGGGCGTCGGGGCGGAGCCACTCGACCCCGGGGACGAGTTTAACGATCTGGAGTTTTTCGATCTTGTGGTCGAGGCGGCCGATTTTCGTCTCGGCGAACTCGAACTGGCCCCACTCGACGGCGTGGCGCGTGCAGAGGTCTTTCACGATCTCGACGACCTTCACGCGGGCGGCGACGCCTTTGACGCAGAGTTGTTGATACGCGAGCTGGGCGGCGGCGCAGGCGGAGGGGGCGTCGGGGAAGACGCCGTGGCGCGGACCGGAGGCGGCGCGTGGTTTGACCGCGGATACGGCGGGCGCGGTGAGGGTGGAGAGGGTGGCGCCACGCGCGGTGAAGTTTTTCAGGACTTCGGTGACGACGCTGCGGACGAGGGTTTCGTCGAGAATGAGTTGGGACACGGGCGCGGGCCGGTTGAGAGTTGAAGGGTGAAAGTTGAAAAACCGGAGCGAGGAAGCGCGGAGCGGGGAAGCGGTAGGGTGGCGGAGCGGCGTTGCGGACGGCTCGGAGAGCCGGCCCTACCGGTCGAAAAGCTCAGGTGAGGCGCTTGCCGAGGACTTCGACGGTGTCGACGTGGCCGACGACGGCGGCGTCGATCGGGAGCGACTTCATGCCGGCGGCCTGGCGCGCGGAACTCCCCTGGCAGAAGAGCACAAGGTCGCCGATGCCGGCGCCGAGGGCGTCGACGGCGACGATGGTGTTGGGACCGGGACGGAATTTCGCCGGGGTGGATTCGTCGACGAGCTGCGGTCGAAGGAGGAGAAGTTTTCGGCCGCGCAGGGTCTCGTCTTTTTTGGTGGAGACCACGGAGCCGATGACGCGGGCGAGGAACATGGCGGAAAATAGCTGAGAGTTGAGAGTCCAGAGCTGAGAGTTCGGAGGCGGACGGCTCGGAGAGCCGTCCCTACCGGGAAGCTGTCCCGACCGGAAAGCCCGGGGGGACGCCGGGCTCCACCTCATTTTTTCGCGGCGGGTGCTTTCGGGAGGACGGCGGCGACGTCGTCGTGGGGGCGGGCGATCACCTGGACGGTGACGACCTCGCCGTATTGACGGGCGGCCGCGGCGCCGGCTTCCGTGGCCGCTTTGACGGCGGCGACATCGCCGGTGACGACGGCGGTGACGAGCGCATTGCCGACTTGTTTCATCGGGCCGACGAGCATGACGTTGGCGGATTTGAGCATGGCATCGGTGCCGGCGACGAGCGCCGTGATGCCGCGAGTTTCGAGGAGACCGAGGGCGGGTTGGGACATTTTAGTTTGGAGTTGAGCGTTGAGGGTTGGGAGTTGAGAGAGCCGCGCGGGGCGGCGGAGTTCGGAGAGGGGAGTTCGGGTTGTAACGGCGGTCTGTGACGGCCGAGTTTACGAGGACCGGTGGTCATACACCGCCGCTATCGGTTGGCTTTTTTGAGCGGTGAGGAGGCGGGCGGTTTCGCGGGCGACGACGAGTTCCTCGTTGGCGGGAATCGCGAAGACGCGCGTGCGAGAATCGCCGCCGGCGAGATCGATCTCGAGCGGAGCGGTGAGGTTGAGTTCGGGATCGAGATACAAGCCAAGTTCGCCGAGACCGGCGCAGACGGACTCGCGCAGCCAGGGGTTGTTCTCGCCGATGCCGCCGGTGAACACGAGGGCATCGCAGCCGCCGAGGTCGAACCAGAACGCGCCGATCCAGTGACGGATCGAGTGAACGAAGACGTCGATCGCGAGTTGCGCGCGAGCGTCGCCGCGATCGGCGGCGGCTTTGATGTCGCGCAGGTCGGCGCTGATGCCGGAGAGACCGAGCAGGCCGGAGGATTTCGAGAGGGCGAGTTCGGCGTCGGCGACGGAGAGGTTGAGGCGGCGCATCGCGCAGGGGAGTGCGGCGGAGTCGAGGTCGCCGACGCGGTTGCTCTGCGGGAGGCCGGACTGCGGGCTGAGGCCCATGCTGGTGCCGGTGGCGACGCCATCGGAGATCGCCGTGACGGAACTGGAGCCGCCGAGATGGCAGGAGATCACGCGGAGGGGCGCGCCGGGGATCGTGCGCGGGCCGTCGAGGTAGAGGCGGCGGGCAACGGCGGCGATGTCGGAGCGGCCGAGGAGTTCGGCGGAGCGCTCGGCGACCCACTTGTGGCTGGCGCCGTGGAAGCCATGGCGCCGGATGCCGGCCCGGTGCCACGTATCAGGAATCGCATAACGGCGTGCGTAGTCGGGCATCCATTGGTAAAACGCGGTCTCAAAGAGCGCGACGCGCGGGACGGACGGGAGCTGCTCGCGGAAGAGGCGCAGGCCGGCGGCGTAGGGCGGGTTGTGCGCGGGCGCGAGGTCGGCGGCGTCGAGGAGCGCGCGTTCGACGGATTCGTCGGCGAGGACGCAGCCGGTGAGCTCGCCGCCGAAGACGGTTTTGAAACCAATGCCATCGAGGTCGGCGGGCGACTGCACGTGGCCGGCGACGGAGAGTTCGGTGAGCGCGCGATCGATGGCGATGGCGTGGTCGGTGACGCGTTCGCTGCCGCCGCGAGCGAGCAACTGCGCGGGCGCGCCATCGCCGGCGACGGCGAAGAGGCGGTATTTGAACGACGTGGAGCCGAGGTTCGCGACGAGGACGTGCACGGTGGAAGACGGAGGAGCGAGGGCGGAGGGCGGAATGGCCGAGACGAGGTGCGACGTGGGCTTGGCGCGGGTGAGAGCGCGGCGTGAAGCGGCGGGGTTCGGCGGGGAGCGGCGGGGAGCGGCGGGGTCGGGAGACCCCGCCCTACAACGAAAGATGGACGCGACTCAGAGCCACTTGCCGAGGGTCGGGAGATCCTCGTGCGGGCGTGGGATGACCTGGACGGCGATGACTTCGCCGACGCGTTTCGCGGCTTCGGCGCCGGCTTCGACCGCGGCTTTGAGGGAGGCAACATCGCCACGGAAAAATCCGGCGACGTGGCCGGAGCCGATGGTTTCGTAGCCAGTCATCGTGACGTTGGCCGCTTTCAGAGCGGCGTCGGAGGCCTCGAGGAGGGAGCAGAGGCCTTTGGTTTCAATCATGCCGAGAGCTTCGGATGCCATGGGAAGAGCGCCGCGGAAGCGGCGAGTTGAGAGATGAGGGTTGAGAGTTGAGAGACGGACAGGCCGCGCGGGTGGCGGAGATCGGATCGGAGTTCGGAGACGGAAGAGAGGGCGGTCCCGCTGTTCACGCCGCGGGCTACACGGAGAGGCTCAGGCGAGGTTGAACTGCTTGAGGAGTTCCGCGTGGGGGCGGGCGATGACGTGGGCGCAGACGAGTTCGCCGACGCGCTTGGCGCCTTCCGCGCCGGCTTCGACGGCGGCTTTGACGCTGCCGACATCGCCGCGGACGAGGATGGTGACGAGGCCGCCTCCGATCTGGATTTGGCGAGCGAGCGTAACGCCCGCGGCTTTGACCATGGCATCGCTGGCTTCGATGGAGCCGACGTAGCCTTTGGTTTCGATCATGCCGATGGATTCATTCATGGGGATTTTTTAGGTGAGAGATGAGGGTTGAGAGTTGAGAGCGGTCAGGAGACGAGGAGGTGACAGCGGGCGAAAAATGGCGGGACGGTTCAGAGGTGGAGTAACCCATTAGGTTACTCGGGATTTGGGCGAGGTGAGGCGCATTGAGCGGAATCAGGGGAGGAGTTCGCAGGGGGTTTCGGGGGCGAGGCCGCAGGCGTTGGCTTCGTCGGTGTCGATGTGCACCTCGAGTTTGAAGTCGGGGGAGACGCGCACGAGCATGCGGTCGAAGGTCATCGCGCAGGGGCCGCCGATGCGCAGGCGCATGAAGTCACCGGCTTTCACGCCGTAGAATGCGGCGTCGTCGGGGTGCATGTGCACGTGGGGCGCGGCGCGGATGACGCCTTGCGGAAGCTCGAAAAAACCGGCGGGGCCCATGAGCATGCAGCCGGGCGTGCCGTCGATTTTGCCGGACGCCCGGACGGGGATTTCGAAACCGAGCGTGATCGCGTCGGTGAGGGCGAGTTCAACCTGGTTGAGATCGCGGCACGGGCCGAGAATGCGGAGATTGGAGATGACGCGGCTGCGCGGGCCGATGAGCGTGACGGATTCCTCGGCGGCGAACTGCTCGGCCTGGTAGAGCCACTTTTTCGGGCGAAGCTGGTGGCCGGGGCCGAAGAGCGTCTCGACGGCCTGCGGTGTCAGGTGGCAATGGCGGGCGGAAGCGTTGACGACGAGCGGGCGGGGCGCGCGGACGGAGCGGGGCATCGGCTGGCCGAGTCGCTGATAGAGCTGGCGACGCACGGCGTGCTCGATCTCGGCTCGGTGGGGCGTGGCGGGCGGAGGGGACATCGCGGCGGCCAGCTTGCCAGAATGCGGGAGGGGCGGCTCGGCGGATTTTGGCGGGAGCTGCGCATTATATGATCGGGAGCGATCATATCGTAGATGCGAGCGCGGGGTGGAGGCCGGGGGTGACGAGCGGGTTAGAGAAGGGCGGCGGGAGCGGCGGGGTGCGGAGACCCCCGCCCTACAACAGGAAAAACGGTGCTACTTCGCGGGGAGGTAGCTCGTCAGCGGGAGCGGGATCGCGGCTTTGGCGAGGGCGGCGGCAGGGGCGTCGGTGATCAGCGTGAGGGGCTGGTCCCAACCGACGACGCGGTGCGGGGTGGCGCGGCCGAGCTTGGTCGCGTCGAGGCAGAAATAAGTTTTCGCGGCGTGCTTGAGCACGGCTTGCTGGAAGGCGGCGATGTTGGCGTGCGAGTTGGAGATGCCGGCGGCGTCGAGGGCTTCGCCACCGAGAAAGGCGGCGTCGAATTTCCACGCGGCGAGGGCGCGGACGGATTGCGGGCCGAAGAGCACGGCCTGGCGGTGGAGAAACATGCCGCCGAGGACGTGGAGTTCCACGCCAGCGGCGCCGCCGAGGACGCTGGCGACGGTGAGGCTGTTGGTGACGACGATGAGGGCTTTGAAGGGCTGGCGAGCGAGGAGGAGGCGGGCGATGGCCTGGATCGTGGTGCCGGCGTCGAGGAAGAGGGTGCTGCGGTCGGTGATTTGCGCGGCGGCGGTGGCGGCGATGCGGGTCTTGGCGGTGCGGGCGCGGACAGCGCGCTGGCCGAGGGAGGCGAAGGTGGTGTTGTAGTCGGCGAGGGCGCCGCCGCGGGTGCGCGTGATGTGGCCTTTGGCGGCGATGGTGGCGAGGTCGCGGCGGGCGGTGGCCTCGGAGACTTCGAGGCGGCGGCAGATTTCGGCGAGTGGAAGAAAGCCGTCGGTGCGAATCAGCTGGCGAAGCCGCTCGCGGCGTTTCTCCACGATGTGCAGGGGCACGCGCATGAGCGGCACGATGCGCGGCGGATATGACGCGATTCAATCATGAAATGGACTGACGTTAACCCGATCCATTTACCGCGGATGGCGCGGATGGCGCGGATGGAGGAGGGCGCGGAGCGAGCGAAGGATTAAGACGCGCGGGCCGTCGAGCCGGCCCGTCGAAAGCGGCGTCGAGCCGCCGCACTCCAAATCACGGGATGTTGAAGGCGCGGCGGAGTTCGGCGATGGCGGGCTCAGGCATCGGCACGAGCGGGCCGAGCGGGCGCGCAAGGAGGAGGGCTTCGGCGGTGGCTTCGAGGACTTCGAGGCGGTCGAAGGCTTCGAGGAGCGTGCGGCCGACGACGAGGGCGCCTTCGTTTTCGATCAGGACGACGGGCGTGTGCGTGGGCGAGAGATGCGAAGCGATTTCGGCGGCATCTTCGACGATGCGGAGGAAGGGGAGCTTGGGCGCGTTGTTCAGGACGACGTAGCTCTCGGGGATCGTGCGCGTGCTGAGCGGCGCGTCGGTCATGCAGAAGGCGGACGCGTGGGCGGGCTGGGCGTTGATGACCGCGCCGATCGATGGGTGGTGCGCGTAGATTTCGGCGTGGAGCCGGGCGGCGCGGCTGGGTTGCTGGCCGGCGGAGCAGGCATCGCCGCGGACGCGGACGAGGCCGGGCGGGGAGATTTCGAGGCGATCGCGGCGGCGAGGGGTGATGAGAAATTCGTCGGCAGCGAGGCGCGTCGACAGGGCGCCGGCGGTGCTGATGAGGAGGCGTTGCTGGTAGGCGCGGTGGGCGAAGCGGCAGATTTGATGGCGAAGATCTTTTTCGTCGTTGGTCGGCGGACGCGCGAGGAGTTCGCTGAACGACGGCATCGTGTCGATGGCGAGGGCGTCGGCGGTGAGGGTTTTGATCGGGCCGAGAGTGGCGGCGCGGATGAGGGTTTGGGCGGCGAACTCGAGCGTTTCGAAACGTTGAAAAGCTTCGCGGAGATCGCGGCCGCCGATGACGACGCCGTGATTTTCGAGGAGCACGCAATCGGCGCCGGCGACGAAGGTGTCGGCGATCTTGTCCCCGAGGGCCTGCGTGCCGGGGCAGGCATAGGGGGCGAGGGCGACGCGACCGCAGACGGCGTGAACGTGCGACTGGACGCGCGTATCCGGAAGTTGGCGGCAGATGGAAAATGCGACGAGGGCGCCGGGATGCGCGTGGACGATGGCGCGGAGGTCGGGGCGGCGACGATAGATTTCGCGGTGGAAGGGGAACTCGGAGGAGGGCGGGTGGGCGCCGTCGCGGCGGTCGTCGGGGAAGACGCGGACGATGTCGGAGGCGTTGAGCGAGCCTTTGTCGACGCGGGAGGGCGTGATCCAGATGGAGCCGTCGGGGTCGAGGATGGAGAGGTTGCCGCCGGAGGTGGTCGTCATCCGGTAGCGGTAGATGCGCTGCATCGTGGCGACGAGTTCGTCGCGGGGGTGAAGCCAGGAGGAGTCCATGGGGAAGAGAGAAGAGGAGGTAACCGCGAATGGACGCTAATGCACGCGAATGAATCGAATGTGGCGGCGGACGGTGGGAGAATGGGGCGGTGGTCGGTGCGGCAGGAGCGGAAGGGGAGATGGGAAAAAAAGAGCCCGACGGGAGTCGGGCTTGGAGGACGTAGCGCGGTCAATTTGACCGCGGCGGGGAAGGCACGGGCGGGTTGCCCGTGCGCCGGGCGGCGGGGTCGGGAGACCCCGCCCTACAACGGAACGGACGCCTACAACGGGACGGACGCCTCGGAGAGGCGTCCCTACCGATTAGTCCCTACCGGTTAGCGGAGGAAGGCTTCGTGGAGGCCGCCGTCGACGGTGATCACCTGGCCGGTGGTTTTGCTGAGGCGCGAGCTGACGAGGAGGAAGTAGGCCTCGGCTTGGTCGGCGGGCGTGATGGGGGATTTCGTGAGGGTGCGGTCGGCGTAGAACTGGGCGAGTTTCTTCACCAGGGAATCGGTCGCTTCGTCGTCGGTGTAGGGGATGTTGTATTTCGCGAGGGAACCGATGACGCGGTCGCGGGGGAACATCGCGGAGCCTTGCACGACGGTCGCGGGGGCGACGCCGTTGACCCGGACGAGCGGGGCGAGCTCCAGGGCGAGTTCGCGCACGAGGTGATTGGCGGCGGCTTTCGAGGTGTCGTAGGCGAGCGAGCCTTTTTTGGATACGACGGCGTTGGCGCTCGTGGTGAGGACGAGGTTGCCGCGGAGGCCTTGGTCGCGCCAGGTCTTCGCGGCTTCGTCGGCGACGAGGTAGCTGCCGGTGACGTTGATGTTGAAGGTGAGCGCCCACTTCTCGTCGGGGATGTGGCCGGTGGTGTCGCTTGGGACGAAGATACCGGCAGTGACGGCGATGGAATCGAAACCGCCGTAGGCGAGCGCGACTTGGTCGAGCATGGCGCGGATGGAGGCGCGGTCGGTGATGTTGGCGGCGAGGCCGAGGGCGGGTCCGCAGGCGGAGAGGCCCGTGCCGGCGACGCCGATGCCGACGCCGTATTTGGATTCGATTTCGCGTGCGGTCGCGTTGGCGGCGTCGGCGTTCAGGTCGACGGCGACGATGTGAGCGCCTTCTTTCACGAGGCGGTGCGCGGTTTCCTTGCCGATGCCGGAACCGGCGCCGATGACGACGACGATCTGGCGGGCGAGTTCCTTTTCGGCCGGCATGCGCTTCAGTTTCGCTTCTTCGAGCAGCCAATACTCGATGTCGAATGCCTCCTGCTGCGGGAGCGCGATGTAGGTGTCGATCGCCTCGGCGCCGCGCATGACTTCGACGGCGCAGTTGTAGAATTCGGCGGTGACGCGCGACTCGGACTTATCCTTGCCCCAGGCGACCATGCCGAGGCCGGGGATGAGGACGACGGTGGGGCTCGGGTCGCGCATGGCGGGGGAGTTGGCGTGTTTGCACTTCGCGTAGTAGGACGCGTAGTCGGCGCGATAGGCGGTGAGCGCGGCGGCGAGTTTGCCCTTGAGAGCGGCGAGGTCTTCGGTCTGCGGGTTCCAGTCGACGTAGAGGGGCTTGATCTTGGTGCGGAGGAAGTGATCGGGGCAGCTCGTGCCGAGTTCGGCGAGGCGGGCGGCGTCCTTGGAATTTACGAAGCGGAGGATTTTCGCGTCGTCCTGGATCGTGCCGATGAAGCGCTTCTCTTTAGAGACCTGGCCGCGCAGCCACGGGAGGATGGCGGCGAAGGTGGCGCGGCGTTTTGCGTCGTCGAGCGTTTGATGTTTTTGGCCACCGAACGCGGCGGCGTCACCGCCCTTGGCGGCGTATTTTCCCTCGATGTAGGTGGCGGCGCGCTCGATGAAATTGAGCGTGTCGGTGTAGCACTGCTTGTCGTCGTCGGCCCAGGAGATGAAGCCGTGCTGGCCCATCATGATTGCGCGGACCTGCGGCTGCTCGCGGGAGATTTTTTGCATCGCGAGGCCGAGTTCGAAGCCGGGGCGCATCCACGGGACGTAGGCCATCTCGCCGTTGAAAATCTCGCGCGTGAGGCGCTCGCAATTTTTCGAGGCGGCGATCGCGATGATCGCGTTCGGGTGCATGTGATCGACGTGCTTGCCGGGCAGAAACGAGTGGAGCGGGGTGTCGATCGAGGAGGCGCGCGGGTTCAGGTTGAACGTGGCGTGCGTGTACATGCCGACCATGTCGTCCTCGGCGGGGGCCTTGAGGCCTTTGTCGGGGCGGGCGGCGTAGAGTTTTTGGAGATCGAGGAGTTTCTGTTGGTAGAGGGAGGAGAAGTTTTCGCGGGTGCTGGTGCGGAGATCGCCGCCGGAACCTTTGACCCAGAGAACCTCGGTGGGCTGGCCGGTGAGCGGGTCTTGCTCGGCGAGCTTGGAGGAGGTGTTGCCGCCGCCGGTGTTGGTGATGCGCTGATCGCGACCGAGGAGATTGGAGCGGTAGACGAGGCGGCCGACGGGATCGAGGGAGGCGGCCTGGGCGTCGTCCCAGAGGAAGTTGACGTAGCGGTAGGAGGGCATGGGTGGGAGGGATCGGGTGTGAGGGGAGGAAACGAGTGGGAGGCGAATTTCCCAGGCGATATGATTGAAATCAATCATAAAAAATCCGGGCCGTATCGGCGCCATTTCCGTACGCCTCCGCCCCATCGCCCGCTGGTACTTCTTTCGGCCCCCGCAACGTCGCGCCCGATGTCACCTATTAAGTGACATGTTGGAGGGTGCGATGGCGTTTTAGCCGGGTGAGTCCGCAAGGTGGAGAGCTAAATGTCACTTAATAGGTGACATCGGACTTGGGGTTCGGCCCGGGTGGGGTGGGCGGCCGAGGCGGCGGAAGACGATGGCGGGAGGAGGTGGAGGTTTCCGGCGGGGCAATGGGCTCAGAAGGCAGCAGGTCGGCCGATGCGGGGATCGTTCATGAGACAATGTATTTCCTCCCCGAGGGCGGCCAGATCCGGCACTTCGACCACGAGGTCGAACTTTACACGCACATCGAAAGCTTCCTCGCGGAGCATTTGAAATAAGGTCCGGCCGCGGCGCGCTTGCTGGCCGGATGGTCCGCTGGCGCGGCCGCGGCGAGCACGGCGCGGCACGGCACGGCACGCGAATCCCGCTGCTCACGCAGCGGGCTACGAGGGGGACTACGAGGCGACGAGGTAGGGCTACGGAGACGAAAAAATCCCGCCGGGGAGGGCGGGATTTTTTTGCGAAATCGGAAGGGTGTTTATTTCCCGCGTGTGGCGGTCCAGTCGCGTTTCTGCGGGGCGCCGCCGTCGCGGCCGGGGCGCTCGACGGTGCCGGTGAGGGTGTCGCCGCTGAGTTTGCCGGCGTATTTGATGACAAAGGTATTGCCGTTGAATTCGCGGTGAACGCTGAAGCTTGCGACGCCGTCCTTGAACGAGCCGTCGCTGATTTCGGTTTCGGGCGTCTGGCCCCAGGGCGCTTCAGCGGCGAGCAGCGCGCCGGTGAGTTTGCCGTCGGCGTAGTTGAGTTTCAGGGACTGCTCCCAACTGGCGCCGTCGCGGCCTTTTTGGGTCCATTTCCAGAGGCCGGTAGGCGAGGCGGCGGCGGCTGGGGCTTCGGCGGTGGCGGAAGCAGCAGGGGCGGCATCGGCGGCGGGGAGAGCGGAGGTGAAACAGGCGGCGGCAGAGGCGAGGGCCAGGAATTTGAGGGAAGGTTTCATTTTGATTTTTGTTTTGGGGACCGCGGAAAGACGTTGAGGGGGGAGCGCTGGTTTCTGCGGAATACCGGAGCAGGGCGGGGTTCAGCCCGCCGGTTGCGGCGAGAAAGACGAAAGGCGGGCTGAAGCCCGCCCTACGTTGATCCTGAAAAACGCAGTTGAAACGCGGAGTTCGCGAAGAACGCGGAGGAGAAAACCAAACCATGCTTCGCGCTGAATCTTCACCTCGCGGGTGAATCTCTCCGCGATTTCAATCTCGCTCTGGTTCTTCCGCGGTCTCCGCGCGCGCTCCGCGTCTGAATCGCGGAATTTAAGCTAATAGGTGCCGAGGCGGACGCGGAGGACGACGGGCGTGGCGCCGAAGTTCAGCGCCCAATCGGTCTCGTCGCCGTTCAAAATGCGGGTCGCGTGGAACGCGCCATTTTCGAATACGCCTTCCTCGACGCGGAGGTATTCGCGCTGCGGGCCGGATTTTTCGGTGGCGCCGGCGGGCTGGAAGTCGACGCGCGCCATGTAGGCCGTGACGACGAATTCGTTGTCGCCGAGTTCGCCGATCAGGGCGCGGCCCACGAGTTCGGCGTTGGGTTTCGGTTCGCGGCCGAAGCCGAACGCCGGCGGACCGAACTTTACGGCGATGCGCCAGGAGCCGAGCGTGAGCGTGGTCGCGGCGATCTCTTTTTCTTCGAAAGCGGCGTGGAGTTTTCCGGCGAAGGCGAGGCGGGCGAATTCGCGCTGATTCGCGGCGAGAGCGGCATACATCGCGGCGACGGGATCGGGGTCGCTCTCGTGTCCGGCGGCGGATGGGCGGGCGCGATCGATGCCGAAGGGCGACCAGCCGAGGGCGCCACGGGCGAGGGCGTCGTAGCAGAAACGGGAGACGGCGGGGCTGCCGATGGTCTCGGGGACGAACAGCGGGTTGTCGGGGCGGGCGTAGAGTTCGAGCACTTTCGTGTAGCGGGCGGTGTCGGGCAGGTAGATGTCGGGGGCGAGGAGATCGATCGCGGGCGCAGCGGCTTTCCAGAGGTCGAGGACGTTGTCGGTGGCGCCGCCGCTTTCGTAGTGATCGGCGGTGGGTTTCGCGATGGGATCGCGGAGGGCGACATTCACGTAGAGCGGGAGCGGATACTCGGCTTTGCCGGCGGCGGCGACGGCGTCGATGTAGCGGGCGACGGACCACGCGTGGAAAAACTCATCGGCGTCGGCGCCGAACGCCGCGGACCAGTCAGCGCCGGCGGGAGCGGAGCGGTGGAGTTTCGCCAGGAGATCGGCGGGGACGGGTGCGGTGAAAATCTTCTCGGCGGCGGGGGAGAAGTCGCGGACGGCGTTCCAGGTGCCGGGTTCGTTTTCGACCTGCACCATGATGACGGTGTGCTGGGGGTCGGCGGATTTCAGATGGCGCATGAGCGCGGCGAAGGCGCGCTGGTCGGCTTCGAGCAGCGCGGGCGCGTGAGGCGAGGGCGAGTCGACGAGGCGGCCGTCGCGGCCGAGGACGCGCGGGTATTTCTGCGGATCGGTCTTCAGCCAGAGCGGAAGATAATGCGCGCTGCCGTTTTTCCAGGTGCCGAACCAGAGGAGGACGAGGCGGAGGCGATGCTCGCGGGCTTGGGCGAGGAGGAGGTCGACGATCGAGGTGTCGAAGCGGCCGCGTTCGGGTTCGAACTGCTCCCAGGAGATCGGCACTTCGAGGGTGTTGGCATGCAGCAGGTCGATCGCGGACCAGACGGCGGGAAGCGTCGCAGGCCAGGCGCTGGAGTTGTGGCACTGGCCGCCGAGGATGAGAAAAGGCGCGCCATCGACGATCAGCGCGTGGCGGCCGTTTTCGTGGACGAGGTGCGGCAGATCGGACGGCGCAGCGGCACGGGCGGCGGGTGCGAGGACAAAAAGGCAGGAGGCAACGAGACAGGGGAGATGTCGCATGGGGAACGCAGTGAGTTCGGCGGCCAGACGCGCTGAGGGCGGAGGAGATGCGCGGCGCGGCCAGGATGTTTGACTGTCCGCGCGCATTTTGCGGCGCGCCGTTGCATCCGCGGTGGAAGAGCAGCGTCACGTCTGCCTCGCGCGTTCGCGTTCGTGTTCGCGACCGGTAGCGTTTTTTCCCAATCAGAAGTACTCCCCAAAAATTCCCATGACCAAGACTCTCGTTTATCTGGCCCGCGCCATGTCGGTGCTGGCAGTGTTCGCGGCTTTCGTGGCGCCGGCATCGGCGCAGATCGGGCGGCGGTTTCCGTCGGAAAAGAAAGTCGTCGTCGATCCTGTGACGGGCACGCCGTTGACGTTTCTAACGAGCACGCCGGTGGGCGACTCGAAGATTTACCAGACGCATCACCAGTGGACGTCGGACGGGAAGTGGCTGGTGTTCCGGTCGAATCGCGTGAAGGGCGAGGCGATGGCGGTGAACGAGGAAACGGGCGACATCGTGCAGGTGACCGAGGGCGGCTACGCCGGAATGCTGTGCCTCGCGGACCACTCGATGAGTTTGTATTTCCTGCGCACGCCGGGCGTGAGGCTGGGGAATGCTTCGGGCGCCGCGGGTGTGCCGGCGGTGCCGGCAAAGGGGCCAGGCGCGCCGACCGGGCCGTCGCAGATCGTGCGGGTGGACCTGGGAAAACTTTTCGCCGACAGCGCGGCGGGATCGCTGAAACCGGAATCTGAATACCAGCACGTGTGCGGCGTGGTGCCGCCCGAGCTGGGAGCGGTGGGCGATGTGGCGCTCGATTGCACGGAGGAGTTCGCCTACTTCCGCGTGGGCAGCAAGGAGGAGGCGGCGAAGCACCTGGCGCCGGGTGCGAAGGTGGAGGAAAACTACGGTCCGCGGCATATGGGTGCGGGGCCGACGGGGCTCGCGAGCATGAACCTGAAGACGGGCGAGGTGAAATTCATCGTGGCGGTGCCGTTTCAGATCGGGCACGTGCAGACGAATCCGTGGGTGCCGGGCGAGATCGTTTTCTGCTGGGAAACGGGCGGGAAGTCGCCGCAGCGCACGTGGACAGTGATGGCCGACGGCACGGGGCTGCGGCCGCTCTAGGTGGAGCCGGCGTATGACTGGGTGACGCACGAGGCGGTGATCACGAAGGACGAGGTGGCGTTCGCCATCATGGGCCACCGGAAGATCGGAGTGAACGACGAGTGGGGCACGGCGGGCACGCGCGAGCATGCGACGGGACTGGCGATCGCGAATTTGCGCACGCGGCAGGTTTACATCGCCGGCCAGACGAAGACGGGCAGCGGGCTGTGGCACGTCAATGGCTCGGCGGATGGCCGCTGGGCGGTGGGGGACGATTTTTCGCGCAGCCTGTATCTGATCGACCGGCACACGAACGAAATGATCATGCTGACGACGGGTCATAAACCGACGGCGGCGGATCATCTGCATCCGACGTTCAATGCCGACGGCACGAAGATCGAAATCCAGTCGGCAATGCTTTCAGCCGACGGACACGCGATGAACATCTGCATCGTGCCGGTGCCGAAGGCGTGGCTGGCGCGGAGCTACGACAGCACGAAGGCGCCGGAGTGAGAGTGCGGTTGAGGGTGCGGGGTTGAGGGACGAAGGAGGCTCGGGGGCAGCGGTTGCGCTTCGCGCAACAGGCTGACGCGCCTTAGCCGCCACTCTGTCCCCTGTCCCGCTGCTTCCGCAGCGGGCTACGAATGCTGCTGTAGCCCTGCGCGGAAGCACAGGGAGGTGGCGCGATGGCGAGTCTGATACGCGGCCGCGCCATAGGAGGGCAGGCGGGTCCGTCCGGATTGCGGCGGATGCGGGCCACGGCCCGCGCTTCCGGGGGTTGAAGGCGCCGGCGCGAGGTGTCTACGCTGGGGGGAATGCAGCAGCGCGGAATTTTATCGAAGGACGGCGCGAAGGCACTGGCGATCCTTGCGCTGCTGCTGGTGTGCTACTGGCCGGCGCTGCGGGGCGGGATGGTGTGGGATGATGCGGCGCATGTGACGTCGCCGGAACTGCAGTCGCGGGCCGGGCTCGCGCGAATCTGGAGCGACGTGCACGCGACGCAGCAGTTTTATCCTGTGCTGCACAGTGCGTTTTGGGTGGAGCACCGATTGTGGGGCGATGCGACGCCCGGGTATCATTTGGTCAACGTGCTGTGGCATGCGCTCGCCTGTTGGCTGCTCGCGAGCGTGGTGCGCCGCGTGTGGCCGGCGCGGCCGCGGGGCACGGAGTGGATTGCGGCCGGGTTATTCGCGGTGCATCCGGTGATGGTCGAGTCGGTGGCATGGATCTCGGAGCAGAAGAACACGCTGTCGCTGGTATTTTATCTGGCGGCGGCGCGGCTGTATTTGGAATTCAATGGCGGGCGAAAAGCCGGGTGGTATGTGGGCGCGACGGGATTTTTCCTGCTCGCACTCGGCACGAAGAGCGTGACGGCGACGCTGCCGGCGGCGTTGCTGGTCGTGCTGTGGTGGCGGGACGGCGTGCTCCGGTGGAGGCGCGATATCCGGCCGTTGTTGCCGTGGTTTGCCGTGGCGCTGGCGGCGGGGAGTTTCACGGCGTGGGTGGAGCGGACGCTGATCGGGGCGAAGGGGGAGGCTTTCGATTTGTCCCTGGGCGAGCGGTGTTTGCTGGCGGGACGAGTGGGGTGGTTCTACCTCGGAAAACTGCTCTGGCCGGCGGACCTCATGTTTGTGTATCCGCGCTGGGACGTGCGGGCGGAATCGGGTGGCTGGTGGTGGTGGCTCATCGCGACGATCGGAGTGACGCTGGGGTTGTGGGCGGGGCGCAGGCGGGCGCGCGGGCCGCTGGCGGCGTGGTTGTTTTTTGGCGGGTCGCTGTTTCCGGCGCTGGGATTTTTCAACGTTTACCCGTTCCTGTTTTCGTACGTCGCGGACCATTTCCAGTATCTCGCGAGCATCGGTGTGATCGTGCCCGTGGCGGCGAGTGCGGCCTGGATTTGGGCGGACAGGCGAGATTTGGGCCGCCTGGTCGCGGGTGTGACGGGGGCGGGAGTCGTCGTCGGGCTGTTGTGGTTATCGCACGCGCAGAGCCGGACCTACCGGGACGGCGAGACGCTCTATCGCGCGACGCTGGCGAAAAATCCGGCGTGCTGGATGGCGCATACCAATCTTGCGACCGAGTTGGCGGCGGCTCCGGCGAGCGTGCCGGAGGCGCTCGAGCATTTTCGCGAGGCGATCCGGCTAAAGCCGGACAGCGCGGAGGCGCATAATAATTTTGGCAACGTACTCGTCACGCTCGGGCGCGAAGCGGAGGCGATCGCGGAGTTCGAGACGGCCTTGCGGATCGCACCGGAGTTCATCGAGGTGCGGTTGAACCTGGCGAATGCGTTGGCGAAAAATCCGGCGCGGCGAGCGGAGGCGTTTCAACTTTATGCGGACGCGCTGCGGCGGAAGCCGAAAGATGCGGAGACGCACTTCTCCGTGGCAGTCGCTCTGGCGGGAGAGGCGGGCAAGGAGGCGGAAGCAGAAAAGGAATATCGCGAGGCGCTCCGGTTGCAGCCGTATCATGCGCCGGCGGAGGCGGGGCTGGCGGATTTGCTCAGTGGGCAACCGCAGCGGGCGGCGGAGGCCGAGGCGCATTTTCGGCGGGCGGTCGAACTCGATCCGCGGAGCGCGAAGGCGAGATACAACTACGCGCTCTGGCTGGAGGATTCCGCGGGTCGGCTCGATGAGGCGGCGGCGGAATACGAGGCGGCGCTCAGGATCGATCCGGGATACGCACGGGCGCACAATAATTTGGGAATTCTTTTCGCGCGGCGGAAAGAGTTCGCGAAGGCGCGCGAGCATTGGGAGGCGGCGGTGCGGGCGGATGCGAATTATGCGGATCCGCGGAAGAATTTGCGGGCGCTGGAGGAGCGGATGGGGCGGTGAGAGGTTGCCCGCGAATCACGCGAAGGGGCGCGAATGAAGCTGAAAAACGCGGTTGAAACGCGGAGCCCGCGAAGAGCGCGGAGGAGAAACCCAAACCACGCTTCGCGCCGGATCTTCACCTCGCGGTTGAAGATCTCCGGGATTCCAATCTCGCTCTGGTTGCTCCGCGGCTTCCGCACTCCGCGTTTCAATCGCGGAGTTTATGATGGAAGCCGGCGAAAGAGGTGGAGAGAGAGACGGAGTTTTGACCGCGCGATACACGGATGACATGGAGAGGGCGGATCGCGGAGGCCGCGGAATTTTTGCGCGAAGAACGCGGAGATCGCGAAGGGACGACCGGTCAGAAGGGCCGCAAAAAGCGCGGAAAGCGCAAGAGGACCGAGGGGTCTTTTTTGCGGACTCTGCGTTTTCGCGGCCAACCAGGATCGGCGAATTCCGCGGGAGAACACGCCGTGGGTTCCCGGGCGGGAAGCGTGGCGCGGCGAGCGCGCGACTTACAGGCGCGGCAGGGTGAGGCCGCCGTCGACCATGACGACCTGGCCGGTTGAATACGGCAGGTCGCCGCGAGCGAGGGCGGCGACGGCGCGGCCAACGTCGGCGGGAAAACCCCAGCGCGGCTGGATGCACAGGCCGTCGGCGATGAGGGCGTCGTATTTGGCGGTCACGCCGGCGGTCATGTCGGTTTTGATCACGCCGGGGCGGACTTCGTAGACCGGAATGCCGTCGGCGCCGAGGCGGGCGGCGAAGAGTTGCGTGAGCATGGCGAGGCCGGCTTTGGCGATGCAGTATTCACCGCGGTTGACGCTGACGACGGTGGCGGAGATCGAGGTGATGTTGACGATCGCGGCGTCGAAGGAGGCGTCGGCTTTTTTCGCGGCGACCATATCGCGGGCGATGGCTTGCGTGAGGAAAAACGTGCCGCGGAGATTCGCGTCGAGGACATGGTCGTAGCTTGCCTCGGAGGTTTCGAGGAGGTCGGCGCGTACGCGCGGGGCGACGCCGGCGTTGTTGACGAGGAGGTTGATCGAGGGACGCGCGGGATCGCCTGCAAGCAGGCTCCTACAGGTGGAAACGATCGCGGCGCGGCCGTCGGCGGTCGCGATGTCGCCTTGGGCGTAGGCGACGCGGATGCCGTGGGCGCGGAGTTGGGCGAGCGGCTCGGCGACGGCGGACTCAGGGCGGACGCCGTTGATGACGAGGTTCCACTTTTCGGCGGCGAGTTTTTCGGCGATGCCGAAGCCGATGCCGCGGGAGCCGCCGGTGATCAGAGCAGTTTTAAGCATGATGTTTTGGAACCACGAAACACACGAAAACCACGAAAAGGAGACGGAGGAGATGGGTCACGGAGGAGGGAAGATCCAAGATCCAAGCACCAAGCTCCAGAGAAGGACCAAGGCCCAAAAATCAAATTGGTCGCTGGTGATTGGAGGTTCTCTGGAGCTTGGATCTTGGTGCTTGGAGCTTTTGAGCTGTGCGATCAGAGCGGCGGGACGTCGACCCAGGCGCGTTTGGCCCAGCTGGCGAGGCCGAGTTCGGCGAGTTGGACGCCTTTGGCGGCTTCGTGGAGCGTCCAGGGGAAGGGGTCGCCGGCGACGACGTGTTTGAGGAAGAGTTCCCACTGGACCTTGAAGGCGTTGTCGTAGACCTGCTGGTCGGGAACGCGGGTCCAGGCGTCGAAGTATTTGATCGGGCTGTCGACATCCGGATTCCAAATACAGCGAGGGGTGGCGGAGAGGTGCTGGGCGGTGCAGTCGCGGAGGCCGGCGACGGCGGTGCCGTGCGTGCCATCGACCTGGAGCGTGAGGAGGTCGTCGCGGCGGACGCGTACGGTCCAGGAAGAGTTGAAGTGGCAGATGATGCCGTTGGTGAGTTCGAACGTGGCGTAGGCGGAGTCGTCGGCGGTGACTTTGTAGGGTTGGCCGGATTCATCCCAGCGCTGTGGGACGTGCGTGGCGCCGAGGCAGGTGAGGGATTTGATGTCACCGAAGAGATTTTGAATCACGTACTGCCAGTGGCAGAGCATGTCGGTGATGATGCCGCCGTCGTCTTCCTTGCGGTAGTTCCACGAAGGGCGCTGGAGTTTTTCGTGTTCGCCGGTGAAGACCCAGTAGCCGAACTCACCGCGGACGGAGAGGATTTTGCCGAAGAAGCCGGTGGCGACGAGGTGCTTCAGTTTCAACAGGCCGGGGAGCCAGAGCTTGTCCTGCACGACACCGTTTTTCAGGCCGGCGGCGGTGACTTCGCGGGCGAGGGCGAGCGCTTCCGCAGAGGTGGTGGCGGTGGGTTTCTCGCAGTAGATGTGTTTGCGGGCGGCGATGGCTTGGCGGACGCCGGCAGGGCGCTGGCCGGTGAGGGTGGCGTCGAAGTAAATCTGGTTGAAGGGATCGGCGAGAGCGGCGGCGAGATCGGTGGTGAAGCGGGTGACGCCGGTGCGGGCGGCGAGGGCGCGGAGCTTCTCGAGGTTGCGGCCGACGAGGATGGGGTCGGGGAGAATCGCTTCGGAGTCGGAGACCTTCACGCCGCCTTGGTCGATGATGGCTTTGATGGAGCGGATGAGGTGCTGGTGGGTGCCCATGCGTCCGGTGACGCCGTTCATGATGAGGCCGATTCGGTGGATTTTCATTGGGTTGAAAGTTGAGGGTTGGGAGTTGAGAGAGGGGCGGGAAACGGCGGTCATCGACGGCTGCCACGTCGATCAGACGTGGGTGTTGTAGGCGGTGACGATGTCGCGGAGGAACTCGTCTTGATCGCGGGCCCAATGGCGGGTGGAGAAGATTTCGACTTCGTTGAAACCGGTGAAGCCGGCGGCTTCGACCCAGGTGCGAATCTGGCGGAGAGGGATGCAGCCTTCGCCCATGAGGCCGCGGTCGAGGAGGAGGTCGGTGGTCGGTGTGCGCCAGTCGCAGACGTGATAGGCGAAGATTTTTTTCGAGCGGCCACAGCGCGCGATTTCCAGCTCGAGCGCGGGATCCCACCAAAGGTGATACACGTCGATCGCGACGCCGACGAACGGGGAGTCGATGGATTCGGCGAGGTCGTTGGCCTGGGCGAGGGTGTTGATGGCGGAGCGATCGGCGGCGTACATCGGGTGGAGCGGCTCGAGGGCGAGTTTCACACCGGCGGCGGCGCAGTCGGGGAGGAGCGCGGCGATGCCGTCGCGGATTTGCGCGCGCGATTCGGCGAGCGGCTGGCCGGGAACGGCGCCGCAGACGAGGACGACGTGCGGCGCGCCGAGGGCGTGGGCTTCGGCGAGCGCGCGGCGGTTATCGTCGAGGGCTTTCTGGCGATCGGCGCCGGTGAGGGCGGGGAAGAAACCGCCGCGGCAGAGGGAGACGATGCCGAGGCCGTGATCGCGGAGGAGGGCGCCGGTTTTGACGAGGTCGCGGCCGGTGAGGGCGTCGCGCCAGACGGTGATGCCTTTGATGCCGGCGGCGGCGTAGCGCGCGGCGGCGGTTTCGATCGGCCACGGTTTGGTGGTGATCGTGTGCAAACATAAGCGGTCAGCGGGTGCGGGCGTCATGGTTTGGCGAAGGGCGAAGGCGGGAAAAGATCCAAGCTCCAAGATCCAAGCTCCAGAGAAGGGCCAAACATCGGGGCTGGATTTTTGCGGGTTGGAAGTTCGCTGGAGCTGGGAGTTTCCGCGCGGCTTCCGCCGCGCGGCAGGCAGGCGAAGAAGGTGAGGAGAGGCTCGTCGCGGATGAGGCGCTGGAGGTGGAGGGCGGCTTCGCGGAGGTGGTA
>JBEHYR010000073.1:0-26954 GCA_048498075.1 Verrucomicrobiota bacterium | reverse complement strand
CTAGACCTTCCCTCTGCAGGGCGGTCAACAGACTTACATGTTCTTTCGTTCATGTTCACTGTCCAGCAGGTGCGCCCTGCCGGGCGCACCCAAAAAAAAGGCCGGGGCATCAGCCCCGGCCTTGGATAAGCAAACTACTGCGATCTTAGAATTTGATGCTCGCGTTGACGTAGAGCATCCGACCAACCGCACCATCGTAGGTGCCGACATCCGCATTCGTATCGGAGAATGCTTGCGGGGCCAGCGGTGGCATGCGGTTAAAGAGGTTGTTCGCACCGACGGTCACCTTGAAACCGTCAAGCCACCGGCCTAGATGGAGATGGCTCAGATCATAGGACAGAGCGAGGTCGAAGGAGGTGAAGGAGGGCACATGCAGGAAACCATACTGGTTGCTGCCACCATCACCCACATCCGTGACGCTCTGGATATAACTCACCCCCGCCACCGCGTCCAAGCCCTTGTAGGACCAGTCGAAGGTGGTGTAGGTGCGCCATTTCGGAATCGTGCCGCCATTCACCGACGTCTGGCCCGAGTAATCGTAGAACGACTCGGTCGGGATCAGCTGGATCTCGTAGGTGTTATACCAAGTCCAGGTAGAACTCACCTCGAAGCGGCCGGCGGAATCCGTGGTCCACTTATAGTCTATGTTGATGTCCGTGCTGTTAACTTTGTCGCCGGCAAGGTTCACGAGATTATTAATGATATAGATCGACTGGTTCGAGTGGTTGCTGATGCCACCGGTGCCGGTCACCGAGCCGCCATTCGGACTATTATAGCGAATCAGGTTGACATACGGAGACGCGGTGCCGTTCGTCTCGACATCCTGAATGATGGTGGCCTGCGGAACATTGCTGACGATCGCTTCTTGCTTGATCTGAGAATAATCGACC
Source organism: Verrucomicrobiota bacterium (assembly GCA_048498075.1). GTDB lineage: Bacteria > Verrucomicrobiota > Verrucomicrobiia > Opitutales > Opitutaceae > Opitutus. Next base: position 26,064 of record JBEHYR010000073.1, on the reverse strand, counting down.
GTGACCGAAAGACCTTTGACCGCCTTGGGAGTATAAACAAATCCCGCGCTCCAAGATTTCGCCGTCGTCGGCTTCAGGTCGGGGTTCGAACCACCGGTCGACTGGAATTGGACGTTGCTCTTGGCCACTCCACCGAGCGTCGTATAGTTGATCGGGTCGCTCGCGCCGGAACTAATCGGCCCATAAAGCTCGGAGAGCTGAGGGGCGATGAACGATTTGCCGGCTGAAGCGCGAACTTTGAACTGATCATTCATCGGCTCCCAACTCAGATTGATCTGAGGGGTGGTGGAGGAACCCACTTTGCCGTTATACTTGTCGTAACGCACAGCGGCATCGACATTGATCGCGTAAGCACCGGGAATATTTTGTTTGGCGCTGGTGATGGGCGCGCTGATTTCGGCAAAACCCGAAACGAAGTCGCGCTCGGCAGCGAACGCCTGGAAGGTCGTGGCGTTCGCCCAGCCGGTCGTCGTGCCCGACGAATTCGGCAAGCTGCCGGCATCGGGAATAGCCGAAAGCGTTTCACGCACATAGGCCGTGCCGATCGCGAAGCCGAGCTTGCCGGCCGGCAGCTCAAAGGGCGTGCCCGTGATCTTGAAATCGAATGAATTCAAGGTGCTCAGCTCGTTGGAAAAGGCCGTGCCGACAACGCCATCGAAGGCGTCCGCGCTTTGCTCGATGGCAAAAGGATTGATCTTGCCGGTTTGCAGAGCGTCGTTGAGCGCGATGGTATTGAGCACACCCGGATTGGTGTAGTTGAGCGTGGCGCGATTCAGAGTGGCCGCCGCTTCCCAATGCAGATCTTCCGTGATGTCGCCCCGGAATCCGCCCGTGACGCGGAACAGTTCGGAATCGTTCTGATAAACGCGCGGATGAGCGAGGAACCGATTGCGAACGGCAATCGCATAACCACTGCCGTCTCCGAAGCCGGCCTGGGACTCAGGTGTGGCTTGCCCCTGATCGAGCCAGTTTGTGGAGAAGGGATTGGTCGGCGCCGTAGCCGGAACGTAATTCGTGCCCGCCGGCGGGGGATAGGAATCGTAACCGAAAACATTCACGGTCACCCACGGGTCCAGGAGATAGGGGACGACGGGTTGGGCATTGAGCTGGGACCAAGTGGAGGTGCGAGAGGCAAGGATGTCGCCGAACGCGACCAGATGGTCACCGAAAATCTTGTGCTCGAAATTAGCCATCGCGCTGTAGCGCTTGAGATACTGCAACAAGGTCTGGCCTTTGGCCAGGTTGAGCCGCTCGAACACGTCGTCGGCCGACCTTTCAACATAGTCTCCCGAAGCGACCAACTGGTCGATGGTCCGGCCACCGGGCGCGACGGTCGGAGCATTCAGACCGGGCTTCAGCGTATAAAAAATATCGTCACCGGTGGTGTTGTTAAAGATATCGATGACGCCCGGGGAGCTGTAAGTGCCGTAGATCGGATTGGTGTAGGGACGCGTGTCCATGAAGATCGGATCGTGCTGGTGATAGTCCAAGGCCACCGTGATGGAGGTCTTGTCATTGCTCACCCCTCCCACCACATAACCGCTGCGCTCGGAATAATGGCCGGTATTGGTCGAATAACCGTAGTGACCGCCGATTTCCCAGCCGTTGTAGTTCTTCTTGAGAATGATATTGATCACGCCACCCACAGCATCAGAGCCATAAATGGCGGAAGCACCGTTCTCCAAGACTTCGATGCGATCGATCGCCGCCGTGGGAATCATGTTCAGGTCGACGAACTGGGAGAAACTGGTGGAACCCACCGGACTATCGACCACGCGCCGGCCATTCACCAGCACCAGCGTCGGCAGACCCTTGATGTTGACGGACGCACCACCCTGATTGGTGCCGGTTGCGATCGTGGCGTTTTCATCGCCGATACCGCTGATGTTCGGCGCTACTTTGCGCAAAAGCTCCAGCGTGTTTCCGCTGACGCCGCTGTTTTCCATCACCTTGAAATCCACGACATTCACCGGGACAGCCAACGCCTCGGCCGCTTGGGGAATATTCGATCCGGTGACCACGAATTTCTCGAGCTTCACCGGCTCGTCCGGCGTAGCGGTGGTAGTTTGTTGCGCGCGAGCGCCAGTTAACGACAGCAGCCCGGTGATCGCCAAAAGCGAACACGCAGCCGCGAACTTCCGCGAACGGAGTCTGTTCATAGTATTATCAGTTGTGTTGTGTGTTCGGGTCGGCGGACAGCCTACCCGAGTGTTGTGGCAACACGTAGAGCCGTGTTTGCGTGCACACGTTGAGCGGGAAAAAAAGAAAAGCAATAATTTCGTTAAGACGCGCTTTTATGACGTTCAATCGCCCGCATTGTGCGACGGATCGAAATCGGCACCTCCGTGCTTCCCTGGCTTTCCTAACCGGAGACCCCGCCACTCCTTAATAGATAGAGGGACGCCACTTCATGCCTTCGGCATTTGCGCTCGTTCGGCAGATCGGTGAACTCCACCTTCCTCTCACCATGACCGAGCTGGCTGCCATTCTGCAGGAGTTCTCTCGCCCTAAACCGGACCGCGTCCTCGCCACGCTCGTCACGGTCACCGGCTCCTCTTATCGCCGGCCCGGCGCTCGCCTGCTCGTCGACAGCGACGGCCGCCGGATTGGCTCGATCAGCGGCGGATGCCTTGAAGCAGATGTGCTCGCTCGCGCGCAACACGTCGCCAGCACGGGCCTCGCCGAACTCGTCACCTACGATACCACTTCCGAAAACGATCTCGTCTGGGGCGTCGGGCTCGGCTGTCACGGCGTCGTGCAGGTGCTGATCGAAAAACTCCCGCCCGCCCCTCCGTGGGTCGCCGCCGTCGCCACCGACCAACAAGCGCATCGCCCGACATCGCTCGCGGTGGTCTGGCAGGCCGCCGATCCGCGGGCACTCGGCACGCGGCTCGCGTCCGAACTGGCGTCAACGCCGCCCGATTCGGCTCCCGACTCCGCGCCCGGTGTCTTTTTCAACACCGTGCACGCTCCCACCCGGCTGTTCGTTTTTGGCGCCGGCGACGATGCTCAACCTCTCGTCGTTTTCGCAAAGACACTCGGCTGGCACGTCACGGTGGCCGATCCCCGCGCCGAGTTTGCGTCCGCCGCCCGATTTCCGGCGGCCGACACCCTCGTGCTCGCACCCGCCGACACTCTTGTCTCGCACGCCGCACCGCCTCCCGAGGCACTCGCGGTGGTCATGACCCACCGTTACATTCACGACGTGCCGATCCTGCGCGAACTCCTCGCCCGACCTCTGCGCTACGTCGGCCTGCTCGGTCCGCGCCAGCGGGCCGAACGCATCCTCGACGAACTTCGCCGCGACGGCACACACTTTACCGACGACCAGCTCGCCCGTTTTCACGCCCCAGTCGGCCTTGACCTCGGCGCCGAAACACCCGCAGAAGTCGCTCTCAGCATCCTCGCCGAAATGCGCGCCACCCTCGCCAGCCGCGACGCCCGCCCGCTTCGGCATCGCACTCGCCCGATCCACGGGTAACGTCTTCCCGTGCCCTCCGCCACTCCGACCTTCCGCTGCGGCGCGATCATTCTGGCGGCCGGCGCGTCGGTGCGGATGGGGGAACCGAAACAACTGTTGCCCCTCGACGGCCAGCCGCTGCTCCTGCGCACCGTCGAGGCCGCGCTCGCCTCCTTCACCTGGCCGGTCGTCGTCGTGCTCGGTGCGCACGCCGAAAAAATCAAACCCCTGCTCGCCCGCCACCCCGTGCTCATCGCCGAAAATCCCGCGTGGGCCGAAGGCATGGCGTCGTCCCTTCGCGCAGGCGTCGCCACGCTTCAGCAGTTTTCCCGCGCGCTCGATGCCGCGATCGTCGCCCTTTGCGATCAGCCCGGATTTTCTACCGACGTGATCGCCCGGCTCATTGCCACGCAACGCACCACCGGTCGCAGCATCGTCGCCGCGCGCTACGGCGGGCACAGTGGCGCGCCGGCCCTGTTTCTCCGGGCGCATTTTCCTGCCCTCGCCTCGCTCACCGGCGAAGAAGGCGCGCGCTCGCTCCTTCACGCCGCGGCCGACTCCATCGCCGCGGTCGACCTGCCGGAACTCGCGATCGATCTCGACACGCCCGACGACTACGCCGCCGTGACGAGTGCCCGGGCAGCCCGCCCGCTTCGGTGAGTGACCGGGCCAGCGGCCCGCGCTCCCGCGAAAACGAGCGCTCACCTCTCCAGCCGCACCTTCAATTCGCGCGCTTTCTCCAACGCCACCGCGAGATCCGGACCGCACACCGTGAAGTGCCCCATCTTTCGCCCCAGCCTCGGCTCGGCTTTACCGTAGAGATGCAGCTTCGCCGTCGGCTCCCGCAGGACCGCTGTCCAATTCGGCTCGCCGGCGACGCGGCCCTCGCGCCATGCCCACGCGTCCCCGAGGATGTTCACCATCACCGACGGCTCGCGCCCGCCCGCCGCACCGAGCGGCAGCCCGCACACCGCCCGCACCTGCTGCTCGAACTGGCTCGTCTGGCCGCCGTCGATCGACCAATGCCCGGAGTTATGCGGCCGCGGCGCCAATTCGTTCACCAGCACTTCGCCGCCGGTCGTCACAAACAGCTCCACGGCCAGCAGGCCGACCACGCCGAGTTTCTCCGCAATCTTAATCGCCAGGGTCGTCGCCGCCCGCGCGACGCTCGCGTCCACCCGCGCCGGCACGAGCGAGAAATCGAGGATGTGATGCGTGTGGATGTTCTCCGCGACCGGAAACGCCTCCACCTCTCCACCCGCTCCGCGAGCGACGATCACCGACAGTTCGCAGGCAAACTCCACCCATCGCTCCACCACGCAGCGTCGGCCGCGGAAAATCTCCGCCGCCTTCGCCAGATCGGCCTCGTCGGCAATCCGCATCTGGCCCTTGCCGTCATAGCCGAAGTCCGCCGTCTTCACCACACACGGCCGACCGACGTCCGCCACCGCCGCCGCGATGTCGCCGTGGAGCGCCTCGGCGTAGCGCGCATGCGGAAAGCCATTCGAGCGCAGCCACGCCTTCTCGCGCTGACGGTTCTGGCAAATGAATAAAATCTCCGCGCGCGGATGCAGCGGCACGAGCGGGGCAATCGCCGCGAGCGGCTCGGACGGGATGTTCTCGAACTCGTAGGTGATAACGTCGACGCCGCTCGCGAATTCCCGCAGCGCCGCCACGTCTTCGTAGCTCGCGTTCACCTCGCGATTCGCCACGGCCCCCGCCGGACATCCCGCCTGCGGCTCGAAAACGTGCACGCGATAGCCGAGCGTCTGCGCCGCCTGCGCCAACATGCGCCCGAGCTGCCCGCCACCGAGCACGCCGATCGTTTTGCCGGGAAGAATCATGAGGAGCCGAGAGCTGAGAGCCGAGACCCGAGAGCCGCAAGCCCGCTGTCGGACACCCGTCTGCGCTCTTCAGCTCTCAGCCCTCGACTAACATTCCCTCATGGCAATTTCGCCTCGAGCACTCTGGCCGTCTGATCCGCGCGGAATTTTTTCACCACCGCCGCCACGCTGCTTTCCGAAAGCGCGAGGATCGAGGCGGCGAAGAGCGCCGCATTGATCGCCCCCGCGCGGCCGATCGCAAACGTCGCGGTCGGCACGCCGCCCGGCATCTGCACGATCGAGAGGAGCGAGTCCAGGCCCTTGAGCGCATGCGATTCCACCGGCACGCCGAGCACCGGCAGCGTCGTCAGGCTGGCGGTCATGCCCGGCAGATGCGCCGCGCCGCCCGCCCCCGCGATGATGACCTTGAGCCCGCGCCGCTCCGCGCTTTCGGCGTAGCTGACCATCAGCTTCGGCGTGCGGTGCGCGCTGACCACGCGTTTCTCGAACGGCACGCCGAGCGCTTCGAGCTGCGTCGCGGCGTGCTGCATCGTCTCCCAATCCGACGTGCTGCCCATGATGATCCCGACAAGAGGCTTGGTCGCCATGGATGGCAGCTATCGACGATCGGCCACCCGCTGTCAGCTCAGAATTGCGGCTTACGGGTCGCACCCATCAGGCTGCACCAAGCGCCGACCGCCCCCTCAGACGAGCGATCCGCCACGCGGCACGTGCACCACCGTCGTGCCCGCGATCTTGTCGTGCCACGACTGCTTCGCGTCATCGAACGCCACCCAGATGAAACCGAGTCCCGCGACGAAGAACGACAGGAAGCTGCCGAGCGCGCGCACAATCGCCGTCGACCAATCCAGCGGACGGTCGTCGAGTCGCACGACCTTCAGCCCGCACACGATGCCGCCCACCGTCGTGCCCTTCAGCACCCACAACACCGTGTTGTAGGCCGCGTAGACCAGCATGAATTGCTGGAACCCAATGTTCAGGGTGAAACGCGTTGCCATGCCAACAAGCACCAGGTCGAGCGCCGACGCCGCCATGCGTATCCAAAAACCCGCGCGCGGCAGCGTCGCCGCAGGCGACACGACCGGCATCGACGGCGGCGGCACGTTCGCCATCGGCGGCTCGACCGGATTCGCCGGTTGGGCAGCGGGCGGCACTGCCCCCGTGAAGCCCGCCGATGACATCGGTGAGGGCGTTGCCACCGGCATCGGCTCGGTCACGACGCCGGGCGTTTCCCCGGTCGCCGCCGGCGGCACGGACATCGGCATCACCGGCGGTTGCGTGGAAGGCGGCGGCATGACCGGCATCGAAGCCGCACGCGAACTCGCCGCCGCCGCCGCGCTCGCTCGGGCGGCGGCCTTGTTGCGCTTCGAGCCGAGAATCAGCGTGTAGACCACGGTGCCGAGGCCGAGCCACGTCAGCAGCGCCGCGACGACGAAGCCGATGACCGGCACCGTATAAACCAAGAGCACGACGACGCCGCCCACGAGCACCGAGAGCGCCGGCGCGACGGGCTTGCCCGCAAGCGCAGGCTTGGTGATGAGCCGGCCGATCCACGCCAGCATGACCGCCTTGCCGAAAAGTTTTGCGATGAAGAGAAACATCATCAGCGCCGGCGCGCCGACCACCGTGACGATCAGTAAAATCGCCGCCAGCGGCGTCAGCAGCGTCACGACCAGCGCCGTGAGAATCGAAGAACCCGTTCGCTGCTCGAACGTCTCCACGCAGCGCTCCACGCCGCGCGGGAAGAGCAGCGCGATCACGGCGTAGACCGCGAGCGCGCCCAGCGCGATCATCCACGCCCAGCCGAGATTCGCCCCAAACGCGAGCGGCCGCCCGAGCAGCAGGCAATGCCTCAGCCAAGCGTGCAGCCCGTTGAAATTTCCGCCGCCCAAATGTCCGCCGATCGCGACATTGTTCACCTGGCCATGCACCACTGCCTTCGGATCGCGTATCACCGATCCACCGACGCAGACGAGATCGCCGCCGACCTCCGCCTTCGGGCCGAGTTCGACGTCGCCCAACACGGCGACGACCTCCCCCTTCACCGGCGCGTTCACATACGTGTTGCCCAGCACCGCGACGGCCGCGTCGTCGACCGAGCCGCCCTCCACCCGCGTATCGCCGGCGACGGAAACAACCGCATTGCCCACCTCGCCGCTCGAGGTCGACGAGCCGAAGACGGACACCACCGCGTCCCCGACCTTACCTCTCGCCGTCGAGGAGCCGCCGATCGACACCACCGCGTCGGCGTAACCGCCGGCGTCGAGCGTGGAGTCATGCAAAATCGAAACCAGCGCGTTGTCGTTGCGCCCGTGCGAGACGTGCGTGCGCCCGCGCTTGCCGTGTTCTTCCTTCGGCGAATGGTCGGGTTCCGCAGGTTGCGCGGCTTCGTCGGGCTTGTCAGCGTCGTCGGCAGACTCGGCTTTTTCCTCGGTCGGCGCATCGAGCCGGCGCAATTCCGCTGGCTCCTCGGCCGCCGCGGGAGCTGCAGCGGGTGCGGACGTGGATGCGACGTCGGGAGCGGGCGCGGGCGTGGCTTCAGAGGCCGGCGCGGCGGGTTGATCAGCCGCGGCGGGAGGAGTGGATTTGTCCGGCGTCTCCCGCGCGAAAATCGTGACCGGAATCGAGAGGAGAAGCGTAAGCGCCGCGATCAGCGAAAGCGGGCGGGCTGGAGTTTTCATGAGCGTGAAGCAGGATAAATTTTAACGATTGGAATTGGCGTAGAGCGCGCGGTAAGCCGTCGCGCCGATGCCAAAGAGGGAGACGTAGATCGCGGCGATCGTGCCGAAGGCAGCGTAGATCCAGAGCGCCGGAATCGAGCGACCGAGGATCGCGAAAAACTCGCGCATGCCGCCGATCGCGCTGGTGATTTGGTGCAGCCAGGCGAACTGGGTGGAGAACGCGTTCGTAAATTCGGCGCCGCTGAAACCGGCCATGACCCAGACCGCCGCCATGAGCGCGACTTTGACGAGTCCGGCGGAGAAAAGAATAAACGCCACGCGGGCGATGACGGGCCACTGCGCGAAGGATCGTTTCCACCACGGCAGCGACGCGCGGGCCGCGATGGCCATGAGCACGCGCGACTCGAGCGAGCGCGGCGCGCGCCGGTCGGGCAGCGCACGCAGGTTTTGATGGATGAGTTTTTCGAGCTGGTCGGGTGAAAGCTTCATGGGAAAATTTTTTTGGGGAGCGCGGGCGCCCTCGCCCGCATCGTTTGCTTTGCTCACGCGGTAAATTTTTCGTGGCTCGCGCCGCTGCGCGCGAGGATCTGCGCGAGCGCCCCGCGCGCGCGGAGGATGTCGGTTTTGACTTTGGCCAGCGAGATGCCGAGGCGCTTCGCGATCTCGTCGTAAGGCATGTCTTCGAAATGGAACAGCACGAGCGGCACGCGTTGATGCTCCGGCAATTTCTCGAGTGCCTGTTCGAGCCACTCGCGGCGCTCGCCGGCATCGACGCCGGAGAAGAAAGTATCCGGCGCGGCGAACTCCACGTCGGGCTGATCGGCGTCGCCGCTCGCGTCGTCGTTGCGCCGGAATTCCGAGAAGAACCGCCAGCGATTCCGGTAGCGCGAGAGATGATTGAGCGAGAGGTTCGTCGCCACGGTTTTCAGCCAGCCGCCGGCCGTCGGACTGGCCTGCAGCGTGTCGTAACGTTCATACGCCTTCAGAAAGACTTCCTGGGAAATATCCTCCGCCTGCGCCTCGTTGCCAGTGAGGCGGACAGCCGTCGAAAAAACCATGTCTTGGTAATTGCGCATGAACGTCGTGAAATCGGTCGGGGTGATTAGGCCCGTGGTTTGGGTTTGCACTGGAGGATCATCGTTCATGCCCAGAACACGGCCCGCGCCGGAAAGTCGCAGAGAAATAGGCGCGCCCGCCGCCCGGACGCGAGCGCGATTCCCTCGCGCGCCTTGCAACCGGCCTGCGCTCGGCAAGGGTCGTGTCATAAACCACCGACGCCCTGCGCGGCGCCCCGCCTCAAAACCATGAGCACGACAGCCTTCCTCAGCCCCGACCCCGCTCTCGAAACCGCGATTCGCGCCCTCGGCGAAAAGCTCCTGACCGCGATGGACGCCCATCCTTCGCCGGGCATTTTTTCCAGGAAAGGCGCCTATGCCCGCGTGATGGACTGGTCGATGAAGGATCCCGCCTTCAAGACCCAGCTCTTCCGTTTCGTCGACGTCCTCCCTTCGCTCAACTCCTCCGCCGAGATCGTCCGTCACCTCCAGGAATATCTCGGCGACAAAGCCGTCGAGCTGAACCCCGCGATGAAGGCCGGCCTCGCCGCCTCGTCGTTCGCGCCCGGCCTCATCGCCGGTCCGGTGAAAGCCAACGTCGTCTCGATGGCCGCACAGTTCGTCGCCGGCGCATCGCCCGACGACCTCCTGAAGCAGCTCGAGAAAAACACCGCCGCCGGCCTCGCCACCACGATCGACCTCCTCGGCGAAACCGTCGTCAGCGAAGCCGAAGCCGATGCGTTTCTCCAACGCAACCTCGACGTCCTCGACATCGTTTCCGCGTGGCTCGCGAAAAACCCCGCGGCCGGGTTCAGCGATCTCGGCCCGAACCACGCGCCGGTTCCGCGCCTCAATCTCTCCGTCAAAATCTCCGCGCTCACGCCCGACGTGCATCCCGCGGATCCGGAGAACTCCATCGCCGCGCTGAAGCAGCGCCTGCGCCCGATCCTCCGCCGGGCCGCCGAAGTCGGCGCGCTGATCAACTTCGACATGGAGAGCTACAAGCTGAAGGATCTCACGCTCGCGCTCTTCAAATCCATCCTCGAAGAACCGGAATTCAGCTCTCAGCCCTCGGCTCTCGACGCCCAGCTTTCACCGGCGAAGCCCGCGGTCGGCATCGCGCTGCAAGCTTATCTCCGCGATTGCGAGCGCGACCTCCTCGGCCTCGTCGCCTGGGCTCGCGCTCGCCGGCGCCCGATCGCGATCCGCCTCGTGAAAGGCGCCTATTGGGATTACGAAACGATCCTCGCCCAACAGCGCGACTGGCCCATTCCCGTCTGGCAAAAGAAAGCCGAGTCCGACGCGAACTACGAAAAACTTTCGCTCCTCCTCCTCGAGAACATCGACCTCGTCTCGCCCGCTTTCGCCTCGCACAACGTCCGTTCCGTCGCTCACGCCATCGCGCAAGCCGACCGCCTCGGCCTCGACCCCCGCGCCTACGAATTCCAGGCGCTCTACGGCATGGCCGACGAGTTGAAGACCGCGCTGATCGCGAGCGGCCACCGCGTCCGCGAATATTGCGCCATCGGCGAGTTGCTCCCCGGCATGGCGTATCTCGTCCGCCGTCTGCTCGAGAACACGAGCAACGAAGGCTTCCTGCGCATCAAAAACATGGGCGAAGCCTCAAAGGAGCAACTCCTCAAAAATCCCGTCGAACGACTCGCACCCGCCTCCGCCCACTCCGCACCCCGCATTCCCCAACCCGCCATCTTCCGCAACGCCCCCAACACCGACTTCACCCTCGCGCCCAACCGCGAAAAACTCCGCTCCGCCCTCGCCGCTCTCACTTCGCGCCTCGGCCAGCGCCACCCGCTGATCATCGGCGGAAAAAAAATTTCCGACCGCGAATACATCCCGTCCGTCAACCCCGCGCACCCGACCCAAATCCTCGGCCACTGGGCCCGCGCCACGCTGGCCGACGCCGATGCCGCACTCGCCGCCGCCCGCGCTGCGTTTCCCGCGTGGCGCGACACGCCCGTCGAGAAACGCGCCGCGCTCCTCGATCGCACTGCCGATCTCCTCGAGTCCCGCCGCCACGAACTCAACGCCCTCGAAATCCTCGAAGCCGGCAAACCGTGGATCGAAGCCGACGCCGACATCGGCGAAGCGATCGACTTCTGCCGCTTCTACGCCGTCGAGATGCGCCGCCTCGACCAACCGCCCGTGACGCAGTCCGTCCCCGGCGAGCGCTGCGTGCAGCGTTGGACGCCCCGCGGCACGGGCGTCGTCATCGCGCCGTGGAATTTTCCCCTCGCGATCCTCTGCGGCCTCACCGTTGCCCCCATCGTCGCCGGCAACACCGTCATCATGAAGCCCGCCGAGCAAACTTCGCTGATCGCCGCCGCGTTCATGGACATCCTCGTCGAAGCCGGCCTGCCGGCGGGCGTCGTGAATCTCCTCCCCGGCTACGGCGAGGAAGTCGGCGCGCACCTCGTCGCGCATCCACAAATCGACTTCGTCGCGTTCACCGGCTCGCGCGCGGTCGGCACGAAAATCTGGGAAACCGCCGGTCGCACGCTGCCTGGTCAGGCCAATTTGAAAAAAGTCGTCTGCGAGATGGGCGGCAAAAACGCGCTCATCATCGACAACGACGCCGACCTCGACGAAGCGATTCCCGCCACCCTGTATTCGGCATTTGGTTTCTCCGGCCAGAAATGCTCCGCGCTCTCACGCCTCATCGTGCTCGAAGACGTCTACGATAAATTCGTCGAACGCCTCCTCCCCGCCGCCGCTGCGACGCCCATCGGCGATCCCACGCTCGCCGGCACGATTGTCGGCCCCGTGATCGACGCGGACGCGCAGAAAAAAATCCTCGGCCTCATCGCGCGCGGCGAAAGCGAATCGAAGCTCGCCTGGCAGGCCACGCTCCCGCCCGCCGTCATCGCGAGCGGCGGCTACTTCGTGCCACCGACGATCTTTGCCGACGTGAAGTCGACCCACACGATCGCGCGTGAGGAAATCTTCGGCCCCGTGCTCGCGATCATAAAAGCCCGCGACCTCGACGAAGCGTTCACGCTCGCGAACGCCACCGAGTACGCGCTCACCGGCGGCCTCTTCTCGCGCAGCCCGCGCGCCCTCGAGCGGGCCGAACGAGAGCTTCTTTGCGGCAACGTGTATTTGAACCGCGGTGTCACCGGCGCGATCGTCGAGCGGCACCCGTTCGGCGGTTTCAAGCTGAGCGGCGGCGGCACGAAGGCCGGCGGCAAAGGTTATCTGGAAAATTTCCTCTTCCCCCGCGTGATCGCCGAGAACGTGATGCGCCGCGGCTTCACCCCGCCGGAAGCAGGCGAGTAGTTCGTCGTGGCCGCGGCTTCCAGCCGCAGATCCTGCGTTTCTCAAACCTGCGGCTGGAAGCCGCAGCCACCCTCACCCCGCACTCGCGCACAACGCCGCATAGTGCTCCCGCGCCCGATCCGCACACTCCTCGAGATTTTCCTCGCTCACATTCGCCAGTGTGAGCTTCGCCTCGCTAATCTGCCAGTGGCCGAGTTCGCCCGGCAGATCCAAACCGAAACGTGCCGCCACGCCGCTCGCGAGATTGAGCACACACGCGCCTACATTCGATTCCGGGCGCGCAAAAGGCTCCGTGTGCCCGCGGATCGAATCCACGATCTCCGCCGGGAAACGCCAATGCTCGAGCAGCATCGCCGTCACCTGCGCCGCCGTGATGCCGAACGTCGAGCGCTCCCACTCCGCCACCAGCGGCCACTCCGACTCGCCCGTGTACACGCGGCCGACGGCGTACCCGTCGATGATCACGCGGCCCACCGTTCGCAGCAGGCCCGCCGTGTAGGCGAGCCCCGGATCGATCCCCGCGCGCATCGCCAGCACCTCGGCCGCCGCCGCCGTCGCGATCGCGTTTTCCCACAGCCGCGAGGCCTTCAGCCGATAGTGCGCGAGGTCGCGCTGGCAAATCTGCTGGGTCGCCGCGAGACCGACGAGCCGGTAAATCTCCCGAAACCCCACGCGGTTCACCGCGCCTTCCAGCGAATCGTTCTGCTCGCGCAAGCCGAAGATGATGCTGTTGCTCATCCGGATCACGTGAAACGTGAGCGCCGGATCGAGGCGGATGAGCTGCACGATTTCATCGCAGCCGGCATCGGCGTCGTTCAGCAGCTCGCGCAGCCGCCCGAAAGTTGCCGCAGCCGGAGCGAGTCGGCTGCCGAGGGTGACGATGGTGGCGCGGTCGAGGGGCATGCGGAGGTGTGTGCCCCCTTCTCTCGGCACAATCGCCCTGAAGGCTTAGCGAAATTTTGCCGTCACTTCGCCGTCCACCGCAGAGCCACCGTCGCACCTATGGCACTACGACGACTTCGCCGCGCTCTCCTCCATCATTTCCGGGTGCGGCGTCACCCGCTGAAAGTTGCTCCAAAAATATTCTACGCGCCCGCCGAGTTTCGAAACCACCGCCCGCGCCGTGCCGCTCGGCTTCGCGTCCGCCGGATCGACTGTCGCCGGCGCCTGCATCTGCAGATCGAGATCGATGTCGAGAATCCGGGCCAAGCCGAGCGCCACGCGAAACGGCTCGCTGATCCGCGCCTGTACCGCCTCGAGCGCCGGGCCACGGCGGTTGATCGTGATGATGAGTTCCACCTTGTTGATCGGGAACAGCCACTCGACATTGTTGCGCAGCGGCAGGTCGTAGCGGATGAGCGAGGGCGTCTCCTCCAGCACCCGCGCATTCGCGAAATCGAAATTATCCGCCACCGACGTCTTCGGGTGGTGATGTTTTTTATTTTTACGACGGCTCCAGTCGTTCCACTCCTCGGGCGTCGGCGCGCGGCCGTTGATCGAGATCAGGCGCCACCGGCTGATGTAGCGCTGCGACGGATCGTAGCGCTCGAGCCGCTCCTGCTTCACTTCCTTGCCGTCCTTGCCCTCGTATTCGCGGACGAGCTGCGTGAATGCCCAGTGGTTTCGCTCGCCGAGCCAGGCGTTGGCGACCTGCTGCAACAACTCGCCATCGGTCGCGGCCGGAAGGGCGGCTGCGAAGAATGCGAAAATTAAACCCCACGACAATGTGCGCACCGTCGTTCCGACTTGCACCGTTCACGGCGGTTCCGGCTCCGTTGGGAGCGCGGGCGAGCCGCCCGCCCGGTCCGAACGCGGGCGAGCCGCCCGCGCCCGGTTTCGTTGCCACAACCTAAAAAACGCGGCGCACGGCCGAAGCCGAGCGCCGCGCAGATCCAACAACCGGGGTCGGGAAATTTCGCTGCGTAACGAGCGCCGCGCCGGACTTACATCCGGCAGATCAGCAGTTCACGCTCGTAGACCATTTCCTTCGGCAGGTGGTCGTGCAGGGAGATGAAGAGTTCCTCGTGGCCGATGACCTCGGTGCGCCACGCGGCGTAGTCGAAGGTCTGCAGTTCATCGAACTTCTCTTTCGAGTAGTCGAGGCCGGTCCAGTCGAGATCCTCGTAGCGGGGCTGCCAGCCGATCGGCGTCTCGCGGCCGAGGGCGCGACCGCGGGCGCGGTCGACGATCCACTTCAGCACGCGCATGTTGTCGCCGAAGCCGGGCCACATGAATTTTCCCTCCTTGTCCTTGCGGAACCAATTCACGTGGAAGACGCGCGGCGTCTCGCTGAGTGTGCGCTGCATTTTGATCCAGTGACGGAAATAATCGCCCATGTGGTAGCCGCAGAAGGGCAGCATCGCCATCGGATCGCGGCGCACTTTGCCCACGGTGCCCGCGGCCGCCGCGGTCATCTCGGAGCCCATCGTCGCGCCCATGTAAACGCCCGCGCTCCAGTTGAAGGCCTGGTAGACGAGCGGCATCGTCGTCGCCCGCCGACCGCCGAAGATGATCGCGCTGATCGGCACGCCTTCGGGCGATTCCCAAGCCGGATCGATCGTCGGGCACTGCGAGGCCGGCGCGGTGAAACGCGAATTCGCGTGCGCGGCCTTCGTGCCTTTTTCCTTCGCGATGGCGGGCGTCCAGGGATTGCCCTGCCAGTCGATGCACTTTTCCGGCGGAGTGTCCGTCATGCCTTCCCACCACACGCCGCCTTCGGGCGTGAGCGCGACGTTCGTGAAGATCGTGTTCTTCGCCAGCGACTTCATCGCGTTGGGGTTGGTCTTGTCGGACGTACCCGGCGCGACGCCGAAGAAGCCGGCCTCGGGATTGATCGCGCGCAGGCGGCCATTCGCGTCGGGTTTCAACCACGCGATGTCGTCGCCCACGGTCCAGACCTTCCAGCCTTTTTTCTGGAAGCTCACCGGCGGGATCAGCATCGCGAAGTTCGTCTTGCCGCACGCGCTCGGGAACGCCGCCGCGACGTAGGTCTTTTCGCCCTTCGGATCCTCGACGCCGAGGATCAGCATGTGCTCGGCCATCCAGCCTTCATCGCGCGCGATGTTGGAGGCGATGCGGAGCGCGAAGCATTTCTTGCCGAGCAGCGCATTGCCACCGTAGCCGGAACCGTAGCTCCAGATTTCGCGGGTCTCCGGGAAATGGACGATGTACTTCTCCTGGTTGCACGGCCACACGACGTCCTTCTGGCCTTTCGCCAGCGGCATGCCGACGGAGTGCACGCAGGGGACGACGCGCTTCTCGTCCTTGTCGATCTCGGCGAACACCGGCAGGCCGACGCGCGCCATGATGCGCATGTTCACGACGACGTAGGCGGAATCCGTGATCTCGACGCCGATCTGCGACATCGGCGAACCGATCGGGCCCATGCTGAACGGCAGCACGTACATCGTGCGGCCCTTCATGCAGCCCTTGAAAAGGCCCTTCAGCTTCTTGCGCATCTCGAACGGGTCTTCCCAATTGTTCGTCGGGCCGGCGTTGTCCTTCGAAAGCGAGCAGATGTACGTGCGATCCTCGACCCGCGCCACGTCGTTCGCATCCGACCGCGCATAGTAGCAGCCCGGCCAGAGCTTTTCGTTCAACTTGGTGAATGTTCCCGCTTCCACCAACTGCGCGCACAGCGCCTCGTATTCCGGCTGGGAGCCGTCAACCCAGTGGATCGCGGCGGGTTTGGTCAGGTCGGCCACCTTTTCCACCCACTTGAGCAGATTTTTGTTGGTCGACAGCGGCTTCGACGGATTGCGCATCGGCATGGCGGATTCAGGTTGGAACATCGTACGCAATCAAACCGTAAAACCGGTGAAGCTGCTTCGTATTTTTTGTGTTTGTGGGCGCAGAATTTGGCTCGTCATCGCACTCCTTGACCTCGCCAAACGCCCGTGGAGCCGAACACTCGCCACCGCGTGAACAAACTCTGCATCTTCGGCGGCACGCTGGTCGGCGGCTACCTCGGCTGGTGGCTCGGCGACGCCCTCGGGCTCGGCTTCTTTTGGGCCTACCTGATCAGCGGCGCCGGCAGCCTCCTCGGCGTGTGGCTCGGCTGGAAACTCGCGCGCAAGCTGGAGGAATAAAAGATCCAAGCTCCAAGCACCAAGCTCCAGGGAAACGCCAAGCCCCAATTTCCAAAGCTTCGCTGCGGCCAACGCCGCACCGCCCGCGCCGCCGCAGCGATGAGCGGATGCCCGCAGATTGAAAGTTCTCTGGAGCTTGCGGCCCGGCGCGCGCGCTCACCGCATCGGCTCCACGTGCACCGACACGTCGCTCACGCGCAGTTCCGATTTCAACAACGCATCCTTCACCGCGTGCGCGATGTCGTGGCCCTCACGCACCGTGAGCCCTCCGTCGACGCGCACCTGGATGTCGACGAGATGACTCAGCCCGCTTTTTCGCACGCGGACTTTGTCGAGCGCCTGCACACCCGCGACCGATAGCGCGAGCGCACGAACCTCGTTTTCGAAATCCGCCGGCACCGCCGTGTCCATCACGTCGCCGATCGCTTTCGTAATCATGCTCACCCCGTTGAACGCGATGATCACGCACGCGACCAGCGCCGCCCAGTCGTCCGCCGTTTCCCAGCCCTCGCCGCCGAGGAGCGAAATGCTGATGCCGACGAACGCCGCCCCCGACGTCAGCGCATCCGACCAGTGATGCAGCGCCTCCACGCTCAGCGCCGTGCTGCCTTCGCGATCGCCCGCGACGCTCATCCGCCGGGAAAATCGCACCTTCGTCGCGATCACGCCCGCGAGCACCACGAGCGTCCACCACGCCGGCCCGCGGTGCGGCGTGATGATTTCATGGACGGCATGCACCGCGATCCAGCTGGCGATCGCGAAAACAAACACCGCCACCGCGAGCGCCGCCAGCGGCTCCGCTTTCCCATGGCCGTACGGATGATTCGCATCCGGCGGCCGTGCCGCCACGCGAAAACCGGCCCACACCAGCGTCGACGACAACACGTCGAGCAGCGACTCGGCGCCGTCGGCGATCAACGCATACGTGTGCCCGAAAATGCCGCCCGCAAACTTCGCCGCCGCGAGCACGATATTCAGGCCGATGCCGCGCAGCACCAGCGCCGCGCTCGTATTTGCGCGTCGCTGGGCCGCCGCCAGATGCTCGGGGAGTGGCTCCGTCACCGCGCGAACGTAACGAGCCGCCGCGCGCGTGCGCCAGCCCGCAATTGACCGCACGCCGCCTCGCGTCACATTATCCACGAGTATGTCCGCGCCGAGCACAGCCATCGCCCGCGATCCGGTGAAACAATTTTCGGTCTTTGCCGAAAACCGCGTTGGCCGCCTGCACGACCTCACCGCGCTCTTCAAGCAGCACAACGTCCACATCATGGCGATCACCGTGCTCGACACGACCGACAGCGCGATCATGCGCCTCATCGTCGACGATCCCGACAAGGCCCGCGAGCTGATGGTGAACAACGATTTTCCGTACACGGAGTCCGAAGTGCTCGCCGTCGAGATCGGCGACGAGTCGTCGCTTCAGTCCGTGCTCGCCGCCATTTTCGAAGCCGAGATCAACGTCCACTACGTGTACAGTTTCATCAAACGCCCCCGGGGCGGCGCCGCGCTCGCGTTCAGCATCGAAGATCCCGACGTCGCCGCGCAGGCGATCAACCGCTGCGGTTTCAAGGTTCTCTGTCAGCGCGACATCTCGCGATAGCGCGAAGCGCCAAGCTCCAAACTCCAGGGAACCTCCAAACCCCCAGCACCAAGCCTCGCGCTCACCCGCCTTGGATTTTGACCACGGCTGTTTCTCTGGATCTTGGCGTTTGGATCTTGGAACTTCCCGGCATGCGCCGGGTTCACGCCTTCCCGTCACCCATCTTCTCGCCGTCGAGCAGATAGACGCCCGTCATGTAGCCGTTGTCGAACATCGCGCCGACCTTCAGCTCCCCGTAAAACGAAATCGGCACGTCCATCAGCGGCTTCACGCCCTTCGCCATGTGCACGACCACCCACTCGTTCATGGCCGGCACCACGCCGTAGCAGCACATCATCGGATCCTTCACCAACAGAAATTCCGTCACGAGCCCGTTCGCCATTTTCGTCGGCAACATGAATCCGGTGACGATCGCCTTCTTCCCGTTCCACGCCTTCACCTCCGCCGGAATCTGCTCCTCGCCGGTCGGCGGCGGCGTCTTCGGATCCGCCGCGGGATCGAACGCCGGCGCGATGAATTTATATCCGCCCAGCCGGTCGAACCCGAGCCGCAGATAACCGTTTTCCGCTTCCGGCGCACCCGCCGGCATCGCCCGCGCCGACACCATGACGGCCGCCCACACCCAAAAGATCTTTGCCAGATTCTTCATCGCCGCACCCAAGCTGCACATCGGCCCGTGACCGTCAATGGGGCGCCGCACCTCGACACCCCGGTTATCCCACCGTCATTCTCGTCGCGCCTCATGAGTCCCACCCTCGCCGCCTCCGTGCGCCCATTCCCGCTCGGCCCCCGGATCGCGCCATGGCTCGTCGGCATCCTCGTGCTCGTCGTCTATTTTCTCGGCGCTCGCTGGCACGTGCTCCACGGCGGTCAGAACACCGACGAGGGCTTCTACGCCGTCGCCACCCGCGCGGTCGCCCAAGGCGAGATGCCGTATCGGGATTTCGGTTTCACCCAGCCGCCGCTCGTGCTCTACGCCAACGCCCTCCCGTTGCGCGTCGTCGGTTTCGGCCTGTTCGCCCAGCGCGCGGTCAACGGCGCCTGGGCCGCGCTCGCGCTGCTGCTCGCCGCCGGCTGGCTCGCGCGCCGCACCTCGGTGGCTTGGGGCCTCCTGCTCGCGCTGGCTTTCGCGCTCGCCGCGCCCTGGATGTATTTCAATCACCTCGGCAAAACCTACGGCTTCACCACGCTGCTGGCGATGCTCGCCGCCTGGGTTTTCCTCGCCCGACCCGCTGGTGCGAAGCGTAATTTCCTCCTCGCACTCCTCGCCGCCTTCGGTGTCGCGACCCGCCTGCCCGCGCTGCCGTTTTTCGGAGTGTTATGGCTTTTCGCCCTGTGGCCGCGACGCGCCCCCACCGCCCGGGAACTCGCCGCCGCCCTCGGTGGTCTCGCGCTCGGCTCGGCGATCGCGTGGCTCCCGTTCTGGCTCGCCGCACCGGAGGCGCTGAAATTCTGGGTATTCGATTTTCACCGCATTTCCGTTCCCAAAAAACCCTGGCACCTCGCGTGGACGGAAATCGCCACGCTCGCTCCCGCCGTCTGGCTGCTCACCGGTTTCGCCCTCGCCGCTCTGCTCGCCCGCGGTCGCTGGCCAACCCGCGAAACCGCCGTGTTGCTCGCCGCGCTCGCGGCCCTCGCGATCAACCTCCTCCCGGCCGGCGTCTACGACGAATACGGCACGCCCTTCCTCCTGCCGCTCGCGGCCGCATCCGCCGCGCTGGTGAGCGACGCCCTTTCAACTCACGCCCGCGCCACCCTGCTCGCCGTCGTTCTTCTCGTCGCTCTCGCCGCCGCGCAATTTCTCCCCGCGCCGCTGCTGCTCAATCGCCACCGGCCCGAGCGCCGCGGCACCGCCAGCCAGTGGCTCACGCCGAAAACGCCGCCCTACCAGCGCGACCTGCCGCTTCAACTCGCCGCCGCGCGCCGCGCCGTTTCGACCTTGCTCGCCGCCGATGCGCCCTTCGTCGGGCCCGACTTGATTCTCGCCGTCGAGAGCGGACGCCGCGTGCCGCCGGAGCTGCGCATGGGCGCATTCGCCTTCACCGCCGAACTGCCGCCCGCCGAGGCCGCTCGCCTTCACCTCGCCACCCGCGCGCAACTCGACGCCTGGTTCTCCGATCCAGCGGTCACCGCCCTCGCGCTCTTCAAGCGCGACGAACTCAACTACAACTGGTCCGTTCCGAGTTTCACGCCCGTGCCACTCGAGCAGCGCCGCGCCACCCTCGCCCGGCTCCAGCGCGAGTTCGCGATCACTTACGACGACGGCGACTTCTTCGTCCTGGTCCGCCGCGACCCCGCACGCTGAAGCGCCGCCATCCTGCCGCGCCCGTTTCGAGCTGAATTTTCCCCGATGCACTCCTCACCGTTCGCCTCTGTCCTGCTGCTCCTCGCGCTCGCCTTTCCCGCCCTCGGCGCTCCGGCGGCCGCCGTGCCCGCGGCGATCAGCGATCCGGCTGCGCTGCTGCCGACCCATCCGCCCGCCGCCGCCGCCCTCGCGCTAAAACTCGCCGCCTTCGAGCACGACACCGGCCTCAGGATTCTTGTCGAATTCCACCCGCAATCCCCGCCCGAAGCCGAAGACAAAATTCCCGGCGCCTACATGCACGCGCTCGCCACGCAGCTCGGCCTCGCGCAACGCGGCGTCCTCGTCGTCTACTTCGCCGACGAGGACGACTGGCGCCTGTGGATCGGCGACGACCTCGCCGCGAGATTCGCCGGCCAGCCAGGAACCGCCGCCGAACTCACGAAAAACCACGCGATCCACCACGCCAAGGAAGCGCTCTTCGCCGCCGCTCACGCCGAAGCCGCTGAAGCTTTCAAACGCCTCGCGTCAGCCGCCCCGCCCGACCGTCCGCCTGCGCACTCGCAACACATCGCACTCGAAGCCGACGCACTCCTCACGCAGCTCCTCGATCGTCTCGCTGCGAAATAATTTCGCTGCTCCGCGGAGCGCGAACTGATTTTGATTTCAGATGTGGCCGCGAGCGCCGCCGAGTGGCGGCCCCGCTCGCTGGCGCTCGCGGCTACTTCTAAAATACAAACTTCGCGGGCCGTCGGCACCAGATGTCGCGGCGGTCTGTGGCCGCCGGTTTGACCCGCGATTCCTTCGAACCCGGCGGTCATCGACTGCGCTACATCTCGCCTGATATCCGAACAGGTTCAAAGGCCGGCTCGGCCGCCGCGCTCCTTCTTCGCGATCTTCGCGTAAACGTTCCACGCCGGCCGCCATCACGCCGCACGCTCGTAGCGCACGCGGGGCGCCTTCCGAAACGCGCCCGCCGGCGGCGGCGGCGCGAGCCGCGCGGCCTCGGCGCCACGACGGATCGTGTAAGCCTGGCGTCGCCCGCCACTCGCCCCAGCCGCAGGGTGAGCCACGGCCGCCGTCGGTTCACGCACCGGCAGCACGCGCGCTTTCCTCGCGTAGTCAGCCACCAGCATCCGCAAGACGAGCCCCGACGTAAACGCGATCACCGCGTTCTCCGCCGTGACCACCGCCGGCAGATGCACGCCGGCGGTTTCAGCCACTTCGGCCGAGATGTAGCCGGCGGCGATGACGAACGAAAAGTAGTTCAAAACAGTTTTCATGATTTTCGATGGGTTGCGCGAAGTATTGCAGCGCGCGTGCCACCGAATGCCGTTGTCCACAAACCACTCGTGCGCAGGTGCATAAAAATTAGATGCCGCTGCACGGCTCCGTCTGTCGCGGTCTTCCGTCTGAATCATGGGAAATATTTTTCCCATCCGCGGGAAAAAATCCTTCGCCTGGCCTGCTTGCGCGCGAAGCGGCTGACCAGCGCGCCGTCGTTCCACTCACTGCGTCATTCCGCGGCCAACACCCTCGAGCGCGAAGAGGTCAACGACGCCACCGTCAGCGACCTCGTGGGCTATGAATGCCCAGCGCTCTCCCGGCACTACACACACATCGATGCCGAAACGAAGCGGCGCGCGATTTCGAAACTTCCGGTCTTGAAACAGCTCGCGTGAAATTCATTCCCGCGCCGTGGCTCGCTACAGCGAATTTTTCGGCGGACGAGTCGAGATGCCTCATCGCCACGTCCGCGACGGTAGGCCGCCACGAGCCGATCAGTGTGGAATCCCGACTCCGCAGATGTGGGCCAGATATTCGCCGATCTCGCGCGCTCCAGTAACGAAGGCATGACCGTTCGCCTGCTGCACCTTGAGCTGAACCGGGAGTCCGGCGGGAACTGTTGCCAGCACCAGAACCGGACAGCTCTGGTGTTCTTCGCCGAGCAAGGGCGCCAGCTCCGGCCGCGGACGTGCGAAGTCGATGAAGTGCACATCGAGCTTCGACTCGAGCGCCGGATAAAACTCCAGCAGCCCCACCAATTCGGCGCAGCTGGGGCAGTAGTAAGGGCCCTTCCCTTGGTCGAGAAACCCCGTCTTCAGGAGATACAGTTGATCACGGTTCATAAGATTTACCGTCGTTCCGGCCGGACGAGGTCGGCAAAGTCAGGATTTCGCATGATGAATCCGGCGACAACGGGGCAACGGGGGACCACCGTCCAGTGCTGCCGCCGCGCCTCCTGTAACGCCGCGCGCACGAGCGCCGTCGCCACTCCTTTCCCGCGCAAGGCCTCCGGCACATCGGTGTGGTCGAAACTGACCGAGTCCTTGCCCTGGGTATAGCTCAAGGTGGCGACTTCGCCGTCGACCCGCATCTCGAAACGCCGCAACGCGTGGTTGCGCGTGACCGCGAGTGATGAGGGTTCGAAACTCATACGAAAGGGGAAGGGCTCGCGACGGATTCCGGCTCCGACGAGGGCCGGGCAGAATAACGTGGAGCCATGAGGAGAGCCCGGTGAGTTATCGTAGACTACGTCGGTCCTCGTCGAATTCCGCGAGGGAGCACGGCGGACTGGCGAACTCGGGTGGTTCTGCGGCGGTCGCGCCAACCCGGTTCGTCCGCCCCGCGGGGGCCGGGTCGAGCGCAGGACGGCCGGGCAAATCCGGATCGGCGAGAATCCGTTGCAGCACGCGCGCCGACTCCGCGGGATCGAAATCCTCGTGATTTTTCTTGGAGACGCCCATTTTGCTCAGGTCATAGTGCCGGTCCGCCTTGAGCCCGTGGCGCTGGAGGATGTGCGCGGCACACTGGAGCGGACATCCGTCGAGCGCGATGATGGGCCGGCCCGATCGGGCGGTGCGCACCAGCGGCTTCACGTCGCCGCCCACTCCGGCGATGCAGGACATTTCGGCGACCGCGAGCCGGTCCATTTTGACGGCGATATGATTAGCCATCTGCGCGGCACTGGACGCGCCGGAGCAGGAATAAACCAAGGGCAGCGCCGGCGTCGGTTTCATGCCGGCCGCGCCAGCGTCGTCACCCGGGGAAACAACACGTTGTTCTCCTTGTGCACGTGCTGATGCGTTTCCTGCTCGAGTTGGGCGAGGCCGTCGTAAAGCGCACGGAAGGTGTTGCAGGCCCACTCCGGCGGAGTGTAGGCGTCCGTCAATTCGTGCAGGCGATCCAGGGCCGCACCCGCCCGATCGTGTTCCGACTCGAGTTTGTCGAGTTCCGCTTTCAGCTGACCCGCCGCGATCGCGGAGCCGCCCTCGTCCGCGTCCAACCGGCGGATTGCCGGGAAAATTCGTTCCTCTTCCTCCCGCGTGTGCTCGCTCATGGCCGCGCTGAAGGCGTGGAAAACGTCACGGATTTCGACGAGCCGCGGTTCGTGCTCGCCGTGCACGGCGGCGACTTTTCGAGTCATGAAATCCAAGCGCGGCAGCTCCGCGCGCAGATAACCGTGATGGAGCTGCTCGATGTGATCGCACAGCGCGGGAAGACTCAGCGCATCGGGATCGGCCGGGCTGCTTTCGGACGCGTCACTTTCCAGCGCCGACAACATCGCAACCACGGTTGCGGCGTCCAGCCCCTTGGCCCGGCAGGCTTCGGCCAGCGGTTTCTTGCCGCCGCAGCAGTAGTCGATTCCGAGCTTTTCGAAGACGCGCGAGCGAGCCGGCGTAGCGCGAACAATTTCCCCCACGGTGGTTTCGGTGTTGATTGGATTCTTGGTCATAGCGGCGGAACACCGACCGTCCAGCGCGACCGCGGTGGACGCAGGCGGGTTCAACCTCCGAACGATGCGCTTGCTAAATTGGATGTCAATGTCCAGTTATGATTCATGCCGCTCATTTCCCGGACTTCGGAATACGCCCTCCGGGCCATGATCTGGCTGCTTCAGGAACCGGCGCTTTCGCAGACCACGCGCCAGATTGCCGCCGGCACGCGCGCCCCGCCCGACTACGTTTCGAAAGTGCTGCAAGCGCTTTCGCGAGCAAAGCTGGTGCGCAGCCAGCGCGGATTGGGGGGCGGATTCCAGCTCGCCTGCGATCCGACGCAGGTCACGGTCCTCGACGTCATCAATGCGGTGGATCCGCTGGAGTGCATCCACACCTGCCCCCTGGGCTTGAAGGCGCATGGCACCCGCCTTTGCCCCCTGCACGGCGGGCTCAACGACGTGACGAAACAAATGGAAAACACCTTCGCCAAAACGAAACTCGCGGAACTCCTAAACGACGCGTCTCCTTCGGTCCCACTGGGCATCAAATTGCCCGCTCGCCGCAGCCCGATCGGTCGGAGCTAGCCCGGCTAAAGCCGAACTCGGAAAGCCTCGTCTTCCACCGCGTCGGATTGCGCCCGGTCCCGTTCGATCGACCGCGCTTGGGTTGCACCAGACCGATGGCTTCAGGAACAGATCACCCCGGGCTGACACGAAACCGGTCGCGAGGGATATCGGCGAAAACGTTCGTGCTGCATTCGCGTTTCGCCCGGCTCAATGCGCATGTTCGCCGTGAGCCGGAGTCGAGTCCAACGCTCGCAAACGTCGCCAGACGCTCGGCGAAATGCCCGTGGTCGAAATAAGCTTCGACGTAGTCGCGGCCCGATTCGACCGATTGGTTGGCGTGCGCTTTGCGAGCCGTCACGAGAGCGAATTTCATTTTTAACTCCAACCTGCTTTCAAGTTGAGACCATCCCTGCGCTCCCGCGCAGGGCTACACTCGGACGCAGCCCGCCGCGGGAGCGGCGGGACGCATTGGCCCCATCTTGAAAGCACATTGGAATAACGCGGCTTCCAGCGGGTGCATCGTTTCGGCGAGGATTCCGTCCACTTCGCCCGCGGCGACGGCCTTGTTCCCAATGGATGTTCTCCTGGCCACGCCGAGCGTGACGCGAGGGAAGTAGGCGGTGACACGCGAGGACGCCTTGATCCGGATCAAGCTTCCGCAATTTCCACTGCTCACGCCTTGCGGGGACGTATTATTTCGTCGATATGACTGCGCGGCGGCTGTGGCGCGCCACCGCGTCATCACCCCTGGCTATGAACCCCGATTTCGAAACCGCTCTCCGCAAACGCCAGCCGGACATCTGCGCCCGCTGGCGAGAGATGTTGTTTGTCGAACCCGTGAACACGCCGCTGGCCAATCCGGCGGCGCTGAGCTTTTTGATCGATGAGTCATTGGCCGCCGTGTTCAGCGCGCTGCATCGCGCCGATGCGACCCGGCCGGTCACCGTGCCCGGATGCGCGTGCGGGCGAAATCCGTATCTCGCTTACTTTGTCGCGGGCCGGCAGGCGTTGCTCGAAGCGCTGGTGCTCGTGCTCGCCGAAGCCCGCACCGTGGATGCGCAGGAACGGGACGCCGCGTTTGACGAATTGACCACGGCGATCAATCGCGTCGCGCGGCAGGAGATCGCGACCTTCGGATCGTTGTGCGCCCATCCGGACAGTCATGGCCACGGAGCGGCGGCCCGATCCGATTGAGGTTCGCGTATCAGGCTGACCATCACGGCAAAGTCTCTGCGCTCCCGCGCAGGGCTGCGGGAGCACTCGTGGCCCGCTGCGGAAGCAGCGGGACGAATGGGCGATTTGCCGGCGTCAGGCGGTTGCGCGAGATTCAATAAAGATCGCGCCGGCTCATTTCCGAAGCGGCGGACGGGCGCGCTTCGCTTTCACGAGGTCGACGCGGCGGTGGCACGCCGCGGCGGTTGATACGTTCCCGGCTCTTTTCGAAATGCGATCGCG
>JBEHYR010000072.1:0-27266 GCA_048498075.1 Verrucomicrobiota bacterium | reverse complement strand
CGCCCTGCCCACGCCAACGCCCGCCACCCCACCAAAGGCAGACCTTTTTCTCCCGCCGTCACACCACCGCATGCGCCGTGCCGAACACAACTGCCTATTAGGTTACCCTACGAATGACGGACGATGGTAGGTGGCGACATAGTTTCATTTGAAATGCTTTAGGAGCGCCGACATCACGTGCCGATCTGTGGAGTTCGCCGGGTGTACGACGCTCCGCCTGGCCGCCGTCATCGCGAACGCGGCGTGGCGGCAGGTGATTTCCAGACTCGAAATGTCGTCGCTCGTCCGAATCGCCGATTTGACGAGCATGCCGGAAAAAATCGACTGCAACGCGCCGTGATAGCCGGCGAAGATTTCGATCTTCGCGCCGAGGCGAACGCTGCATCTGTGCTGGCCGCGAAGTTGCCTTCCGCGACGGAGCCGTCGCACACGACGATGCGAGCCGCCGGGATGCGGTTCAGCGCGGGCTCGACGGTGACGGAAAGCGCCTGGAAAGCATCGGGGATTTCCGTGCCGTTGGACTTGATCGCGAGACTGACTAAATCGCATTTCTCCGTGAGCGGGAAGGAGCGCTCATGGTGAGTGAGGTTGAGCGGGACCGGCGAGGCGACGAGGGCCGGGAAAAGTCCGGGGGCTTCGCATGCAGCCGAGGCGGTTCGCAGAACCGCGTGCGCGTGCAACGACCGTTTGAACTCAGGGCGCCCACGCCGGACCAAAAAAAAAACGCCGTCCGAAGACGGCGTGGGAAAAAACTGGAATCGGCGCGCCACGCGGTCGTCAGCGCGCCGATGACACCTGTGCTCATTCCAATGTGCTTCCAAGATGAGGCCGATTCGTCCCGCCGCTCCCGCAGCGGGCTACGCCTGGATGTAGCCCTGCGCGGGAGCGCAGGGATGGTCTCCAGCTTGAAAGCAGGTTGGAATCAGCCAACCGCGATCTCGGGCCGCGACGACTCGGGCCAGTCGACGTGGAAGAACTTTCCACGCGGCTGATCGACACGCTCGTAGGTGTGCGCGCCGAAGAAATCGCGCTGCGCCTGGAGCAGGTTCGCCGGGAGCCGGGCCGAGCGGTAGCTGTCGTAGTAGGAGAGCGCCGAACTGAAGGTCGGGGCCGGCACGCCGCACTCGGCGGCGAGGGCGACGACCTTGCGCCAGTTTTCCTGCGCCTGCTTCACCGTCTTGTTGAAATACGGATCGAGGAGGAGATTCGCGAGGTCCGGGTTCTTCGCATAGGCCTCGGTGATCTTCTGGAGGAACGTCGCGCGGATGATGCAGCCGCCCCGCCAGATTTGCGCGATCTCGCCGAAGTTCAGCTTCCACTTGTATTCCTTCTGCGCCTCGCGCATGAGCTGGAAGCCCTGCGCGTAGGAGCAGATTTTCGAGCAGTAGAGGGCGTCGTGGATCGCGGCGATGAGCGCTTTCTTCGAGCCTTTGTATTTTTTCGCGGGGCCTTTGAGAATCTTCGAGGCGGCGACGCGCTCTTCCTTGATCGCGCTGATGCAGCGGGCGAAAACGGATTCGGCGATCGTCGGGGCGGGCACGCCCATGTCGAGCGCGTTGACCGAGGTCCATTTGCCGGTGCCTTTCTGGCCGGCGGTGTCGAGGACGACGTCGACGAACGCCTTCCGCTTCGTCTTCGGATCCTTCTGCTTGAGGATGTCGGCGGTGATCTCGATGAGGAAGCTGCCGAGCATGCCTTGGTTCCACTCGGAGAAAATCGCGCCCATCTCTTCGGCCTTGAGGTCGAGCAGGCCGCCCATCAACGCGTAGGCCTCACAGATCATCTGCATGTCGCCATACTCGATGCCGTTGTGGCACATCTTCACGTAGTGGCCGGCGCCGTTTTCGCCGATGTAGGCCGCGCAGGGGACGCCGCCGACGATGGGCTTGCCGGGAGCCGCGCCGCCGAGCTGCGCGCCGGTCTTCGCGTCGACCTTGGCGGCGATCGCATTCCAGACGGGAGCGAGTTCCTTGTAAGCGGCAGGATCGCCACCGGGCATGAGGGCCGGGCCGAAGCGCGCGCCTTCCTCGCCGCCGGACACGCCGGAGCCGATGAAGCGGAGGCCTTTTTCGCGCAGCGCTTTTTCGCGACGGATCGTGTCGGTCCAGAGCGCGTTGCCGCCGTCGATGACGATGTCGTCCTTTTCGAGGAGCGGCACGAGGCCGTCGATCACCGCGTCGGTGGCTTTGCCGGCCTGGACGAGGATCACCATCTTGCGGGGCTTCGCGAGGGACTGGACGAATTCCTCGAGGGTCTTCGTGCCGACGACGCCGCCGGGCGTGTTCGGATTTTCGGCGACGAATTTGTCGGTCTTCTCCGTCGTGCGGTTGAAAACCGAGATCTGGAAGCCGTGGTCGGCGATGTTGAGCGCGAGGTTCTGGCCCATCACGGCGAGGCCGATGAGTCCGATGTCAGAGTGAGTTTTGGCCATAAATAAGAAGCCGAACCTTTAGGCCACGCGGGAGGTAAAAACCACTCTGATTTTCCCCGGCTTGTGACATATTAGGTCTCATCGTTTCCCACTCCGGCGGGTTCCGATGCGCGGCGGCGAGTTTCCCCGATTCGGCGGGGTGCGCTACGGTTTCGGCGGGGTCTGCTGCTTGGTGGCGTAGCTGCCTTTCGAGGGGAAAAATCCGGCGAGTTTCTCGACGACCGGCGTCGCCCACGCGGGCTCGTTGCGATTGTAGATCCAACTGAAGCCGACCGTGCTCGCCACCACCAGCAGGATGATCGTCAGCGCCACCTTGTTCATCTGCGCGAGCTTGCGCAGGATGATCACGACGAGAATCACCGCCGCGACGGCGATGCCGACCTTCCACCAAAACGCCGGCGGGATCTGCTTCAGTTTTTCGAGCGCGGTGTTATTTTTTTCGACAACGGCAAGCAGCAGCATGGACGAGGACGATGGCATGGAGAGCCAAGGACACGAGCCGTTTTCGGATGTTCGACGCCCGATGTAGGGCGAGATCTCCGCACCCCGCCGCGCTGGAGCTGATGCGCGAGCACGTTGGCGAAAGAACTCAAACCGGCGGGGTCAGGAGACCCCGCCCTACATCCGATCAGAAGACCTGCATCCGATCAGAAGACCTGCAAAATCGCGGACGGAAACAATCCCAGCACGACCAGCAGCAACGCGGTCGCGACCAGGACGAAGCCGACATCGAGCGGCACCTCGATCTTCGCGGCCTTGTCGGGCGCCGGCGCCACCACGGCCGCCTGCTTCAAAATCACGAGATAGTAGTAGAGCGCCACCGCACTCAGCGCGATCGCCGCGAGCGCGAGCACCCCGATCGCCGAACCCGCGCCGCCGACCGACAACGCGGCGGCAAACACGGCGAACTTGCCGAAGAAACCCGCCAGCGGCGGCACGCCCGCGAGCGACAAAACGAAAACCATCAGGCAACCCGTCAGCAGCGGCGCGCGGCGATGGAGACCGGCGAGGTCGGTGATTTTCCGGCAACCGCCCGCGTCCGCGTCCGCGCGATCCACCACGCCGATCACGGCGAACGCGCCGACGGTCGCGAGACCGTAGGTCGTCGCGTAATAAAACAGCGCACCCGGTCCGACGCGGCCCGCGACCATCACGCCGAGCAGCATGTTGCCCGCGTGGCCAATCGCCGAATACGCGAGCAGGCGGCGAACATTCGACTGCGCGAGCGCGGCGAGATTGCCGACGAGCAGCGACGCGCCCGCGATCACGGCGAGCGACGTCAGCCAGCCCGAGTGCGTGAACGTCGCCACGAACTGGCCCGACGCCGGGCCGAAACCATGCCAGAGCAAACGTGTGAACACCACGACGCCCGCGAGCTTCGACGCCGACGCGATCAACGCCGCGGCGGACGACGGCGCGCCTTCATAGACGTCGGGCGCCCAGAGGTGGAAGGGTGCGGCGGCGGCTTTGAAACCGAACGCCACGAGCACCATCACGAAGGCGACGACGAGCAGCGGTGATGGGGTGCCGACATGAAGCTGCGCCGCGATCACCGCGAAATCGAGCGAGCCGGTGAGTCCGTAGATCAGGCTGAAGCCGAAGAGCAAAAACGCCGCAGCCATGCCGCCGAAGAGGAAATATTTCAGGCTGGCTTCGGCGGATTCGGCGCGGGTCTTGTCAAAACCCGCGAGGATGTAGAGTGAAAGGCTCGCAAGTTCGATGGCGAGAAACGCGACGAGGAGTTGCTGCGCGCTCGCCATCAGCATGAAGCCGACGGTGGCGAAGAGCAGCACGCTCACGAATTCCGCGGGATGTCGCAGCGTGCGACCGCCGGGCAGAAGGCCGAGCGTGAGGAGCGTCAACATGAGCACGCCGAGGCGCGTCACGGTCGCGAGCGTATCGATCACGAGGACGCCGCCGAAAACGGGACCGGCGGCGCGTGAGGTGACGGTGTGATAGGCGGCCGCAAGGATCGCCAGCGAGCCGATGGTCGCCGAGGTGCGCAGTCGCTCGTCGAGCGGGCGATTTTTTGCGAGCGCGAGATCGACGCCGAGCACAGCGAGCGCACCGATGACGAGCGAGAGTTCGGGCAACAGCGCCTGGAAAAGACCGGTGTAGTCGTTCACGTTTACGTTCACGGCTGGCCTCCCTTGAGCGCAGCCTGGAACAGCGGCGAGCGCAGAGCCGGCTCGATCCACGCGAGCAGCGTGCCGGGGAAAAGACCGACGTAGAGTGTGGCGGCGAGGAGAAGGACGGTGCCGGATTTTTCGGCGAAGGTGATGGGAGACAGGTGGAGCCCGGCGTCCCCGCCGGGCTGTTCGGCGTGCGACGCGCGATCAAGCCCGACGGAGACGTCGGGCTCCACCTTTCCGAAAAACGCCACGGCGACGACGCGCAGCGTAAACGCCGCAGCCACCAGCACGCCGACCGCCGCAAGCAGCGCCCAAAGCGGGGAAACTTTCCAGGTGCCAATCAAGATCGTGAGTTCCGCCGGAAAGCCGGAGAAGCCGGGCATGCCCATCGAGGCCAAACCGGCGATCACGAAGGTGACCGCCGCGAACGGCAGCAGGCGGAAGAGCGGTAGCGCGCGCAAATCGGCGAGTCGCCGCGTGTGCGTGCGCTCGTAAACCATGCGTCCGACGACCGCGAAGAGCAGGCCCGCGATCACGCCGTGCGAAAACATCTGGAGCACCGCGCCGGCGACTGCGCGCTCATTGGCGACGGCGAGGCCGAGGAGCACGAAGCCCATGTGGCTCACGCTCGAGTAGGCGATGACGAACTTGAAATCCTGCTGCACCAGTGCGACGAGGCCCGCGTAAACAATGCCCACGATCGCGAGGCCCGCGATGGTCGGCGCCCAGAACGCCAGCGCGGAGGGAAACAGCGGCATCGCCACGCGGAGGCAGCCGTAAGCGCCGAGTTTCATGACGACGCCGGCGAGGAGCATAGAGGCAGCAGTCGGCGCGGCGACGTGGCCGGTCGGCGCCCACGAGTGCAGCGGGAACATGCCGGCGAGCGTCGCGAAGCCGACGAAGATCAGCGCGAAGATCGCGAGCTGCGTGAGGTGCGGCAGCGTGGTCGCCGCGGCGGCGAGATCGGTCAGCGAAAAACTTGCGGCGTGACCGGCCGCGAACGTCCAGAGCAGGCCGGCGAGGACGAGCGCGCTGCCGGCGAACGAGTAGAGCGCGAGCTTCATCGCGCCGTATTCGCGATTCGTGGAGCCCCAGTTCGCGATCAGGAAATATTTCGGGACGATCGCGATTTCGTAGAAGACGAAGAACACGAAGGCGTCGGCGCTGAGGAACACGCCGAACACGCCGCCGATCAGCGCGAGGAAGAAGGCGAAGAACTCGCCCGCGCGTTCCTCGATGTTCCAGGAGAAGAGCACGCCGGCGGTCGCAGCGATGCCGGTGAGCACCGCGAGCGTCAGGCTGATGCCGTCGGCCGCGAGGTGATAGCGGATGCCGAGCTGCGGAATCCACGGGACGTTGACGAGGGATTGAAGGTCGGTGGTCGGCGTGAAAGAGGACGCGGCGAAGAGCGTCAGGCCAAACGCGACGAGCGCGGTGAGGAGCGCGGTCCAGCGGGCAGCGGACGCCGAGCGTTTGCCCGCGACGAGCGCGAGCGCCGCGCCGAGGAAGGA
The DNA here is from genome assembly GCA_048498075.1 of Verrucomicrobiota bacterium. GTDB lineage: Bacteria > Verrucomicrobiota > Verrucomicrobiia > Opitutales > Opitutaceae > Opitutus. The sequence goes on along the minus strand of JBEHYR010000072.1, from coordinate 21,192 downwards.
AACGTAGATAGTGCAGGGCAGCGCGTTCATGAGCGGACCTCCCGAACGGTTGAAACGCGGAGGGCGCGGAGAACGCGGAGGGAAAACAGAGAAATGCAGGAGGAATGAATCTCTCTCCGCGTCCTCCGCGCCCTCCGCGTTTCAAAAAGAATTTCGTTTTTCACGGCAGGCCTCCTGCCCAGCTCGTGACGAGCGGGTTGACGATTCCGGCGGCGAGTTGCGGCCAGATGCCGAGCACGAACATCAGCACGGTGCCGGGGACGAGCGTGGCGATTTCGAATTTCGAGAGGTCGGTGAAGCCGGCAACGTTTGCGCCCTGCGGTCCGTGGAAGACGCGTTGCCAGAACGTCAGGAGGAAAATCGCGGTGACGAGGAGGCCGAGCGTCGCGATCGCCGCGGCCCACGGCACCAGGCCGAACACGCCGCGGAACATCAGGAACTCGCCGACGAAACCGTTGAGCCCGGGCAGGCCGAGCGAGGAGAACATCGCGATGCCGCAGAGGCCCGCAAAGACCGGCATGGCAGTGCGCACGCCGCCGAAGTCGGCGAGACCGCGCTTTCCCCCGCTGCGCGCTTCGAGCACGCCGATGCAGCAGAACAACGCGGACGCCGAAAGGCCGTGATTGAACATCTGGAGAATCGTGCCGCTGAGCGCAGCGGCTTTTGCGTCGGGCGAAGGCGTGGCGACGGCGGCGACGGCGAAGAGCGAGAGCAGGCAGAGGCTGAGGTGGTTGACCGACGAGTAGGCGATCATCCGCTTGAGGTCGCCTTGGCGGAGCGCGGCGAAGGCGCCGAGCACCACGCCGGCGAGCGCGAGAATCAGCAGCGGCGTCGCGAAGGCGTGGAGTTGAGCCGGGAAAAGCGGCCAGAGGATGCGAAGGAAACCGTAGACGCCCATCTTCGACATCACGCCGGTCAGGAACATCGAGGCCCCGACGGGCGCTTCGGCGTAGGCCGCGGGCAGCCAGGTGTGGAAGGGGAAAAGCGGGACTTTGACGGCGAGGCCGAGGAAAATCCCAGCGAAGACCACCGTGCTCCACGAGCCGGCGAGTTTCGTGGCGAGCGTACCGTCGGCACGGAGGGCGGCGAGCGAAGAGAAATCGAGCGTGCCGGTCGCGGCGTAGAGCGCAGCGAAACCGGCGAGCATGAACGCGCTGCCGCCGATCGTGTAGATGACAAACTGATACGCTGCGCGCGAGGCGCCGGCGCCGCCCCAGAGTTTGATCAGGAAAAACGCGGGGAAGAGGCTGAGTTCCCAGAACGCGAACCAGTGGAAGAAATCGAGCGCGAGGAACACGCCGAGCGCAGCGCCTTGCAGGCAGAGGAAGCAGATGCCGAGGAGGCGCACGTCGCGCGTTTCACGCCACGAAGCGAGCAGCGCGACCGGCGAGACGAGTCCGGTGAGCAGCACGAGCAGGAGGCTCATGCCATCGAGGCCGAGGTGATAGGAAACGTGAAGCGAAGGGATCCATGCGTGCTGTTCCTCGAACTGCAGGCCGAGCGTGTGCGGGTCGAAATTCGCGAGGAGCGCGAGGCCGAGCGCGAGCGTCGTGAGGCTGAAACCGAGCGCGGCGCGGCGGGAGGCGGTGGCGCTGAGGGTCGGCGAACCCGCGAGCGCGAGGGCGCCGATCCACGGCAGGAAAATCAGCAGTGAGAGCGGCGGGATCATGCGCGGGCTCCTGACATGTCTCGGGTAGGGATGGCTCTCCGAGCCGTCCGCGGAAGTCTTTTGGCATTCGAACGGACGGCTCGGAGAGCCGTCCCTACCGGTTGAAAACGTTTCATCGACCACCTCCGAGGACGAGCGTGAGCACGAGGAGCACGAAACCGACGGCGATGGTGAGCAGGTAGCCGTGGGCGTCGCCGGTCTGCGCTTTCGAGTAGGCCTGGCCGGTGCCGCGGAGTTTTTCGCTCGTGGCGTCGAAGCCGCCGTTGATCACGGCGTCCTCGGCTTGTTGATCCATCAGGCCGAGCACGCGGGCGAGCGCGGCGACGGCGCGGATCGCGCCGTCCCACACGTAGCGGTCAAACCAGTCGGCGAGCGCGGCGAAAGCGGTGAGCAGTTTGCCGACGCTGGCGGCGTAGAGCGGATCGAAGCCGAGGCGGGCGGCGAGCGCGGCGAAGACGCCGGGCGCGGCGGTGGCGAGCGGGTCACGCGCATCGGCGGTGACGCGCTGGGCGGACTTACGCCCGTAAACCCACCAGCCAAGGCTCAGGCCAACGCCGACGAGCGCGATCGAGAGAATCATCAGACCGTGGCCTTCGGTGTGAGGCGCAGATTGGAAGTAGGGCTCGTTATCGTTAACGAGCCGTGCGGCGGATGCGGCGTGGTGCGGCGCGTGAGGGACAACGCGCCCGACCAATTGCGTTTCGAGCCACGGCGCAGGCCAGGCGAGGAGCGAGAGGAGCATCGCGCAGGCGGCGAGGAGGACGAGCGGCACGGTCATCGCGGCAGAGTTTTCGTGCGCGTGTTCGGCCGCGTGCGAACGGGGTTTGCCGAAGAAAACCTCGGCGACGAGGCGCGTCATGTAGAACGCGGTGAGCACGACGGCGGCGAGGCCGGCGAAGAGTGGCAGTTGCGAGACCGGCCATGCGTGCGCGGCGTGAAGGATGCCTTCCTTGGACCAGAAACCGGAAAAGAAGAATGGCACGCCGGCGAGCGCCATCATGCCGATGGCGAAGGTGACGAAGGTGACTTTCATTTTTCCGCGCAGACCGCCGAGCTGGCGGATGTCCTGCTCGTGATGCGCGGCGTGAATGACAGAGCCGGCGCCGAGGAAGAGGAGCGCTTTGAAGAAGGCGTGCGTGAGCAGGTGGAAGATCGCGGCGACCCACGAGCCGACGCCGAGCGCGAGCATCATGTAGCCGAGCTGGGAGACGGTGGAGAACGCGAGGACGCGCTTGAGGTCGTTTTGCGCGACGGCGATGCAGGCGCCCATCAGCGCCGTGATCGCGCCGATGAAGGCGACGACGGTGAGCGCGTGGACGGGCACGTCGGGCAGGCGGAGGTCGACGCTCATTAGCGGATAAACGCGCGCGATGAGGAACACGCCGGCGGCGACCATCGTGGCGGCGTGGATCAGCGCGGAGACAGGCGTCGGGCCTTCCATCGCGTCGGGCAGCCAGACGTGGAGCGGAAACTGGCCGGATTTGCCGACGGCGCCACAGAAGATCAGGAGGCCGATGGCGGTCGAGGCGGCGAGGCCGCAGCCGACGGTGGTGCGACCGAGCGCGAGCAGCGAGGCGTGATCGAGCACGCCGGCGCCGCCGTCGTAGAAGAGCAGCGTGCCGCGGAAATCGAAGAGCCACAGCATCCCGAGAAACAAGCCGAGATCGCCGATGCGCGTGGTGATGAAAGCCTTTTTCGCGGCGGCGGCGGCTTCGGGTTTGTGAAACCAGAATCCGATGAGCAGATACGACACGAGGCCGACGAGTTCCCAACTCGCGAAGAGGAGGAGCAGGCTGTTCGAGACGAGGATGCCGAGCATCGCGGCGGCGAAGAGCGAGAGGAAGCAGAAGAAGCGCGTGAAGTTTTTATCCTCCGCCATGTAGCCGGTGCTGAAGATGAAGATCAGCGCGCCGACGAAGGTGACCATCACGCACATGAACGCGGTAAGCGGATCGAGCAGCCAGCCGAGGCGCAGCGTGGTGCCGCCGATGTCGAGCCAGTCGAAGTTGGCATCGAGGTGCGCGGCGGGATTCGCGAACGCGGCGCGGAGCGCGAAGCACGAGAGCACGAACGCGCCGAGCATCGCGACGATAGCGGCGGTCGAGGCGACGCGGCGGCCGGAGCGGGGCGTCAACCCGCCGATAGCCGCCGCGAGCAACGGGAGGGCGGGAATCAACCGGAGTTGTGGGGCGGAGAAGGGCATCGCGCGGCGGCCGGCGCGCAGCGCGCCGGAAGATCCAAGCTCCAAGATCCAAGCTCCAGAGAACGGCCAAACACCGCAGCGGGGTTCGGCGACCCCGCCCTACACGGGCCGAAAATTGTGAATTGGTTCTTGATCATTCTCTGGAGCCTGGTGCTTGGAGCGCTTGGTGTTTCCGCCTCAGCCCCTGAGGCGGTTCGCCTCCTGGAGGCGGATGTTTTTCTGGTGGCGGTAAATCGCGATCACCAGCGCGAGGCCGACGGCCGCTTCGGCGGCGGCGACGGCGATCGAAAAGAGAACAAAGATCACGCCGGTCGCCGGCGCAGGCGACGGGCCGTAGCGCCAGAAGGCGATGAAGTTCAGGTTCGCGGCGTTCAGCATCAGCTCGATGCCGAGAAGGACGAGGATGCTGTTGCTGCGCGCGATGGCCGCGGTGAGTCCGAGTGCGAAGAGCAGGCTCGAAAGGAGCAGGCAGAGTTGCAGCGGGTTCATGACGCGGAGGTGTAGGGCGGGATCGCCGAATCCCGCCGGTTTGGGAGGGACGCGTCGGACGGCGGGGTTCGGAGACCCCGCCCTACATTGTCTGTCGACGCCAGGATCGTGGCGCCGAGGAGCGCGACGGTGAGAATCACGCCGACGATCAGCAGCGCGGCGGCGTGCGGGCCCATGAGTTGTTCGCCGAGCTGTTTGACGGTGAGCGTCGGCGCGGGCGCGGCGGAGATGTTGGAAAAATTCGTGCTCATCACGGCGCCGACGAGGACGCCGGCGACCGCAGCGCCGCCGCAGATCGCGCTGATCATGCGCGTGAGCGGCGCGGGCGGAACGATGTGGCCGAGATGCGTGCGCGACGTGAGCAGCACCGCAAAGAGCACGATCATCGAGATCGCGCCGACGTAGACTAGGAGTTGCGCGAAGCCGACGAACTCCGCGCCGGCCCAGAGGTAAAAGCACGCGATGCTGGCCCAGGTGACGACGAGCAGCAGGGCGCTGTAGATCAGGTTGCGCAGGGCCATCGCCAGCGCGGCGCTGGCGAGCATGAGGGCGGCGATGATGGCGAGGGAAAGGATCATCGGATTTGCTGTAGGGCGGGCTCTCCCGACGCCGCCGTTGAGATCACCCCAACGCGGCGCACGGCGGCGGGGTCAGGAGACCCCGCCCTACATGTCGAGAGACTTGGTGAGGTCAGCTTCATGTCGCGTAGCGATATTGGCGCGGAGCGAGGCCGCGGCTGAGGCTGCGGCCGATCAGGACGAAGGGGACAACAATGACCGCGATCGAGACGACCCAGCGGATAATTTGGCCGGTGGGAGAGAGGCTCGCGGTGAGCGACCAAAAGGCGGCGTTGCCGAGATTGATCAGCGCGAGCGGGACGAGGAATTTCCACGAGAGGCGCGTGAGCTGGTCGATGCGCAGGCGGAGCAGCGTGCCGCGAATCCAGATCATGAAGCAGATCATGCCGACGAGTTTCGCGCCGAACCAGAGGTAGGACGGGATAAATTCGAGGAACGCGCACGGGGCCTGCCACCCGCCGAGAAACAGCGTGACGCCGAGGCCGCAGAGCGCGGTCAGGCCGAAATATTCGGCCATGAAGAAGAGCGCGTATTTGAAACCCGAGTATTCGGTGAGATGCCCGGCGATCAGTTCGCTTTCGGCTTCAGGCAGGTCGAAGGGCGAGCGGTTGCTCTCGGCGAGCGCGGCGATGAGGAAGATCACGAAGCCGGCGAAGCCCCAGGGCGTGAGGACGAACCAGTGCGGGATGACGCCGAGTGTCCAGCCGCCCTGCGCGACGACGATCTGCGAGGTGGAGAGCGTGCCGGCGAGCATGACGACGGGCACGACGGAGAGGAGCAGCGGCAGCTCGTAGCTGATGAGTTGGGCGAGCGCGCGCATCGCGGCGAGCAGCGAGTATTTGTTATGGCTGGACCAGCCGGCGAGGAAGATGGCGAGTTCGGTCGAGGCGCCGGCGGCGAAGAAGTAGAGAACCGCGGCGTCGAGATCGGCGGCGATCAGGTGGCGGCCGAAAGGGAGCACGGCGAAACCCATGAGCCCGAAGGCGACGACGAAGACGGGCGCGAGGAAGTGGAGGAGTTTATCGGCCTCGGCGGGGACGATGTCTTCCTTCGTGAGCGCTTTGACGGCGTCGGCGAAAGGTTGCGTGAGACCCCAGAGCTTGTGGCGGAAGTGCCAGGGAAGAAGGGAGAGTTTCGGCAGGCCGGCGCGATTCGGGCCGAGACGGTTTTGGACGCGGCCGAGGAGCTTGCGTTCGGCGACGGTGGTGAAGGCGAAGAAGAGGCCGAAGACGGCGAGGATCGCGATGACGGTGAGCAGTTGGTGCGTGATCCACTGCAACGGCGCAGGCAGGAGCGAGACCAGCCAGTCCCGGAAGGTGAGCGGGAAGGTTTCGAGGAGAGCGGAGGCGGTGCTGGAGGACGCGGCGCTCATCGGGTCGGGAGGTAGGGCGCGTCATCCTTAACGCGCCGGGATGAGCGGCGGGATGAGCGGCGAAGGCGGCGAGACGGCGGGGTTCGGAGACCCCGCCCTACAGGCGCTGCCGCGCCGCTGGCGAAGGAGGAAGGGGCGCTCATGGGGCGGGCGGTTTGGCTGGGAGCGCGGCTTTCGCAGCAGCTGCGGCGGCGGCGGCTTTGGCTTTTTCCTCGGCGGCTTTGCGCTCGGCGGCGAGGCGTTCGTCGACTTCGGCGGCTTCCGTCGGATGGATTTGGTGAAAATACGTGTTCGGCTTCGCGAGTTTCTCGCGGTTGAGCAGCAGGCCTTCGAAGCGGTTCGTCGCGGCGATCGCGAAGATCTGGTCCATCTTGATCGCGTCGAACGGGCAGACTTCGACGCAGATCTGGCAGCTCATGCAGACGGACGTGTCGATGTCGAAGACGGCGGGATAAAGCTGCGGCTTGCCGGCGGCGTCGGGCTTCTTGTCCTTCGATTTCTCGATGTAGATACACTGCGGCGGGCATTCCTTCTCGCAGATCTGGCAGGCGACGCAGCGGAGCGTGCCCATCGGGTCGGTGGCGTTTTCGGTGACGAGGAAGGGAAAATTGCGATAGGCCTCGGGGATCGGAATCTGTTTTTCCGGATACTCGACCGTGACCATCCGCTCGGGCGCGGTGTAGCTGCCGGCGAAGTTTTTCGCGGTGACTGCGAGACCTTTGAGGATGCCGGAGCCGAGCATGGCGTTATTTTCGATTTTGGATTCTCGATTTTGAATTGATCGAGAATTCGGCGGCGCGCGTGGTGGTCGATCGAGCGGTGGAACCACCCATCGAAAATCGAGAATCGAAAATCGAGAATGCGTTCATCGGTCCACTTCTCCGAGGACGATGTCGACGCTGCCGAGGATCACGACGGAGTCGGCGATCGTGTGGCCGAGACACATGTCCTCGAGCACGGTGAGGTTGACGAAGGACGGCGGGCGGATCCGATAACGATACGGATTCGGGCTGCCGTCGCTGATGAGATAGAAACCGATTTCGCCCTTCGGGCCTTCGATGCGGCCGTAGGCTTCGCCGGCTTTCGGGCGGAAGCCGCGGAGCTTCGCCTTCGGGTCCATGATGGGGCCGGCGGGGAGCGCGCGGAGGGCTTGCTGGAGGATTTTCAGCGACTCGCGCATTTCGAGGATGCGCATCATGTAGCGGTCGTAAGTGTCGCCGTGCTCGCCGAGCGGGATGCGGAAGTCGAAACGTGAATACACGCCGTAGGCGTCGACTTTGCGGAGGTCGTAGTTCACGCCGCTGGCGCGGAGCATCGGGCCGGTGATGCCGGCGGAAATCGCGAGTTCGGGCGAGAGGCGGCCGACACCTTGCGTGCGGGCGAGCATGATCTCGTTACCCGTGAGGAGTTCTTCGAACTCGTCGAGGAAGCGCGGGAAACGATCGACGATCTGCTGCACGGCGGCGAGCCACTCGGGCGTGGGGTCGACACGGCAGCCGCCGAAGCGCTGGTAGTTGCACATCATCCGGGAACCGGAGAGCGACTCGAAGAGATCGAGGATTTTTTCGCGTTCGCGGAAGGCGTAGAGCAGCGGGGTGAACGAGGTGCCGAGGTCGTTGAAGAGAAAGCCGACGAGGCAGATGTGGTTCACGAGGCGCGTGAGTTCGGCGAGGATGACGCGGAGATATTCGGCGCGCTCGGGGACGGCCTGGCCGGCGAGTTTCTCGACGGCGAGCGCGTAGGCCCAGTTGTTCGTCATCGAGCAGAGGTAGTCGAGACGGTCGGTGTAGGGCATCGAGCCGAGGTAGCTGGTGTTCTCGCCGAGCTTCTCGTGATTGCGGTGCAGGTATCCGAAAACCGGGCGCAGCTTCACGATCGTCTCGCCATCGAGCGTGACGTTCATGCGGAACACGCCGTGCGTGGACGGGTGTTGCGGGCCCATCGAGACTTCGAGGAGGTCGCCGTGAAATTCGTCGTGGACGGCGCGGACGGTCGGGCCGGAGGCGGCGGGCGAGCCGAAAGGCGCGGAGGGGAAATTGGAGAAGCTCATGCGGCGCCTCCGGATTTCGCAGGCCGGTCGATCTGACCGGGCTGGGTTGGCGCGGCGTTGGGCGCGGTCAGGTTGACCGCGCTACGGGTTGGTGCGGCGGGCGCGGCGGATGGGACGGCAGACGGCGGGGTCGGGAGACCCCGCCCTACAACTGCAGCCGGATAGTGTTTCTGCGCTTTCGTCACGACGTCGCCGTGTGGCGTGGGCTCCCACTCGTAGTCGTCGGGCGCGACGTAGTCCTTGCGCATCGGGTGGTCTTTGAACTCGTCCCACATCAGGATGCGGCGGAGATCGGGGTGACCGTCGAAAACGACGCCATAGAGATCGAAGACCTCGCGCTCTTGGAAATCGCACGAGCGCCAGACCGGCGCGAGCGAGGGCAGCGTGATGCGGTCGCTGCGATTGCCCGTGCGCAGGCGGAGGATGACGGGGCCGTGTTTCAGCTCCATCGAGTAAAGGTGATAAACGACTTCGAGATAACCGGGCTGCACGTGTTTGGTTTTCGTCTCGACGATCTTCGGCGGCGCGGCGGGATTCGCGGGATCGGGGACGGTGCTTTTGGTGGTCTCGACGATTTCTTTGTCGAGCCAGTCGATGCCGGTGACGTTGGAGCAGTAATCGAAACGGAGTCCGGCGGCGTAACGGAGGAAAACAGCGATCTCACGGGCGTGCGCGGCGCCCAGGAGCAACGAGGGTTGCGCAGCGGCGCCGGGGTTCGTGACAAGCGCGACCGACGCACCGGGAAAGCGGGCGAGGAGGCGGTCGCGGATTTGTTCGAGGGTTTCCATGTCGGCGCTAGCGCGCGAAAGCTCCAAGATCCAAGTTCCAAGATCCAGAGAAGCACCAGGCTTCAATGGCGGAAAATTGGAAGGTTGAAGGTTGCTGTTTCAATGGAGCTTGATGCTTGGAGCTTGGAGCTTGGAGCTTGGAGCTTGCGCGCGAGCCGGTCGGTCACGCTTTCGGCTTGTCGCCACGCACGAGCGCCGTCGGCGGTTGCCAGACGGCGGGATTTTTCGGCGGATTCAGATCGTGTTCGCCGAAGTCGGGGATCGGAAATTCGCTGGGCGCGTCGGGGCGCGTATGGCGGGCGGCGTCGGGGCCGGTGAGTTTTTCGCCGCGGATTTTTTTTTGCAGCTCGATCAGGCCGTTGAGAAGCGCCTCGGGGCGCGGCGGGCAGCCGGGGATGTAGATGTCGACCGGGATGAAACGGTCGATGCCCTTGAGGACGTTGTAGCCCTGCTTGAACGGGCCGCCGCTGATCGCGCAGGCGCCCATGGCAATGCAGTATTTCGGTTCGGGCATCTGGTTCCAGAGGCGGACGACCTGCGGGGCCATTTTCTTCGTAACGGTGCCGGAGACGATCATGAGGTCGGCCTGGCGCGGGGACGGGCGAAAAATTTCGGCGCCGAAGCGGGCAATGTCGAAGCGGGCGGTGGCCGTGGCGATCATCTCGATCGCGCAGCACGCGAGGCCGAATTGGAGCGGCCAGATGGAGTTGCTGCGGCCCCAGTTGTGCAGCTCCTCGATGGTCGTCATCAGAATCCCATGACGGCGCAGCTCCTCGCGCTCGGCGTCGGAGAGCGCAGCGGGCGCGGCCGGCGATTCGGGAGTGTGCGGAGTCTCGCTCATTTCCATTCGAGATAGCCGCGGTGCCACGCCCACACGAGACCTTCGGCGAGCAGCAGGATGAAGACGAGCATCGCGAGCAGCGCGCCCGTCGGAAGACCGGTGAACGCGACCGCGAACGGCAGGAGAAACAGGACCTCGACGTCGAAGATCAGGAAGAAAATGGCGTAGAGATAGTAGTGCGCCTTGAACTGGATCCATGCGTCGCCGCCGGCGGGCAGGCCGCACTCGTAGGTGGCGTTCTTGTGCGCGCCGGGTTTGGCCGGTTGGAAAATTCGCACCCAGGCCTGCGCCACGCCGAGCATCGCCAGCGGAAAAGCCAGCGCCACCGCGAAAAACACGGCGAGAAAAGCGTAGGGGTGAGCGGACATAAAATGCGCAGTGCGGAAGGACCGCAGAGTGAAAAACTGCGCAGCGGAGCACAACCGTGAAGCTCGTCCCGTTTTTGTCGAACGCTGCGCGTTTGTTGCGGGGCGGCGTGATTCGCTGATGAAAGAAGAGGAGTGAAGCAGCCGGGAGGAGCGGCCGTGAACGGGCGCGAAAAGTGAGAGCGCGGTATAATTTGCCGCGTGACAGGCTGATTTGCGAGGAGGTCGGCGAACTTCTCCAAACCGGCGGGGTTCGGCGACCCCGCCCTACAACGACCGGGGCGGGCGCGTCGCGCAATTCACCCACTCGCTCGAGCCGTCGGCGTAGTGTTCTTTTTTCCAGATCGGCACGCGGGCTTTCGCTTCGTCGATCACATAACGACACGCGTCGAAAGCCGCGCCGCGATGCGCCGACACGACGCCGACCCACACGGCGAGATCGCCGATCTGCAGCGCGCCGGTCCGGTGCACGCACGCGAGCGCGAGCAGGTCGAATTTTTCGCGCGCCTCGGCGATGATGCGCGCGCCCTCGCGCTCGGCGAGTTCGCCGAACGCTTCGTAGTCGAGCGCGAGGACGGGACGGCCGTCCGCGTGATTGCGCACCCAGCCCTCGAAGGTCACGCAGGCGCCCGCGCGCGGATCGGCGAGCGTGCGCTGAAGCGCGGCGGGATCGAGGGGCGTGGCGATGAGTTGAAACATCGTTCGTCTCTCAACCGCCAGCCACGGGAGGAATAAAGACGATCTGGTCGCCGGCTTTCAGCGAGGCCGATGAGGCGACGAACTCGCCATTCACGGCCGCGCGCACGCGGTCGCCCGGCAGCGTGAAGGCGTGGCGCGCGCGCAGTTCTTCGTAGAGCGCGGCGGGGGTCGGAGCAGCCGTGGTGAGCTGCTCGCGGGTCAGGCCGCGCTGCTCCCGGAGGATCGCGAAATATTGGACGGTGACCTCGATCATGATGCGGCGGGCACAGCTCCGGAATCGGAGTTCGCTCGATAGTCGCTCTTGCCGCCGGTTTTTTCGAGGAGGCGGACTTCGCGGATCACGATGCCGTGCGAGATCGCCTTGCCCATGTCGTAGAGCGTGAGCGCGGCGACGGTCGCGCCGGTGAGCGCTTCCATCTCGACGCCGGTCTTCGCCTGCGTTTCCACCCGGCAGTGGATCGCCAGCTCCCGGTGCGCGGAGTCGGGCACGATTTCGATCTGGCAATCGTCGAGCGGCAGCGGATGGCAGAGCGGGATCAGGTCGCTCGTGCGTTTCGCGCCCATCACGCCGGCGAGGATCGCGGTCTGAAAAATCGGGCCCTTCTTGGTTTGGATTTCCCCGTCGCGCAGGAGCGCGGCGAGTTCCGCAGGCAACGACACCACGGCCACGGCGTGCGCGGTGCGACGGGTAACGGCTTTCGCGCCGACATTCACCATCGCGGGCCGGCCTTTTGCGTCGAGATGGGAGAGCATGGCGGGAATGTCGAATGAGCCCTTCAGAATGACGAATGAAAAAGCCGGATTCGGCGCGCCCGGGGAGAGCGAGTCCCGCTGCTTCCGCAGCGGGCTACCGGTCGGTGTAGCCCTGCGCGGGAGCGCAGGGAGAAAATACTGTCACCACACAAACAACCGCGCGACGTAACCTTCCGGAAACTCCGCCACGCCGGCCGGCAGTTCGACGAATCCATCCGTGCCGATCAACCCGCCGAAATCGCCGGAGGTGTTGGTCGTCATCGCCGTGGCGAGGAGTTCGGCGTGCGGTCCGCTCCCGAGTTTCACCGGCACGAAATGCGTGAGGCGGGTCTGCTTGAAACCCACCGCCTCCGCCAGCGCCGCTGTGCGGAACTCCGGCTGGGCCGCGCCGCTCGCGCGCGCCAGCGCCGGCAGCACGTAGCGATGCAGCAGCGTGTAGGACGAAACCGGATTCCCCGGCAGCGCGAAGATCGGCGTGCGCCGCGCGCTGAGGCCGAACCAGAAGGGCTTGCCCGGCTGCTGCGCGACGCCGTGGAAGATCTTCTTCGCGCCCTGCGCCACGAGCGCCGCGGGCATGAAATCGAATTTTCCCTTGGAGACGCCGCCGGTGATCAACACCACGTCGTGCTCGGCGACGATGTGCCAGAGCCGGTGCTCGATCTCGTCGCGCACGTCGCGGAGGTGAAAACGTTCCACGCGCAAAAACCCCGCGCCGAGCAACGCCGCGCGCAGCGCATGATCGTTGCTCCGGCGAATCTGATGCGCCGCCACGGCTGCGCCGACTTCGACGAGTTCGTCGCCCGTGGCGACGATCGCGATCTTCGGCGAGGCGGCGACGACGAGCGTGCCCGCGCCGACCGCCGCCGCGACCGCGATCTCGCGGCCGGTGATTTTTCGCCCGGCGGGCACAATCACTTCGCCCGCGCGGTGATCGCTGCCGCGGCGATGAACCGAAAAACCCGCCGCGAACGCACCGGCGTTTTCCGGCGTGACCGTGACCATCGCACCGTCGCGCCGGACATCCTCGACCGGCACCACGCAATCGGCCCCGTCGGGCAACACCGCCCCGGTCATGACCTCGACACACGCGTCATCGGCCATGCTTAGTTTCAGCGCCCGCATGCCGGCGGCCTGCATGCCCTCGACGCGGAAAACGTTCACTCCCGCCGCGAGCGCCGCCGCGCGCAGCGCGTAGCCATCCATCGTCACGCGGTCAAAGGGCGGCAGGTCGCGGTCCGCCGTGATCTCGCCGCGCAGCACGCGCCCGTGCGCCTGCTCGAGCGGGCAGTCCTCGCGCAGAAAGGTGGCCACGTTCTCCGCGATCAATTTCTCGGCCTCGGCCGGGGTGAGCATGGGGAAACCGCTAACCAGCCCGCGTTCCGCCGCGAGCCCGAAAAGCCGGCGCGCGTTTCCCTCAATGCGCTCTTCGGCTGGCGCCCGCCGCTCAATGCGCCGGGAAGAACGCGTTCCGCCTCGCGCGCCGCTCCAACCTGGGTTCACCACGCTTTTTGTCATTCTGAGACTCCGAGCCAGCGCCAAGCCGTTGGGCTAATTCGTCCCGCCGCTCCCGCGGCGGGCTACGTCCGAGTGTAGCCCTGCGCGGGAGCGCAGGGATGGTCTCATGGTCTCAACTTGAAAGCAGGGAGGATGAGCGCAGCGAAGAATCCATTTGGACTTTCGCATGCGCGTCGTGCCACGAAGCGCGCACTGGATTCTTCACTGCGTTCAGAATGACACTCGGGGGATGGTTGGCGTCGAAGGGTGGTGCGTCCGCTCTAGAGGCTGTCAGGCACTTTAGTCCGAAGGTTTGGCCGGTAGGGCTCACTCCGTGAGCGTCGCGAAATGACAAAAGACTTTCCGGCGGTCAGCGGAATGCCCGCCCTACCTCTGAGGCGGTGACAGAAAGTTCATGACAGCCTCTAAGTAGATTCACGCACACACGCGCCGTTGTGCTCGGCGCGGGATTTTTTAACTCTCCGCCCATGCGCCTCCAGCCGCTGACGCTCCTGCTTTCGTTGCTGCTCCCGGCTGCCGCTGGCTCTGCCGGCGTGCCGGGATTTTTCGACCCCGAAGCCGGCCGGCCCGTCTTCCAGAATTTCCGTCCCACCGACTACCGCGGCCATCCGCAGGTTTACAGCATCGTCCACCCGACCAGCGGACTCGTTTACCTCTCCACCGAGCAGGGCGTCATCGAATACGATGGCGCCCGCTGGCGCACGATTCCGGTGCCGACGAGCATGGTTTTCTCGCTCGCGAACGGCGCCCACGGCGAGATCTGGCTCGGCGGCGAAGACGAGGTCGGCGTGCTTCAACCCGACGGCGAGCGCGGCCTGGCGTATCGCTCCCTGACCGCGACCCTGCCGGCCGAAGCCCTGCCCGTCGGCCGGACGCGCGCCGTGGCGTTTGCCGGTGATGCGGCGTATTTCGCGACCACCCGCTGTTTCGCCCGCTGGTCACAGGGGCGCTGGAAAATCTGGCCGCTCCCGCCCCGGACCTTCGCGCGCGTCTTCGTTATCGGCGACGTGGTTTACGCCCAGCAGGAACGGCGCGGACTCTTGCGCTTCGAAGGGGACGAACTCGTGCCCGTCAGCCTCGCTCCGCCACTCGTCACCGCCCGATCGTTTGCGCTCGCTCCGATCGACGAGCACCGGCTCCTCGTCGCGTTGCCGAATACCGGGCTCATGGTCCTCGATCTGCAGGACGGCCGGCTCGAGCCATGGGGGCCGGCGATCGCGGCGAAACTCCAGACGTTCAGCATCTCGACTCTGCTCCGGCTGCGGCAGGGCGACTACGCGGTCGGCACCACCACCAGCGGCGTGCTGCTGGTTTCCGCCGACGGCACTCACGTCCGCGCGCTCGACCGCTCCACCGGGCTCATCGACGATGCGGTGCTCTGCCTCTCGCAGGACGCGCAGGACGGCCTGTGGTTAGGTTACAACACCGGAGCCGCGCGCGTGGAGATGGATCCCGCGATCAGCATTTTCGACGGCATCAACGGCCCGCCGCCCGGCACCGTCGATGCCTGGTGCCGCTTCGACGGCACGGTCTACGCGGGCAACTACGACGGCCTCTACCGCCTCGCACCCGGCGACCCCGCCACCGGCACGCCCGCGCGTTTCGTGAAGGATCCGCGCGGTATTCACAACATTCAGGTGCTGCATGCGCTCGACGGGCAACTGCTCCTCGGCGGCGCCGGCGGACTTTACCGCCTGGCCGGCGAGAAACCGGAGCTGCTCGTCGATAGCAGCGCCAACTTCGTCTACTACGCCGCGTTTTCCGAACGCGTGCCGGGCCGCGTCTATCTTGCCGGCCAACGCGGGCTCACCATCGCCCGGCAGATCGACGGCCATTGGATCAAGGAAGGCGAGAATCTCGACCTCGGCGCCTCGCACGCCGTGCAGGAAGCGTCCGACGGTTCCGTGTGGGTCAGCACCTATGGTCGCGGTTTCTGGCATATTCCCGACGCCGACCGCGTCACCGACTGGTCGCACGCGCGTTACGTTCAATACCACAACCACCACGGCCTCCCCGCGAACTACGCGTGGACGGAAGTCATCAAGACGACGGACGCGGATTTTTCCTTTTTCACCTCGACCGGCGCCTTTCGCTTCGACGCGGCGAAGGAGGAATTTTATCCCGACGAGCGCTGGCTCGCCGCGCTGCCCGGCACGGGCCCGCGCATGCTCATGCCCCAGACCAGCCCGGCGCCCGGCGAAGTCTGGACGACGGTGCTCGATCCCTTCGGCACCGCCGCCCAGCAACCGTTGGGTCGCTTGCGCCGGCGCGCCGACGGCGCCGCCGAATGGACCTCCGCCCCGAACGGCGCGCTTCGCGAAATCGGTTTCGCCGGCACGAGCGTCCTGTATGTCGACCGCACCTCCCACGGCTCCGTGCTCTGGGCGCGCGGCTACAACAACACCGTGCGACTCGACCTCGGCGCCTTTTCTCCCTCGAGCCAGCCCTGGTCGCTGCGCCTCCGCCAGATCGAGGCCGAAGGCCGGTTGCAAAGCGTGCCGCCGAAAACCCTCGCCGTAAAACCGCCGCGTTTCAGCTACGCGCGCACGCCGATCCGGCTTTCGTTCAGCCCCGGCCGCTTCGATCTCGGCGACGATGTGCGCTACTCGACACGCCTGCGCGGCTTCGACGAGACCTGGTCCGCGTGGCAGCCCGCGGCCGAAGTCAGCTACACGAATTTGTCCGGAGGGCCGTTTGTATTCGAAGCGCGCGGACGCGACGCCTCGGGCCGCCTGAGCGAGACATTGAGCTTCACGTTTTCCGTCGCTCCGCCCTGGGCGCGCAGCCCGTGGGCGTTCGCCAGCTACGCGCTGGCGCTCATCGCGGCGCTCACGCTCGCGTATCGCTGGCGCGTCGCCGCGCTCGAGCGCCGCCGCGCCGAACTCGAGGCGCTCGTGCGCGCCCGCACCGCCGAACTCGCGCAGGCCAAGGAACACGCCGAGGCCGCGAGCCGCGCCAAAAGCCACTTCGTCGCCAGCATGAGCCACGAGCTGCGCACGCCGCTGAACTCGATCATCGGATACGCCCAGATTCTCTCGCACGACCGCAGCGCCACGCCTTTCCAGAAAGAGCGGCTCGCCATCGTCAACGCCAGCGGCGCGCACCTGTTGCGCCTGATCAACGACGTGCTCGACTTCGCGCGCATCGAGGCCGGCCGCGTCGACCTGCGGCCCGCGCCGTTCAATCTCGTCGCGCTCGTCTCCGATGTCTCCGCCGCCGTGCGCGTCCTCGCCGAGCACAAGAAACTCGCCTGGTCCGCCGCCGTGCCCGCGGATTTTCCCGCGCTGGTCGTCGGCGACTCGGGGCGGTTACGCCAAGTGCTCGATAATCTTCTCGGCAACGCCGTGAAATTCACCGCGAGCGGCCGCGTCGAACTCGTGATCTCGCGCAGCGGCCCGAAGACGACCTTCCTCGTGCGCGACACCGGGCCCGGCATCGGAAAAGAGGATCAGGGGCGGCTGTTCCAAGCCTTCGAACAAGCCGCCGTGAACCGCCCCGACGCGCCCGGCGCCGGCCTCGGCCTCGCGATCAGCCGGCGGCTCGTCGAGCTGATGGGCGGCACGATCGAATTTTCCACGCAGACGCCCGGCGGCAGCGAATTCTGGTTCACCGTGCCGCTGCCTGAAGCCGCCGCCGCGGACACGATCGTCGCCGGCGAATGGTCTCCGCCCGCCGGCTACCGCGGCGCGCGCCGGCGCATCCTCGTCATCGACGACGTAGCGCAAAATCGCGCGATCCTCCGCGATCTCCTCGTGCCGCTCGGCTTCGATCTGCTCGACGCGGCGAACGCGGCGGAAGCGTGGCCGTTGTTTCCGCAGGTCGATCTCGCGCTCGTCGATCTGCGCATGGCCGGCATCGACGGCTTCACCTTGTTGCGCAACGTCCGCGCCGAGCCGGCGCTCGCCCGCGTGAAACTCGTCGCGATGTCCGCGAGCGTCCTGAGCGAACACCGCCGCGATGCGCTCGCCGCGGGTGCGGATGCGTTCGTGCCGAAACCGTTCGAGACCGCCGATCTGCTCGCGATCGTCGCGAGCCTGCTCGGGCTCGAGTGGACGCAATCGCCCGCCGCGCCCGCGCGTCATGGGAATTCGGCCACGCCGTCCATGGAGCCGGCGGATCAAGCCTCGGTGTGGCGCGAATTACAGGCACTCGCCGGCCAGGGCGACGTCGCGGCGGTGCGTGCGCGGCTGGCGGCCCTGCGGTCCTCGCCGGCGCTGGCGACACTCGCGGCGGACCTCGACGCGCTGGCCGCGGGCTTTCAAATGGCGCGGCTCCGCGAGCGGCTCGCGATGCTTGCCGGCGAGCATCGTGCGTGAGGAAATGGGAATCTCCAATTAACCCTGTCATGCTGAGACTCCGAACCAACGCCAAGCCGTTGGGTGGCCTACGCCGATGAACTCTCAAATGCCCGTCATTCTGAGCGCAGCGAAGAATCCATTTGGACTTTCGCACGCACGTCGCGCCACGAAGCGCGCACGGGATTCTTCACTTCGTTCAGAATGACCAACCGGGTGACGTTCATCAGCAGCGCAGCGAAGAATCCACCTGGACCTTCGAAGCCATTTTCCGCATCGAAGCGCGAACTGGATTCTTCGCTGCGCTCAGAATGACAAAAAGAAACGAAAGCACGATGCAGCCTCCCGCCGCGAACATTCTCGTCGTCGACGACGTGCCGGCGAACTTGAGCGTGCTGCTCGATGCGCTGCACGGCGCCGGGCACCGCGTGCTCGTCGCCGAGAGCGGCGAGAGCGCGCTCGAGCTGCTGCCGAACATCGTGCCCGACCTCGTGCTGCTCGACGTGCGGCTGCCCGGCATCGACGGCTTCGCCACCTGCGACCGCCTGAAACGCGATGCGCGCTGGCGCGATCTGCCGGTGATTTTCCTCACCTCGCTCGATGAGCCGCGGGAAAAAGTCCGGGCGTTCTCCGCCGGCGCGGTCGATTACGTGACGAAACCGATCGAGCCGGCCGAGGTCGTCGCGCGCGTCGGCGCGCACCTGCGACTCCGCCGGCTGCAAGCCGAGCTCGCGGAAAAAAACGAAACGCTCGCCGCCGAGGTCGCCGAGCGCCGCGAGGCCGAGGAGCGGCTGCGGCACTCGCTCGATCGCGCGGTGCTGGTCGCGGATTCGGCCGGACGGGTGACCTTCGCCACCACGCTCGCCGAGCATCTGCTGCGAAAGTATTTCCCGGATACGCCGGCGAACGCGTTGCCCGCCCCCCTGGGGCCGCTGCTCGCGACGGCGAATTCCGGCGACGTGCGGTTCGAAGCCGGCGGCCGCAGCCTCGTCGCCCAGGTCTTCCGCTCGCCCACCGCCGGTTCGCAGTGCTGCCTGCTCCTGACGGAAGCGCAGCCGGAGCCCACGCCGGCGGCGTTGCTCCCGCTCGGGCTGACATTGCGCGAAGCCGAGGTGCTCTACTGGGTCAGCGAAGGCAAAAGCAGCCCGGAGATCGCGCTGCTGCTCACCCTGAGTTCGCGCACCGTCGAGAAGCACATCGGAAACATTTACGCGAAACTCGGCGTCGAGAATCGGGCGAGCGCCATGCGCCTCGCGCTGGAAGCGCTCCGCCACGCCGGGACTGCGTAGGACCACGCATATCCGGACGGCGTCGGGTCGGATAGGATACGGGGGCACATGAGTTCGCTCCTCCCCTCCCGACTGTTCTCCCGCTTCAAAATTCACGGACTGCTCGCCGCCGGCCTCGGGCTGGTGTTCGCCGCCTCCGTCCGCGCGCAAATCCCCGCGTGGCCAAAAACCACTCCGGCCGATATCACCGCCGCCAGCATCGACGTGCAGCTCACCGGCGCCGACTACGGCAACGGCACGTTCGTCCTCGCCGCGTATTTCGGCGGCACCACCGCCGTGCCAGCGGTCACGCCCGCGGTCTACACGAGCGCGGACGGCACGACGTGGACCAAACAAACGCTGCCCGTCACCGGCGCGCGCGTGAGCCGGCCGCGTTTCCTTAACGGTAAATTTTATCTCGGCCTCGATGCTGCGACCACCGCAGCCGGGCAGCCCACCGGCACGAACGGCGCCGTGCTCTCCAGCGCGGATGGCATCACCTGGACCGCGACCACCTTGAGCGTGCCCCTCTACGGACCTTCGAGTTTCAGCTATGGCAACGGCGTGTTCGTCGCGCCCGTGAGCGGGATCAGCGGCAGCACGTATCAAGTGCTCACGAGTACCGACGGCGTCACGTGGACTCCGCGCGCGGTCGGTGGCGGGGTGACGTTTGTGAGCAGCGTCACGTTTTTCAGCGGAAAATTCTACACGGCGGACTACAGCGCGGGCGTGTTCGCGAGCGCCGACGGCGTGAGCTGGACGAAAGTCACCGGCGCGCCCGCCGGCCCGAATCTCGTCGCCGCCACCTCGTCGACGTTGCTCGTCACGGGGAGCGGCGCGCAGCAGCGCCAATCGGTCAGTTCCGACGGCGCGACGTTCGCCACGGCTTCGCCGGGGCAGGCGATCGTCTTCGACAGCGTGCCGGTGACCAACGGGGCGTTCACGACCGGCGTCGCCGCCACGGCGAGCAGCTCCGATCAGAACCAGGTCGTCGCCTCGTCCGACGGAAAGACGTGGGCCACGATCGCCACGACCGCCAATCGCTACAGCGCCGCCGACGTCGCGTATGGCGGCGGGCATTACGTGTTCGTCGGCGAGTTCAACGCGTTCGCGGGCACGACGACGATTTCAGCCGGCGGTACGGCCGGCGGCTCCGGCGGGAGCGGCGGCACGATCCCGACGACCGTCGCCGAACTCTCCGCGAGTGCGCTGGCCGGCAAGTCGCTCAACTTCACGATCGCGGGCGGCAACTCGCCTTTCGAATCGAGCGGCGATTTCAGCGTCGTCCTCGATTCGCCGACCACCGGTCACTACTCGGTCGCGATCGGCACCGGCAGCGTGACCACACACACGGGCGCATATACCTACGTCGCCAACGCTGAAGGCGCGAAGCTCGTGCTCGCCGACTACCTTGTCGGTCAGGACGGCGTGAATCTGAATCTCATCGCCGCCGGGACCGCGACCGCGAACGCCACCAGCGGCGCCGGGAAAAGTTTTTTTGAAATGAACACGTTCGGCGCGAACAAACATGGCACGTTCACGATCGGCGGTGGCTCCGGCGGCGGCGGTGGTTCCACGCCGGCTCCGACGATCAGCACGCAGCCGGCATCGCAGACGGTCGCACTCGGCGGCAGCGTGACGTTTACCGTGACCGCGACGGGCACCGGGCTGAGTTACCAGTGGTATTTCAACGGCCTCGCGATCAACGGCGAGATCGACGCCAGCCTGATTCTCGCCGCGATCGACGCGCTGCGCGCTGGCGCCTATACGGTAAAAATCACGAACGCCGGAGGCAACGTCACCAGCCAGGCCGCCACGCTCACGCTCGCCACGGCTTCGAATTCCGGCCGCATCACGAACATGTCGGTGCGCGCGAGCGCCGGCGCCGGCGACCAGACACTCATCGTGGGCGTCGTGATTGGGGGCGCGGGAACTTCGGGCCACAAAGACCTTTTGTTCCGCGCCGCGGGTCCGTCGCTCGCTGGTTTCGGCGTGGCAAATTTCCTCGCCGATCCGAAACTCACGGCGTTCTCCGGCAGCAGTTCGGTCGATTCCAACGACGACTGGGCCGGCGATGCGACGATCCTGGCGGTGGGGGCGCGCGTGGGCGCCTTTGCCTTCACGAGCACGAGCAGCAAAGACGCCGCGATCTACGCTTCGCCGGACGCCGGCGCTTACAGTCTCCACGTGACGGGCGGCACGAGCGGCATTGCGCTCGCGGAAATCTACGACGCCACCGACACCTTCACCGACGCGAGTCCGCGGCTGATCAACGTCTCCGCCCGTGCGCAGGTCGGCACGGGTGAC
>JBEHYR010000071.1:0-28563 GCA_048498075.1 Verrucomicrobiota bacterium | reverse complement strand
GGCGGCAGCGCGCCCTCGGGCGCCGCGCGGAAATGGCCCGCACCGTCGTTCAGCAGCAGTTGCGGCTGGTATTCCGGCGATTCGGCCGGCTGGCTGACGCCGCCACGCGTGACGAGCAGATGCGCCCGGCCATCGCCGAGCGCATCGAAAATGAGCACCGGGCCGTCGTCGACCGCGGGACGCTGAACGAAAACCGGCGATTCGACCGCGGTGAATTTTCCGGGCGCTCCTG
Source organism: Verrucomicrobiota bacterium (assembly GCA_048498075.1). GTDB lineage: Bacteria > Verrucomicrobiota > Verrucomicrobiia > Opitutales > Opitutaceae > Opitutus. The sequence continues at coordinate 28,331 of JBEHYR010000071.1, read as the reverse complement.
GCACGAGCACGCGAAGCGGATCGAGCGTCGTGCCGCCGATCACGAGAGCATCCCGTCCGCTGCCATCGATGTCTCCGACCGCGAGCGCCGGCCCGCGGCGATTCAGACGCCACGGCAGCAGCGGCTGCGCGACAAATTCGTCGAAGACTTCCTCGCGAGTGCGGTGCGCCAGATTCGCATCGCCTCCGATTTCCGTGAAGAGCGGCGGCGTCTTCTTCGCCGGGTGCGCCGAGCTCGTTTCGGGAGCGGCGGGTTCGGTGATGACGTAGCGCCGATCGGCGGCCAGGTGTTCGAAAACCTGTTCGCTGCCGCTGGGCCAGCGGATGACGAGGCGGTCGATCGTTTCGTCGTCGCCGAGACCGAAGTGCAGGATCGGCTCGCTGCTCGACATGTAACCGCGGGCGAGCGTGAGCTGGCGCACCTGCACACCGGCGGCGCTTTCGAGCCGCACCTGCGCGCCGACGCCGAAGCGGTTCGAGCGCGTGCCGCGCAGCGCGACGACGATGCGGTGGCCGTGGTCGTTGTCGTTGCGCAGCAGCGTCGCGCCGGCCTGGTAGTTCGCATAGAGCAGGTCGAGGTCGCCGTCGCCGTCGAGGTCGCCGAACGCCGCTCCGAAACTGACGGCCTTTTGGTCGAGGCCCCATTCCGCGGCGACATTTTCGAAACGCAGGTCGCCCCGATTCCGGAAGGCGAGATGCGTCTGCGCAAACGGCGGGCTCGCGCGCATCACGCGCACGCGCTCCGCCTCGCTCTCGGCCGAGGCGCGACGCGACAGCAAGTCCACATTGTGGATCTCCCGGTGCATGCCGTTGGTGACGCAGAGGTCGAGGCGACCATCGTCGTCGAGATCCTCCCAGCGCACGGACCAGGTCCAGTCCGTCGCGGCGAGACCGGCGAGCTGCGCGACTTCCAGGCAATGGCCGGCGCCGGTGTTGAGAAATACGGTGCTGCGCGGGAATTGTGGCGCCGACTGGCTGTCCGCAGCGGGGTCTTTCGCCCGCGCGCGCGTTTCCGCCATCGTGCGCTGATCGGCGATGTGGCCCGTGGCGGCCATGTCCGCGACGATGAGGTCGAGACGACCGTCGTTATCGATGTCGCCGAGATCGGAACCCATCGCCGAATACGGCGTGCGCGGGACGACTTGGCCGATCACGTCGGTGAACGTGCCGTCGCGGTTGTTGCGATACAGGGCGTCGGGGCCGTCGAAATCGTTCGCGACGTAGAGGTCGGGCCAGCCATCGTCGTCGAAATCCCACCACATCGCCGAATTGCCATGCGTCGGTCCCGGGGCGACGCCGGCTTTTTTCGACACGTCGGCAAACGTGCCGTCGCCGTTGTTGTGAAAAAGATAATCGCGCTGGCCCTCGGGATGCGCGGACGCGTCGAGGATGTTCGTCTGGATGAAAACATCGAGCCAGCCGTCGCGATCGTAGTCGCAGAAGGCGGCCATGACGCTCGCGTCGCTCACGTCGAGACCGGAGCTGTGCGCGGACTCCTTGAACGTGCCGTCGCGCTGGTTGACGTAGAGGAGATTCGGCGCGTTGAAGCGGCACACGTAGAGGTCGAGCCAGCCGTCGTTGTTCACGTCGGCGAACGTCGCACCCTGCTTCCAAATCTTCGCGGCGTCGCCGAGGTCGGCGACGCCCGCCTTCTCGGTGACGTCCTCGAACTTGAAGTCGCCGAGGTTGCGGAAAAGCCGGCAGCTCTCGGTTTTGCTGACGACGAACAGATCCGGCCGGCCGTCGCCATCGTAGTCGCCGATCGCGACGCCGGTGCCGATGGCGCCGATCTCGATTTCGCGGAAGCGGCGGCCCCACATTTCGGGATCGGCGAAATTATTTTCGGTGCGGACGCCGGTCGCTTCGGGCGCGAGTTGGACGAACAAAGTCTTCCCACGCGGGCCCGAGCGAGCGGCGAGCGGCTGCTCGACGAGCGCCGGCGCCTCGGCCGCACGGACCACCATCCCCGGGCCGCTGCCCAGGCAGCTCACCGTCAGGACGAGGGCGGCGAATCTGCCAAGCCATCGCGGGGCGAACGCGGCGCGCGAGAAACGAAAAATCAAAGAGCGGGAGAGGGTGCGGGGGCTCGTCACGGGGCCTTCTGGAAATCGGGAGCCGGCGGCGTCGGCAATGGCGAAATCGTCCCCGCGGATTTTCTACTGGCAACTGCGGCGCAGGCGGACATCGACTTGAATCCACGGCATTCGCTCCGGCCGCCGCCGGCACGTTCCCATCCTCATCTCCGAGACCCCATGCACGAATACATCGAACGTCTTGTCGACCTGATCGATCCAGCCACGATCCGCCTGCGCAACCTGACCCTCGAGCAGGCGCGCGAACGCGTCCTGCGCGGCTCGCCCGACGACGTGCGCGCGATCGACGGTTCGTTCGCGATCGTCGCGCGCGAGGGCAAGAAAGTGCGCATGGCGCGCTCGCTCGACCGTCCGATGCGCTACTTCCTTGCCAAGCGCCAGGAGGGTCCGGCGCTGATCGTGGCCGACCGCATCGACGCGATTCACGAGCAGCTGAAACGCGAGGGCCTCGCCGCGCAGTTTCATCCGAGCTACACGCGCATGGTGCCGGCGCACTACGTGACCGAGATCCAACTCATCGGCTGCCCCGATCCCGATCCCACTTACACCCGTTTCTTCACGCCGCAGCGCAACGCGCAGCCCTCGGACCTCGACGCGATCGGCCGCAACTACATCGGCGCGCTGGCGGCGGAGGTCGCAAAATGGCTGGAGCAGATTCCCGAACGCGAACCCATCGGCGTCGCCTTTTCCGGCGGCGTCGACAGCGGCGCGGTGTTCCTCGTGACCTATCATGCGATGCGCAAACTCGGGATGAATCCCGCACGCTTGAAGGCGTTTTCGCTGGATTTCGGCGGAGGCGAGGATTCGCGCCAGGCCCGCGCGTTTCTCGAGCCGCTCGGGCTCGGACTGTTTCTCGAAACGATCGAAGCCGACGCGAGCTGGATCGATCCGGTCGAGACGCTGCGCGTGCTCGAGGACTACAAGCCGCTCGACGTCGAGTGCGCGACGATGGGCCTCGCGCTCTGCCGCGGCATCCGCGCGCGGTATCCGGAATGGAAGTTCCTCGTCGACGGCGACGGCGGCGACGAAAACCTGAAGGATTATCCGATCGAGGAAAATCCCGAGCTCACGATCCGCAGCGTCGTCAACAACCTCATGCTCTATCAAGAGGGCTGGGGCGTCGGTCGCATCAAGCATTCGCTCACCTACAGCGGCGGCCTCAGCCGCAGCTACGCGCGGACCTATGCGCCGGCGCGGCGCCATGGCTTCGAGGGCTTCAGCCCGTTCACGCGGCCGGATGTCGTCGGCGTCGCCGAGGGGATTCCTTTCGAAGCCCTCACCGGCATGGACGTCCCCAAGCTCTACTCGCTCAAGGGCGAGATCGCGCGCCGCGGCGTGAAAGCCGTCACCGGGCTCGACATGCCGGTCTTCGCCAAGCGTCGGTTCCAACACGGCGCGCTGCCGGTCGCGCGACTGCGCGAGCGACTGACGACCGAGGAGACGAATTATCGGCGGCAGTTCCTGTCGTTTTATAACTGAGCGATGATTTCGGCCTACCCCGCGGAGGGCCGCACGGAGTGGATTCTGGCACAGCGTCCGCCGCGGACCAACTCGCCGGATCCGGAAAAACCTCACGGCGTTTTACTCGAGGAGGAATGTCTCACCTCCGGCGCCGTCGTTTCGTCCGGCGTCGTCCTGCTGACGAACAAGGAATGCCCCTGGCGCTGCCTGATGTGCGATCTGTGGAAGGACACGACTCGCGAAACGGTTCCCCTCGGCGCCATCCCGCGGCAGATCGATTTCGCCCGGCAACGCTGGCTCGAATCGGGCGCGCTTCCCCGCCAGGTGAAACTCTACAACAGCGGCAGCTTCTTCGATCCGGCGGCGATTCCCCCGGACGACTACGCTGCCATCGCGGAAAAAATCGCCTTCGCAGAAAACGTCGTCGTCGAATCGCATCCGCGTCTCGTCGGAGAGCGCACGCGGCATTTCCGCGACGAATGCCAGGGCTCCCTCGAAGTCGCGATGGGACTCGAGACCGCGCATCCGGGCGTGCTTGAACGGCTCAACAAGCGCTTCGACCTCGCCGAGTTCGCGCGGGCCGCCGATCTCCTGCGTGCGGAGCAAATCGCGCTGCGCGTTTTCCTGCTCGTGAATCCTCCGTTCCTGGACGACGCGGAGGGGCTGGAGTGGGCCGTGAAATCGGCCGAGTTCGCCTTCTCGTGCGGTGCGAGCGCGGTCTCGTTCATCCCGACGCGCACGGGCAACGGCGCGATGGAGCGGCTGCTCGCATCGGGCGAATTCGTGCTGCCGACGCTGGCCACGCTCGAGGCGGCGATGAACGCCGCGTTGGCGTTGCGCCGCGGACGCGTCTTCGCGGACACGTGGGGACTGGAGCCGTTTTCCACCTGCCCCATCTGTTTCGACGCCCGCCGGGATCGTCTCCGGCGGATCAATCTCACGCAGCAACCGGAGTCATCGGTCGTTTGCGACAGGTGCCCGCCATCATGAACTCGACTCACTTCCAGCTTGCGGTTGTCGGCTCCGGCTTCGCCGGCTCGCTCGTCGCGATGGCGGCACGGCGCCTCGGTTTCTCCGTCGCGCTGATCGAGCGCGGCCGGCATCCACGCTTCGCGATCGGCGAGTCCTCCACCCCGCTGGCCAACCTGCTGCTCGAGGAACTCGCCGACGAATTCGAGCTGCCCCGGCTGAGGACATTCTCGAAATGGGGATCGTGGCAGAAGGAACATCGCGACATCGCGTGCGGCCTGAAACGCGGCTTCACGTTTTATCTTCACGAATTGGGGAAGCCTTTTCCCCGCGACCGCGGCGAGGCGCTCCGGCGGCAGTTCATGGTCGGCGCGAGCCCGAACGAAACGGTTGCCGACACGCATTGGTATCGCCCCGACTTCGATCACCGCCTCGTCCGCGAGGCCCAGGCGCTCGGCGTCGACTATCGCGACGAGACCGAGATCGGCGGCGTGGAGGAAACCGCCGACGGCATCCGCCTCGAAATTCTCCGCGCCGGACGCGCCGAGACGCTGACTGCAAATTTCCTGATCGATGCCAGCGGCCCGCGCGGCTTTCTGCATCGCGCGCTGCGCCTGCCGGAAAAGGTCGTGGAAGGCTTCCCGGCGACGCAGGGGCTCTTCACGCATTTCGCAGACGTGGCGAAACTGCCGGAGTATTTCATGCCCGGGCAGCCGCCGTATCCGCCGGAGCAGGCCGCCGTGCACCACGTGTTCGACGGCGGCTGGGTATGGGTGCTGAAGTTCAACAACGGCCTCACCAGCGCCGGGGTGGCCGCGACCGACGCGCTGGCAGAGCGGCTGCGCTTGCGCGAGGGCGAGGCCGGCTGGCGCCGATTCCTCGGCGAAATGCCCGAACTCGCGACGATCTTTGCGGGGGCGCGGGCGACGCAGCCGTTCGTCTGGCAGCCGCGAATCGCGTTCCAGAGCGCCGTGATCGCCGGGCGGCGCTGGGCCCTGCTGCCCTCGGCGGCGGGCGTGGTCGATCCCCTGCTCTCCACCGGATTTCCGCTGACGCTGCTCGGCGTGCAGCGGCTGGCGCGGTTGTTGAAACAATTCGGGCGGCCGGAGTTCACCGCGGGGTTGGCCGCCTATGCGCAGGCGACGACCCAGGAATTCGAAACGACCGCGCGACTAGTCGGCGCACTCTACTCCCGCATGAGTCGCTTCGATCAGTTCAAGGATCTAAGCCTGCTCTACTTCGCGGCCGCGAGTTTCGCCGAGACGGCGCGACGCCTCGGCCGCCACTCGCTGGTGCCGAATTTTCTCCTCTGCACCCACCCGGAGTTCGGTCCGCGGCTGCGCGCGCTTTGCGAGCTGCCGGCAGACGATGCGAGCCAGCCGGCGCGCGTGCGCGAAGCGGTGGAGCCCTTCGACGTCGCGGGACTCACGGACCGTGCGCGCGATCCGTGGTATCCCGCCGCGCTCGCCGATCTGTTCCGCAACGCTTCGAAAGTGCAGGCGACACCCGCCGACATCTCGGCGATGCTGACGCGGTGCGGACTGGGCGGGTGAAAAGCAAGCGGCGCAGCCGGATGACTGCGCCGCGCCAACGGATCGACTGCGACGACCGGCGTTCAGTAGTCGAACGCGACGTGCAGGTATAACTTGTCGGTGTCGAAGAACGGCGCCTTGCCTTCGTAGTGCGCGAGCTGGGCGAACAAGGTCCAGTTCTTGCCGATCTTGTGGGTGACCACCGCGTCCCACTCCGAGCCGTAGTCGTGTCCGCCGAAGTCGGATTGATAATCGTGATACGCGACCTTGACGGGGAATCCGCCCGGCAGCGCGACCCCCACGGTGACGGAGAAATCGCGCAGGCCTGCCGCGGGCGTGGCGGTGAAGATATCGGCCCAGCCGTTGAACGGATGAAGATTGGCGAGCGGCGTCGCGAAGCCCTTCTTGCCGCCATCGCTGCCGAGCACCTCATAGCCGAGGGTGAAGTCGAACGGCTTGACCGCACCGCCCAGCTCGAAGTTGTAGTAGTTCGCGGTGTAGTGGACGGGATTCTTGCCGGCGTCGGTCTGGCTGGCGTATTCGGCGCGGTAGTTCAGCTTGAAGTCAGGCGTCACCGGCGCGGAACCGGCGAAGCTTCCGCCGTAGGTGTCGGAGGAGTTCGCCGGAGAATTTTCAAAATCGAGCAGGTAGGCGTAGCCGGAGAGTTTGCCGTAGGGCAGGCCGGCGTAACTGGCGTTGATGAAGTGCGAGTCGCTCTTGAAATCGGGCTGCGGGGACTTGTTGAAGAAGGCGCGGCTCACGTGCCAGACATAGCCGTAGTAGAGATCGACCATCTTGTTCGGGGCATACGCAACGGAGGCGGTGTCGAACGTCTGCATGTTCTGCCGCCACGCGCCGTCGCCGACGTAGCGGGTATTCTGAAGATTGAGACGCTGGCGCCCGGCCTTGAGGACGGCGCCGGCGTCGCTATAGGAAACCCAGGCCTGGTTGATGCCGGTGCCGGGCGCATCGCCGATGACCGTGCGGCCCGCACCGCCGGGGTTGGTGCCCGCGGCGTTGTAGTCGTCGAGATCGCCGAGGGACGTGACGTTGTCGCCCTCGATCATGCCTTGGAAACCGTTGAACGGCGCCGTGGTGAAACCGAAGCGCGTGCCGAGGGTGAGTGCGTCGGAACTTTTGAGATTCGACTGGTCGGCGGACTCCCAGCGCAGCCGGGTGTTGAAGGAGATCTTGCCCTGAGCGAACGCGTCGCCGAGCGAAGCAACCTCCGGCGGTGCGGCGAATGCCGCGACGGCCGCGAAGCAGACGATGGGAATGGAGAAGGCGAGTTGACTGCGGGATTTCATGGGTGGGAATGCGTGGTGAACAAAAGCGGCGTCCGGCGGACAGGTCGGTCGGGAACGGGCTGCGGGGTTCGCTGCGAGAGCCCTCCGGGGGAAAGGGGCTGTGGGGACAACGGGCAGCGCCTTCCGCGGAAGATGAAACCCGCCGCGGTGGAAATAGTATAGGGGCGACCTGCATCCCAATCGGGGCGAGTGGCCGGCAATTGCGTCCGTCGCCTCGGATCGCAGCGCCCCCGCCGCGATCGCCGGCGTGCGTGGAAACCCGCCCGCCAGGGGTCCGCAGTTCACCCCGAATTCCGCGCAATTCACCCCCGGGCGCTTGTCGAACCGGTTCGTCTTTCTATGTCGGAGCACACCGGAAAGGCGCCGCTTCGGCGCGTGCCGCTTCGGCCACACCTCACCTCCACCTCCCCGCAGTTCCTCCTTTCGAGGAGAAATACCATGAATGTAGCCACCCCCACCTACAGCCTGGAATCGACCGACCATTTGTCGCTTTCCGAAAAACTGAACGGCCCCTGGCATGAGCGCGCGCTCTGGGCTTACACGGCCATCGTGCTGGCTCACTGGGCGGAGCATTTCGTGCAAGTATTCCAGATTTACGTGCTGGGCTGGAAAGTTCCGGACGCGCGCGGCGTGCTTGGACTCTGGTTTCCCGCGCTCATCAAATCCGAAACGCTCCACTATGGTTACGCGCTCGTGATGCTCGTGTGCTTCTGGGTGCTGCGAAAAGGCTTCGTCGGTCGCTCGCGCACGTGGTGGATGGTGGCCTTCTGGATCCAATTCTGGCACCACATCGAGCACGCCCTCCTTCAATGGCAGGCCGCCACCGGCCACAATTTCTTCGGTGCGCCCGTGCCGATGAGCTTCGCGCAACTCGTGATTCCGCGCGTCGAACTCCATCTGTTCTACAACACCATCGTGACGATCCCGATGTTCGTCGCCATGTTCTATCATCTCTTCCCCACCTCGGGAGAAGAGGCTCACATGCGCTGCAGCTGCTCGCTCCAGTCCAACCGCGCCTGACCCGCAAACACCCGCCTTCCCATGAATAAAATTCGCGGCGCGATGAGCGTCTTTCTGTTGATTATTCCGGTGGTCGCGATTTGCGGCTGGCAATGGACGGCCGTGCTGCCTCCCCAAAAACAAATCGCCGCCCGCACCGTGCTGCTTCTCGCCGCCCTGGCCGCAATCATGGCGATGGGCGTGATCTGGAGCGCCAAACCGCAGAAGTCGCATTGACGCGGCTCGCTTCCCTCTCGGGCTCCGCCTCGGCGCGAGCCCGTCGCGTGGTGGCAGCGGATCCGCAGCCACCACTTTTTATTTCCATGACTGATTCGACCGGTTCGCTTCATCGCCAGGTATCGAGGCGACGCGGGAATTGTTTCCTGCTGCTCCTGGCGGCATGCAGCGCCCTCCTGGCGGCGGGCTGCCGCCCGAAAGCGACGAGTCTCGTCAGCGTGGACGTGGCGGTCGAGTTCTCCCCCGCTCCACCCGCCGTCGGATCGAGCGCCCTGAAAATCGCCCTCGCCGATCCGGCCGGGCGTCCCCTTCGCCTCGACCGGCTGGAGGTCGAGGGCAACATGAACCACGCGGGCATGCGGCCGGTGTTTGCGCAGCTCGCCGAAAACGAACCCGGCCACTATGCCGGAACGATCGAGTTCACGATGGGCGGCGATTGGTTCCTGCTGCTGACCGGGCACACGCCGGATGGCCGCACGTTCGAGAAAAAAATCGATGTCCCCGGAGTGCGGTCGAAGTGATCGCCGCGGTCTTTTGTCTCGCCGCCGTGCCACTGACGCGGAGTCTCGCGAGCGCGCCGCTCCGGTGGCGGAATCCACCCCGCCCGACGTGATCCCTCGCGAAGCCGAATCGCCTGAAAACATCTCCGCCCGCCCCGGCGGCCCGGCGGCTTCGCGGCGCTTCGATCTCCTGCGCGTGCCGCTCGTCGGCCGATTTCTGCGCTGGCGCTGGTCGCGGATGGCGCTGCAAGCGCCGGTGCTCCTGCTGTCGCTGGTGATGATCGCGCACGCGTTCCTCGGCCCCGATCTCGCGCCGAAGAACCTCGCGACGCTCCTCACCTGGGTTCATTTCCGCGGCCTCGTGGTGCTGGTGCTGCTGTTCGGCGGAAACTTTTTCTGCATGGCGTGCCCCTTCATGCTGCCGCGCGAACTCGCGCGACGCTGGTTCTCGCCGCGCTGGACCTGGCCGCGCTGGCTGCGCAATAAAACCCCCGCCATCGTCCTGTTCGTCGGCGTGCTTTTTATCTACGAGTGGCTCGATCTGTGGGCCGACCCGTGGGCCACGGGCGTGCTCATCGTCGGCTACTTCGCGGCAGCCTTCGCGGTCGATGTCGTTTTCAAAAAAGCGTCCTTCTGCAAATACGTCTGCCCCGTCGGCCAGTTCAATTTCCTCAGTTCGACCCTTTCCCCCCTCGAGGTCGCCGTGCGCAATCCCGACGCGTGCGCGAGCTGCCGCACGAAAGACTGCATCGCGGGCCATCGCGACGAACGCGCCGAACTCCCCGGCGGGCGCGCGCCGATCGTGCAGCGCGGCTGCGAACTCGAGCTGTTTCTGCCGCGCAAGGTCGGCAATCTCGACTGCACTTTCTGCCTCGATTGCGTTCACGCCTGCCCGCACGACAACATCGGCCTGCTCGCCCGCGTGCCCGCGGAGGAACTCGCGGTGAGCGGCCCGCGCTCCGGCGCCGGCGACCCAGACCGCCGCGGCGACTGGACGCTGCTCGTCGTGATTTTTGTTTTCGGCGCCGTGCTCAACGCGTTCGCGATGATCAGCCCGGTCTACACGTTCGAACAGGCGATCGCGCACGCCACAGGCTTGAAAACCGAATGGCCCATCCTCGGTTTTCTCTTCGCCCTCGCGCTGATCCTCGAGCCCGTCGTGCTGCTCGGCGGCGCCGCCTGGTTGACGCGCCGCGCCGGCTCCGAGCTGGCGGGGCTCGGATCGGTCATCAACCGTTTCGCGCGCTCGCTCGTGCCACTCGGCTTCGGCGTGTGGCTCGCGCACTACGGTTTTCATTTTTTCACCGGCGCGCTCACCGTGATTCCCGTCGCGCAAAATGCCGCGCGCGCCGCCGCGGGCTGGCCTGTTCTCGGCACGCCGCAATGGCAGTGGGCCGGCCTCGCGCCCGGCGCCGTGCTGCCGCTCGAGCTGAGTTTTCTCGGGCTCGGTTTCCTCGGCGCCTTGCTGGTCGGCTGGCGCATCGCCGCCCAATTCGCGCCGGAGCGGACGATCCGCGCGTGGTGGCCGTGGGCCGTCGTCGCGCTGCTGCTCACCGTGACCGCCTGCTGGACGCTGCTGCAACCGATGGACATGCGCGGCACATTTCTCGCAAGCTGAACGCCCCCCCGATGACACGCTTTTGCTCGCTCCCCTTTTCCGGCCTTCTGCTCTGTCTGACATTCGCGCAACCGCACGCGCTGCGGGCGCACTCGGGGCCGCCGTTTCCCATCGTCAACGAGCAGCCGATTCCGGGTTACCTCGTTTCGCTCTGGACGGATCCGGACATCGGCCAGTCGACCTTCTTTGTCGTGCTCGAGCCTGACAAGTCGGCGAGTCACGGCGCCATTTCGTCTGTCGACATCGCCGTGCAGCCAGTCAGCGGCCGCCTGCCCAAAGCCGTCTATCACGCTGCCCGCGAGGACGCGCGCAGCTCGTTGCGTTTCACGGTTCACCCCGAACTCGACGCGCAGGAACTCTGGCGGGTCGACGCCGACATCCATCTCGCGGGAGGCTCGACCCGCAGCTTCACCGCGCAGGTCGAGGCGACGCCGCCGGGCGGCGGACCTTGGGGCCTGCTGCTTTTCCTGCTGCCCATTTTGTTGTTCGGCGGTCTTTGGACGCTCGTTTTCATTCGCCGCTCGCGTGCGGCGTCCACGCGCTCACGCTCATCGCGACCGCGCTGCGAAGCCGTCGCTCCTGGCGAACTTCCCCCGGCGCCGCCCTCATGAACCTCCGTCGCGTCTTCCTGATCGTATCCGCGCTCGTCGTACTGGCGCTCGTCGCCTGGTTCTCGCTGCGCCCACGCCCCACTCCTGCGTCCGTCGCGACGACTGCCCCGACCGGACCCGTCGCCGCCGCCTCGTCCACGCCCGAGGCGCCGCCCGACGCGATCGGTCCGTTTTTCGTCGGCCTCTCGTCGCTCGACGTCGAGGCCAACGAGCGCGCCGGACGCGTCTTCGATGAACTCGCCCAAAAACTCCCCGGCGAGCCCGCGGTCTGGGCCAATCTCGGCATCGCGCGTCTCCGCCTCGGCGACGCCGCTGGCGCCGAGACGGCGCTCGCGACCGCCGAAAAACTGGCCCCGCACAACGACGAAGTGATTCTCCTGCGCGCCACGCTCGACGAGGATCAGGGCCAGTTCGTTCAAGCGATCCAACGACTCGAGACGCTGCCCGCGCCCGACGCCGCCGTCCTCTATCGGCTGACCCAACTACTGGACCGCACCGGACGGGACACCGACCTGCCGGCGCAGCGGGAAATTTTCGATCGACTCCAAAAACTCCAGCCGGACAACCCGGTGATCGCGTTCGGCCGCGCGCGCCTGCTCGCTCGCATGGAGGACAAGCCGCGGCTGCTCGAGGCCCTCGCGGCGTTCGACGTCCGTCGCGACCAATGGTCCGCTGCCGAACTCCGCCAGCTCGATGCCGCCAAAACCGCCGCGGCCTCCGGCAATTTCCGCGCGGCCGGCACGGGACTCACCTTTCTCCAAAATCTTCGGCAGGCCGCGCCCGACTATCAGACGGCGATGACCGAACTCGGTCTCGGCGGCGGCTCCATCGGCCGACCGATCCGCGATTTTCTGACCTACCGCCGGCCTGATGTGCTCGTGTCGCCCGCGGACGACGCGCTGACGTTTGCCGTCGCTCCAACAACCTCGCCCATCGACGCGCCCGGCTTTCCTCTCGCGCTCGACCTCGGGGCGAAAAACGGCGCGAGCCTGCTTTCGGCGGCCGAACGCGCGCTGCACATCGCCGGCGGGGAAACGCTCGCGCTTCCCGCCGAGCAGGGGCCGCGGGCACGCAACGCGATTTGTGCCGCGGATCTCAACAGCGATTTCCTTCCGGACCTCGTCGTGGCCGGCGCCGCCGGCCTCCAAATTTGGATGCAAGGCGCCGACGGCCGGTTCGCGGTGTATCAACCAGCGGACGACGTGCGCGCGGTCTTCGCGCAACCGGCGCGCAGTGTGTGGTCGCTCGATTACGACGCCGATGGCGATCTCGACCTGCTCGTCGCGCGCGACGGCGCTTCGCCGGTGCTGCTTCGCAACAACGGCGACGGCGGATTCAGCGCGTTGGCGACGCTCGCCGCTTTTCCCGAAATGCGCGACGTTTGCTGGGCCGATCTGGACGGCGACGGTGACAACGACCTCGCGTTTCTCGATGCCGCCGGCCGCGTGCTCATCTCCTGGAACGAACGCGCCGGCGAGTTCACGCCTCCGACCGCCGTTTCCGAGACGCCGGCCATCGCGCTGACGGCCGGCGATGTCGGTGGAACGGGAGACATGCAGCTGCTCTCGCTCGATCGCGCCGGCGTCGTGCGCGACGCGCGTTTCGACCGGGGGCAGCATGCGTGGCAAAGCCGCGAACTCGCCCGCTGGGCCGGCGCCCCCGATCTCGCCGCCGCTTTCGCCGCACGCCGCACCAGCCTGACGGTCGCCGATCTCGACAACAATGGCGCCGCGGATCTCGTGGCCGCGGCCGGTCCCGCCGCCGCGATCTGGTTGAACGAAGGCCGCGCCCAATTTCATCCGCTGGCCGTAGCGCCGGCGCTCTTCGTGACCTCGATCGCGGATCTCGACGGGGATGGTTTTCTCGACCTCGTCGGGCTGACGGCCGAAGGCGCCGCCGTGGCGCACGGCCGCGGCACGAAGGGCTACCACTGGCAGTCCATCCAGACGCGCACGCTCGGCGCGCACGCCGACAGCCGCCTCAACAGCTTCGGCCTCGGCGGCCGAATCGAAATCCGCGCCGGCCCGCTGCTGGCGATGGCGCCGATCGTCTCGCCGCGCACGCATTTCGGCCTGGGCACGCAGAGCCGGGTCGGCCTCGCCCGCATCGTCTGGCCCAACGGCGTCGCGCAGGTGGAATTCGATTTGCAGCCCGATCAGGACGTGACGGCAACGCAGCGGCTGAAGGGCTCGTGCCCGTGGGTCTTCACCCGCCAGGACGGCCGGTTTCAATTCGTGAAGGATTTCATCTGGCGCTCACCGCTCGGCATGCGGATCAATTCCCAGGATACGGCAGGCGTGGATCAGACGGAGGACTGGATTCTCGTTCCCGGCCGCGCGCTGCACGCCGACGACGGCGCCTACGAGGTCCGAATCACGGCCGAGTTGTGGGAAACGCACTTCTTCGATCACGTCGCGCTGACGATCGTCGATCATCCGACGGACGTCGCCGCGCTGGTCGACGAACGTTTCGTGCCGACGCAGTCGCCGAAGCTCGCGGTGATCGCCGCGTCGCCGGCCAAACCGTTTTCGGTCGCACTGGACGAAGCGGGGCGCGACGTGACGCGCGCGCTCGCCGCCACGGACGGCCAATGCGTGAACGATTTTCCGCTCGGCCGTTTTCAAGGCATCGCAGACGACCACTGGATCGAGTTCCAGTTGCCGGATGACGCACCGGCCGATCGTCCGCTCGTGCTCGTCGGCGAGGGCTGGATTTATCCGACGGACAGCTCCCTCAACGTCGCCGTGTCCCAAGGCCGCAATCCGGCGCCGCACGGTCTCGTTCTCGAAGCCCGCGACGCGCAGCTCCGCTGGCAGCCGGTCAGCGGTGAACTCGGATTTCCCGCGGGGAAAAACAAGACCGTGGCGATCCCGCTGCCGGCGGAGGTTTTGCGGCGCGGCGAGCGGCGCTTCCGGCTCCGGACAAATCTCGAAATTTACTGGGATCGTCTCGGCTGGGCGACGGCCGAGCCCGAAGCGCGGATGAAAATGCAGCCAGTGGCGACGCTGGCGGCGGACTTGCGGCATCGCGGATTTTCGCGGCTCGCGGCGCCGGACCGGCGCCGGGCCGATGTGCCCGCGAGCTATGAAACGTTGTCCGGCCCCGGCCCGCGCTGGCGCGATCTCGCCGGTTACTACACGCGCTACGGCGACGTGCGGGAATTGCTCCAGGGCACCGACGATCGCTACGTGATCATGAACGCCGGCGACGAGATGGTGCTGCGTTTCGCCGCGCCGCCGCCGCCGCCCGCCGGGTGGACGCGCGACTTCGTGCTCGTCGGCGACGGCTGGGTGAAGGACGGCGATTTCAACACCGCGAATTCGCGCACGGTCGAGCCGCTGCCGTCGCACGCGCAGCACCACTACGGCGGCCCGACGCGACCGCTGGTGGACGATCCCGTGTTCCAGCAGCATCGCGAGGATTGGGAGCGGTTTCATACGCGTTACGTCACGCCGTGGGCGTTCGAACGCGGCCTGATGGCCGGCGCGGACGATCGCACCCGATGATTTTCTCATGAGTCCGGGCTTCAAACAAACGGTGTTGGGCGTATGTTTCGTCGGGCTGCTGGCCGGGCCGGCGGTCTACCAGCGGCTCGCGCGCACCGATCGTGTTTCGCTGCAACAGCAGCAGTCGATCGACCGCTACGGCCTCGCCCTCACCGAGGTAGCCGCCGCCTCGGGCCTCGATTTCATCCACGGCAAGCCGCGCATCGATCCCAAGCTGGCCAACATCGAGGCGCAGATCGCGGCGATGGGCGCGTCGGTTTCGGTCGTCGACTTCGACCGCGACGGCTGGGCCGACTTCTACGTGACGAACAGCGCGCCCGGCAGCCACAACCGGCTGTATCGGAATCTCGGTAACGGCCGGTTCGCGGATGTCGCCCTCGCGCTCGGCATCGCCGATCTCAATCAGACCGGCACCGGCGCGTGCATGGGCGCGGTCTGGGCCGACTACGACAACGACGGCTTCGAGGATCTTTTCGTCTACAAGTGGGGCCGGCCGGAGCTCTTTCACAACGACCGCGGCGCCGGTTTCACGCGCGTCACGGCCGCGGCCGGCCTGCCCGCGTGGGTCAATGCCGGCACCGCCACGTGGTTCGACTACGACCGCGACGGCCTGGTCGATCTCTTCATCGGCGGCTACTGGCCCGACGACGTGCGGCTGGAGTCGGTGGCGACCACGCGGATCATGCCGGAGAGTTTTGAATACGCGAACAACGGCGGCCGGAAATATCTGCTGCGCAATCTCGGCGGCGGGAAATTCGCCGACGTCACCCACGCAGCCGGCCTCGACAGCACGCGCTGGACGCTCGCGGTCGTCGCAGCCGATTTCAACCACGACGGCTGGCCCGATCTTTTCGTCGCGAACGACTACGGACTGTCGGACTTCTACGTCAACGAACCGGCTGCCGGCGGCGGACGGCGGCTGCGCGAAACCGGAGCCGCGGCGGGCGTCGGCCGCAATCCGAAGAGCGGCATGAACGCCAGCGTCGGCGACGTGCTCAACTCCGGCGCGCTCGCGATCTACCAATCCAACATTTCCGAGGAGGGAATTCTCGTGCAGGGCAACAATCTCTGGGTGCCCTCCGCGCCCGGCGCGCTGCAGTTCACCAACATGGCGTCGGTCATGGGCGTCGAACTCGGCGGCTGGAGTTTCGGCGCCCAGTTCGGCGATCTGAACAACGACGGCTTCCTCGATCTCTATCTGGTCAACGGCTATGTCTCCGGCAACCCGCGCACCAACTACTGGTATGATTTTTCCGAGATCACCGGCGGCCACAGCCGCATCATCTCCGACGCGAAGAACTGGCCGGTGATGAACGGCCGGAGCCTCGCCGGTTTCCAGCGCAAAAAACTTTGGCTCAACAGCGGCGACGGCCGTTTCACCGAGGTCGCTCAGGCGGTGGGCGCGACGGACACCTTCGATGGCCGCGCGGTCGCGCTGGCCGATTTCCAGAACCGCGGCGTGCTCGACATCGTGGTCGCAAACCAGGGCGGCCCGCTGCTGCTCTATCGCAATCACGTCAACCCGAAGCGCGACTGGATCGAGTTCGAACTGGAAGGCTCGACGAGCAACCGCAGCGCCATCGGTGCGCAGGTGCGCGTGCACTGGAACGGCCAGGAGCAGTTGCAGGAGGTCGTCGCGGCGAGCGGTTTCTCCGCCGAAAACCAGCGTCGTCTGCATTTCGGCCTCGGAGAAAATGCGAAGGTGGGCCGCGTCGTCATCCGCTGGCCGTCCGGCCGCGAACAGGTTTTGACCTCGCTGGCGGTCGACCAACTCCATCACATCAAGGAGGCCCCATGAGCGTGACCGTCGATCAAGTTCCCGCGCCCCTGCCCGCGCCTGCCTCGCCGGGCAGATGGCGACGGTTTTTCAGCCCGAACAACCGGTTCCTGCCGCCGATCCTCATCACCTGCATCCTGCTCGGCGGCCAGCTGTCCTATGGCATGCTCGAGAGCTGGAGCCGGACGTTCCTGGCCATCGCGATCTGCATCGTCATGGAGCTGGCGCTCTCCCGCTGGACGACGGGCAAGTGGCCTCATCTGGCGAGCGCCTACATCTCGGGCATCAGCGTGGGCATCCTCCTGCGCTCGCCGTTTTTCTGGCCGTATGCGCTGTGCGCGGCGCTGTCCATCATGTCGAAATACGTGCTGCGTTGGCGCGGCGCTCACCTGTGGAATCCGTCCAATTTCGGCGTCAGCGCCGTGTTCTTCCTCTATCCCGCCGCGGCGGCGTCGCTCAGCATCCAATGGGGCAACACGCTCTGGCCGATGGTCGTCATCTGGGGCCTCGGCGCGATCATCATCGGCCGGCTGAAACGTTTTCATATCTGTGCGACCTACGTGGCCACCTTCCTCGTGCTGTCGTTGATTCGCAGCGCGCTCACCGGCAAGCCGTGGTTCGCGAGCGTCGCGCCGCTGACCGGGCCCATGTATCAACTTTTCATTTTCTTCATGATCACGGATCCGAAGACGACGGTGGGCAGCCGCCGCGGCCAGTGCATCGTCGCCGCGCTCGTGGCGGTCGTGGAAATGTTTTTCCGCCTCGGTGAAGAAGTGCACGCGCCGTATTACGCGCTTTTTCTGGTCGGCCCGATCGCGAGGCTGGTGGAATTTGCCAGCCGGCGCTCGGACGCCGCACCGTCCCCGCCGGCCCTTCCCCCTTCGCCGATTTCGTCTCGGTAGCGCGGTTTGACAACAACTGCAGCCGCGGTCGCCGACCTCGGCAGCGACTCGCGCGAGTAAGAACCGCACATCGAGGTCAACGAGGTCGGCTACAAATCTCACCGCGCATCGGCCGACGATCGTTCCCCTTTCGCGGGAAGTGGTGGGGGAATCCTCCCGGCGTAACCTTGGCGACGCCCTCGGCAGCCTCGCCTCCCCTCGTCGCCGGTCCGGGGCCTGGCCGATGCCCTGCAGCTCCCGCGCGCCCCATGCCCGTTTCAACCCGCACCCCATGGCCGGGCCGCCCGCGCGGGCATAGATTGCGACTCCGATTTCGGTTCCCACACCTCTGCCGCGCTTTCCCTCTGTCCATGAACTCATTTCTCCCTCCTCTCATCGCTGCCGCTACGCTTCTGTTCGCTGCCGTTGCTCCCGTGCGCGCCGCGGATCCCGCCGCGCCCGCGCCGGCCACCTCCACTCTTCAGGTCGAAATCATCGTGCCGCCGAGCTGGCGGCCGATGCTGGAGGATCGCGTGGCCGACGAGTTCGTCTCCACCACCGACGAGATTTTTCACCGCGAGGGCTACTCGGGTCGTATCCAGCAAGTCACTGCGCTCGACGAGCCCACCGTCGGCTGCTGCCTCCTCACCATCCGCCTGCTCGAGTGGCGCATCGATCCGGTTGGCAACATCAACTGCACCTTCAACGCCAACCTCCAGACCGAGCGCACCACCCGCAGCCTTGGCCTGTACACCCAGACCGCCTTTCGCTGGATGACCGGGCCGGGTCGCTTCGGTCTCGCCGAGGCCCTCGACACCGCCGCGGAGGGCGCGATCCGCGAACTCTACGATTCGCTCGCAAAAACCAAACTCATCCCCGGGCTGCGCCGCCGCTGAACTCACTTCGCTCCGCCGCCATGAAAAACTTCTCGCCGAGATTTTCCTTCGCCGCCGCCTGCACGCTCCACCTCGTCCTCTGCTTCGCCCTTTCCTCGACGCTCGGCGCGGCCCAGCCGGACTCCCGAAATTCGGACCGCCCCCCGCTCAAACTCCAGGTCGATCGGAAAACCATTGCTCGCGATACGCCCGCCCCGGCGAGCTACGCGCCCATCGTCGAGCGCATCGCCGACAGCGTCGTCTACGTCTACTCCACGAAACAGGTCCGCACCCGGCTTCCCGAATTCTTCAACGATCCGCAGTTCCGCCATTTCTTCGGCGTCCCCGGGCCCGGCGAGGGCCAGGATCGCGTGCAGCGCGGCCTCGGCTCCGGAGTCATCATCGCCAGCGACGGATATATTCTCACGAACAACCACGTCGTCGAGGGCGCCGATGAAGTGAAGGTCTCCATCGGCGATTCCAACAAGCGCTACGAGGCCATGGTCGTCGGCACCGATGCGCTCGCCGATATCGCCGTGCTCAAGATCAAACCCGACGCTCCGCTCACCGCCGCCACGATCGGCGACAGCGATCAGCTCCAGGTCGGCGATGTCGTCCTCGCGATCGGCGATCCGTTCGGCGTCGGCCGTTCGGTCAGCCGCGGCATCGTCAGCGCGCTCGGTCGCGGCAATCTCGGCATCGAGGCGATCGAGGACTTCATTCAAACCGATGCTGCGATCAATCCCGGCAATTCCGGCGGCGCGCTCATCGACAGTGGAGGCCGTGTCGTCGGGATCAATACCGCCATCCTCAGCCGCACGGGCGGTTTTGCGGGCATCGGTTTCGCCGTCCCCATCAACCTCGTACGCACCGCGGCCGAGCAGATCGTCAATACCGGCCGCGTGAATCGTGGCTTCCTGGGCGTCGCCCCGCAACGCCTCACGCCCGAACTCGCGGCCCAGTTCGGCGCCGATCACGGCGCGCTCATCGCCGAGGTCACGCCCGGCAGTCCCGCGGACAAAGCCGGCCTCCGCTTCGGCGATGTGATCACCAAAATCAACAGCTCCGACATTCGCGACCCACGTCAGCTCCTGCTCGCGGTCAGCCAGCTGGCGCCCGAGACGAAGGCCACGTTGTCCTTCGTCCGCGACGGCAAGACGCAATCCGTCACCGCCACACTCATCCGTCGCACCGACCCGTCTTCCGGTCGCATCGGCCGGAACGACAACGGCTCCGCCGGCGGAAAAGATATCGGCGTGCTGAACGGCGTCGGCGTCGCCGATCTCACGCCGGACGCGCGCGCGCAGTTGCAGATCCCCGAGCGCGTCGAAGGCGTGTTGATCACCAGCGTTGATCCCGCCAGCGCTTCCGCGCGCCAGGGTCTTCGCGCGGGCGACGTCATTCTCAGTCTCGACCGCCGCCCGGTGCGCAATGCGGATGAAGCCGTCCGCCTCAGCGAAGAAATCAAAGGGCCGAAGGTCGTCGTGCTCCTCTGGCGCGAAGGAGCCAGCCAGTTCGTCGTCATCGACGAATCGCAAAAGTAACCGCTTCACCGCCGGGCGCCGTCCTCCCCGACGGGCGAGCCCGCATCGCCTCGCCCGGCCTCCGCGCGCCGCTCGAGGGCAGCGGCAAATTCTTTTGCATGCTCACGCTGCTGATTTTCTCCCTCGGAACAGTTGCTTCGCGAAACTCGGCGCCATCGTTCAGGCGCCTGATGGCACGTTGTCCCGGATCGCGCGTAGCCACCTGCCTTGCTGCCCGGCATTTTCGGCGGCGCCTTGATGCTTGCCTTGATGCTTTGCTGAATTTCGCCCGGAACTGCGCTCCCATCGTCCGCGGCAGCCGCATCTCACCTGACAATTTCGCCAGCGAGGGGAACGCGAACGCCGCGACGACTGTCGGTCGCAATCCATTGCCGTGACGTCCGCGCTTCGGCGAAGCCAGGAAACCTCGTTCTCCCTCCCATGAAAATGTTCTCTCTCCCTCGTCGTTTGATCATCTTGGGTGTCGGCCTCGCCGGCATCGTTGTGGTCAGTCCTGCCTTGGCGGATCCGCTGCCGACATCGTCCAAGGCGGTCGCCGTCGCCAACCTCACCCCGGCGAAAAACCGCCAGGCCACCGGCAAGGTTGAATTTTTCAAGACCGATCAGGGGGTTCGGGTGGTCGCTCATGTGACGAATCTGAACCGCGGCAATCACGGGATTCACATCCACGAGAAAGCCGATCTTTCCGCACCCGACCTGTCGTCCGCTGGCAGTCACTTCAATCCGACCCACTCCGCGCACGGTGCCCCCGACGCGCCGGAGCATCACGCCGGAGATCTCGGTAACCTGAAGCCGGATTCCGAGGGCGTCGCCGATTTGGATTTCATCGATCCTTCGTTGAAGCTCGAAGGTCCGGATTCCATCATCGGCCACTCGGTGATCGTGCACGGCGGCCCCGACGATTTTAAAAGTCAGCCGGCCGGTAATTCCGGGCCGCGCATTGCCGGTGGCGTGATCGAAGCGATGAAAAACTGACGCAGCCCGAGCGCCGCGCGTGGGTGCATTCGCACGCCGCTGCCGCGAGTCATAGTCACCTTCAACGGTCACCGCCGCTCGCACCGAGATAGCGGCGCGCCGCCTGCGGCGGGCAGTCGAACACCTGCCCATCCCGCAGCGAACGCAGCAGCGTCACAAATTCGGCGTGCGCCCACACCAGTGGCATCGCCGATCCGGTCGGCTGCCCATTGAACAGCCCTCGCTCGGGCACGTCGCCGCCGTCCCAAATCTGCTCCGGGAAAAGTCCGCCTTGATGGCTCTGCCGCACAAACGTTTCGCAAAGCCGCTCCGCCGCCGCACGGTCGCCGCGCGCCAGCTCATAGTGAGCTCGCTCCCCGGTCAGCAGCGGCCAGCACCGCCCCACTCCGGTGATCGCCGCGCCGTCATCGCTCTCGCCGTAGCCGTCGTGCGTGTAGCGCCGCCAGGCCGGTCCCGCTTTCGTTTCATGGCGAAGCGTCGCGTCGATCACGGCCACCGTGTTCACGATCCGCGGATCGTCGGCCGCTCGCAGGCCGAAGCGCACGAGCGCGAGCGCGTCCGGGCTCACGATCTCCGCGGCGGCGAATGAGCTCGGCTGGTCCCCGCGGTTCTTGATCTGCACCGCGCTGGTTCGCAGGTTCTCCGGCCCTTTGGTCTCCGGCGGCGCAATCCGCACGTAATAGCCCTCCACGCCCACCTCACGCGCGAGTGGTGTATCCGAAACATAAAGCCAGCGTTCAATGCTCGCGTTCCAGGCGTCCGCGGTTTGCCGCCACGCGGCCGCGCGGTCGGGCTCGCTGCGGTGCTCCGCCATCTCCGCCGCCGCGAGCAAACCGGAGATCATTTTTCCCAACGTATAGGGCGTGTAGCCGCTGTTTTCCTCCCAGCGGTCCTGCTCCGTCACCGGACCGTTCGCCAGCAGCCGGTCCGCCGCGCGCACCACCGCCGGCCACGGCTCCAGACCCGCCAGCTCCCCCGCCCGCCGCAGCGCGTCGACGAGCAAAAGGCATCCCGCCGTCTGATCGCTCTGGTGGCGCGTCCAGTAGCCGCGGCCGTCCACCCACATGTTTTGCGGCCAGCTTCCGTCGGCCTCCTGCGTGCACATGAGGTGAAGCAAGGTCTGCCGCGCACTCCGCGCCTGCCCGGCCGCGAGCAGACCCATGGCCGCCTGGCACTGGTCGCGTGGCCACACGAGATGATAACCGCCGAGGTCATCGTCGCCGCGGCGCTCGCCCCACGGGATCGCCAGGCTCGCGATCATCGCCCCGGGGTAGCGCTTGCTTTCGTGCGTTCGCAGCACCGCGGTGCTCGTGCGGTAGGCATCGAATGCATCTTTTCGCGGCGCCGTCAGCGGCGCACAGCTGCCCTGAAAATCGCGCCATCCCCGCACGTAGTTCGCGAGCGCCGCATCGAAATCCGAGAATAACGCGGCGCGCGCGTGATGCCCCGCGCCCGCCGGCGAATCGCCGAACGCCAACACCAGTACAAACTCGCCGTCGCACGCCGCCAGGTCGACCTCGCCGGTGAGCGCGATGTTGCCGCGCCGCGCCTCGGCGTATTCCGCCGTCAACCTCCCGTGCGCGCTCACCTGCTGCCATCCGTCGCTCCCGCCGACGTAGCCGCAACTGCGCGCCTTCCAGTTCGCCGACGTCGCCACGGCGAGCGTTACCTCGCGCCGCTGCGCGAACAGCATCGGCACACCTTTGTGCTCACCCGCCCAGCCGTCGTTGCCCGCGCCGTGATTGCCGAGGTGCGGCGCGACGAGTGCGTAGAGTCGGTAATCCGCGAGCGCGCCCGCCCGCGGCTCGAACCGCACGCGCATGAGCAACGCGGGGCGCTGCGGGTCGGAGAAGATTGTTTTGTGGATACGGTAGCGCCCCCGCTCGCAGGAGTTCACCACCTGAAAGGCCGGCACGCCTTGCTCCACCGGCTTCACCTCGTGGGTCGTATGTCTTTTCTCTTCGGAAAAAAATCCATCGTCCGCGGCGACCAGGAACTCCGCATCGCGCGTGTTCGCGTGATCCATCGTGGGAAAGTAGAGTTCGTTCAAAATCCCGTGCGCGATCGTGAACCACAGCGGGCTGTCACCGCCGATCGCCGTGCCCACACCCGATTTGCGGCTGCTCGTCCAGCGCGGCGGCACCCCGGGCGCTCCGGGCGGCACCTCTCTTTTATTTTCCATTCCGCAACTTACACCCTTCGCCTCCGGATTCCAGCCCCCGTGACCTCCTGAACCAAGCGGCCCGACCCGACGTCGGCGCGTGAACCCACCCTCCGTTACTCCACCGCCCCATATCCGCCGGAAACTCTCCAGTGTGATTTTCCCGCGCGTCGCGAGGGAAGTCGGCATTAATGATTTTCCTTTGGTTTCGCGCCGGCATCAAAGAAGAGACGCAGTCCCTCCCTGCGACCGCGCCGTCGCTCGTCGATCTCACTCGACCTGCCACCGCCTCCATCGCGGCTCCGGCCGATGGGCCGCCTCCTCCCCAAACCTCCTCGGAGCGATGAAAGCTTTTCTTTTTCGAATCGCCGTCCTCTTCGCCATCTGCACGCCCGGTCTCGCTCTTGCGGCGGATGGCTCGGCACCCGTTCACCGCCGGCCGGCCCGCTGACGCGTCCCTCAACCCTCGCGTAGAAAACGAGGCGCACCTCCGGTGCCCGCAGCCACCGATCGCATTCACGTCCTTTTTCGCCGCTAAGCGGCAAGAGCCTGAAACATCCCCGCCTGGAGAAAAGTGGTGGTAGGACCTGGATTCGAACCAGGGAAGGCGTAAGCCAGGAGATTTACAGTCTCCCCTCGTTGGCCACTTGAGTATCCTACCAGAAAGAGGAACGCGGAAATTCTCGACTCGCTCCGACGACAGCAAGGTTTTTTTCATCGCGACTTGCCTCGTCCCCGCCGTCGTTTTGTCTCGACCCGTGATGCTCGACACCGTTCGCGATCTCTTCGAGCAATTCCTCGACCGCGGTCTCTTTCCGGTGCTCTTCGCGCTTGCGGGCTTCCTGCTCGCATTCTTCCTCGTGGCGCGGCTCATGAGCGAGAAACGCGCGCCGGCAAACACCTTCGCCTGGCTGCTGGTCATCATCCTGCTCCCATACGTCGGCGTGCCCCTCTACCTTCTTTTCGGCGGCCGGAAGCTCCGCCGGCTCAGCGAGCGCAAGTCGCGCCTCCTGCCCGCCCTGCCCGCCTCCGTGGTCGCACCCTCGCCCTACGCCTCCGCGCCGATCGCGCACACCGTCATGGCCAGCGGCGCCCCGGCGCCCGTCGCGGGCAATCGCATCGAACTCCTCACGACCGGCCAGCTCGCCTATGCCGCGCTCGAGGAATCGATCCGCACCGCCGAGCACTCGATTCACATCACCACGTTCATTCTGGGCCGCGACGACACGGGCCGTCGCCTCGTGAAACTTCTCGCCGAGAGGGCGCGCGCCGGCGTGAAGATCCGCGTCCTGCTCGATTCGATCGGCTGCATGTTTCTCAGCCGGCGTTTCGTCCTGCCCATCAAGCAGGCCGGCGGCGAAATCGTATGGTTCATGCCCGTGCTGCCGTTTACCTCGCGCGGTTCCGCCAACCTTCGCAATCATCGCAAGATTGCCATCTTCGACCACTGCACGGCGATCGTCGGCGGCCACAATCTCGCGCGCGAATACATGGGCCCCGCGCCGTATCGGAAACGTTTTCGCGATTTCGGCGCGCGCGTGCACGGCCCCGCCGCCGCCCTGCTCAACGAGGTTTTCATCGCCGACTGGTGCTTCGCCAGTCGTCAGTCGCCCGAGAACCTCCACGCGGAAATTCGCTCCGAGGCCGTCGCCCATGCGCGCGGCGATTGCGATCTGCAAGTCGTCGCCAGCGGCCCCGATGTTCCCGGCGATCCGCTCTACGAGGGCATGCTCGCGATGATCCAGGAGGCCGAGCGCAGCCTCTGGATTGTCACTCCGTATTTTCTGCCTGACGAGGTTCTCCTCCGCTCGCTGATGGTGAAAGCCCACGCCGGGTGCGCGATCACCCTCATCGTGCCGGCGCGGTCGAATCACCCGGTCACCGACCTCGCCCGCCGACACTACATCCGCGTGCTCCGCCGTGCGGGCGTGAAAGTCTGGCTGTTCGAGCCGGGGATGATGCACAGCAAAGCCATGATCGCCGACGACCACATCGCGCTCTTCGGCTCAGCGAACTTCGACCCTCGCAGCCTCTTCGTGAACTTCGAGATCGGCGTCTTCGTGCACTCGCGCATCGACGTGATCGAGATTCGCGCCTGGGCCGAAACCCTCCTCGCCCACTGCCGCGAGCCCAAGGCCGAGCCGAAGCGCCGGCGCGTCATGGGCAACATCCTGGAAGACCTCAGTCGCCTGCTCGCACCGCTGCTGTGAAGCTGCGCGGCTCGATGCAGCGGCGGCCTGTTGAGGTTCGCGTATCAGGCTGACCATCGCGGCAAAGTCCCTGCGCTCCCGCGCCGGGCTACGGGTGCACTCGTGGCCCGCTGCGGAAGCAGCGGGTCGAAGGGGCGATTTGCCGGCCTCAGGCGGTTGCGCGAGATTCAAGGTGACCGCCGTTTTGAACGCGCCGAGTCCGCGTCCCACGCTCAGGACGCGCTACTCCCGACGCGAATTTTCCCGCGCCGGCCGTCATCGACCGCCGCTGCATTCCAACCCCGAGTCGCGGCGCGAGCGAGGCCTTACGCCGGCGCGCCTGCCATCTCGAGCAAGGCCAGCGCCTGCGCGACTTCGCGACGGATTTCCGCCAGCGCCGCCCGCATTTCTTCGATCTGAAGCATCGCCCGCTCGGCGTACTCCGCTTTGAGCGCGCCCGCCCGCTCGGCGTATTGCACTTTCAACGTCGCCCAGCGTTCGCCGAGCTGATGCAGCTTGGCGTCCTTCGCCTGCAGCAGCTCGCGCACGCGCGCGTTGAGCACCTGTTTCCGGCACTCGAGGCGCGCGTTCAGCCGGCGACGCGTATCGGTCAGTTGCGCCAGCAAAATTTTCTCTTCCGGCACGCGGCGCAGCCCGCGCACCAGGCGGAGCTTCTCCAGCGTCCAGATCGTCCATTTCGTGGGATCCCACTGCCACCACTTCACACCGTTGCGGTAGTCGTGTTGGAACTCGTGGTGGTAATTGTGATAGCCCTCGCCGAACGTGAAGAGCGCCATGATCCAGCTGTCGCGCGCGCTGCAGCGATCCGAATACGGCTGGCGGCCGACCGTGTGGCAGAGCGAGTTGATGAAAAACGTCATGTGCTGCACCGCGGTGACGCGCGCCACGCCGCCGAGCAGAAATCCGCCCAGCGCGCCCAGCCAGCCGGCATGGAGATAGCCCAAGGCCGCGGGCACGATGAAGCCCACGCCCACCGCGAGCGGCAGATAAAATTTATTTTGCCACATCACCAGCGCGTCCTTGCGGAGGTCCGCGACGTTGTCGAGCGGCGGCTCCGGATCGAGCTTGAACAAAATCCAGCCGATGTGCGCATGCCAGAATCCCTTGCTGATGTCGTAGGGATCGTCGTCGTGATCGACGTGCTTGTGGTGGCGCCGGTGATCCGACACCCAGGCCAGCGCCGTGTTCTCAAACGCCGCCGCGCCGAAGATCAGCGTGACCAGCCGTACCGGCCAGCGCGCCTGAAACGAAACGTGCGCGAACAGCCGGTGATAACCGAGCGTGATGCTGAGGCCGGTCGCGATCGCGAAGCCGAGAAACATCGCGAGTTGGAATCCATCGATCCCATACTGCCAAAGATAGAGAGGAATCGCGGTGCAGGTGATGACAAAAGTCCCGATCAGAAACGAGCTGTTGGTCCAATTGATGCGGGCGGTCGGAATACGGAAGGGCATTGCCGCCACAGTGCGCTTCACCGCGCCGCGGGCGAGCCGATTTTTGTCGAAAAACCCTCCGAAGATTCCAACTCGCCGCAGATCCGCCACCCTCAGCCTTGCATCAACTTGAATTCGACGGACTCGCGCAACGCTTCCCAACTCGCGTCGATGATGTTGTCGCTCACGCCGACCGTGCCCCAGATGCATTCGCCGTCGCCGCTCTCGATCAGCACACGCGTCCGCGAACCCGCCCCCTGATTGCTCTCGAGGATGCGCACCTTGTAGTCGCGCAACGACATCTCGCCGAGCTGCGGGTAAGCCTTCGCGAGCGCCAGGCGCAGTGCCTTGTCCAGCGCGCCGATCGGGCCGGAGGCCTCGGCGACGGTGTGCATCGCCTCGCCGTTCACCGTCAGCTTCACCGTCGCCTCGGACCAGAGCTGGCCATCGTGCCGCTCGATGATCACCCGATAGTTCTCCACCTCGAAAAACGTCTTCTGCTGTCCCAGCGATCTGGCGACGAGCAGCTTGAACGACGCATCCGCCGCCTCGTATTCGTAACCGCGAAACTCCCGCTCCTTCAGCTCCTCGATCAGCCCCTTCATTTCCGGCAGCGCGGGATCGAGCGTCAGCCCCATCTCCTGCGCCTTCAGCGCGAGGCTGCTGCGTCCCGCCATGTCCGATACGAGCACGCGCGTGCGATTGCCCACCAGCGCCGGATTGATGTGCTCGTAACTCCGCGCCACTTTCTGGGCGGCGTTCGCATGCAGGCCGCCCTTGTGCGCAAACGCCGAGTTGCCCACGAACGGCGCCTTCGGATTCGGCCGCAAATTCGCCAACTCGTCGAAGAACAGCGACAGATCCCGCACCTGCGCGAGACTCGCCGCGCAATGCGCCGCCTTGCCCATCTTCAACACCAGATTCGGCAGGATCGTGATGAGGTCCGCGTTGCCCACGCGCTCGCCGTAGCCGTTGATCGTGCCCTGCACGAGCGTCGCGCCGGCGTCGATCCCCGCGAGCGACACCGCCACGCCGAGTCCGCTGTCGTTGTGGCAATGCACGCCGACCTTGTCGCCGCCGAAGCGCGCCACGACCGCCGCCGTGATCCGCGAGACCTCCGGCACGAGCTTGCCCCCATTCGTCTCGCAGAGCGAAAGATTGCTCGCGCCGCCGCGCGCCGCCGCATCGAGCACCCGCAACGCGTAGTCGGGATTATCGAGGTAGCCGTCGAAAAAGTGCTCCGCGTCGTAGATCACCTCGCGGCCCTGCGACACGAGATAGCGCACGCTGTCCTCGATCATCGCGAGATTTTCCTCCGGCGTCGTGCGCAGGATTTCGTGGACGTGCAACAGCCAGGTTTTCCCGACGATCGTCAGCACCGGCATCTCGCTTTCGAGCAGCGTGCGCAGTTGTGGATCCTCCTCCGGCTTCACGCCCGCCCGCCGCGTCGCGCCGAATGCCGCCAGCTTCGCGTGCGTGAGCTTCAGCTTCTTCGCCTCCGCAAAAAACGAGATATCGCGCGGATTCGAGCCCGGGAACCCGCCCTCGATGTAGTCGACGCCGAAAGCATCGAGTTTCTGCGCAATGAGCAGCTTGTCGGTCACGGAGAAGCTGATGCCTTCGCCCTGCGTGCCATCGCGCAG
>JBEHYR010000070.1:0-28605 GCA_048498075.1 Verrucomicrobiota bacterium | reverse complement strand
TCGCCTGCAAGCAGGCTCCTACATCCGATCCAAAACGCGGCGACACTCCTTTTGAAACCGCTCCAAAGTGCCTGACAGCCTGTAGGGCGCTTTGAAAATTTCCATAGCCGCTGGGAGGAGCCTGCTCGGAGGCGATGCCGGACCTTCGCCCACCGGGATCGCCTGCAAGCAGGCTCCTACATTCGAGCCACCGCGCGGCTGCACTCTTTTTCAAACCGCTCGAAAGCGGGAAATCGAAACGGGTCGCCGGCGTCCGAAAGGTCGGGATCTGCTTATGCCGGATCGTGCGCGAGCGGGATCGTCAGCAGAAACGTCGCGCCGTTGCCATCGCCCGCGCTCCGGGCCACGAGCGAACCGCCCAGCTCGCCCGCCGCATTCGCGCTCGCGTGCAATCCGAAGCCGTGGCCGCCCGGGCGCGTCGTGAAGCCATGGTTGAAGATCCGCGTCAGGTTCTCCGGCGGGATGCCCACGCCGTTGTCCTCGACCGCGAAGCGTACGGCGTCGTCCACCTGAGCGAGTTCGATCCGCAGTTGCTTGTCCGGCCGGTCGGACTGCTTCATCGCCTCCTTCGCGTTCTGCACGAGGTTGATCAGGATCTGCAAAATCTTGTGCCGGTCGCTCACGATCGTCGGCACCGGCGCAAAGGCGCGCACGATCTCGATGCCGTGCCGCGAGAGGGTGATCGCGCTCAGCCGCAGCGCATCCTCCACCAGCTCCGAGGGGGAAAGGATTTCCAACACGCCGCGCATCTGGGCGTGCCCCTGCTGCTGGGCCACGATCTCGTGAATATGCTCCACGTTGTCGCGCAGCGACTGCACCTCCGCGAGCATCGCCTTTTGCTGGCTCGATAAATCGCTCGCGAGCGTCTCCAGATACGGCGTGACGTGCGCACCCTTCGGATTTTCGGTAAAGAACGCGGCGAGATTTCCAGCGTGCTCCCGCAGCAACGCCGCGAGCCGGCCCACGCGCTCCACGTTGAAAGCCCGCAGTCTCTCCTTCAGCACCTCCGCCGACACGTTCACGCTGTTCAAAACATTGCCGACATTGTGCAGCACCCCGGTCGCCACGTCGGCCATGCCCGCGAAACGTGACGCCTCCATCAGCCGCTGGTGGGTCGCCGCGAGTTCCTGCTCCGCCTCCTTGCGCGCGGTGATGTCCTCGAGCAGGCCGATGACCTGAATCACCTCGCCGCGGCGATCGCGCACCACCGCGCCCGCCAGCAAGCCCCACACGAGCCGGCCATCCTTGCGCACGAAGCGCTGCTCGAGCGTGTAGCTGTCTGCGCCGCCGCTGCGGATCGACGCTTCCTTCTCCGCCTGCCGCGCCGCATCGTCGGGATGCGTCAGCGCCGTCAGCACGGAGGTGTCCGGCAGCGTTTCCCCCGGCAGGTCGAGGATGCGGCGGAACGCCGCGTTGAAATGATAGTCACCGCCGAGGTCGGCGCGGTGCCACGAGATGCCCACCGGCGCGTGCTCGAAGATCAACCGGAACAGCAGTTCGCGCTGCTGCAGCTCTTCGTTCGATTGGGAGAGTTCCGCCGTGCGCTCGCGCACCCGCAGGTCGAGTTCAGCGTTGGCCCGCGCGAGATCGCGTTGCTTGCGCGCGAGCTTTCGCACCCGCAGCCCCACGAGCAGCAGCAGTCCGCCCGCGGCGGCGAGCCCGGCGACGATCTTGAACCACAGCGTTTGATAATAATGCGGCTGCACCACGAAGCCGAGCACCGCGCCCGTGTCGTTCCACACTCCGTCGTTGTTGCAGGCGAGCACCTGAAACAAATACGTGCCGGGGTCGAGGTGCGTGTAGCGCGCGCTCCGCTCGTGTCCGGCTTCAATCCAGCCGGGATCGGAGCCCTGCAATTGATAGCGAAACCGCAACCGCTGCGGCGCGACGAGGCTCAGCGCGGTATACTGAATCTCGACGCGGTTCGCATCCGGTGGAATCACGACCGCACGGTCCGTCGGCAACTTCCGTTCGTCGACCACCACGCTCTCGATCACCACGGTCGGCGGCTGCGGATTCAACTGGATCCGACGCGGATCGATCACCGCCACTCCGTTGTCGGTCGCCATCATGAGCCGCCCATCGCTGAGTTTCACCGCCGTCGGTCCACCGCCGCTGCTGGAACCACTCAGCAAACCGTCCGCCCGTCCGAACACCAATCCGTCGAGGCGCGCGGTCGGGTTCCGGTCCATCTCCGCGATTTCCGCGTGACGAAACCGCGCCATGCCGCGGGACGAACAGACCCACAGCGAACCGATGTCGTCGTCGAGCACCGCAAACAGCGTGTCGTCCACCATGCCCTGGCGCGTGCCGTAGGAGCGCGTTTCACCGGCTCGCCAGCGCACCAGGCCCTGACCGTCGGTCGCCAGCCAGATCGTCCCGTCGTTGGCCTCGAGCAGATCGCGCACGATCAACGGCTGCGGCACGCCGCGCCATTCGACGAGGGTCCATTGGCCCGCGGCTTTTTGTTCGAAAAATCCCTTCGTCGTTCCCGCGACGAGCCGGCCGTTACGCAGCCGGCGCAGCAGCCACACCGTGGACCCGTTGAGCACTTGGGCCTCCGGCGCAGGCTGAATCTTCTCGTCGCGCAACTCGAGCAGTCCGCGCGACGCGATTCCCAGGAGAAAACGTCCGCTCGAATCCGCATGCACCGCGGTGACGGGGCGGCTCGTCGCCACCCCCGACGGATAGACATAGCTGGTGGCTTTCCCGCCTTCGAGCCGATCGATGGAACTGCCGCGATTGCCCAGCCACATGGCGCCGTCCGGCGCCTGGTAGATGAAAGTCACCGTGGAGTGCGACAGCGGCGCGCCCGCCGCCAGATGCGTCACTTCTCCGTTGAAGAAACGGTCGGCGCCGTTCGCCCAACTGCTCACCCACACGGCGCCATCGCGCGTCTGCGTGACGGCCGTGATCAGCGAACCGGCAATGCCCTCCGCGTTCGACCACGAATAGGCCCGGCGATCCACGAGTCGGTAGAGGCCGTTGCCTGTGCCCATCCACAGCGAGCCCTCGCGATCCTCCAGCAGCGCGTCGACGATTCCCGGACGCTGACCGTGATGATCGGTGTAGGGTGCAACGCGATCTCCGACATAGCGGTCCAGCCCGAGGGCGGTGCCGATCCAAAAATTTCCGGCGCGATCCACCGCCGCCGTGCTGACCTTCTGGCTGCCGAGCTCCGCGTTATGCTCCCACGGCACGAACCGCTCGCCCTCGAGGCGAAACAACCCGGTTTGCGTCACCGCGATGAGATCCCCCGCCGGATTTTCCACGAAGCATTGCAGGTTCTGTTTCGGCAGCCCGTGACGCGCATCGAACGCGGTGAAACGTCCGGACTGATAGCGGAGACCGCCGGTGCCGACGCTCACCCACATCGCACCCGAACGAGCGCGCATGATGCTGCGCATCCCGAACAGATCCAGCCCCGAGGTGGCGAGATCGTTCACGAACTGGCCGTTCACCCACCGCGTGATCCCGCTCCGGCCGCCGATCCACAGCGAACCATCTTCGGCCACGCACACCGTGTTGACCGTTTCACCGGTCTTCAGCCCGTCCTTCGCCGTGTAGGTGGTGAACTCCCCGCGGAAGTAGCGCGTCAATCCCGATGACGTGCCGATCCATAGACTGCCGTCGGCGGTTTCAGCGAACGAAGTGATCTGGTTGTTGTTCAGGCCCGGCGTCGTGTGCCGCGTGAACGTGGTGAATTTCAATCCATCGAACCGGGCCAGGCCCTGATTCGTCCCGATCCAGAGATAGCCGTCGCTCGTCTGAAAAAGCGTCTTGATCGCGTTGTGGGGCAATCCGAGTTCCGTATCCCAGTAGCTCGCCGTGAAGTTCGACGGCTTCTCGTTTGGATCCAGCCCCCACAACGCCGGTGCGATCAGCGCCGCGGCCACTGCCGCCAGCCGCGAGGTGAAAAGGAGAAAGCGCATCGGGGAGCTCTTTTGTTTCAATCGGCTGTTTCGGGCCGGAATGAAGCCGGATTGCGAACCGATCATTGGAGCGGTTTAAATTAAAGTGCAGCCGTTCACCTCGGCTTCGTTTTCCGATTTTCCCTGACGAGCTGTCATTCTGAGACTCCGGACCGACGCCATGCCGTTGGGTGGCCTACGCCGATGAACTCTCAAAGGCCTGTCATGCTGAGCGCAGCGAAAAATCCATTTGGACTTTCGCACGCGCGTCGGGCCACGAAGCGCGCACTGGATTCTTCACTTCGTTCAGAATGACAAACCGGGCGATTCATCAGCAGCGGAGCGAAGAATCCATGTGTTCGTCCACCTGGGGCGTCGTCCTGGATTCTTCGCTGAACTCAGAATAACAAACCGTGATCGCGAGATCTTTATAACCAACATCGGCCACGGGATTCATGACAGTGAATTAGGCTAAACGATGCGGCCCCGAGCCGCAAACGGGTACCGCTCCGGACGGGAAGAAATCGCGGCTGTTTCCCAGGAATCGAAGGTGTTACCCTTGTCTCCGGTCCAAAGAGTCCTCGTCGGGTTGATCGAGGAGCGCACGCCGCCCAGCCCGACGAGGACGTCGGGCTCCGCCAAACGTCGGGCTCCGCCGATGACAGGGAATCTGCGAGCGAGGGCGCCTTCGACGCACGAGCCGCAGGCGCTTACTCCTCGAGCGAACGCAGCTCGATGTTGCGGAACCAGACGGGTTGCGATTCGGCCTGGAGCGCGATGTGGCCGGAGCTGAGCTGCAGCGGCGCGCCGCGGGCGAGAAGTTTTTGCGCGTCGGGCTCGCGCGGGTCGAGTTGCGGGTGCTGGTAACGCAGCACCTCGACGCCGTTCACGCGGTAGATCACCTCGTCGTTGCCATGCACCTCGGCCTCGACGGCGATCCACTCATCGAGCGGCGAGAGCTTGCTGCCGGTGGCCTCGATGATGTGCGCGGTCTCCAGTTTGCCGTGGTGCACGAGATTCGTGCCGGGTGTGCAGACGTTGCCGGTCTGTTTGCCCGCCTTCGTGCCCACGGCGAGAAACTGAAACTCCATGCTCGCGGGCCAGAGTTGCTCCACCGTCATGCTGAGCGGCGATTGCGCGTGGATCATCACGCCGCTGTTATAGCCGGCCCACTCGGGCGCATCCGCCATCGGCGTGCCGGTGAAACGATACTCCAGCCGGAGAATGTAGCGGGAGTAGGGAATGTTCGAATAGAGATGGGCGAACTGCTCGTTGAACTTTCCGTATTTGTCGTAGGCGACTTTGATCATGCCGTCCTCGACGCGGAAAGTGTCGGCGTAGTTTTCTCCCAGCGGATGCTTCGCCACCTTCACGATCCAGCCGTCGAGATTTTTACCGTTGAACAACGAGACCCAGCCGTGGCCGGCGGGGCCGGCGGCATCGGCCGCGAGCGAAGAGAGAGGAGCGAATGCGAAAGCGATGACGGCGAAGGCGAGGGCTAGAGCGGAAGTTTTTTTCATTTTTAGGGGAGACGACGAGGAGTGAAAGTTTAGCGGATGACCGACAATTGCTCGGGGGTGAGCGTGGCGGCGATTTCGCTGAAAGTGAGAAACTCGCAACCCTGGCGGCGGAGTTCGGCGATGATCGCGGGCATCTGGGCGAGCGTATCTTCGCGCCATTCGTGGCAAAGGATCACGGTGCGATCCTGAATGCCGGTCGTGGCGTTGTGGACGATCTGCGCGGCGGGGACGTCGCGGTTCCAGTCCTCGGAAGACACGAAGTGAAGATGCGAGAGCGGCAGATGTTTCAGGCCCAGCGAGGCGACGGTTTTTGCGATGGCATCGTCCCAGTCGAGAAAGGGCGTCCAGATCCAGCGCGGCTCGCGGCCGGTGGCGGCTTTCACGGCGGCCTGGGTGTCGAGGAGTTCGCGTTTGATCAGGCCGGCGTCGGCGTCTTTGAAATGCGGATGCGTGTAGGAGTGGTTAACGATCTCGTGGCCGGCGGTGACGACGGCGAGAGAGAGTTCGGGATGCGCGACGACATAGCGGCCCTCGTGGGAGAAGGTGACTTTGATTTTCTCGCGCGCGAAGAGCTCGAGGAATTGGCGGCATTGCTCCGGCACGGGGCCGTCATCGAAAACCAGGGCGACACGCATCGGGGGATTTTTTTCGGCGGCGATCAGGCCGGAAACCAGGAAGAGAAGGAGGCACGTGGCCCGGGAAAGGAGGGAAGGCATGAGAACCTGAGTGAGCCGGAAGCGCGGCGGCGATTCAAAAGGTTTCGGCGGATTTTGTTTCGGTCGGCCAGGTGGCGAGCGTTGAAATTTGCGTCGCGTGGACTCTCGATTCGGATCACAACCCAACCATGACGGATCTCCGCGGATCAGTTCGCGACGATCGGGCGCGAACGCCGCCGGTCCGATCACATCCCACGATGATCGCACGCGAATTGATGTTTCTTTCGCTCGGCTGGCTGGCGCTCACAGGCGCGACGGCGCACGCCGCAGCTCCGGCCGCCGCCATCAAGCTCGAGACGCTGGATCTTTCCGGCGACTTCGACGACGGCGGCACGGTGGTGACGGCGGGTGAAAACCCGGCGTCGGAGACGCCGTCCCTCGGCGCGATACTGCAACTCGCGTTTGATCCGAAAGCCGCGAGCACGATTCACGAACAGACGGCGCTTGTGCGTTTGAAGCAGACGGGCGATGCGCTGGCGGTCGAGACGATCGACGCGGACGGCCAGGTGATCTGGCGCGCGAAATGGCTGGAAGGGGAGGAGTATTCGCGGACGGAGCACAGCGTGACGCTGCGGTTTCGCTCGCCGCGCTCGCCGTCGGACGAAGTGCTCCTCGTGCTCGAGCCGGCGGCGGGTAACCGGCTCCTGCAGGTCAGCGTGCAGTTGCGCGAGGCGACCTTGTTTGGGCCGCGTGTGACGTCGAAAGGCGTTTTTCTTTTCGGACGCGCGTAGCCGGCGGACTCGGCGGTGGCGAGACCAGCGCGCGGGCTTTCGATTTCACTTTTCGGCGGACGCCTGCATGGTTCCCGGCGTGAACCACCCCATTCGCTCCGCCGTTTTCATTTTAATCGCCTGTGCCGCCCTGCCGGGTGCGCGCGCGGACAAGATCGCCGTGCCGGATTGGGCGTGGCCGGGGTCGGCGACGCATCAGCAAGTCCCGCCGCCCGCGGGCTTTCACCGGCCGACGGTGACGTTTGCCGCACCGATCGGAATTTTCGAAGGGCAGTCGGATGTGGGCGGACCGTTGCTGCCGGGGAGCGCGAGCTACGATGCGACGACGAAAAGCTACACGATCAACTCGGCGAGTTATAACATCTGGTATTTCCGCGACGAGTTCCGCTACCTCTGGAAAAAAATGTCGGGCGACGTCTCGCTGGCGGCAGACATCAACTTTCCGAATCCGGACGGCTATGGCGACCGGAAGGTCGTGCTCATCGTGCGGCAGGATCTCGACGACAACGCGAAGGAGATCATGGCGGGGCTTCATGGCGCCGGGCTGATTCACCTCGCACATCGGCCCGAGAAAGGCGCGGACATCAAGGAAGACGCGCGCCTGGCGGCGCCGAAAAATGCGAATGCGGCGGGCGCAAAAGGGGGCGCGGTACGGCTCGGGATCGAGAAGCGCGGTGATTCATTCGTTCTCTACGTCAGCCAGAATGGCGAACCGATGCATGTGGTGGGCGCGCCGGTGAAGTTCGACGTCGGCGCACCGTTTTATGTGGGCATCGGTTTCTGTTCGCACGTGCCGGACAAGTCCGACACGGCCGTCGTTTCCAAGGTGGTGCTTGAACCTGCGGCGGGGAAAGTGAGCCGATAGAGCGGTGCCGGCCGGAGTTTTTCCCGAGCGCGCGCGGAGTGCAACGCTCCTGACACACCGCTGTCAGTGCGCCGTGTTAGAACGGCTCCGGCTAAGAAACCAAAAGCACAAAACTCCCATGAATACCCAGGAAATCGCCAAGAAACTCGTCGAACACTGCCGGCACGCCCGCTGGGAAGCTGCGCAAACCGAACTCTACGGGGACAACGCCGTGAGCATTGAACCGGAGGCGTCGCCCGCCTTCGACAAGGAGACGAAGGGCAAAGCCGCCATCATCGAAAAGGGACACAAGTTCGACGCGATGGTGGAGAAGATGCATTCGCTGACCGTCTCGGAGCCGCTCGTCGCGAAAGAATCTTTCGCCTGCACGATGACGATGGACATCTCGATGAAAGGCCAGGGGCGGATGCAGATGAGCGAGCTGTGCGTGTATGAAGTGAAGGATGGGAAAATTGTGTCCGAACAGTTCTTGCGCTGAGCCGACTCGATGCAGTTGAGGGTCCGGAGTTGAGCTGAGAGACCGATCTTCCGAGGACAGGCTCCGGTCGCTTGAGCGTGCTGCCAATTAACCCGCGAGCATGTAGCGGCGGTCCATGACCGCCGGTTTGCGCTGCCGCTGTCACCGTTTTCTCAGGACGCGCACGCGGTGGGCTTCGCTGTCGCCGATCAGGATCGAGCCGTCGGCATCGGCAAAAATTCCGTGCGGCCGGTTCAACTCGCAATGGAGCGGATCGCCGTCGCCACCGTTTCCTTTTTGCCCGGTGCCGGCGATCAGCTCGAGCCGGCCGGTGCGCGCGTCGATCCGGCGCACGCTGTGGCTCTCGGTGTCGGCGAGCCACACGTTGTCGTCGGCATCGATCGCGATTCCTTTCGGCCCGCTCAACGCCGCGAGCGCGGCCGGGCCGCCGTTGCCGGTGAAACCGGTGGCGCCGCTCCCGGCAACGTGGTGAATCCGGCCCGCGGCGAGATCGAGTTTGAACACCTGATTGCCTTCGCGCGTGGCGAGCCAGAGGTGCCCGTGGCGGTCGAATTCGATGGAGCGGGGATTGTTCAACGGCGTGCCCGCGATCGGCGCTCCGTCGGGCGTCGGGCCGGGTTTGCCGGTGCCGGCAAACGTCGTGATCACGCCGGTGCGCGCGTCGACCCGGCGGATCACGTGATTGCTCACGTCGCAAATGAAGAGGTCGCCGCCGGGGCCGAATTGGAGGCTGTGCGGAGAATTCAATCGCGCGGCGGTCGCGGGGCCGCCGTCGCCGCTGTAGCCGCGCTGGCCGGGCGTGCCGGCAAAGGTCGTGACGATGCGCGTCTTCGCATCGATCCGCCGGATGGCGTGATTACCCATGTCGGCGACGAATAGATTTCCAGCGGCGTCGAAACGAATTTCGGCGGGCAGGTTGAAGGTCGCGGTGGCGGCGGGGCCGCCATCGCCCGAGCAGCCGCGCTGGCCGTTGCCGGCGTAGGTGCTGAGCGTGCCGTCGGGCGCGATGCGGCGAATGCGCGGGGCGTTGTATTCACAAAACCAGATCGCGCCATCGGGGCCGCGCACGACGCCGAAAGGATCGTCCAGCTCCGCCCGGGTGGCCGGCCCGCCGTCGCCGTTGAAGCCGGCCGTGCCGGTGCCGGCGAGAGTCGCGATCGTCCACTCGGCGGCGGAGGCGGGCAGGGCGAAAAAGACGCAGCCAAAAAAGCGCAGAAGCGGGTGCATGAGTGATGATGCCCGGCCGTCGGGGTGCGGGCGACCGGCGAATCGCTCGTAGCGTCCGGGGCGAACGCGGTGAACCAGACTGAAGCCGAGGCAAGGGCGGGTTGCGAACACGGTCGCGACTCGGCGGGTTCCCTGTCTGCGGACAAGCAGCCCGCCCCATGGCGAGGACGAAGATGGCGTGCTACGGTCGCCGATGACTATTCGCGAAATGATGACGAAGGGCGCGCATTGCGTCGCGCCGGACACGACGATCGCGGAAGCGGCCGGGTTGATGCGGCTGCATGACATCGGTGTGCTGCCGGTGCTCGAGCACGGTCGAATCGTCGGTATGCTCACCGATCGCGATATCGTCGTGCAAGTGGTGGCGAGCGAGGACGATTCGCGCACGGCCCGGGTGCGAGACGCGATGTCGACCGGCTCGATCTCGGTGCTCGAAGACCAGTCGGTCGACGAGGGCGTCGAGTTGATGCAGAAATATCAGGTGCGCCGGCTACCGGTGCTGAACCGCGCGTCGGAGCTGGTCGGCATCGTGTCGCTCGGTGACATCGCGGTCGACGTGCATGCCGGGCTATCGGGGAAAGTGCTGCGAGACGTATCAGAACCGGCGATGCCGCTGCCTTGAGCCGGCGAACACGCTGCGCAGTACGATCAAAGCGAAGCCGGGCTCGATCGCGTGTTGACCGCCATAGTCGGGGAAGTGCCGCGGCGTTCCGGGCCCGGCGTCACTGCAACGGCCACAGGCGCGGCACGAGCCAGATCGCGAGGGCAAAAATCAGAACCGTGAGCGGCGCCCCGACGCGGATGAAATCCATAAAGCGGTAGCGGCCGGGACCGTAAACCATCAGGCAGGCCGGCTCGAGCGGCGTGAGGTAGGAGCAACTCGCGGCGACGGCGATCATGATGGCGAACGCACGCGGATTCAGGTGCAGGTGCGCCGCCATCTGCACGCCGATCGGAAGGATGACGGCGGCGGCGGCCTGGTTCGACATCGGTTGCGTGAGCGCGACGGTGAGCGCGAAAAATCCGCCGAGCAGCCAGAGCGGAGAAAGGTTGGCGGTGAAGCCGGCGGCGAGTTGCGCGAGATAGCCGGCGGTGCCCGTGCGAATCATCGCTTCGCCGAGCGCGAGCATGCAGGCGATGAGCACGACGGCGCGCCACTCCATCTCGCGATAGGCTTCGGCCGGGGCGATGCAGCGCGTGAGAAAAATCAGAAAGGCGCCGAGCAACACGGCGACGGCGAGCGGCACGACATCGCAGGCGGCGAGGGCGAGCGAGCCGACGAAGATGGCGCTGGCGCGCCAGGCCCGGGCGCGATCGATGCGCGGTTGCTCGACGGCGTTCAAGACGCTGAGGGCGCCGTCGTCGGCCACGCGCGCGATGGCGGATTTCGAGCCTTGCACGAGCAGCACGTCGCCGACGTGAAGCACGGTGCGGCCGAGTTTTTCGAGCCGGTTCTCGCCGTGGCGATTCAGGCCGAGCACCTGCAGGCGATAACGCTCGCGAAAACCGAGCGCGCGCAGGGTGCGGCCGACGAGGGGAGAGCGCGGCACGACGAGAGCTTCGACGAGCGCGACGTCATCGGTTTCGAAGTCGCTGGTGGGAAGCGTGACCTCGGGCCGGATTTCGAGGCCCACGGCGTCCTTCACCTTGAGCACGTCTTCGCGGGCACCTTTCACGAGGAGGATGTCGCTCGTGCGGAGTTTGAGGCTCGCGCGGGGCCAGAGCGATTCGTTCGGCTCGCGCAGCACGCGCACGACTTCGAGGTCGAGGTCGCGGCCGAGCGCGGCGTCGCGGAGCGTTTTGCCGACGAGCGGGGATTCGGGGAGGACGAGCACCTCGGTGATGTAGGAGCGCACGTTGAATTCCTCGAGGAGGCCGACTGGCGTGCGGTCCGGGATCAGCCGCCGTCCGACGAAAAACATATAGAGGAGGCCGACGACGGCGATCGGGACACCGACCGGCGCGAGTTCAAACATGCCGAGAGGCTGAAGGCCGGCGCGCGTCATCAATCCGCTGATCACCAGATTCGTCGAGGTGCTGATCAGCGTGACGGAGCTGGTCAGGATCGAGGCGAATGCGACGGGCATGAGCAGGCGCGACGGCGAGACTTTCGCCTTGGCCGCGATGCCGATCACGATGGGGAGAAAGAGCGCGGCGGCGGCGGTGTTGCTGATGAATGCGCTCAGGCCCGCGACGGCGATCATGATGACGGCGAGGAGTGGGGCGATCCTCGTGCCGGCGTGGCGCAGGATCGTGCGTGCGACCAAATCCACTACACCGGTGCGGATGAGCGCGGAGGTCATGATCAACAGGGCGAAGATCATGATCACCGTGTCGCTGCCGAAACCGGCGAAGGCATCGCGTGCCGGCAAAAGGCCGGTGAGCACGAGGGCGAGCAGCAGCCCCAGGGCGACCACGTCGCTCGCGATCCATTCAAAGGAAAACAAAATCAGGGCCGCGACCACGAGGCCGAGGAGCAGCGCGATGGGGAAGGTCACGCCTTATCGTGTTGTGCGCCCGGCGGCTGGTTCCGTCCCGAGGGGGAGCGACGAGCGGGGGCGGCGCGCGCCGGAGGGCGGGGCGGAGCGGCGGGCGGCGGTCAGTGCAACGCGCGTTCCGCGTCGGCGAGGTTGTCCACCGTCACGGTTTTCACTTTTCCACGATAGTGGACGACGGCGAGCAGGTTGATGCCGATGTCGTGTTTACGCGTGGGGAGGACGCGCACGATGAAGCCGATGCCGTGCTCACGGCAGAGATCCATGATGCGCGTGAGGTGGGGAACAGATTCGAAATCGATCGATGCCAGGCGGCTGAAATCGGCCAAAACACTAAAGCCGCGGGACAAACCGGGCAGGGTTTTGGCCACCTGGTCCGCGGCGGCGAGCATCGACGCGGCGTCGAAACGACCGGCGAAATGGGTGCGGACGAGATTGCGGGTGGCGTCGACCGTCACCGTGAACTCCGCCGAACCGGAGGACGGAGATGAGTGGGGCGGCGAGGGCGGGGAAGCGTCCATGGCACAACTTGCCCGGCTCCGGGGCGGCTCGAGCGGCGGAGGCCCGGGGATTTACTTCTTCTTTTTCGGCGAGGAGGAGGCGGTTGGAGCGGGCGGCTTGATGAATTTCGAGACGGTGAGTTGTTTCCGCTGAAAGCGCTGCGTGGCTTTCTGATCGCGGACGGTCGGCAGGTATTTGGCTCCCATGCAGGGGAGGGCGGCGGAGAACGCGCCGGCGCGCAACGAGAATCGAACCGAGGACGAGTACGCGCGAGGCGATGGTGCGGTTCTGATTCCAACCTGCTTTCAAGTTGAGACCATCCCTGCGCTCCCGCGCAGGGCTACATTCAGACGTAGCCCGCCGCGGAAGCGGCGGGACGAGTTTTCGCGCACCCTCGCGCGAGCGACGTGGAGCAACACGACGCTGGTGAAACGAGATCCGGCCGCGGCGATCAGGGAGATGAAACGCGAGACGGGGCCGGACCTGATTATTTTCGGAAGCGGCGCGATCGTCTCGTTGCTCACGGAGAGCGGCCTCGTCGACGAATATCAATTCGTGCTGAACCCGTTGGTGCTGGGCGGCGGGCGGACGATGTTCGAGGGATTGACGCAGCCATTGAATCTAAGGCTCGCGAGCGCGCGCTCGTTCAAGAACGGCAACGTCCTGCTGACCTACGAACCCGCGCGCGCGTAGAGGCTGTCATGAACTTTCTGGCACAGCCTCAAAGGTAGGGCGGGCATTTCGCTGCCCGCCGGAAAGTCTTTTGTCATTCGCGGCGCTCACGGAGTGAGCGCCCTACCGGCCAAACCTTCGAACTTAAGTTCATGACAGCCTCTAGAAAAGGCGCCCTGGCTGCTGCGACAACTCAAACGACACGCCTGGCTGCGACGCGTGCCAGCGCGGCTGGTCGGGCTGGGCGTGCGGCCGGAGCATGTGAGCGCGGCGTTGCGGCAGCGCTGAGGGATTTGAATAAAACCAGAGCCGCTTCCTGAAGTACGTCCTTTTGTCTGTCCTTCTGCGACTCCGAACCGACGCCAGGCCGTTGGGTGGCCTACGTCGATGAACTCTCAAAGGCCTGTCATTCTGAACGCAGCGAAGAATCCAGTTGGACTTTCGCACGCGGATCGTGCCATGGAGCGCGCACGGGATTCTTCGCTTCGCTCAGAATGACAAACCGGGCGGTTCATCAGCAGCGAAGCGAAGAATCCACGGGTGCGGCCAGTGCGGACGTCGCTCTGGATTCTTCGCTTCGCTCAGAATGACAAATTGAAATTTGACGCGTACGAAAAGGTTTTCGGCTGCAATTTTTCCAAGGTGCTCAAAGCGGTTTGAAAAAGAGTGCAGCCGCGCGGCGAGTCGAAGGTAGGAGCCTGCTTGCAGGCGATGCTGGACCTTCGTTCACCGGAATCGCCTGCAAGCAGGCTCCTACAGGGGCGATGGAAATTTTCAAAGCGCGCCAGGCAACTTCGGCGGAC
This sequence comes from Verrucomicrobiota bacterium, assembly GCA_048498075.1. Classification (GTDB taxonomy): domain Bacteria; phylum Verrucomicrobiota; class Verrucomicrobiia; order Opitutales; family Opitutaceae; genus Opitutus. The sequence continues at coordinate 14,686 of JBEHYR010000070.1, read as the reverse complement.
GGCGGAGAAGCGATGCGCAAAACGAGTTTGCCTCGGGCTCGTTCCGGCGCACCTCTTGCGCGTGGCCGGTTCCGCGCAAGGAGTTCCCACCACAATCGTATCGCTCTGCTCACGATGAATGCCCCCGAATCCACGCCGCACGCCATCGATCGCCGCCGTTTCATCAAAATCGGCGCGCTGGCCGGCGGCGGATTGGTGGTCGGGACTTATCTCGGTTGGGGACGATCGTCGGCGGCGGCGCAGATGGCCGCGGTGAATGCGGCGGAATTTGCGCCGAATGCTTTCGTTCGAATTGCGCCGAGTGGCGCCGTGTCGCTCGTCGCGCCGAACTCCGAGATGGGCCAGGGCGCGAAGACGGCGTTACCCATGATCATCGCGGAGGAACTCGATGTGGCGTGGGAAAACGTGACCGTGCTCCAGGGCGATTTGAACCCGGCTTACGGCCGGCAATTCGCCGTGGGCAGCGGATCGACGCCGGGAAATTTCATGCCGCTACGGCAGGCGGGAGCTACGGCGCGTGCGTTGCTCGTCGCGGCGGCCGCGGAAAGTTGGAACGTGCCGGCGGGCGAGTGTGTGACGGAAAACGGCGCGGTGCTGCATCGCGCGAGCGGTCGTCGCGCCGGCTATGGCGAACTCGTCGGGCGGGCGGCGGCGCTCCCTCGGCCGACGAACGTCGCGTTGAAGGAGCCGAAGGATTTCCGGCTGCTCGGCACGCGCGTGCCCGGCGTCGATAACAAGCGCATCGTGACGGGCGAGCCGCTTTTCGGAATCGATCGGAAACTTCCCGGGATGCTCTACGCCACTTACACGAAGTGCCCCGTGTTTGGCGGCAAGGTCGGCGCGGCGAACCTCGACGAGGTGAAACGCCGAGCCGGCGTGCGGGACGCGTTTGTGCTGGACGGCATCGAAGGGCTCACGCCAGGCGTCGCGATCGTCGCGGATTCGACGTGGAGTGCGTTCGGCGCGACGAAGGCGCTGCGCGTGCAGTGGAACGAAGGCGCCGGCGTCAGCCAGGACAGCGACGAAATGGCAAAGCAGGCGGACGAACTCGCGAAGGCGACACGCCCGGCGCAATTGCCGGAAGGCGTAAAAATCGTCGAGGCGAAGTATCACTACCCGTTCCTCGCGCACGCGACGCTCGAGCCGCAAAATTGCACGGCGCTGTTCAACCATGGCGTCATGGAAATGTGGACACCGACGCAGATCCCGGCGAGCGGGCACCGGCTCGTGACGAAAGGACTCGGACTGGCGGCAAAGGATGTGGTGGTGCATGTGACGCGGCTCGGCGGCGGTTTCGGGCGGCGGGGCAGCAACGAGTTTTCCCTCGAGGTCGCCGCGATCGCGCAGCGATTGGAGGGCGCGCCCGTGAAGCTGACCTGGTTGCGCGAACAGGATTTCGCGCACGACAACTATCGCTCGAACGGGTGGCACGCGTTTCAAGCGGGGCTCAACGGCGCGGGCCAGCTGGTGGCGTTGCACGACTCGTTCGTGAAAATGGAAGGCGGGCCGGGCGACATGCACGCGAACGGTTTTCCGTTCAACGCCGTGCCGGGCGCGGAGGTGAAATCGAGCAAGCTGCCGCCAGGTGTGCCGACCGGCTACTGGCGCGCGCCGGGGGACAACGGGAATATTTGGGCGACGCAGTCATTCGTCGACGAACTCGCGCACGCGGCGGGGAGCGAGCGGCTGGCGTTCACACTCGATTTGCTGGCGTCGATGCCGAAGGCCGCGACGGTCGAGGGAAGGAGCGGCGGACGCGACGGACGCGGCGGCGCGTTCGATGCCGCGAAAATGGCGAACGTGCTCAAGCTCGCGGCGGAGAAGGCGGAGTGGGGCCAGACGCGTCCGCGCGGCGAGGGCCAGGGCTTCGCGATCACGCACACGAACAATGCGTATGTTGCGATCGTCGCCGATGTGGCTGTGAGCCGCGAGGGCGAGTTGACGATTCGGAAGCTCACGGCGGTGGTCGACGCGGGATTGATCGTCAACCTCAGCTCAGCGGAAGCGCAGGTGCAGGGCGCGATGCTCGACGGGATCAGCGCGGCGTGGTTTCAGAAGATCACGATCAAGCGGGGCGCGGCGGCGGAGTTGAATTTCAACGACTATCCGCAGCTGCGAATGAATCATGCGCCGGCGACAGTGGCGGTGCACTTCGTGAAGTCCGATGCGCCGCCGACGGGTCTCGGCGAGCCGGGCTTGCCAGCGGCGGCGCCCGCGGTGTGCAACGCGATCTTTGCGGCGACGGGAAGGCGCATTCGCACGCTGCCGATCGCCGACGAGAATCTTGCGTGGTCGTGAGGTCGCGCGGCCGGCGACGTCGCGCGCCGACTGGCCGGCTGGCTTCTATCGGATCGGCGATTGAGCGGCGGTCAGGGCCTGCTTCTCGCGGTCATAGTAGTGCGGCAAGGCGGCGGGGTCGTTGCGATGCAACTCGGCGACGAGCTGGCCGTAGTTGGCGAGCTTCGCATCCATGAAAGTCAGCGTTTTCGTGCGACGCTGGGCCGTGATTTTGCCGGCCTTGAGTTTCAGCGCCGCGATCTGACCGCGCCAATTTTCGTAGAACGGAACGGCGGTGCGCTCGATGAACGCGAGGAGTTCGCCCGGATTGCCGCCCGAGCCCAACGCCGAGATTTGTTTCTCCTGCTGCTTGAGGAGATCGGTCTCGCTGGCCGTGGGCTGCTCGGTGGCATCGGCCCAGTGCAGCTCGTCGCGGAAACTATAGTCGTAGCGCGGGGCGAAGGCGATGGCGGCGGTCGTCGTCACCGCGAGGACGGCGAAACCCAGACGGAGGCGGCCGGCGGAGGATTTCAGGCGGATGCCGGGATCGACCGGCAGGGCGATGAGCCAGCCGAGCGCGAGACCGCCGAGCAGGCCGCCGAGGTGGGCGGCGTTGTCGATGCGCGGATGAATGAGGCCGTAGAAAAGATTGTAGCCGGCGAAGGTGATCGTGCTTTTGAACAGCGGGCGCAGGACGGGCGGGGGAATCGACTGGCGTTCGCGCAGCATGAAACCGAGCAGCAACCCGTAGACGCCGAAGACGGCGCCCGATGCGCCGGCGCTCCAGATTTTATTTCCGTGCCAATAGAGCGACGTGAAACTGGCGATGACACCGCTGCCAAAGTAGCCGAGCGTGAAGAGCGAACGGCCGAACAGGCGCTCGACGAAATGGCCGGTCTGGAAGAGCGCCCACATGTTGAGCAAAAGATGAATGACGCCGTAGTGCACGAACATGCACGTGACGAGGCGCCACCATTCGCCGTCGGTCGTCGCGCCGCCGTTGTTCGCGACATAGAGGACGTAGGGTTTCATGTCGGCCGCTTCGATCCAGCCGGCGCCGAGGCAGCCCATGATCACGAACACGACGACGTTGGCGGCAATGATCAGGTTCGTCGCGGAGGTCCAGGGGGACGTCGCCGATGAGAGCGTTTTCAATCTTTGCTGGAAATCCCGGCTCGTGACGAAGTCGGCCTCCTGGGTGGCGGGCAGTCGTGGCGCAATGTCCGCGGCGAGTTCGGGCGTGGCGCAATAGAAGACGAACGGCCGGCCTTTTTTTCCGGATACGCCGAGGCGGGTCGAAAACTCGACCCGATTCCCGGCGATGACGACGTTCGCGATCTGATCGGAGGAAAACGTGAGCGTGGTGGCGGAGCCGAAAACGGCTCGGCGCTCGCCGGTGAAAACGTAGCGAGGCTCGGCGGGGCGGATGGTGAGCAGGCCCTTGCCGCGCAAGTCGAGGTTGGTGAGGCCGGTGAATGCTTGATAGGCGACGGGGAACGAGCCGTCGGCAGGAGAAGTGTCCATGGGAGCGCGCCGCTGGATGGGCGGCGCGGGGATGCTTTGGGGCGATTCAACTCATGGCGAGCGCAGATGAGGCGGATGGCCGCCACGCTGGCCAGCGCGGTCAACGCGACCCGTGCGCGGGCGCCCCCCACTCGCTGGAGCAACCGGGCTTACCGCTCGCGGCGTTTCGCGCGCAACCGGAGAGCGGCCGCGCCCCCGAAAGCCAGGAGGAGAAAAACGACCGCCGCCACCGCGGTGACGTAGATGACGAGAGCGGTGGCGACGCCGGCGAGGGCCGCGAGACCGGCGAGAAGCGCGAGACGGGAGGAGGCGGATTTCACGTGACGTGAGGTGCGGACTCGAGCGCGCGGGCAGCGCGTTGATCGGTCGCCTTTGGTCCAGCGGACCGCGGTCGTTTACTCGATTACGGGAACCCAGATCTCGATATCACCGGCGCCGGATGAAGGGTCATAGCCTTCGCCGTAGTGCTCGAGAAAATCGGGCTGGTCGCGGCGAGCGGAGGGCTGGCGCTGACCTGAACTCGGCAGCCAGTTTTGGAAAATATCCGCGACGGTTTCGTTTATCTTCGAAACGTGACCTTCATGCGGAAATACGGCGTAGCGTTGCGCGGAGAGTCGCAACGAAGTCCAGCCGGCCGGAAGATTTTTTACGTCTGAAACCTCGGCGGCTGCCATGTAGTCGAATTCCTCGTTTCGATCGGAGGTGGCCAGGCAGACGCCATAGCCGATGTTTCCGACTTGTGACGGAATTTTCCCGAATTGCGGTCCGACCTCGTGCCAGAGATTCGGAATCCGGCGACGGGTTTCGGTATTGTAGTGCCGGCGGACACCGGCGAGGAGCAACGCTCCGGCTTGCTCGTAACGGGTCGGTTCGGCGGAGGAAAGATGAGCGTTCGTTTTCGCGGATCGATTCATGAGAGAAATGATTTGAGTTCGAGTGAGGTGCGTCGTCCGAGGGTCACGCAACGCGCCGTGAGATCGCTTGGACAACAGGTCGCATTCATTTCTGGTGGGGAAAATCACGGACTGCCCGCTGGGACATCCTCCGGCGGATGGACAATGGCGAATTTCCTGCGCGATTTCCGCCGCCACGAATCGCCGTCATCGATGCATGGCATCGGTTTTATTGCGCTCGACTGCGGCGTGACGGTGATCGCCGCGCACGCCGCGACACCCGGGCGCTACCATGGCGAGCGCGCGATCGACCGGCTGGCAGGGCTGATGCGCGAGTATCCGAATCTCCATGCCGACATTTCCTCGCTCACGCAGATCAACAAGCCCGGCTATCTCGGCGAAGTGCTCCGGCGATCGGAGTTTCGCGGCCGGTTGATCTACGGAAGCGATTATCCCCTGATCGCGATTCCTGGACTCACTACGGCGTGGCACTATTGGCACCGGCTTTCGCTTCGCGAGATGGCGAGCATCGCCCGGCTCGACAACCCGTGGGATCGCGACGTGGCGTTGAAACGGGCGCTCGGCGTATCGCAGGATATCTGGCTGAGCGCAGAAAAGAACTTCGATCTTCCCCGGCCGGCGCTGCCCGGCGATCCTTGAAACGAGCCCGCGGGATTTCGACGCTTGCACAATCGCCGGACGACCGCGCGTGATGCGCTTTGACTCGGGCTGATTGTTTTTATTTCCACGAGCATGGCCTCCGTCTCCGCCTCGTCCGCGACCTCGTATCTGCTGCTCTTCCGCAACGGCGGTCCCGAGGCCCACGCCCACCTCACGCCTGCGGAGCGTGAGGCGTTGGCGGCCCGATGGAACACGTGGGTCGAGCGGCTGACGAGCGACGGTGTGCTGGAGCAGGGCAAACCGCTGGGATTGGGCGGGCGAGTCGTGGCGGGAGCGCAGGGAGAGCGTGTGACCGACGGACCTTATGCAGAGGCGAAGGAGGTGGTGGCCGGCTATGTGATGGTGAAGGCGGAGAATCTCGACGCGGCGACGAGCATCGCGCAGGGCTGCCCCGGGCTCGCGATCGGCCTGACGGTCGAGGTGCGACCATTGCAGGATTTCAGCCCGGTGTTGCAGGACGTGCGCGCCCGTGCCGCGCAACCGGGCCGATGATCTGGCCACCGGCGTTTATTTCGCCGCGCAGTTGAACATCCACTTCACGCCGAAGCGGTCGGTGAGGCAGCCCCAGTAGGCGCCCCAGAACATTTCCTGCGGCGCCTGCTCGATGATGCCGCCGGCGGCGAGCGCCGCGAACAGCAGGTCGGTCTCGGCGCGCGTGTCGGGTTCGAGATTGATATAGACGTTGTTTCCCTGGTTCAGCTTGAAGCCCATCGAATCCGGGGAATCGGTGCCCATGAGCACGTGGCCGCCGAGGATCGGCAAGGCGACGTGCATCACGAGGCGGGTATCCTCGGCGGGCAACGGCGGCTGGCCGGCGCATGGCGGGCCGTCGCCGAAGCGCATGATGGGCGTAACGAATTCGGTTTTGAAAACCGACTGGTAGAAGAGGAAGGCCGCTTCGGTGTTGCGGTTGAAGTTGAGGTAGGTGGTGACGCGAGCCATGGTGGAGGGAGTTCGATGAGGTTGAGGGTGAGAGTGCGGACACCTCTACTACGAACGGGAGCGACCGATCCGGACACGCCGGATGTAATTTTTTCCGATGCGAAAATCGCCGCGGGCGCGCGAAGAAAGGACATCGGAGATCAAGTTCCGGAACCTCCCGGGCACGGGACGGATGGCCGCACGTTCGGTCCGTCGGAGCCGGCGACGGCGCCCGCGGTGTCACTCTCCCATGACTCGATAGGAGGAAATCGCGTTCACGGCCCACGCCGTCACGAACATGTCCAAGACGCGCAGGTTTTACGAAGACGTTCTCGGATTGAAGGTCACTCGGAGGTTCTCGAAAAATTTTGTCGAGTACGACATCGGTGCCGGAACCCTTTCGGTCGGCTGTGCGCCGGGTCAGTGGGAGCCGTCGAAGAAAGGAACCTGCGCCGCGCTGGAGATCGCGGATTTCCCGGCCGCCGTCGCGCACCTGAAGAAAAAACGGGTGAAGTCCGCGCCGGGTCCGAGGGAAAATCCGCGGGGCTGGATGGTCGGTGTCCGCGATCCGGATGGAAACCTGATCGTGCTCCATCGGCGGAAGGATTCGCTGCGCTGGAGCGCTTTGAAAATTTCCATAGCCGCTGTGGGAACCTGCTTGCAGGCGATGCAGGATCTTCGCCCACCGGGATCGCCTGCAAGCAGGCTCCTACCTTCGATCCGCCGCTCGGCCGCGCTCTTTTTCAACCGGTCTAATTTGGTCCCGGCCCGTCCGGAGCGAGAAGCGGTCGACGGTACGATGACTACTCCGCGGCGGCCTGCCGGGCGGCGGCTTCGCGCAGACGGTCCTTCTTGCTTTTGCGCCGGCCTTTGATGCCGCCTGTCGCCGGTGCAGGCACGGGCAACGCGCACTCGACCGGCTCGAAGCCGGGCATCTGTTCGCGGGGCAATGCGAGCCGATGACGTTTCTCGATCAGCCGGAAATGCGCATGGGTTTCGGCGCTGATGAAACTGATCGCGAGTCCGGTCTCGCCGGCGCGGCCGGTGCGACCGATGCGGTGCGTGTAATCCACCGCGGAGCGCGGCAGGTCGAAATTCACGACGACGGGAAGGCGCGCAATATCGATGCCGCGGGCGGCGAGATCGGTGGCGAGCAACACTTGGACGCGCCCCGCCTTGAAATCCGCGAGCGCCTGCGCCCGGGCGCCCTGGCTGAGTTCACCGTGCAGCGCCGCGGCGGTGAGACCGGCGCGACGGAGCTTCTCGGCGACGTGCTCCGTGGCGTATTTCGTCGCGACGAACACGAGCACGCCGGGCCAGGCATGCGTCTGCACGAGGTGGCGGAGCAGTTGCGTGCGGCGAGGCGCATCGACTTCGATCGCGCGTTGCAGGATGTCGGGCGTGGTTGTCGGCGTGGCGGGGACGTCGAGCCGCACGGGAGCGCGCAGCAGCGCCGACGCGAGCGTTTCGACGGCAGGCGGAAACGTGGCGGAAAATAAAAGCGTCTGCCGCCGCGCCGGCAGCAGCGAGACGATGCGGTTGAGTTCCGCGCTGAATCCGAGTTCGAGGAGGCGGTCGGCTTCGTCGAGCACGAGAAGCGAAGTCTCGGCGAGCGAGACCGCGTGATGATCGATCAGATCGAGCAGGCGGCCGGGCGTGGCGATGAGGATGTCGGCGCCACCGCCGAGCGCGAGCATCTGCGGATTGATCGAGACGCCGCCGTAGACGACGAGCAGCTTGAGGGGGCGAGGGAGGAAACGCGAATAGCGGCGGATCGCCTCGCCGGTTTGAGCGCCGAGTTCACGTGTGGGGACGAGGATGAGTGCGCGCGTGAAACGCCCCGGAGGGCGGATGCCGCGGGCCAGCAGGTGAAGGATCGGCAGGGCAAACGCGGCGGTTTTGCCCGAGCCCGTTTGCGCAGAGGCCCAGACATCGGCGCCGCGCAGGACGGCGGGGATCGCGGCCGCTTGAATCGGAGTCGGCTCCGTGTAGCCGCGCTCGGCGATCGCGCGCAGCAGGGGGACAGAGAGACCGAGGGCGGTGAACGTCATGCGAGGAGAAATGGAGTCGGTGTCACCACTGGTGAGCACGAGAGCGATCGCGCGCGGGCGGTCGATCGCTCAGGCGAGCGCGACGACGATCGTCCGATCGCCGACCATCACGCGATCGCCGGCGGCGAGCTTCTTGCGCTTGCGGGTCTCGACGACGCCGTTGAGCAGCACGCCGCCCTCCGCGATGAGTTGCTTGGCCGCACCGCCGCTGTCGGCCAGTCCGCCGAATTTGATGAACTGGCAGAGTTCGATCGGGACTTCACGCACCGTGACGGAGCAGGTGGACGCGGGTGCGGGAGCCGGAGACTTGGCCATGGGAGGAGTTGAGCGGCGCGGAGTGGACGAGTCCACCCTTGGCTTTTGCAGGACGTGTCCGATCGGGGTGAGCTTGGGGAGCGATTTGAAGCCTGCGCCCTCAGCCCTGCCTTCCACGGAGATACTCCGTCACAAATTGTGAGGCGGGAGGAAACTGCGCGCCCTTCGTAAATTCGTTTTCATTCGCCTTCGTGCGCGGCCATTCGCCGTCGATTGAATCGTTCCCGCTAACCCTGGAAGGAATCGTGATCACAAGTTCAAATCGACGTCCCAGCGCTGCCAGTTTCCGCATCGGCAGGCATGGCTCCAATTTAAAATGACGCCGGATTTGGTCAGCCCGTCGTTGCTCAGCGATCGAATCAGTCCCGGGGCAATCCAATCACCGGTCCATGATCCCTTCGTGCTCCCTCACGAAACGAGCCGGAGTCTCTCCCATGGAAGGCGACTCGCAGTCATGCCATGGTGGTGACATGAAGCCGCATGTTTTCACTGTGCTGGACGCGGCCTATTTTTTTAGCCTGCTTTTCGTCACCCTAACGCTGTTCCCACTCGGGGCGCATCTCTTGGAATTGCCGGCCAAGATGAAACTGGCGGCCGACGACTACCGCACCGTGCAACAAATCTACCGCGGCTGGGCGTGGACCGGCGCGATCGTTTTCGGCGCTCTCGTCTCGACGGGGTTCTTGAGCGCTGAATTGCGCGGACAACGGGCATTGTTCAATCCGGCGTTGCTGGCCTTCGCTGCGGTGGCGCTCTCGCAGGTTGTTTTCTGGACGATTACGTTTCCCGTGAATCGGAAAACGGAGAATTGGACCCAGCTGCCGGATGACTGGATGGCGCTGCGCGGCCGCTGGGAATATTCGCACGCGATCTCGGCCATTCTCGTGCTGATCGCGGCGATGGCGCTTTTCACATCGGTGCTGCGCCGGTCGTCGGCGGGGTTGCCTTCGTGAAGATCACGCGAGCGGACCGGGCGGTCGCGACGCGCGGTCTGCGCCTCGCTCGCGACCTGGCGATCACGGTGCGGGCCGGCGTGAGGCTCCGGGCAAATCTGTTCCGCCCGTCGACAGAGGGTTTTCCGCGCCGCCGAACGCGCCGCCTCATTGCCTGCGACCGTTTGATTTTCCTTGGCACGCGCCGGGATATGACGTGAGCGAGGCGGGTCATTCGGTTGTCCACCGAACCGACGACGACCGGGCGTCATTTTTCCGTTCCGCCTCAGGGCCAGAGCCAGAGGATCACGAGGCCGGAGCCGATGGCATACAGCGCGGCATCGAGGAGTTGTTTCGCCGAGGCCGACCAGGGGCGCATCATCCAAATGGATTCAGTGATGGTTCCGAAGCCGTGGGCGATGAAGGTCACGACTCCGACCAGTTTGGCGGCGTTGCGGGCCTGAGCGTGATCGAGTCCGTAGACTCGCGCCGCCAGATACGCCGCCACCGCGGAGATGATCAGGCTCCAAAGAAACCACTGGCCGAGATACTTGCCCATGTTCGGCACCCCGGTGGCGCCAAGCGTGAAGTGACCGACAGGACCTTCGCGGTATTTCTGCTGCATCGCCTCGCTACCCATGTCCTTCATGTCGCCGCAGTGAGGCATGACATAGCGGCCGGGAGCGGGGTTGCCGGCGCGGATCGCGGCGCGCACGGCGTCCTCATTGGTCAGTTTATTGTAGTCGGACGCGTGCCACTTGAAGACCATGTGGATAAGTGAACTGATCGCGAACACGATCACTGCGCTGAGCAGGATCGGCAGCCAGAGGGCGAGGAGGTTATTCATGGGGTGGGGTTGGATTGCGCCGGACCGGAGCGATCGGCCGACAACTCGCGGTGCCAGACACGATCGATTGATCGCACAAGCGACCCGCGGACAAAAGCGAAAACAGCGGTCTGGGGCCTGCGCGAAGACCACGTTGGCAAAACCGATGTTCGCGAGAGATCCCGTCAAGGCGGAGAACAGCGTCACGTTTTGAACCGGGTAAGGCTTCGAAAAAGGCGCAGCTCATGCGGCCGACACCTCGCGGCGAGATGCCGAGGGAGGCGTTGTTCCAATCCGTCGGGCATCGATCGCCACCATCTCGCCGGCCGGAGCTGACCATGTCGTCGGAGGCGGTGGCGCGCTCGCTCCGACTTGTTCGCTGCGTCCTTGCCTCGCGGCGGTCGGATCAATTTCGTGGGGCTCATGCGTGCAAGACCCTTGGTGAATTGGCGTTCGTTTGGCTGGCTTCTGATTCTGGTGCTCACCTCGACCGTCCCGGTCCGGGCGACGAGTCCCAACGATCCCACTCCGCCCATCGTCGCGCTCGGCAACGACAGCTACGTCATCACCCGCGGCGCGAAGTTTTTTTATTTCCGGAACACCGAAAAACTGGCTGCACGCGCGCGGGCCGATGCGCAAAAATTCTGCCACGACATGGGCAAGGAAATGAAGGAGCTGTCCGTGGAAGAGATCAAAGCCGGCCTCCTGATCGGCGACTTCGCGAAAGCGAAGATCACCTTCAAGGCGCTCGCTCCCGGCGATCCGGCGCTGACAGAAGCCAACGCCGGGGCCGGTCCGATTTCCGGAGGCGGAGGCGATCTGACTAAACTCGACGAACTGCACCGCGGCGGCGTGCTGACCGACCAGGAATTTGACGCAGCCAAGAAGCGCCTCGCCGAGCACTCGCTTCAGGAACTGCACGACAAAGGAGTGCTCTCGGATCAGGAGTTCGAAGCGGCGCGCAAACGTTTGAACGAGCGCTGAGCCGGCCGGAGCGAAGCGACGGTTGGCTGCGACCCGTTGCGCGATGTCTCGCCGAGGATAATTATGGTCTTCGTCAAAGTGCAGCAGGAGACCTTCGGGATGAAGCCCCCGGCCTCGCTGCGCGAAAGGTTTGGTCACACGGCCTCAACGCGGCGGGTTTTGAATTCGGCTCAATTTTCGGAACTGATGGCGGTGACGCAGGCCTCGAGTTCCCCTGGCAGGAAAGTGGACCGCACGTTGAAGCCGGAGTATTCGGTGAGCTTGTCGAGGAACAGGTTGAAGTTGTCGATGTGGCGCGCGGGGCTGGCGCCGGAAGCCAGATAGTAGCGGAAGGTTTGTTTGAACGCGTCCCATCCGATCTGCTTCTCGATGCGGATGAAGCAATAGGTCAGGGCATCATAGGAGAATCCACCGTTGGCCACCGTTCTACTATAACTTTGCGCGCCGTCCGTGCGGTAGTAATTCGCGACCGCCCCGCCGACATAATAAACGTCGTTCTGCATCACCTTGGCGCCGGAACTCTCGACCACATAATACATCTTGAAGTTGGCCCAGAACTCCGGGCTCCAATTCCACCCGCCAATGTCGAAATCATGTCCGATCTCGTGCAGGATACCGAAGGACCAGTCGTCGTTCTGGTTGCAGCGGGTGAGTTCGCCCTTCACGTAAAACTGCATCCACTGGATCGGATTCCCCGACACCGCCCAGCCGCCGGGATATTGATACACCGACAGCAACCCGATCTTGGAGCCTCCGTAAGGAACGCCTCCGACCAAGTCTTGATATTTCAGGTACGCGTCGTCGAGGTGTCCCAGCCAGCGGTCAAAATTGCCATCGGTGAATACCGCCACGTCGGCCTTTTCAAGGTCGAGGATCAGATGTTCGCTTTCGCGGCGATTGTTCATGGCGGTCAGGGCGACATCGTCGAACCACGCTCTCCCCGTGGCCGTGCTGCCCCAGAAGCCAAGACGGCAGCCGACAGTCACGACGCCCTCGGGGGGAGCAAGGAAAGTGACGCCGACTTGTTTCCAGTCGAAGGTGCCGAGGCCGCTTTCGGAGGACGTCCACGTGTTCATCAAACAAAGATTGGCTCCCGTCGTGCCTCCCGGCTCCGCGACGGCGATATTTTCGCCTTTGATCCAGCCGGTCAGGGTGTAGGCCGCGCCCGGCGTCAACGAGAGCGCTTGAACCCAAGCAGCGTCGTTGGCCGTATTCGATTGTATACTGTTGCTATGACCGCCATCGAAACGGGCGTCACTGGCCCAGGTATAGCTGGAACCCGGTAGAAAGCTTTGTTGGCTCCAGCCGGTTGCCGCGCCACTGGTGCCGCTTTCGAAGCCTCCATTCGTGATTAGATCGTTCACATCCATCCCGGCTGGCTGCACGTCCACCCTCACATCGTCCAGCATCAGATCCAGACTGTTCGTCGCGGGCGAGACATCGCGAAACGTCACGGTGGCCGCCGTACTGTCCGCGACAAAATTATAACTCTGGGGCGCCCATTGCACCGACCCTCCGCCTTTTCCGGAAAGCGACACCGTCTCGGATAGAAGGTCGGCATCGCCGCGGATGGTTGCCTGTAGTCGCTGCTCAAGTTTGTTATAAGCCAATATCCCCACCTTGAACCGCAGTGCGTAGGTGTTTCCGATGGCGGTGGGAAAACTCTGGACCAGCATTCCATTTGGGGTTGCATCGCCGCTGTTGAAAACCACGGCATGCGCGCCGTCCGGCACCGCGGCGGAGGCGGACGAGGTGATCGTTTGATTTCCACTGGCCATCCAGCCGGCATAGCCGGATTCGAAGCTGCCGTTCGAGATCAGCGGATGCACGCGGACATTATCCAGCATCAAATCCAAGCTCCTCGTCGCAGGCGAAACATCGCGAAACGTCAGGGTCGTGATCGTGCTATCCGCCACCACCATGTACGCCCTGGATGTCCAGCGGACCGAGCCGCCGCCGCCCCCCGATAGCGATACCGTTTCGGCCAGCAGCGTCGCATGGCCTTCGGCAGTCACCTGCAGCCGTTGTTCGAGTTTATTATAGGCCAGCACCCCCACGTCGAACTGCAGTACCAGGGTTTGTCCAACGCTGGTCGCGAAACCCTGAACCAGCATCCCGTTTGGGGTGGCGTCGCCGCTGTTGAACACCGCGGCGTGCGTTCCGTCTGTCGCGGCGGCGGAGGCGGCTGACGTGATCGATTGATTTCCGCTGGTTGTCCACCCGGCATGGCCCAACTCGAAGCTGCCATTCAAAAGCAGCGAGTGCAGGCGCACATTGTCCAGCAGCAGATCCAGACTCCTGGTCGCAGGCGAAACATCGCGAAAGGTGAGAGTCGTTGTCGGGCTGTTGGCGATGAAGGTATAGGTCTTCGGCACCCAGCGCACGGAGCCGTCTCCAACACCAAACACAGAGACGGTTTCGAAAAGCAGGTTGGTGTCGCTTTGGACCGTCACTTGCAGCCGCTGTTCGAGCTGGTTGTACGCCAGGGCGCCTGCATCGAATTGCAGAATGTAGGTCTGTCCGACGGTCGTGGGGAAGGTCTGAGTTATCATCCCATTGGGCGCGGAGTCCCCGCCGTTGAATACCGCGGCGGATCTACCGTCCGTCACCGGATGGGAGTCGGTGATCGCCTCGTTCCCGGTGGCCGTCCATCCGGCGTAACCGGATTCGAAGCTGCCATTGTACAGTGCGTCGGATCCAGTACGGTCGACGGAAGACTGCGCGATCGATGGCTTCGACATCGTCAACGCCGCGCAGACCGCTCCGGCTACGATCAAGGCGCGAGAGCGCGTGGAATAACGAAGGCTGGACCTGCGAAATGATCGCTTAAGCTGCTTTTGACCGAGCAGCGTCGAGGCAAAACCCGAGGCCGGTATGGAGTGCATAAAGGTTTCGCCTCGTCGGAAGACTGAATGCCGCCGCCGCGCGGGCATGGCATTTCGGGTGGTGGCTGGCGAAGGAGGGCAATTCTGCCACAAGTCCAGCGCCTCAGCCTCAGTCGCAAAACGGTCAGTCCGATGGGAAGGATACGCATTTGAGGTAGGTTGATTACGAGCGTCGTTACTCCGGCAGTTTAGCGGAATCGGCAGAAATGAGCATCCGGCAACTGCCGTTCGTCGTCATCCGGGAAAGATGTTGAAATTCGATTCTTGGCAGTGGCCTGCCGCCGAACCGATTGGGTTCCTTCACGCGCCTTTTCGGCGCCGACCGCTCTTCAGTCAGTCGTGAAACCGGCCGCCGAACGCTCCGGGGTCCGACGCCGCCGCGAAAGTCGGCTACCAC
>JBEHYR010000069.1:0-29462 GCA_048498075.1 Verrucomicrobiota bacterium | reverse complement strand
CGTGGCGGCGGGCGGCGGCTACCTGCTGGGCGTGCGCGGGAGCTACGGCGCGGTGGGAATCTGGATCGGGCTCGCGGCGGGGCTCGGGTTCGCGGCGGTGTTTCTCGTGCTGAGGTTTCGGGCGCTGACGCGCTGAAGCGTGAGGCCGTCGCTGGCGGGGCGGAAACGGATTTGTCATCCAATAGATGACAAACGGCCCGCACGCGATCGCAGCGGCCCACGGCTGCCCGGCGGAGATGATTTTGTCATCCAATAGATGACAAAGCCGAGGGCGGTCAGACGCCGAGTTTCGCTTTCAGCTCGGCGAGCGTGAGGCCGTCGACGCGGAGGGTTTTCTGGCGCGAGGTGTCGCCGCGGAGGACGGTGACGGCGCGACGCGGGAGACCGAGGGTGTCGGCAAGAAATTCGCAGAGGGCGGCGTTGGCGCGGCCTTCGAGGGGCGGGGCGTGGATTTTGATTTTCAACGCGTCGCCGAGCCAGCCGACGACCTCGGAGCGCGGCGCGTTCGGGATGGCTTTGACGGCGAGGGTGCAGGAGGCGGGCGCGGACATTTTTTAACCGCTAATGGACGCTAGACCGGTTGCATAAAAGATGTAGCCGCGAGCGCCAGCGAGCGGACGCGTCTTCCACTCGCTGGCGCTCGCGGCTACCTGGACCTTTGCGGCTACAGTTCAATTTAAACTGCTCTAATGAACGCGAATTTCGAAATGAGGGGGAGCGGCGCGAATGTTCAAGGGCATCAGCCCAGAGCCTCGGCGAGGGCGGCGATGATTTCGGCCGCGGGTTCGGTGCCGACGCAGAGGCGGAGCAGGTCGGGATCGAGCTTGCTCGCGGCGAGTTCGGCGAGGCCAGCGGGGGTCGTCACGAGATCGTAGTGCGCGAGATACATGAAGGGACAGATCAGTGTCGTCTTCATGCCGAAGCTCGGGCCTTTCGGGAGGCGAAGGCGGTCGTAGAAATTTTCCAGCGCGCCGATCTGACGAAGCGTGAAGGTGATCATGCCGCCAGCGGCGTCGGGGGCGCGGGCGATGCGGCGATAGTTGTCGCGGGAGTCGGGGCGGAGCGCCCAGTAAACTTCGCCGATGGCGGGATGGTTTTCGAGGAACGCGACGACGGCGGCGGTGTTGGCGTGGATTTTATCGAGGACCGCGGGTGTCTCGCCGATCTGGGCGGCAAGGCGGGCGAGGTCACCGGTGTAGAGCGGTTCGAGGTTGGCGGCGATGAGGCGGCGGAGTTGTGGGGCGTCGGGGCTGGCGGGATTCACGGCGACGAGGCCGGCGGTGAGGTCGCCGGCGCTGGCGGTGTATTTGGTCAGGCTGGACACGACGACGTCGGCGTGCGGGAGGACGTCGACGTTATAGACCGAAACGACCGAGGGATCGATGAGGAGGCGGGCGCCGTGGCGGCGGCAGAGCGCGGCGAGGGCGGGGACGTCGGGTGTCTGGATGAGGGGATTCGTGGGGACTTCGGCGACGACACCGGCGATGCGGTCGCCGAAACGATGGAAGAGGCGTTCGAGGCCGGCGTGATCGAGGACGTCGCGCACGTAGACATAGTCGTCGGGGGTGGCGGCGAATTTTTGGAGGATGGCGATGGTGTCGAGGTAGAGCCAGCCGAGTTGGATCCAGAGCGTGCGGCCGTGGCGGGCCTGGAGTTCGGCGACGGCGCGGAAGGCGGCGTAGATCGCGCTCATGCCGCAATTCGTGACGAGGAGGTCGTCGTCGGTGGCGCCGGTGAGCGCGGGGAGGAGATGGCGTTTCACCTCGGTGAGCGAGTCGCCCGCGAAGTGTTCCTCGGGGGTGATGGCGGGGAGAAGGCCGTGGGCGACGAGGCGATCCTCGGCGGCGCGGGAGGAGACGAAGCCGCCGATGTTTTGGAGAAAAACTTTTGCGCGCGTGAAGAGCTGGGGTGAATCGGGATGGGCGATACCGTGGATGTCGGCGTCGACGACGCGGATAACGTGAGCGGCGCCGAGGTGCGCGGCGAGGCGGTCGGCCATGCGCGCGGAGGAGACGAGCCAGAGCGTGTGGCCGGCGAGGCCGTGCTGGGCGACGAGGTGGGCGGCGAGTTTTTTGGTGAACGGATGGACCACGAAGCGCGGATAGCCGGAGGTGAGTTCGCGGGTGATCGCGGGATCTTTTTCCTCGTAGCCGCGAACCGCACGCATCGTGGGCAGGCTGCAGGAGACGGCGTGCGGGGACGCCGGGATGCGCTGGCCGAGCGGAAGGTGAGGAAAGGCGGTCATGGCAGAAAATGAAAAGTTGAGAGTTGAGAGCTGAGGGTTGAGAGCGGGGGTTGGCAAATCGAAGCTGAGTCATCCAGCGGCGGGATTCGGCGATCCCGCCCGACAGAGACGACGCGGCGGTGCGAAACGATTTGCGCTTCGCAGTCGGCGTGCGTTCATCCCGGCGGATGAAAATCGTTTCTTGGAATGTGAACGGCGTGCGCGCGGTGCTGAAAAAAGGTTTCCTGGATTACATGGCGAAGGTGGATGCCGACGTGATCTGCCTGCAGGAAACGAAGGCGCATCCGGGCGACGTGCAGCACGTGGCGTGGGAGGCGGGCTACACGGCGCATTGGTACTCGGCGTTGAAGAAAGGTTATTCGGGCACGGTGATTTTCACGCGCGTGGCCCCGCTGAAGGTGACGAATGGCATCGGGTTGCCGGGGCACGACGACGAGGGGCGCGTGATCACGGCGGAGTTCGCGGACTTTTTTCTGGTGAACGTTTATCAGCCGAATTCACAGCGCGGGCTGACGCGGCTGGAATATCGCACGCAGGAGTGGGATCCGGCGTTTCTGGCGTATCTGAAAAAACTCGAGAAGAAGAAGCCGGTGGTGTTTTGCGGCGACCTCAACGTGGCGCACACGGAGATCGATCTGACGAATCCGAAGACGAACCGGAAGAATGCGGGGTTTACGGAGGAGGAGCGGGAGAATTTCTCGAAGCTGCTCGCGAGCGGATTCGTGGACACGTTTCGCGAGTTCGAAAAAGGGCCGGGCCATTACACGTGGTGGAGCCAGATGATGAACTGCCGGGCGCGAAACATCGGATGGCGCGTCGACTACTTCGTCGCGAGCGCGAAGCTGAAACCGAAGCTGAAGCGCGCGTGGATCTCGCCTGAGGTGATGGGTAGCGATCACTGCCCGGTGGGGCTGGAGATCGGGTGAGGGGCGACACAGCGGCGGGCGCTGTTCTGCACCGATCGGGATCAGCGCGGCCCCGGTGCGCTTGAGAGATTGCGCAAGGGCACGCAACGAACTTCCGGAACCGGCGCCCCGTGACAGGGCTGAGAAGTCCGCCGGGGCAGCGTCGATGAGGCTTAGGCTGCGATCACCGCCCGCCGGCGCGATTGCGCGCCGTGACCTTTACCGGTGCCGGGATGTGCGGTGTCGGTGTTGCGAAGCTGGAGATAGTGCTGCGGCACGCGGGCAGGGCGGGTTGGGGGAGGACAATCCGGCCGCCGGGGTGGTAGCAGTGCAGGCTTGGCCGTCACTTGTGGCCCCCGGCGAGCGCGTAGCCATTGACGGCGAATCTCACGTCCGACGACTTCCGCCAGCAGCGAGGGCACGGCATTGCCGATCTGGCGATGGGCATCGGCATAGGTGCCGGCGATGCGGACATTGTCGGGGAAGGTCTGAATGCGCGCGAGTTCGCGACGGCTCAAGCGGCGGTTTTCCCAATGGAACGGCCCCGTCGAAGGGCCCGGCTGCGCCTGAATCGTCCACGACGGTCGGTTCCGGGCGAGTTTGAGGAGAAAATTCCAGTAGCGCCGGCGCCAGCCGAAGAGCGGTTCACCGCCACCGCGTTCGGTGTGCCAGAGGTAGTTTGCGCCTTCCGGCACACTGGGAAGCAGCCGGCCCCATTTGCCGCGCATGGCGAGGTCGTCTTCCGCGGGATGATCGGCGAGATCGCCGAAGGCGTCCCAACAGGTTCGATACAGGGGAAGATTCGCTGCGAGAAGGGGGAGTTTTTCGAGGCTGGCCGGGTCGACGTGGGTCGGTGTCGGGAAGTCGAAGGACGATCCGTCCCGTGCAGCGAGGAGGAAGAGCCGCTCCCGCAGCTGGGGCACCCCGTGCTCGACCGCTTTCAGGATTTTCCACTGCGGTCGGTAGTTAAGCCCGGTGGAGCGATTGAGCGCGTGGATACGGTCGAGGAGATGGTTCAGCCCTTCGTCCTTTCCGGCGTAGGCGAGGCCTCCGACGTTCTCGAGGACGAATGCGGCAGGTTGAGCGTAGGCGACAACGTCGAGATAGGCGGCGAGGGTATTCGCGCGCGGGTCATTGAGGCGGGCGGTATCCCCGCGCGCCCAATAGCCCGATTTGGAAAACGGCTGACACGGCGGACCACCGACAAGGAGGACGGCTTCACGGGGAGCCAGTCCGGCACGCTGGAGAATTTGTTGCGGGGTGACGGCGAAGATATCGGTTTCCATCACTGGCCAGGCTCGCGAATCACGGAGAGTACGGCAGCAGTCGGCGTCGATTTCCAGTGTGACGCGAGTTTCGAAGCCAGCGGCTTCGAAGCCGTAGTCCATGCCTCCGCAACCGGAGAAAAGACTGATGAGAGGAAGCGCCATTCAGGTTTTGAGGGAGGCAGTCAATTCAAGCGCGGCGCGCGCTTCCGCAAGCCACGATTCGTCCACCCGGACGCGACTGCTGAGCTTGCCGTTGCAGGTGGCATGGGCGGCGAGCCGCAGGGTGGGCTGAAAGCGATAGGTCCAGCGGTCTCCCACGGCGTTCAAGCAGGCGGCCAGGAGATCGAAATCGCGTGACGAATAGAAGCGCGAGCAAGGGTCGGACTTCGACGTGCGCGTGCGCTGGAAATCCACGCGAGGGGCACCCGAAGCATCGGTCTTGCGCAGCACGTTCTTGCATTCGACGGTCAGCGACACGCGGTCGAACTTCAGCGTGACATCGGGTCCGCCTTCGTCATCGCGGCGGGCGCATTCGGTCACACCGGGCACGTCGCGCAAAAGCCGCGTCAGATGTTCCTCCGCGACCCAGCCGCGCACGGCCATCTTGAGGCGGCGGGCATTGGCGATGAGGTCCAGCACCTCGTCTTCGCGGAGGGCGAACTCGGCGGCAAGCGTGTGCAACCGGGCGCTGGGCATCTCGGGCGCGCAGCGCAGCCCGAAGCTGGCAATTTCCTCGGCGGCGGGATGCCGCTCGGCGAGCAGGTGCCGGTGACCTTGCGATTCGCCGGCGGCGGCCCGTTCGAACTGCACAAATTTGAGAAAACTTTCGCGAGTGCCGCCCACCAGCACTTCAACCGGTTCGTCGCGATTGCGGCGCTCACGCTCCCACGCGGCCCACCCATCGCGCAGGATATCACCGACATTGGTGTCCTTGTATTCGATTGAAATGAAGAATCGTGTCGGATTGTGCAGCGTGGGATCGGCGCCGATAAACAAACCGCGCTCGGGATCGATGCCGCAAAAGAGCGTGGTGTAGAGCAAGTGCGGATCCTGCCACAATTCGTGGAGGTGACCGTCCTTGGCGCCATATTTGACCTGAAACCGATGCTCGTCGGATGGACGATTTCTGGTCGGACGGGAATTCGCGTAGAAAGCGTAGACGGCGATGCCGGCTCGTTCGCCAGACGGCAGCTCAAAAGTCAGGCGATGCGGAGCTTCGTTGTGCGGACTCGCCCAGAGAACCGTAGCGCCCTTCGCTTCGAGCGCCTCCCGGATGAAGCGATGAAGGGGTTCTTTGTCCCTGGCACTCACACCGTAGATGCGGGGAGTCGAGCTGGCGGCGCGCATGCATGATTCAGTTGCTCAGGCCTCAGTTCGCGGCAAGCACAGACCCCGGAGGTGATCCAGACTCGAGAAAGGAGAATGCCGCCAAGCGCGGGCTTTTCTTCGCGGGGCGCGGCGGTCAGCGTGAGGCGATGAAAATGGCGGATGAGCTGAAGGCGTTGATGCTCGTGGAAGCGCGGTTGACGCTGGCGGTGGCGGAGAGTCTCACGGCGGGGAATGTGCAGGCGCGAGTGGCGGCGGTTTCGGGGGCGTCGAATTTTTTTCTGGGGGGCGTGACGGCTTACTCGCTCGAGCAGAAGGTGAAATTGCTCGGCGTGAACCGGGCGCATGCGGCGGAGGTGAACTGCGTGTCGGCGCGAGTCGCGGAGGAAATGGCGCGAGGGGTGTGCGGATTATTCGGTGCGGATGTCGGCGTCGCGACGACGGGGTATGCGGAGCCGTCCGAGGAGAATGGTGTGGTGGCACCGTTTGCGTGGTGGGCGGTGGCGTGGCGACGCGGGGCAACTGCGGCGGGAGGCCGCAGCCACGGTTTTTCGGTGCGGCATGGGCGGATCGAATGTCCGGGAGCATCGCGCGTGCAGGCGCAGTCGATGGTGGCGGACGCGGTGCTCGCGGAGCTGGTCGCGTGGCTGCGCGAGGAGCGATAGTGCGGTTTAGAAAAAATGGGGCCGGCTCGAGGCGGGTTTCGTCGCTGCGCGCTTCGTGGCCCGACGCGCGTGCGAAAGTCCAAATGGATTCTTCGCTGCGCTGCTGATGAACCGCCCGGTTTGTCATTCTGAACGAAGTGAAGAATCCGGTGCGCGCTTCGTGGCCCGACGCGTGTGCGAAAGCCCAAATGGATTCTTCGCTGCGCTGCTGATGAACCGCCCGGTTTGTCATTCTGAACGAAGTGAAGAATCCAGTTCGCGCTTCGTGGCCCGACGCGCGTGCGAAAGTCCAAATGGATTCTTCGCTGCGCTCAGAATGACAGGCCTTTGAGAGTTCATCGGCGGATGCCTTTCAACGACTGGGCATTGGTTCGGAGTTTCAGAATGACAGTTAAAATTTGGATGCCGTTGCCCGAGTTTGCGGCTGCGGTTTCATTTGGAGCGTGGTGAAAATTTCCAGAGCCGCTGTAGGAGGCTGCTTGCAGGCGATGCTGGATCTTCGCCCACCGGGATCGCCTGCAAGCAGGCTCCTACATGCGAGCCGCCGCGCGGCTACACTATTTTTCGAACCACTCCAGCTGCTGTAGGACGTTATCTGTGACGCGGGGGGCGGAATCGCCAAGGGAGCGTGACGGCGGATTGGGGACAACCCGCCCAACCTACGTGAGCGCGTTTTGGAAGAACTCGATGATTTCGCCATTCGGGCCTTCGCAGAAAAAAATGCGGATCGGCACGGGGCCGGCGATGGCCTGCGCGCCGGCGGCGATGTTCGGGATCGTGACGTCCTTCGGCTCCATGGTGATTTTCCGGCCGGCGGCACGGACACGGGCGGCGACGTCGTCGAGGCGCGTGGTGCGGAGCGCAAAGTGGAGCAGCGCCCCGTCGGCGGCGGGGACGTAGGCGAGGTCTTCGAAAACTTCGAGGTAGTTGCCGTTGCCGACATCGTAGAGCGCGGCGCGGTTGGGCGCGGAGCGCCAGGCGACTTTTTCGGTGAAGCCGAGGGTGTCGCAGTAGAAGCGGCGCGTGGCGTCCCAGTCGCGGGTTTTTAGACAAACGTGATGGAAGCCGGCGTCGCCAAGGATCGGATTCATGGGCGTGGGGAAGGGAGTGGAGCGAGGGCAGGGCTGTTTTTATTCAACGCGAGTGGTGCGCGAATGGAGGCATGCGGACGATTGGATTTGAAACGCAGAGAACGCGAAGGACGCGAAGGACGCGGAGGTGAAGGGGAATTTTCTTTGCGCGGCCCTACGTTTCTCGCGGTGAAAGAAATTGAGCCGGACCGATCCATTTTGCCGCGAAGAACGTAAAGAGGGCAGAGATGAGGCGGGAGCTGCGCCGCGGCTCCGCGGTTGCGGGCGTTTTGCGCAGAATTGCTCGTCGGCGCGGTGAGGCGAGGGCGCGGCGGTCTTCGCTTCGGCGGCAGGATGACGCGGATTTTCGATCCCGGCGGTCATAGATCGCCGCTACAACGGACATTTCCGCTGCGGCAACGGACGCGTTACTGCGTGATCGAGCGGACGAGGTTCATCAGCGGGACGACCTCGGGGACGGGTTGCACCCAGTTGCTGTAGAGCAGCTCGGGCATCGTGTATTGCGTGTTGTAGAGGGTGAAGTTCGCGTCGTCGTTGCGCGTAAGGTAGCCGGCTTTCACGGTGGCGCCGGCGAAGAGGCCTTTCGACTTCGCGTAGACGAGGACGGGGGCGTCGATGATCGCGTGGTTGTCGCGCTCGGCTTCGGCGGCTTTCGGGCCGGCGACGGCTTTGGCATCGACGCCGACGTTGTAGCGGTGGTTGAAGAGCATGCGGGGCGTCTGCTCGTCGGTGACGATCATGATGGTCTCGACGGACTTCGCGCCGAATTGCAGGCCGAGGCTCGCCTCGCCGGCGCTGATGAGGACGGGCAGGCTCCAGGAGCCGCTGGGCTGTTTCACCATGATGACGCCGTAGCCGTCTTTCACGCCGAGGAAGAAGCCGGCTTTGAACTGGTTGACGATGATGATCGCCTTGGCCTGGTGGAGAATGCTCGCAGGGATCGCGTTGGCGGGATCGGCTTGAAACTCCTGGAGGATGGCTTCGCAGGTCTCGACCCGCGTCACCAAGTCGGCGCGCTTCAGCGGCGCGGCGATCGCGGGGACGGCGGCGCCGAGGAGTGCGAGCAGGGACAACAGGAGAAGTTTTTTCATAACAAGGCGGAGACGAATTAGGTGCGGTGAACTAAGCACGGCGGGCGCCGCTTGGGAAGCGCGGAGTGCGCCATTCGCCGCGGGGTGCGGGACAAAGGGAGCGCCGGGGAAGTTCCGCCGGAGGGCAGGCACAGCGGAATCGACCAACGCGCCGGCGCGCGCGACCGGGATCGATCGGAGGCGACGCGTTTACTTCGGAAACTTCATCCACTTCGCGCCGGCGCGGCTGCTTTTCACGGCGGTCTCGATGAAGGCCATGCCGGCGATGCCGTCGTCGACGGTGGGAAAATCGTAGCCTTCCTTCGGCGGCTTGCGGCCGGCGACCGAGTCGGCGATCGCGGTGGCGGCGGCGCGGTAGATGTTGGCGAAGGCCTCGATGAAACCTTCCGGGTGCGCGAAGGGCGTGCGCGTGGCGGCTTGCGCGGCGGGGCTGAGATAGTTGTTGCCGCGGCGGGAGATCACGGGCGGGGCATCGGCTTTCTTGAAGACGAGTTCGTTCGGATTTTCCTGATGCCACTCGAGTCCGCCCTTCGTGCCGTAGACGCGGATGTTGAGGTTGTTTTCGTCGCCGTTGGAAATCTGCGAGGCGAAGAGGATGCCTTTGGCGCCGCCGGTGAAACGCACGAGGCAGTTGCCGTCGTCGTCGAGCGGGCGGCCGGGGATGAAGGTCGAGAGTTCGGCGCAAATCTCGTCGATCTCGAGGCCGGTGATGTAACGCGCGAGGTTGTGGGCGTGCGTGCCGATGTCGCCCATGCAGTTCGAGACGCCGGCGACGGACGGATCCATGCGCCAGTTCGAGATCGCGCCGTCGCCTTTCTGCTCGAGCGCGGTGATCGCGTAGCCCTGCGGATACTCGACGACGAGCTTGAGCAGTTTGCCGAGCTTGCCGGCGCGGACCCACTCGCGGGCTTCCTTCACCATCGGGTAGCCGGTGTAATTGTGGGTGAGTGCGAAGACGCGGCCGGTTTTTTCAACGATGTCGCGGAGCTTGAGGCCTTCCTTGCGGGTGAAGCAGAGGGGCTTGTCGCAGACGACGTGGAAGCCGGCTTCGAGAAACGTCTTCGCGACGGCGAAGTGGGTGTTGTTGCGCGTGACGATCGAGACGAAGTCGATGCGCCGGTCGGCGGGGAGGGCGGCCTCTTTTTGCGCCATCTCCTCGTAGGTCGCGTAGACGCGCGCGGGATCGAGGAAGAAATCCTCGCCCGAGAGTTTCGATTTTTTCGGGTCGGAGGAAAAGCAGCCGGCGACGAGATCGATCTCGCCATCGAGGCGGGCGGCCATGCGGTGGACGGAGCCGATGAAGGCGCCGCGGCCGCCGCCGACCATGCCCATTCGGAGTTTGCGATTAAGCTTCATGGGTGGAATCGGAAGTTTGGGAGAAGGATGCGGGAGAAGCTCCAAGGACCAAGATCCAAGCTCCAGAGAATGACCAGTGGCCAAGCGCCAATTGGAATTTCGGAGTTGGGGTGTTCTCTGGTGCTTGGAATCTTGGAGTTTAGAGCCCGACCGGGCGACCCGTGGCGGCGGATTTGTAGGCGCCGTCGATGATCTTCATGAGCGACAAGGCCTGGTCGGGCGTGTTCAGCGGTTTCTCGGCGCCCTCGAGCGTGCGGATGAAATTCATCGCGGAGCGCACGCGGCCCATCGGCTGGTCGGGCGGAACGATGACGCTGCGATTCACGGGCCGGCCGTGCTCGTGCGTGTAGAGTTCGCAGGCGTCGATCGCGGTGCCGTCGAGGCCGTCGATGCCGAAGAGCCGCTGGACCATGCCGCCGGCTTTCGTGCCTTGGAAAACGACGGAGACTTCCTCGCGCTTGTTCATCTCGGCCCAAGAAATCTGGAAGGACATCGACTGGCCGGTCTCGAAGGCGATGAAGCCGTGCGCGGCGCACTCGACGTCGGTCGCGCCTTTCGCCACGTCGGGAATGCCCCACGGGCCCTTGAACGTTTTGTCGGTGATGTGGTCGTCGTAGGTGCGGGCGAGCACGTGCGCGGGTTCCGGATACCCCATGAAGTAGAGGCCGAGATCGATCATGTGCACGAGATCGATGAGCGGCCCGCCGCCGGCGAGCGCCTTCGTGGTGAACCAGCCGCCGAAGCCGGGAATGCCGCAGCGGCGCGCCCATTTCGCCTGGCAGGAATTGATGCGGCCGATGGTGCCGTCGGCGATGTAGTCCATCATCGCATAGGATTCGGGGCGCGCGCGGTTGTTGAAATTGAACATCAGCGTGCGCTTTTGTTTTTCGGCGAGCGCCTTCATCTGGGCCATCTCGCGGGCGTTGAGCGCGGGCGGTTTTTCGCAGAAGACGTGCTTGCCGGCCTTCAGCGCCTGAAGGGCGAGCGGCGCGTGGAATTTGTTCGGGACGATGATCGAGACGGCATCGAGTTCGGGGACGTCACGCAGCATCACGCTGACATCGGTGAAGACGCGCGCGATGCCGTGCTTGGTGGCGGCGGCCTGGGCGGCAGCGGGGTTGACGTCACAGAGCGCGACGAGGTCGGCGCCGGAATTGCGAAAGCCGGTCGCGTGGTAGGCGGCCATACCCCCCGCGCCGATGATGGCGATTTTGGTGCTCATGAGAAGAGACCGCCTGCGAATAACGCGAACTGACGCGAATGACGGAAACTCATTCGCGCCGATTGGCGTGATTCGCGGGCGAGGTTTTACTGGTTCTTTTTGTCGAAGGCGGCGTCGAAGGCGAGGGCGCTGCGGGCGAAGTCGAGCTTCCGGAGGAACGCGCAAGATTCCGTGCCGCCGTGGACGCGGTCCATGCGGATGTCCTCCCACTCGACGGAGAGCGGGCCGCGGTAGTTCACGTCGTTCAACGCGACGATGATCTCCTCGAAGTCGATGTCACCGCGGCCGACGGAGCGAAAATCCCAGAAGCGGCGCGCGTCGCCGAACGTCGTGTGGCCGCCGAAGACGCCGGCCTCGCCGTTGCCGTGACCCCACCAGACATCCTTCATGTGCGCGTGGAAAATCCGCGGGCCGAATACGCGGATGAATTTCACGTAGTCGACGCCCTGGTAGCCGAGGTGCGAGGGGTCGTAGTTGAAACCGAAGCGCGGGTGGTTCTTCACCGCGGCGAGCGCGCGCTGGGCGCTGGCGATGTCGAAGGCGATCTCGGTCGGGTGAACTTCGAGGCCGAAGTTCACGTTGTGTTTTTCGAAGGTGTCGAGGATCGGCCCGAAGCGTTTCGCGAAGTCGGCGAAGCCGGCGTCCCAGTATTCCTGAGACGTGGGCGGGAAGGCGTAGAGCGAGTGCCAGATCGAGGAGCCGGTGAAGCCGTTGACGACGGCGGGCGTGCGGCCGGGGTCGCCGACCCCGGCTACACCGGACGGGCGGGCGTTGAAGAACGCGCGGGCGACCTTCGCGGTGAGCGCGAGTTTCTTGGCGGCGCGTTTGCGGACACCTTCGGGGTTGCCGTCGCCCCAGACGTCGGGCGGGAGAATGGATTTGTGGCGGGCGTCGATGTTATCGCACACGGCCTGGCCGACGAGGTGGCTGGAGATGGCGAAGCACGTGAGGCCGTGGTCGGCGAGGAGCTGCCATTTTTCGGAAATATATTTTTTCGAGGAGGCAGCCTGGTCGACGTCGAAGTGATCGCCCCAGCAGGCGAGTTCGAGGCCGTCGTAGCCCATTTTTTTCGCGAGCGGCGCGAGTTCGGCGAGCGGGAGATCGGCCCACTGGCCGGTGAAGAGCGTGACGTTTCTGGGCATGAGGATGAAGGGGTTGACGAACGAAACGGGAGCGGCGGCAAGACGCGCCGATGGCGTATTGGTTTCGCGCGCGGGTGGGAGAGCGGCAAGGGCGAAGTTCGCGGTTTTTCCGGAGTGCGGCGTCGGGTAGCGGACGGAGCGCGAGCGGGTGCCCGCAATCGGCTTGCCGCGGCGGCGCCGCTCGGGCAAGAAACGCGGTGTCCGGTTCAACATGCATTTCCCCATTTCGCAGATTCGCCGGCGCGCGCCCGCCTGGTTAAATTTTTTTCTGCTGCTGTCGGTCGGTGCGATCCCGTTGCGGGCGCAGTTCATCGTCGGTTCCGCGGGCGTGTTCGATTACAACTTCGGTTCGAACTGGGGCGTGACAGCCTTCAATGGGATTTTTTCGCAGACCCTGTCGGGGGCCGCACAGACGATCAGCTTCGGTACGGACACGAGCCTGCCCGAGCTGACTTTCAGCTTGGGCGGAACGACCGCGAGTGCGCTCATGCTGCGCTCGGATGGCAATGGCCCGCGCACGGTCACGTTGAACGGCAATCTGGACGTGCAGGGCACCACGTTTGTGACGGACGTGACCGTCGGCTCCGCCAACTCCAGCGAGCAACTGAACCTCGTGCTGGGCGGCGGAGAATTTTTCAACATCGTCGGCTCGAACTCGCTCACGATCCTCGGCAAGATCGGCGGAGCAAACGGTTCGATCACAAAGACGGGCGCCGGCAAGCTCGTGCTCGCCGGCGACGTGACCTACGCTGGGGTGACCACCGTCCTCGGTGGGAAGCTGGAGGTCGGCAACGGCGGCTCGATCGCCGGCGATATCTCACTCGTGAACGGAGCCGAGCTGACGTTCGAACGTTCGACGGCGTCGACCTACGGTGGCGCGATCACCGGATTTGGCGATGTGAGCGTCGAAGGCAGCGGGGCGCTGACGCTGACGGGCAGCAACATTTTCATCGGCAAGACGGAAGTCGAAAGCGGCGGCAAACTGATCGCGGGTGCGAGCAACACGCTGTCGCCGTCGAGTGAGGTTTACGTTTACGGGGGCGGCACGCTGCAGGCGGATTTTTCGCAATCGATCGCCGGCTTGCAGAGTGGAATCTCGGGCTCGTCCGCGCAGGTGACGCTCGGCGCGGGCGCGACGTTGACGATCAATCTGGCCAACGGGACGGAGAATTTTGAAGGCAAGATCACCGGGAGCGG
Source organism: Verrucomicrobiota bacterium (assembly GCA_048498075.1). Taxonomy (GTDB): domain Bacteria; phylum Verrucomicrobiota; class Verrucomicrobiia; order Opitutales; family Opitutaceae; genus Opitutus. Next base: position 15,954 of record JBEHYR010000069.1, on the reverse strand, counting down.
CTCGGTCGCGAAGGCCGGTTTCGGTCAGCAGATTTTCAGCGGCACGACGAGCGACTACACGGGCACGACGACGATCACGGGTGGCGTGCTCACGGTCGCGAAGCTGGCCGATGGCGGCGTGGCCAGCAGCATCGGCGCATCGAGCTCGAGCGCCGCGAATCTGGTGCTCGACGGTGGCACGTTGAGCTACTCGGGCGGAGCGGTCGTCTCGACCAATCGGCTTTTCACGCTTGGCACGATGGGCGGCACGCTCGATGTCGCCTCGGCGAATGGCGGGGTGCTTTTTTCGGATCCAGGGCTCATCGAATTCGGCACGCCGAACACCTCGGTCCAACTCCGACTGGATGGCACGAACACCTCGTGCAATATCCTGACGCCCGTCCTCGCCGACAACGGCTCCGGCGTCGCCAGCCTGCGGAAAAACGGCACGGGCACGTGGGTGCTCGCCGGCGCGAACACGTTCACCGGCGTCACCGACATCGCCGGCGGCACACTGATTCTCGCGAACAGCGACGCGCTGAAATTCAGCACGGTCATCGCAGCCGGCGGCACGATCGGTTTCAGCGGGATCACGAGCGCGACGTTGGGCGGGCTTTCCGGTACGCAGGCCATCGTGTTGGAAAATCGCGGTGCGCCGGTGGCGCTCAGCGTCGCCAACAACAACTTTTTCTCGAACTACGACGGCGTGCTCTCTGGGGCGGGCTCGTTGATCAAGACCGGCGCGGGCAACTTCAGCTTGCGCGGTGCGAACACCTACACCGGCGGCACCACGATCAACGACGGTACGCTCGAGATCGGCGCGTTCGGCGGCACCAGCGGATCGATCATCGGCGACGTCACCCTCGCGAATGCGAACAGCGCCGTGCTCGCTTTCGATCGCAGCGATACGACGACGTTCTCCGGCGTGATTTCCGGCGCGGGCAAACTCGTCGTGCAAGGCGGCGGGGCGCTCGTGTTGACCAGCGCGAATACGTTTACCGGCAAGATCGACATCCGCGATAATTCCACGCTGCGCGTCGGCATCGATAACGCGCTGCCCACCACGGCCGCCGTTTCCCTTGGCAACAGCACTTCGACGCTCGATCTGCTCTTCAGCCAGACCGTCGCGAGCCTCGGTGGGCAGGGCAAGGCGGTCATCGCGAGGAACAAGGTGCTCACGATCGACGCGACGGCCCCCGTTTTCCCCGTCGCGCAGTTCGACGGCACGATCAGCGGTGACGGCAAACTGAGGAAGACCGGCGCGGAGACCTTGAATCTCGTCGGGAACAATAGCTACGGCGGCGGCACGGAGATCGTCGCGGGCACGCTCGTCGCGCTGAACGCGAGCGGCTCGGCGACGGGCCTCGGCGACGTGGTGGTCTCGGGCGGGCAACTCCAGATCGGCGGCGGTTTCAACGCCGGCTCGGTCGTCGGCAACATTGTGGACAACGCCCTCGTCGTCTTCAACCGCTCCGACGCGGCGCTGATCTACGGCGGCGTGATTTCCGGCACGGGCGCGGTGAAGATTTCGAATCTCCCCGGCGGCACGGTCGCGCTCGCGGGCGCCAACACCTACACCGGCGGCACCACGCTCGCGGGCGGCACGCTCCTCGTCGCGAGCGATGCGAATCTCGGCGCTGCGACCGGCGGGCTCGCCTTCACTGGCGGCACGCTGAAGGCGGGCGCCAGCTTCGCCAGCAGCCGAAACGTCACGCTCACGCCTTTCTCCAACACGATCGACACGAATGGCTCGGACCTGACGTTTTCCGGCGTCTTCTCCGACGCCTCCACCGCCGGCAATTTCACCAAGTCGGGCCCGGGCACGCTGACGCTCACCGGCGCCAACACCTACACCGGGTTCACGTCGATCCTCGGCGGCACGCTGACGCTCACCGCCGAAAATGCTTCCGCCAACGTGAGTGTCGGCGTGGGCGCCACGTTGAACATCGGCGTCGGCGGGACGAGCGGTGGCTGGTCGGGAAATATTTCCAATCAAGGCGGCGCGGTCGTCCTGAACCGAAGCGACGACGTCACCTATGCCAGCAACTATTCCGGCAACGGCACGATGACGAAGCAGGGGGCGGGGCACCTTTTCCTCACGAATTCGAACTCCGCGACGAACGGCTTCACGATCGCCGCGGGCTATGTCGACATCGGCAACGGCGGCACGACGGGCTCGCTCTTCGGCAACATCCTTTTCACCGGGAACACGGGTGTGGGTGGGGGAGAGCTGCAGTTCAACCGCGCCGATCCTTTCGGCTTCAACGGCCTGATCTCCGGGCCGGGCCGCGTGAGCAACGTCGGCTCCGGCACCACGACGCTCTCCGCGAGCGGCAACACCTACACCGGCGACACGCTCGTGACCGCCGGCGGCCTCGCGGACGGGCCGGGCAACGCGTTCTCGCCGAACAGCACGTTCCGCGTGAACACCGGCACGACGCTCTCGGTCAATGGCGTCGAAACGATCGCGGGCCTCGATGACTACATGGCTGGTGTCTCAGGCGCGCTGGTCTTCAACGCAACCGCCAGCCTCACGATCGCGAACGCCGGCGCGAACACCTTTACCGGCCTCGTGAGCGGCTTCGGCTTCCTCGGCAAGAGCGCGGCGGGCACGCTCACCTTCGCCGGCACGAGCACCTTCAACGGCACCATCTCCATCAACGCCGGTACCCTGCGCGTCGGCGCCGCGAACGCCCTCACCGCGAACAATCTCAATGTGAACGCCGGCGCCACCTTCGATGTCGCGCACAGTACCGCGGTCAACTCGGTCACCGGTCCGGGCGCGATCGCCGTCGCGAGCGGCGAGAACTTGACGCTGAAAAGCAGCGCCCCGCTTAACAGCGTGATTTCCGGCGCGGGCGGCGTGATTTTTCTGAACAACAATCAGAGCAACGGCGTTTCGACCATCGGCTCCGATCAAACCTACACGGGCTTGACGACCGTCGGTAACGGCACGGTGAATCTCGGCAACGGCACCGCCAGCGGCTTCGTGGCGGGCGACATTTTCCTGGCGAGTTCCTCATCGATCGTGAATTTCACTCGCGGCCTGGGCAGCGACACCTACGCCGGCGTCGTTTCCGGCAGCGGTCAGCTGCGCAAGAACAACTCCGGCACGCTCACGCTCACCGGTGCGAATTCCTACACGGGCAACACCGTCGTGAACAACGGCACGCTCCGCGTCGGTGCGGCGAACACGCTGCCGACGGGCTCCGCGGTGTTTCTCACCGGCTCGAACGCGGCGAAACTCGACGTCGCCAACGACCAGACCGTCGCCGGCTTCGCGAACAGTTTCGATAACAGCGGGATCTTCACGAGCTTCGGTTCCATCATCGATATCGCGCTCGGCAAAGTATTCGACGTCACGCTCGGCAACCGTCCGACCGACACCTTTTTCGCCGGCGCGATCACCGGCGACGGCGCGTTCGAAATCGGGCCGAGTGCGGGCGCTCACAGTGTCACGCTCTTCGGCGCGAACACCTACCGGGGCGGCACTACGATCGACACCGGCGGCACGCTGACGCTCGCCACGTTATTCGACAACCAGAGCACCCCGAATCCGATCAGCTCGGGGACGCTGTCTGGCGAGGTCGTCGACAACGGCGTGCTCGTTTTCCAACTCGACGAGTCGGCGACGCTCAACGGTCGGATCTCCGGCAATGGCAAAGTTTCCCTCGGCACCGCCGCCGGCAACGGTGGCAGGGAAGTGCGCTTGACCGCCGCGAACACCTACACCGGCGGCACCGACGTCTACAGCGGCGATCTCTTCGCCATGAACACCAGCGGCTCGGCGACCGGGACCGGCGACATCACGATGCATGCCGGCGTGCTCGCCGGCACGGGCAGCATCAGCGGTCACGTGAATCTGCTGGCCGGGGCGAATATCGCGCCCGCTGCGGACCTCGGCTTCCCCAGCACGCTGACCATCGGCTCGGCGGACTTTGCCGGAGGCTCGGGGTTTATTTTTCAAATTAACGATGCCAACGGCGTCTCGGGCGTGAATCTCAGCCTGCTCAACCTCACGGGCGCGCTCAATTTCGGCGCCACCGCATCCGATCCGTTCTCGGTCAAACTCCGTTCCATCGACGGACGCACGAGCATGGATGGCGCGCTGGCCAATTTCGATCCCGCCCAGGCCTACCGCTGGTTGTTCCTCACCGCGGGGGCGGGCATCACGAACTTCAGTTCGTTGGCGACGACGGTCGACCTGAGTTATTTTTCCACATTCAACCGTCTCAACGGCAGCTTCGGCGTATCGCAGTCGGGCAACAGTCTCTTCCTCGAATATACGCCCGCCGCCGTGCCGGAACCTTCCACTTGGGCGCTCTTGAGCTTGGGCGCGGGCCTGCTGCTCCTGGGAAGCCGTCGCCGTCGACGCGCAAAACGCTGACCGCGGACGGAGCGCGCCGGGCTGGCGGATCGCCCGGGAATTGAAGGGCCGCGCTTTTCCGCGGTGTTAGGCAGGCATCTCGAACTTCCCATGAAAGCCCGCTTGTTTAGCCTCCTTTTTGTCGCGCTTGCTTCGGCGACGGCCCTCGTCGCGGCAGACCGCGGTTACGTGCCGATGAAAATCATCCAGACGGAGCCGGTGATGTATCCGCGAGACGTCATGGCCCTCGGCGTGGTCACGGGCGAAGCCCAGATCGCCTTGCAGGTCGACGAAAAAGGCAATCTCACCGACTCGCTCGTCATCGGCTACACGCACAAATCTTTCGCGGACGCCGCGATGAACGCGTTGAAAAAGTGGAAATTCGAACCCGCCTACATCGCGGGCGAGCCACACAGCGCGACCATGAACCTGACGTTTGCTTTCGAAACGAAGGGCATCGTCGTCGTGAATCTCACGGTGAACAATGTCATCGAAGTGCAGAAACTGAGTTCGCGGTCCGATTACTATGGTTCCTGGGCCTGCACGCTGAGCCAGCTCGACCGTATCCCCACGCCTTCGAAAGTCATCAAACCGCGTTACCCGCTCGTCGCCAAACAGACGGGAAAAGCCGCCACCGTGACCGTGCACTTCTACATCGATCAACAGGGGCACGTGCGCCTGCCCGCCGTCGACCGTGAAATCTCGGAGCAGCTCGACCCTTTCGCGGCCGAGGCGCTCGACGCGATTTCGCAGTGGCAGTTCGAGCCGCCGCTGTCGCACGGGCGTCCCGTGCTCGTGTCGGCGCAGCAGGATTTTAATTTTCATTCCAACCCCTGAAACCGCGCGCGCCATGTCTCCTCCCCGCGATCCGCTCGATCCGCTCCTCGACCATTGGTCGGAAACGCCCGATCCCTCGCCCCGCTTGACCTCCGAAGTCTGGCGGCGCATCGCCCTCGCGGAGCAACAGGCCCATGCCCCGGTCGGATTCCGGGCAAGTTTCGAGGCGTGGTTCTCGCGTCCGCCGTTCGCCGCGATGTTCGTCGCGAGTTGCGCGCTCCTCGGGCTTTTCCTCGCCGAAGTGCGAGTCAATCACCAGCAGCGCGAACGCAACGTCCAGCTCGCCCGCAGCTACCTTCAACTGATTGATCCGCTGCTCAAGGCGGAGCCGATCGCCCGCAACCCATGAACCGCTCCCTCCTGATTCTCTTGCTCGGTCTGGCGGTTGGCGTCGGCACTCACACCGTTTACTTTCAATTTCACCGCCCGGCCGGCCTCGATTCGCTCGACGGCCAGCTCGCGTGGATGAAAGACGAGTTGAAGCTCGATCGCCAGCAATACGCCCGCGTCCGCGAGCTGCACGAGGCCTCCAGCCCGCGCCTGCGCGCGCTCGCCGTGCAGGTCGCGCGCATGCAGGAGGAGTTCGCCGCTTTCGAAAACACGCGCCGCACCTCGGACCGCGTGGACTTCATCGAGTTCGCGCAGTTCGTCGAGACGCGGCGCGCCGTCAACCGCCAGTGCCTCGAGTCCACCCGCGAACTCGTGCTCGCCAGTGCCGATGTGATGAACCCGCAGCAACGCGCGCGCTACCTCGGCCTCGTGGCCACCGCCGAATCCTTCAAGGAGCTTCAACCGAACTGAGCGCAACCCCGCGCCCGTGACCTCCGACCCCGCCACCGACCGTGCCAGCCTGGCTGCCCTCCAGCAGGGCGACACCACCGCGCTCAACCGCCTCATCGCGCGCTGGCAGCGTCCATTGACCGGATACGCTTATCGTTACGTGCAGAACTCGGCCGACGCCCACGACCTCGTCGCCTCCGTCTTCGTGCGTTTTTATCAACAACGATCGAAGCTCCGCCCCGACACCAACGTCGCCGCCTGGCTCTTCACCGCGCTCACCAACCTCTGTCACAACCACCACCGTTGGAAGCGCCGCCATCCCACGCAGCCCCTCGAGCCCGCGGCCCCTGATGACGGCGGCACGGCGGCCAATCCCTTCGCCGAATTGGCGAGCGACCGCCCCGGCCCCGCTCACGAAATGGCGGACGACGAGATGCGCCTCGCGGTGCGCGCGGCCATCGACGAACTGCCCCACGAGCTGAAAACCGCCGTGCTGCTCCACCACTACGAAAATCTCTCGTATCGCGAGATCGCCGAAATCTCGCACTGCTCCGAGCGCGGCGTGGAGACGCGGCTCTACCGCGCCCGCCAGCAATTGCGCACGATGCTCGGCGCCTTCATTCGCGAAGCGACGAGTTGCTGATTTTGTGGAGTGCGGCGGCTCGACGCCGCTTTAGCCGGGCCGGCTCGACGGCCCGCCATCGCCGGCAGGCGCGTCGAGCCGCGCCGCGATCAAAAGCGGCGTCGAGCCGCCGCACTCCAAATCCGTCGCCGGTTCCTACCGGTACAACCAGTATTTCTTGCTCTGCGTCTGGTAGATCTTCGCCCGCTTCTGCCACACCGCGACGAACGCCGCCACGTCCGTCTTCGGCCCATCGTGCTGCAAGGCGCGAAGAAATTCCTCCGAACCCATGTGACGCAGGAAACCGCTCGCGCGAACGTCGGACACCGCGAACGGATTCGTTTTCTCCAAGCGACAGGCGAGCTTCATCAGATAAAAACTCAACTCGGTCGGATTCCAGTCGTCCCAATCCGTCACCTCGATGAACACGCCCGTCGCCGGCTTGCCATTCTTGTTCGGCGAACTCACCCGGCGAAACGACAACCCGGGCAGCTTCAACGCCCGCAGTTCCTTTTCCACGACCTCGCTGGCCACGGTCTTGTGCGAGATGCCGCGAAACGCGTATTGCGTGCCGACGCCGTGGCGGAAGCCGATGTCGAATTTTATCTTCGGATCGAGGTCGAAATACGTGCCGAGCCCGACCATCGCGTAGCCGACGCACGCCGAGAAATCCTGGATCATCGGCGAAGTCGGCACCCACGTGAGCCCCGTCTCCGGCCACCGCATCGAGCGCAACCAGCCGCGCATCGGGATGACGGTCAGGCGGCCGCGCGCGCGCACCGCCTCCGTCACATCGAGCACGCCCGGCGCTTCCTTCGCCATCCGCGCGAGTTCGCCGATGGTGAGACCGTGCACGTACGGCACGCGGAATTCGCCGACGTAGCTTTTTTGTTTCGCATCGAGCAGCGGCCCGTCCGCTTTCAGCCCGCCGAGCGGATTCGGCCGGTCGAGCACGATCACCTCGATGTTGTTTTCGAAACACGCTTCCATCGTGAGCTTCATCGCGCTGGTGAACGTGTAACTCCGCGTGCCGATGTCCTGGAGATCGATGACCATCGCCTCGATGCCTTTGAGCTGTTTTTTGGTCAGCTTGTGGCCCGGCGCGCTGTAGGCGGAAAACTCCATCAGCCCGGTCCGCGGGTCGCGATGGTCCGCGAAGTTTTTTTCCGCGAGCAGATCGCCGTTCACGCCGTGCTCCGGCCCGTAAAGGGCGACGAGGTTCACGCCGGGCGCGTGCCGCAGCACGTCGATGGTGCGTTCGCCCCGGCGATTCACGCCGGCGGGATGCGTCAGCAGGCCGAGGCGCTTGCCTTTGACCGCGGCGAAGCCCTGTGACTCCAGGACGTCGATACCGAGCATCACGGGAAACGCCGAGAGCGATGGCGCTGCCGCCGGAGTTGGCGCGGTTGCGACTGGAGCGGCGCTCGGAGCCGCTGGACGAGGCGCCGCCGGTGTCGGCGCTTGGGTGGCGCTACAACCCAGCAGACCCAGCACGAGGGCAGCGTAGGCGACGACGGTCTCGAGGGAAAAAAGGCGAAACGGCCCGGACATGCGCGGTCACTTTGGCGCGCACTCCGGCGCGGTCGAGTGGGAATCCGCCGCGCCTCGAATTTAGAGCGGTTTGAAAAACGGCGGAGCCACGCGGCGGGTCGAAGGTAGGAGCCTGCTTGCAGGCGATCCCGGTGGGCGAAGATCCCGGATCGCCTGCGAGCCGGCTCCTGCAGCGGCGATGGAAATTTTCAAAGCGTTCTAGAGGCTGTCATGAACTTTAGTTCGAAGGTTTCGCCGGTAGGGCGCTCATTCCGTGAGCGCCGCGAATGATAGACAGCCTCTATAGCCGATGTAGGAGCCTGCTTGCAGGCGATGTTGGACCTTCGCCCGCCGGGCTCGCCTGCAAGCAGGCGCCTACATCCGATCCAAAACACGGCGACACTACGTTTGAAACCGCTCCAAAGTGCCTGACGGGCTCTAGCCGGCGAACACGCGTTGCACCGCTTCGCGCAGCAGGCGCGGCGTTTCGCGCAATGCTTTTTCCAGCGGCCAATCGGCCGGGGAGATCGCGTGCCGATTTTCCGCGGGCGTCGCTACGCTGCCCGCAAAAATGTGTACCGGCCGGCCGAATTTTTTTGCGCGCGCAGCAATCACGCCCGGCCCTTTCCCCTCGAGCGAGGTGGCGTCAAACCGTCCTTCGCCCGTGATCACCACATCCGCCGCGGCGATGCGCCGGTCGAGATCCAGCCAATCGGCCACCAGATCGAAACCGGGCACCAGCGTCGCACCGGCCGCGGCGACGAGACCGAAGGCAAATCCGCCCGCGGCGCCCGCGCCGGGCAGATCCAGCGATGTCTCCGATCGCCCCGTGTGCGCGCAGAGCATCAGCGCCATGCGCGCGCTCGCGATTTCCATCCGGGCGATGTCGCCGGAGGCCAAGCCTTTTTGCGGACCGTAAACCGCCGCGCAACCGCGCGCGCCGAGCAGGGGATTCGACACGTCGCAGGCGATGAAAAGCGGCGGAAGACCTGCGCGCACGCCGCCGCGAAGTTTTGCGATTTCTGCCCAGGTTGAAGGCGCGGGCGCTGCGACCGGCTCGCCGCTTACGGTCACGAATTCCAATCCGAGCGCTGCGAGCGCGCCGAGGCCGAGATCGTTCGTCGCACTGCCGCCGATGCCGATGAGAATCGCCACCGGTTTCGTCTCGGCTGCGGCCGCGATGAGTTCGCCCGTGCCTCGAGTGTGAGTCTGCCATGGGTCGCGTTGCGCCGCCGACAGGTGGGCGAGCCCGCTCGCCGAAGCGAGTTCGACGATGGCCAGCGTGGCTGCACTTTCGGCGGAGATGTGCAGGGCGAGGCGCGCGAGGACCGCGGGCGGGAGCCGGGTCAGCCGAACAAAGCCGAGCCCAGCGGAAATGGTCCCGCCGCGCGGTCCCGTCACTTCACCGCGGCGGATTTCGCCTCCGGCCGCGGAGGTGAGGATCTCCGCAAATCCTTCGCCACCGTCACTGAGGGGACACGCGTCGACGATCCAATCCGGATGACGCGCGCGCAGCGCCTCACCTGCGGCTGCGCAGGCGCCGGACGCCGACAGCGAGTCCTTGAATTTGTCGAACGCGAGCAGCGCGCGCATGTGCGACGTTCGCGAAATCGCGCGCGGGGCGCACGCGAATTCCCTCGGCCGTGCCCGATGCTGCGCAAAAATTGGTGTCGTCGCAAACGCGGCGGAGCCGAGTTTTGCAGCTTCGAGACGCGTAAATGCGCGTGTCTCACTCGAAAAAAAATTTCCGCCGGAAAGAGGGCCGTGCGATATCGGCCATCAAACGGCGTTATAGATTGGCCACCACAACAGGTGGGGGTTGACGGGTCGATCGACAACGACTGGTAGTGGCAGCCCCGCGGCGAGGCCTTTCATTTTGGCGGCGCTGCTTTCCTCATTTTCACCGTCCCAAGGCGCGCCGCGCCGTCGAACCATGCCCACTCTGACCAGTCCGTCCAAGGCTTTTGCCGTCACCGAAATCCCCGTGCGCCGTGGCGCGCAGTTGCTGAATCGCGCGATCCCGGAGGAATCGCGCATGGTCCTGAAGCGCGACACGACGCGCGTGCGTTTCGATCTCAACAAGATCACGCGCGCCATCGCGCTCGCGTTTCACGAAGTGCGCACGGACAATGCGCCGAATCCAAATCGCGACGATTTGCTGGCGTGCTTCGGACTCGATAGCGCGACGTTCGTCGAGGCGACCCGGATCGCCGACGCCGTGTCGCAGACGCTCGAGTTGTATTATCGCGATGGAAAGAATCCGGCGATCGAGCAGGTGCAGGATGCGGTGGAAAAATCGATCGCCGGCGCCGGCCATTGGGAAGTGGCGCGCGCCTACATGCTCTACCGCGCGCGTCGGGCCGAGCGGCGGCTCACGCACTACGCCGACAACGGCATGGCCGACTACATCGCGATGGCGAAATACGCCCGCTTCCGGCCGGAGCTGGGCCGCCGGGAAATTTTTTCCGAGGGCGTGGAGCGCGTCCGCGACATGCACCTCGAATTTTTCGCCGGCAAGCTCGGCGACCGCACGCCGGCCGCGTTATCCGCGGACGTCGCGGAACTCGCCGGAAAAAATTCCGATCTGTTGCTGCGCACGCTCGGCGGCACGAGTGTGGAGCAGATCGTGCGCGACGCGTTTGCGCAGGTCGCCGCGAGGAAAGTACTCCCGAGCATGCGTTCGATGCAGTTCGGCGGACCCGCGATCCTGAAGAATCACAGCCGGATGTTTAACTGCAGCTTCTCGAACGTGGATCGGGTCGAGTTTTTCCGGGAATATTTCTACCTGCTGCTCAGCGGTTGCGGCGTTGGATTTTCGGTGCAGAAGCATCACATCGCGCTGCTGCCGCCGCTGCCGGTGCGCGCCGAGGAGAATGAGCTGGCGGTGCAGCATTTCTCGATCAAGGACACGATCGAAGGTTGGGCCGACGCGCTGCACGCGCTGGTTGTTGCGTTTTACGAGGGGCGAAAGATCGAGTTCAACTACTCGGCGATCCGTCCGCGCGGCGCCGCGTTGAAAACGTCGGGCGGCAAGGCGCCCGGTCATCTGCCACTCAAGCGGGCGCTCCTCCACGTCGAGGAAATCCTCGCCGAGGCCGCCGGTCGCGCGCTGTCGCCGATCGAAGTCTACGACATCAACATGTATATCGCCAAGGCGGTGCTCGCCGGCGGGATTCGGCGGTCGGCGACGATCTGCCTCTTCTCGCCCGATGACGAGGAGATGATGAACGCGAAGACGGGAAACTGGTTCGAAAAAAATCCCCAGCGCGCCGCTTCGAACAATTCCGCGGTGCTTTCCCGCAGCGAAAAAAACGCCGATCACTTCAAAAAACTTTTCCGGGCGCAGAAGGAATTCGGCGAGCCGGGCTTTTTCTTCAACGACCACCCCGACGCCGGCTGCAACCCGTGCGCTGAAATCAACCTGCTGCCCGTCGTCGATTGGGAGCTTTCGCCCGAGGAAGTGAGCGGCCTCTACGCCGCCGGCTACCAGGGCGATTTGCCCGGCACCACGCGGCTCTCGGGCTTCCAGCACTGCAATCTCACCACGATCAACGGGCAGGCGGCCACGACCGAGACCGCGTTTTATCAGGCGTGCATCGCCGCGGCGACGATCGGGACGCTGCAGGCCGCCTACACCGACATGCCGTATCTCGGGCCGATCACGAAATTGCTCAACGAGCACGACGCGCTGCTCGGCGTCTCGATCTGCGGCTTCATGGACAACCCTGCGGTGCTCTTCGATCCGGAGATCCTCACCCAAGGTGCGCGTCTTTGCCGGGCCGCGAATCGCCTCGTCGCCTCGCTGATCGGCATTCGTCCCGCGGCGAAACTTTCGACCTGCAAACCCGAAGGCACCGCGTCGCTGATCCTCGGGGCGGCGTCGGGCATTCACCCGCATCATGCGCGCCGCTATTTCCGCCGCGTGCAGGCGAACCGGAAGGAGCCGGTCTATACGTTCTTCAGGTCGGTGAACCCGCAGATGACCGAGCGCTCGGTGTATAATCCCGAGACGGACGACGTGATTTCGTTTCCGGTCGAGGCGCCGAAAAAGGCCATCCTGCGCAAGGATCTCACGGCGGTCCAGTTCCTGGAGTTGGTGAAACTCGTGCAGTGCTCATGGGTGATCCCGGGCGGTGACCCGGCGTCACGCTCGCCGAGCCTGCATCACAACGTTTCGAATACGTGCACGGTCCGGCCCGACGAATGGGACGAGGTCGCGGAATACATCTGGGCCAATCGGCGCTACTTCACCGGCATCTCGCTGCTGCAGGACGCGGGCGACAAGGCCTACGCGCAAGCGCCGCGCGAGGAAGTCTCCGACGAAGCAGGGGTGGCGAGGTGGAATTCGCTCCGGCCGCACCGCGTCGACTACACGCAGATGCGCGAGGAGTCGGACGAGACGCAGCTCAAGCAGATCATCGCGTGCTCCGGCGGCGCGTGCGAGATCGTGTAAGGCCGATCGCCCCAAGCTTCTTGAGTTCACACGAAGATCGCCGAGATCGCGAAGAGTTGCCCGCCTCGCCACCTCCTGGATGGCAGAGAGGGATGAAGCGTGAGTCCGTCGATCCTCGCTGCCGGGGGTTGGATTGGCGTCCCTTGTGTCTCCGTGGTTCAAATCCAACCGCGAACAGGTCTAAAATTCGATCTTCACCGGATGTCCGAGTTCGAGTGCGAGATAATAGCCGCCGGTGCCGGTTGGCTTATTGGCACGAAGAGCCATGCGGAATCGATCCGTGCGGATAGACGTGTGCTCCGGAAGATTGGTGAGGTAGGGAGATTTCGTGCCGAGCAGTTCGAGCGGTCGATCCAGCAGGGCGAGGATGCCATCTTCATTGCGATAAAATCCGACGGTATAGTCGCTGCCCTTGCGTAGCATGAGAGCCACGGTTTCGAAGGTTTTCCCTTCGGCGTCCACGGCGTCGAACCTCATCATCGTTCCGCGGAAAAAGGCCTCCGCTTTGAGATCCTTCATCACCACTCTTTCGGGCAGGTGGGTGGCCTGGGAATCGCCCTCCATCGCTCGCAGCGTCGCAGCCGTTTTATCCATTTGGACGATGGATGCCGGTGTGCCGTCGACCGAATCGGACGGACGTTCGTCCAAGACGTAGGCGCAGGTGACCAGAAACACGTCGTTGCTCACTGGGGTGAGAATCAGGGTGATGACGGCGGTGTCGCTGATGGCCTGCACCACGGTAACAGGCGCAATTTGGGCGAGACTCGAATTGAGGTGGACGCGCAGCATCAGTCCCGTCTGCTGGCTGATTTGGCGAAGAATCTCCTGTGCGGCCGCCACAGGATCTTGGGTCCGGATCTTCACGAAAGCCGGTTCATAGTCGGCTGCCACGAGTTTACGCTTGCCCGGACCGGCCATGATTTTCGTTCCGATCTCACCCAAAGGAGAGAATGAGAGCTGGTGGATGGCGTTGGGCTCCGCGACCAATTCGAAACTTCTATCGCCGGCGAGCCGGACCGTATACAACGCGCCGGCCGCCGGCAGCCTCGTTGCGCAGATGAAAGCCAGCAAAGCAAGGGAGATGGTTTTGAAGTTCATGGAAAAATGGGTCGGACCGATGGTCGTCGATATACCGCGTCGGAAACAGCCAAGGCCACCGCGAAGGATGACTTTTCCCATCGTGGAGTGGACTTCACGCGACAAGGCGTAAGTGGCATTTTCCGCCGGGACAAGGTCGAGGTCACCACGCTGACGATCGATCACTTCGATAACCGCCCCGGAGAGAAGACACTCGACAGCCATGTAGCCCTGCGCGGGAGCGCAGGGATGGTCTCGCCGGCGATGATGTTTCGGCGCGGGAGCATGTTGGTCGTCCGCCTGACGGGAGCTTGGGGGAAAACGGATTTCGCTCGCGATAGCGGCGGGCGAGTGGCGTTTTCGCGGGATGATTTTGCTCGGCCAAAACGGCTTCGAATCGCTGCTTGCCCGCGAGGTGACGGAGCTGCACGGCGCGAGCGTCGCGGAAAAAGGATCCGGCTGGGTGCGGCTCGGGGATGAGAGGAACGTCGAACCTTCGACGCTCGCGTTTGCGCATCTCTCGCTGGTCGGGGCGCTCGAGCTGCGCGGGGAGTCGGTCAACGCGCTCGCGCAACGCATCGCGGAGTTCTTTCTCGAAAGCATTCGCAGCGAGCGCATCGATGCGCCCTGGCCGTGCGTGTGGCTCGGGCCGCAGGAGATCGTCGGGCTCGGGCGGCGGGTGTCGGCGGTGGAAGCGGCGTTTGGCGAATTGTTGAAGAAAAAGCTCTCGCGCATCGCGAAGCTCGCGACGACGGAGCTGCCGCGCGGACCGGGCGCGCAGCGCGGACTCTCGGTGTTCTTCGCGGATTTCGGTCGCGTGTTCGTCGCGCGCGACACCTGGAGCAACGGCCAGCGGCGGATGGCCGACGACGACCTCGCGCCTTCGCGCAGTTATCTCAAGATCGAGGAGGCGTATCTCGCGCTCGGGCGCGAGCCGGGCGAGCGCGACACAGTGTGCGATCTAGGCGCAGCGCCGGGCGGATGGAGTTACAGCGCAGCGAAACGTGGGGCTCACGTCGTCGCGATCGACAACGGTCCGCTGAAAGGCGGTGCACTCGACCATCCGCGGATCGAGCATCGGCGGGAAGACGCCTTCAAATTCGCGCCGCCGGCGGGTGGACGATTCGACTGGCTGTTCTGCGATATGCTCGAGGAGCCACATCACGTGCTGGAGCACGTCGTGCGGCCGTGGCTGGCGCAGGGTTGGTGCCGGAATTTCGTGGTGAACCTGAAATTCGGCCGCGTCGATGCGGTGGCGCTGCTGAAGGAAATGCGCGGCCCGTCATCGCCGTTTGCCGGAGCTGGCGTCGAGATGCGCGTGCGGCATCTTTATCATGATCGGGAGGAATTCACCGTGGTGGGAACGAGAACCGACGCATGAAGCCGAAAGAAATCGCCATCTGCGGGCTGGCCGCCGTGAAGGCGGAATTCGCGGCGCGGCCGAACGGATTCAAGCGGCTGTTTTTCGATCGGGCGACGAGCGCCAAGGTCGGCGGCATCAGCCGCGCGCTGGCGGAGAAGAAAAAAATTTACCGGTGTGTGGAAGCGGCGGAGTTGGAAAAAGTCGCCGGATCGATTCACCACGGCGGCATCGTGGCGATCGTCGACGCGCCGGACCTGCGCTCGCCGACAAGGGATGACCTCCGCGCTTGGGCCCAAAAAGGCGCCCCGCTGCTGGTACTCGACCGCGTGGGCAACGCGCACAACCTCGGCGCGATCGCCCGGACGGCGGCTTTCTTCGGCGTACCGCGGATCGTGCTCGCCGACGATGCGGCGGCGGCGCGGCCGGGCGAGGCGGCGCATCGCGTGGCGGAGGGCGGACTGGCGCATGTGGAGATTTTTCGGATACGCGGGGCGCTGGCGGAGTTTCTCCGGGCGGTGGCGGCGAACGGCTACGAGGTAATTGGTGCGGCGACCCGCGGAGGGCGGCCGGAGACGGTGGCGACAGGCCGGCCGGTGGCGGTCGTATTGGGCAACGAGGAGCACGGACTCGCGGCCGGGGTGGCGGCGGCCTGCACGCGGCTCGTGACGATTCCGGGCTCGGGCAAAGTGGAGTCGCTCAACGTGTCGGTCGCCGCCGCGGTGCTGATGTGGGAATTGTTCGCCCGGAAATCGCCCCGCGCAGAGTAACCCAATAGGTTACTCCACGGCGACCCGATTTTCAGAAAATCTGAGAACGACGAGCCGGAGATGGTGGATTCGAAGTAACCTAATGGGCAGTTGTGTTCGGCACGGCGCATGCGGTGGTGTGACGGCGGGAGAAAAAGGTCTGCCTTTGGTGGGGTGGCGGGCGTTGGCGTGGGCAGGGCG
>JBEHYR010000068.1:0-30058 GCA_048498075.1 Verrucomicrobiota bacterium | reverse complement strand
TGGCCTACGTCGATGAACTCTCAAATGCCTGTCATTCTGAGCGCAGCGAAGAATCCATTTGGACTTTCGCACGCGTGTCGTGCCACGAAGCGCACACTGTTTGTCGTTCTGAGACTCCGAAGTAACGCCACGCCGTTGGGTGGCCTACGTCGATGAACTCTCAAATGCCTGTCATTCTGAGCGCAGCGAAGAATCCATTTGGACTTTCGCACGCGTGTCGTGCCACGAAGCGCACACTGGATTCTTCACTTCGTTCAGAATGACAAACCGGGCGGTTCATCAGCAGCGCAGCGAAGAATCCATTTGGACTTTCCGCACGCGCGGTCGTGCCACGAAGCGCACACTGGATTCTTCGCTTCGTTCAGAATGACACTCCACGGAGAGTTTGCCTCGAAGTGTGATGCGTCCGGGCTGGGGCGCAGCCCCGTTAGATGTTTCACGGGCTCTCCGACCCCTTCGCGCGTCTGTCGCTTCTCTCACTCCGCCCCGCGCGCGATCGGCCGCGCCGGGTCCGCAATCCACTCGCTCCAGGAGCCCACATACAGTTTCGAGCCGGCCAGCCCCGCGTGCTCCATCGCGAGCAGATTCGCACACGCGGTCACGCCTGAACCGCATTGATGCACCACGTCCGCCGGCCGCCAGTTTCCCAGCACCGCTTTGAACTCGCGCCGGAGTTCCGCCGCGGGCCGCAACGTCAGATCGGGATTCAGGTTCAGTTTGAAAAAACGGTTTCGCGCCGTCGGGATGTGGCCCGCCACGCGATCGATCGGCTCCGCTTCCCCGCGGAAACGCTCCGGTGCGCGCGCATCCAGCACCAGCCGCTCACCGGCCGCGATCGCTCGTGTCAACTCCGCCACGCCGACCGCCGCGCTCGCCTCCGGCCGCGCCACCACGGTCCCGTTCCCGCGCAGCGCCGGCAACTCCGTCTCGACCGCATTGCCGGCCGCCAGCCACTTCGGCCAGCCACCGTCGAGCACCGCCGCCCGCGTCAAACCGATCCAGCGCGCCAGCCACCAGAACCGCGCCGCGTATTGCCCACCCACGTCGTCGTAGGCGACGATCTGCGTGCGCGGCGTGACCCCATGCTGGTTTAAAAAGTCCGCCCACGCCTCCGCGCGCGGCAGCGGGTGTCGTCCGTTCGCGCCGGTTTTATCGCCGGAGAGCACGGTCTCCACCGCCGCGAAATACGCCGCCGGCACGTGCCCCGCCCGATAGCTGCGCTCGCCCTTGCCGAAATCCGCCAAGTCGTGCCGGCAATCGAACACGAGCCATTCCGGGTCTCGCAAATGCGCCTTCAATGTCGCCACTTCGATCAACATGCCGCGACGCTACGCGAAGCGCCGGCCCCGACAAAAACATATTCCACGCGCTCCTCGCGCATTCCGCCGCGCAACTCGCGCAACTCTTCCCTCGCGATTTCGTCAGGAGCAGCAGCAGGAGCAGCAGCAGCAGGAAAAATTCACGTGCCTCGGGGGAATTCCGCCGCTGCGGTGTTAGTGTTACGCCGATTCGTTTGTGTTTCGTCCGCTACTGCTTATCGCATTGAGCTCCTCCTCCCCTTCGACCGCTCTTCCCCAACCCTGAATGAAAACCTCCGTCCTCCTCGCCTCGCTCGCGGTCGCTTTCGCCGCCGCCACTCCCGGCCTGGCCCAATCCGCCGCCGCCGCAAAGCCCGACTTCCCCGCTCCCAGCCCCGCTGCAACGATCAAGCAGCGCGTCGGCCTCACCGACATCGAGGTCGACTACTCCCGGCCCAGCGCCCGGGGCCGCGTGATCTTCGGCGGGCTCGAGCCCTACGGCAAAGTCTGGCGCACCGGCGCGAACAGCGCGACGAAGATCAAATTCAGCACCGATGTAAAACTCAACGGCGCCGCGGTCCCCGCCGGCACCTACGAACTTTTCACCATTCCCGATCCGAAGGAATGGACCGTCATCATTCACAAGGACATGTCCGAATGGGGTGCGTATTCCTACGACGAGAAAAACGACGTCGCCCGCCTCAAGGCCACGCCTGTACCCCTGCCCACGCCCGTCGAGACGTTCGCCATCGGCTTCGCCGATCTCCGCGACGAATCCGCCACGCTCTATCTCACGTGGGAAAAAGTTCGCGTGCCGGTGAAGCTCCAAGTCGACCTCGTCAGCACGCTCGTCCCGCAGATCGAAGCTTACATGAGTTCGAACGCGGAGAAAAAACCCTACGATCAGGCCGCCATGTTTTACCTCGAGCACGGGCAGGATTTGAAGAAAGCCATCGCCTGGCTCGACGAAGCCATCGGCGACGGCTCCGGTCAGTTCGCGTTCTACCTGATGTACCACAAGGCGAAAGTTCTCGCGAAGACCGGCGACAAAACCGCCGCCACCGCCACCGCAAAAAAATCCATCGAGTTGGCCGCGAAGGCCGGCGGCAGCGTCGGCGAGGAATACGTCCGCCTGAATAACGCCCTCCTCGCCAGCCTTCAGTGAACCGCCCATCTGTCTTTTTCTCGCCCACCATGAAACACGTCCCCGCCCTCCTCGCCGCCTCCGTCTTCGCGCTCCTCAGCGCCACGCTCACCGCCCAATCGTCCCCCGCCGCTCCGGCCCGCATCCATTCCAGTGGCGGGAAAAGCCCGCACGAGACCACCAGCGCCGTAATTGGCGACCGCAAGACCGGCAGCCGCGTCACCGTCACCTACGGCCGCCCGTTCACCGCCGATCCGAAAACCGGCACGCCGCGCAAAATCTGGGGCGGCCTCGTGCCGTGGGATAAACCCGATCGCCTCGGCGCCGACGAAGCCACGCTCCTCCTCACGCAAAAACCGCTCGTCTTCGGCAGCGTCACGATTCCCGCCGGCGCCTACACCCTCTATCAGATTCCCTCCGAAAACGGCGGCAGCAAACTCGCCTTCAGTTCCGCCCTCGGCAAATGGGGCGTCCCCGTCGACACCGGCCACGATGTCGCCCGCGTCGACCTCCAAAAATCCACGCTCGATAAAGCCGCCGATCAACTGACCATCCGCGTCGAAAATTCGCCCGCCACCGGCGGTGGCCTCCTCACGATCGAGTGGGAAAACACCGCCTTCTCCGCGCCCTTCACCGTCGCGAAATAATCGTTTCGCGAAATGCCGCGCCCCCTTCCGCCCGTAGCCCTGCGCGTGAGCGCAGGGACGATCGCCCGCCTTCTCATCGCCGTTGCGCTCCTCTTCGCCGTTACCTCCGCCGCTTCTCTCCAGGCCCAGCCCACCGACTCGCCCGCCCCGAATCCCCCGGCGCTCGAAATCCAGCGCCTCCTTCGCCAGTTCCGCGAAGTCGGCTCCGTCCTCTACGTCGCCGCTCATCCCGACGACGAAAACACCGAGTTCATCACTTACTTCGCCCGCGGCCGCGGCTATCGGGCCGCCTATCTCTCGCTCACGCGGGGCGACGGCGGCCAAAACGAACTCGGCCCCGACTTCAGCGAAAAACTCGGCGTCCTCCGCACCCACGAACTTCTCGCCGCCCGCCACCTCGACGGCGGCCGGCAGTTTTTCACGCGCGCCGTCGATTTCGGTTTTTCCAAAACGCCTGAGGAAACGCTCCGCTTCTGGAATCACGATGCCGTCCTCGCCGACGTCGTCCGCGTCATCCGCCAGTTTCAACCCGACGTCATCGTCACGCGTTTCCCGATACCGCCCGGCAGCGGCGGTCACGGCCATCACACCGCCTCCGCGATTCTCGCCGTCGAAGCCTTCAAGCTCGCCGGCGATCCGCACGCCTACCCCGAACAACTCGCGCAAGGCCTCGCCCCCTGGCAGCCGAAACGGATTCTCTGGAATGTCTTCAGTTGGGGCCGCGACAACACCGGCCTGACCGGCCCCACCGTCGAACTCGACATCGGCGGCCACGACCCGCTCACCGGCGAAGCCTTCGGCACGATCGCCAACCGCAGCCGCGGCCAGCACAAAACCCAAGGCCTCGGCGCGATCGCCAACCGCGCCGCCACCGGCCCGAACGTCCAGACCTTCCGCCTCCTCGCCGGCGATCCGCCGGAGCATGCGCTCTTCGATGGCGTCGACCTCACCTGGTCGCGCGTTCCCGGCGGCGCCCCGATCGCCGCACTCGCCGCCGACCTCGCCGCCAAATTCGACCCGCAAAATCCCGCCGCCAGCGTCCCCGCGATCCTCGCGATCCGCAGCAAACTTCTCTCCGCCTCCGACACAACTCGCCACGGCGGCGGGAGTGCCGCTCCGGCCAACGCCCCCACCGCGCTCCTCTCCGACAAACTCGCCCAGCTCGACCGCCTCCTCCAGCTCTGCCTCGGTCTCACGGTCGAAAACACCGTCGCCACCGCTGCGCTCGTCCCCGGCGAGGAGTTCAAGCTGCACAGCACCGTTTCTCTCTCCGCCGATTTTCCCGTGCGCTGGACCGGCTCGCGTTTCCCCGGCTCCGCCGACGGCGCCAAGCCCGTCGACCTCACGGCGAGCGAACCCGTCGTCCGCGATTTCACCGCCACGATTCCCGCCGACGCCCCGCTCAGCCAGCCCTACTGGCTCCGCGAACCCGCCGCCACCGGCATCTACACCGTCACCGATCCGCATCTGATCGGCGCCCCCGAAAACCCACCCGATTTTCCCATCGAGCACACCTTCGAAATCGAAGGCCAGACGCTCGTGCTCTCCGGCCAGCCGGTTCAACCTATCGCCAATCCCGACGGAACCGCCGCTGACCGACCGCTCGCCATCATTTCGCCCGCCCCCATCGCGTGGACTCACCCCCTCGAACTGCTCACTCCCGGCAGCACGCACACCGTCACCCTCGAACTCACCGCTGAGCGTGCCGGCGTCAGCGGCTCGCTCGAACTCGACTGCCCCGCCGGTTGGAAAATCACCCCCGCCCGCCGCAATTTCACCCTCGCCGCCACCGGCGATCGCACGCCGATCACCTTCGAACTCACCGCTCCCGCTGCGTCCGCCACCGCCGATATCGGCGTGCGCGCCATCGTCGACGGCCGCACCTATCGTCAGGGCCGCACGGAACTGCGCTATGCGCACCTTCCACTCCAACTCCTCCAGCCCGACACGGCGCTGAAGGCCGTCGCGCTCAACGTGGATGTCCGCGCCAAAAAAATCGGCTACATTCCCGGCGCCGGCGACGACGTCCCCGAGTGTCTCCGCCAGCTCGGCTGCGAGGTCACCGAACTCGCCACCGCCGACGACCTCACGCCCGCCCACCTCCTCGGTTTCGATGCGATCGTGATCGGCATCCGCGCCTTCAACGAAAACAAAAACCTCGCTCCCGCCTTCCCCGCGCTCCTCGGCTACGTCGAAACCGGCGGCACCATCGTCGCGCAATACAACCGTCCCTCCAACGCCCTCAAGGGTCAGCCGCTCGGCCCGTATCCGCTTTCGATCGACGGCCCCGCGCCCCAGCTCCGCGTCACCGACGAAACCGCGCCCGTCACCCTGCTCGCCACCGACCACCCCGCGCTCTTCATGCCGAATAAAATTTCTTCCGCCGATTTCGACGCGTGGGTTCAGGAGCGCGGCGCGTATTTCCCGAGCAGTTGGGATCGGCTTCACTACACCTCGCTGCTGTCGATGAGCGACCCTGGCGAAGCCCCGCTGCTCAGCAGCGTGCTCGTCGCCAAACACGGCCGCGGCTACTTCGTCTACACCGGCCTCTCGTTTTTCCGCCAGCTCCCCGCCGGCGTCCCCGGCGCCTACCGCCTCTTCGCGAACCTCGTCTCGCTCGGAAAGTAGGGCGGGCTTCAGCCCGCCTTTTTTTTCATGACTCCGCCCGAGCACCCCGCCGACTCCGCCACCGGCCTTCCCTTCCTCCGCACCTGGCGCGCCGTCTACGTCGCCGTCGCCGTGATTTTCGTCCTTTGGGTCGCCCTGCTCACCTGGCTGACCGAGGCGTATTCGTGACGTGAACGTCCTCGACTACGCCGTCCTCCTCACCGTCCTCCTCGGCATCGCCGCCTACGGCATGTGGCGCACGCGCGCCCACGCCGATCTCCGCGAGTATTTGAAAGGCGGGCACACGCACTGGCTCACGATCGGCCTCTCCGTCATGGCCACGCAGGCCAGCGCGATCACGTTTCTCTCGACGCCCGGCCAGGGCTACGAGAGCGGCCTCGGCTTCGTCCAAAATTATTTCGGCGCGCCGCTCGCGCTGCTCGTGATCAGCGCTGTCTTCCTCCCCATTTACCGCCATCTCAACGTCTACACCGCGTACGAATTCCTCGGCAAACGCTTCGACCAGAAAACCCGCCTTCTCGGCGCCGTCCTCTTCCTGATTCAGCGCGGCCTCGGCGCCGGCATCACGATCTACGCTCCCGCCATCGTGCTCTCGACCGTCTTCGGCTGGCGGCTCGACGCCACGATCGTTTGCAGCGGACTCCTCGTCATCGCCTACACCGTCACCGGCGGCGCCGCGGCCGTGAACCTCACGCAAAAATATCAGATCGGCGTCATCTTCGTCGGCATGATCGCCGCGTTCTTCGTCCTGCTCGCGAAACTCCCCGCCGGCCTCGGCTTCTCCGACGCCCTCGCCGTCGCCGGCGGTTTCCACAAACTCGAAGCCGTCGACTTCTCCCTCGACCCCGACAAACGCTACACGATCTGGACCGGCGTCTTCGGCGGCATGTTTCTCGCGCTCTCTTATTTCGGCACCGATCAATCGCAGGTACAGCGCTACCTCACCGGCGCATCGCTGCGCGAGAGCCGCCTCGGCCTGATGTTCAACGCCGTCTTCAAAATCCCGATGCAGGCCTTCATTCTCCTGCTCGGCGCCCTCGTCTTCGTCTTCTACCAGTTCGAGCGCCCACCCGTCTTCTTCAACGCCGCCGCATGGTCGCACGCCGTCGCCACCGGCTCCGGCGAAAAACTCCGCGCCCTCGAAGCCGACTTCAATTCCGCCCACGCCGAGAAACAGAAACAAGTCGCCGCCTGGCTCGCCGCGCGCCACGCCCACGATTCCGCCGCCGCCGAATCCGCTCGCGCCGCCGCGCTCGCGGCCCACGCCCGCGCCGAGACCGCCCGCGCCGAAACCAAAGCCACGCTCCGCGCCGCCGACCCGCACAACACCGCCAACGATTCCGACTACGTCTTCGTCACGTTCATCCTCGGCTACCTCCCGCACGGCCTCATCGGCCTGCTCGTCGCGGTGTTTTTCGCCGCCACGTTTTCTTCGAAAGCCGGCGAACTCAACGCCCTCGGCTCGACCACGGTCGTCGACCTCTACCGCCACGTGATCCGCACCGACGCGACCGACCACCACTACGTCGCCGCCTCGAAACTCTTCACCGCGCTCTGGGGTTTCGTCGCCATCGGTTTCGCTCTCGTCGCGAACCTCGCCGAGAATCTCATCCAGGCGACGAACATCATCGGCTCGATTTTCTACGGTGTCGTGCTCGGCCTCTTCCTTGTCGCTTTCTTCCTGAAACGCATCGGCGGCACCGCCGTCTTCTGGGCCGCCGTGATCTCGCAACTCGGCGTGCTCGCGATGTACTTTACCCTGAGCATTTCCTATCTCTGGTATAACGTCATCGGCTGCGCCGCCTGCATGCTCCTCAGCGCCGGGATCCAATTTTTTCTTCCCGACCAAAATTTAACCACGAATGGACACGAATGAACACCAATGTCCGAAGCTCAGCTATTCGTGTTCATTCGTGTCCATTCGTGGTTCCCCCCTTCTGAATGCCTAGTCCCGTCATCTGTTTCGGCCAGCAGCCCTGCGGTTTTTTCCCGCGACGCTTCCTCTACGCGAAGTTCGTCACCGCGCGTCGTCTGCAAGCCGAAATCGGCGGCGAGATCGTTTTCTTCTGCCACGACAGCGATCACGACCCACGCGAAACCCAAACCATCCTCCGGCATCGCAAGACCGACGCACCGCAAACTCTGAACTTCGCGTTCACCAACAAACTTCAACGCAAGTTCTCCCCGCTTCACCTCAAGGACATTGCTCCCGGCTGGCGCGAGAACACCGCCCGCCAGCTCGGCGCCTACGTCTCCCCCGCCGCGATCGAGGCGTTCAAAACGAATCCCGCCACCACCGTCGCCGACTTCTGCCTCGAGATGTATCGCCGCCAAGGCCTGCTCGAAGGCCTCCGCATCGTCCGCTCCAGCGATCCCACCGTGCGTCGCGCGGCGTGCGCCGTCGCCGACTGCTTCGTCGATGTCCCGCACCAGGGCGAGATCGTTCGCGCCCGCCTGATCGACGGCGCGCTGAAACTCCACGAAGGCGGCGACTGTTTCATCGCGCTCCCCGCTCCTGCGACCCCCATCGCGAAGGAGCAGATCACGCCGACTCGCGACACGCGTCTGCGCTGGATGCAGTCCGTCCTCCACTGCACGCACTACATCGCCGGGGCCGGCGAGCAGGCGTATCTGAATAAGTCCGACGCGCCCGAAATCCTCTTCGTCAACCGCGACCCGATCGACCGCTCCGACGAAGCCTACACCGATTTTCCGTAACGCCGGCTTTCAGTTTGTGGCGCCCCTCGCTGCCTGTCGCCGGAAAATCCCTTCGACCGCCGCGCCCTCCGATTCGCCGCCGTCATTCGCGCCCGCCCTACGCATGTGTGCGTATTCTGGGTTTCCGCGATTCCTCTTAAAGTGACGGCGCCATGCGCATTCTCACTCACGCCCTCCTCAGCCTCCTCCTCACCGCAATCGCGTTCGCCGCCGAAGTCCCGACCTGGACCACTCTCAACCTCGGCCTCGACGATACTTTCGGCACACTCGGCAAAGGTGTGCTGGACCCGCAGGTCGCCGGTTTCAGCGGCATCGCCTACGGGAACGGCACCTGGGTCGCACTCGGGAACAGCGTCGGGCAAAATGAGTTTCACTGGCTGACGAGCGCTGACGCCTCGACCTGGACGCCGCACTCGCAGGCGCTCCCCAGCGGCTCCACGACCGGCGGCTCCTCGAAGGTACATTTTCTGAACGGCCACTTCGTGTTTTTCGCCACGCACTCGGACGGAGGCTTCGCCAATACTTACGTCTTCACGAGCAGCGACGGCCTCACGTGGACGCAGACGAAGGTGCGTAATGGCGCCGTCGGCGTCGCGGAATTCGACGGTAGCCCCACCCTCACCGTCGCGGCCGGCGGCAACGGCGCTCAAATCTACTCCAGCGATCTCACCACGTGGAATTCCGGCCCGGTCGTCACCAACGGCGGCTCTTACTCTCACGACGACCTCGCCTACGGCAGCGGCCATTTCGTCTCCACGATCAATGGCTTCGGCGGCCAGAGCTACACGAGCACCGACGGCGCCACCTGGACGCCGATCAGCGGCTTCGCGACGCCGGGCGGGTTCTACCTCGAATACGGCAACGGCGTGTTTCTCGCCGGCTCGGGCGACGAAATGTGGAAGAGCACCGACGGCGCGACTTTCACCAAATACACCACCAACCACCCCTTCCTGCGGTTTCCCAACTCGGGATCGATGCGCTTCGCCGGCGGCCGCTTCCTTTGCCAGGCGGGTGACTTCACCAGCGGCCGCCCCGGCTACATCGCCTCCACCGACGGCGTGACGTGGACGGACTTCGGCACCTTCGACAACGCCCCCCCGCCGCCCGCCGGCCAGATCAGCCGAGGCTACACCTACGTCGACCTCGCCTTCGGCAACGGCAAATACGTCCTCGTCGGTCTCGATGTCTACCAAGCCGCGTTTTCCAAAACCACGCTCCCGCTCATGATCGTCGCCGGCGCGGACGCGGCCACCTACACGCCGCCTCCTTCGCCGCCCGCGATCACGACGCAACCCGCCTCCGTCGCCGTTGTCGCCGGCCACGCCGCCACGTTCACCGTCGCCGTGCAAGGCAGCGGCACGGTGACGTATCAATGGAAGCACGACGGGAGCGTCGTCGCCGGCGCCACCGGCGTGAGCTTCACGATCGCGCAAGTCAGCGAGAGCGATCTCGGCGCCTACGTCGTCGAGATCACAAACACCGCCGGCACCACGACCAGTGCCGCCGCCTCGCTCACCGTCGTCTCCGCCTCCGACGCCGGACATCTCGTCAACGTCTCCATTCGCGGCGATTGCGGAGCCGGCGAAAACGCCCTGCTCGTCGGCGCCGTCATCGCCGGCAGCGGCACGAAGCCGCTTCTCGTCCGCGCCATCGGCCCGACGCTCGCCCGATTCGGCGTCTCTGCCCCTCTCGCTGACCCCGCCCTGCGGCTCGTCGCACAAGGCAGCGGCTCCGCGCTCGCGAACAACGACGACTGGTCCGGGGATGGCGATGTCACTCGAATGGCCCCCGTCGTCGGCGCGTTCGCGATCGACGCCGCCAGCAAGGATGCCGCGCTCTTCGCTCCCGCCGTCGCGGCCGGCGCGTACAGCGTTGTCGTTTCCCAAAAGAACACCGACCACGGCCCGACGCTCGCGGAGATTTACGACGCGGAAGAACTCGGCGCATTCAGCGCCAACTCCCCGCGGCTGGTGAACATCTCCGGTCGCGGCCACGTGGGCTCCGGCGAGAATCTGCTCATCGCCGGTTTCGTCATTGCAGGCTCCACGCCCGTGCGCGTGCTCGTCCGCGGCGTCGGGCCGACGCTCGCGAATCAGGGCGTGTCCGCCGTGCTCGCCGATCCGCAACTCGCGCTCTACCGCAGTGGAACCGTCGCCGCGCTCGCAACCAACGATAATTGGGAAAGCAGCAACGCTGCGGAGATCGCCGCCGCCGCGTCGAGCGCGGGCGCGTTCGCGCTGCCCGCCGGGTCGAAGGACGCGGCGCTGCTCGTCACGCTGCCGCCCGGAATTTATACCACCCATCTCACCGGTGTCGGCGGCACGACCGGCGTCGGGCTCATCGAGGTCTACGAGGCGCCCTAGTTTCCGCCGCGCAAACGCGGCCCGCCTTCGCCCGGAATCGCCTCGCGATTCCGGGCGTTTTTTTTCGATCATGAATCAACCCCGGCTCCCGCCGACGATCCCCGATGACTTCTTTTCCAATCTCTCCTGCGCCCGAAATGGTTCACGCCGGAACCTGCTTGCAGCCGGCCCGTTGATGCATCGCTTGCGAGCACTCGCCTCCATGAAAAAGACGATCCCACCCGCTCTGCTTGTTTTTGGCGCCCACCCCGACGACATCGAATTCGGCTGCGGCGGGGTCATCGCCCGTGAAACCGCCGCCGGCGTTCGCGCGCACTTCGTCGTTTGCTCCCGCGGCGAAGCCGGCACGAACGGCACGCCTGCCCAGCGTACCGCCGAAACCAAAAAAGCCGCCGCCCTGCTCGGCGCGACCGTCGAATTTCTCACGCTCGACGGCGACGGCCACCTGGACGTCAAAGCCGCCCACGCCATCGCGCTCGCGCGTCTCATCCGCCGTCACCGCCCCGCGATCCTCCTCGCGCCGACGCTTGTGGAAAACCAGCACCCCGATCACGCCAAACTCGGCCGCCTCGTCCGCGACGCCGCCCGCCTCGCCCGTTACGGCGGCCTGCGCGAACTCCGCTCCCTCGCGCCGCACGCGATCCAAACTCTCCTCTTTTACGCTGTCACCGCCGACGCCGAACCGCGCGACACGCCACCCGTGCTGATCGACCTCTCCGCGCCCGCCGTCCTCGCCCGTTGGACCGCCGCGATGTCCGCCCACGCCTCGCAACTCAAGACCCGCAACTACGTCGATCTCCAGCTGTCGCGCGCGAAACTGAACGGCAGTCGCTGCGGTTGCGCCGCCGCCATTCCGCTTTTCCCGAACGATCCGCTCGTTTTCGACTCCCTCGCAACCCTCACCCGCTCCGCGCGTCGTTTTTGAACCGCTGATCGACGCTTCTCTCAGGCCGATCTGGATCGGAAAATTACCGTCCATTCGCGTTCATTAGCGGTTAAAAACTAAATGCCTCATCCGCTCAAAATCGGCATCACCTGTTACCCGTCCGTCGGCGGCAGCGGCATCCTCGCCTCCGCGCTCGGCGAGGAACTCGCCCGCCGCGGCCACGAGATTCACTTTATCGCCTACGAGCGCCCCTTCCGCATCGCGTGCGACGCCACGCATGTTTTTTTCCACCCGGTCGTGGTCAACGGCTACGATCTTTTCAAATACCCCGATTACACGCTGCCGCTCTCGGTGAAAATGGCCGAGGTCAGCCGCACCTACGGGCTCGACGTGCTCCACGTCCACTACGCCGTCCCGCACGCCACCGCCGCGATCCTGGCTGCCGAAATGCTCACGCCCGCCGAGCGTCCGAAGGTCATCACCACGCTCCACGGCACCGACACCACGCTGCTCGGCGCCGATCCCGGTTACGGCCCCGCGGTGCGCCACGCACTCGAGCGCTCCGACGCCGTCACCGCCGTTTCGCGTTTCCTCGAGCAGGAAACTCACCGCGTGCTCGGTCCCGATTGCCCGATCGAAGTCATCCACAATTTCTTTTCCCCGCGTCCCGTCGCCCGCCCCCGCGAGTCCGTGCGCCGTGAACTCGGCCTCGCGGAAAGCGAACCCCTCCTCCTTCACCTCTCTAATCTCCGCCCGGTGAAACGCATCGATCGCCTGATCGAAACCGCCGCGCTGATCCGCCCTCGCGAGTCCTTCAAACTCCTCGTTCTCGCCGGCGGCGACTTCACGCCCTTTCAGGCCGAGGTCGATCGGCTCGGCCTCACCGATCGCGTGATCGTCCGCCAGAACGTGTTCGAAATCGAAGACTATCTCAACGCGGCCGACCTCGGTCTCTTCACTTCCGATTCCGAAAGTTTCTGCCTGAGCATTCTCGAAGCGATGGCGTTCGCCTGCCCAAGCGTCTCGACCGCCGTGGGCGGGATTCCCGAAGTGATCGACCACGACGTAAACGGTCTACTCGTCCCCTCCGCCGCGCCCGCCGATCTCGCCGCCGGCGTCGAGTCGCTCATCGCCGATCCCGCCCGCCGCGCGGCCCTCGGTCGCGCTGCGCAGGAAAAGGCGCACACCGCCTTTTCCGCCGAGCGAATCGTGACGCACTACGAGAATTTTTATCGCCGCGTATGCGGTTTTTAGAGCGGTTTGAAAAGAGTGCAGCCGCGCGGCGGATCGAAGGTAGGAGCCTGCTTGCAGGCGATCCCCGCGGCCCGGATGTAGGAGCCTGCTTGCAGGCGATTCCCGCGGCCCCGGATGTAGGAGCCTGCTTGCAGGCGATTCCGGTCGGCGAAGGTCGAGCATCGCCTGCAAGCAGGCTCCTACATCGGCTATGGAAATTTCAAAGCGCTCTCGGTGGAGCCCGGCGTCCCCGCCGGCTTGAAACGCGCCCCTCCCCAACAGCCCGACGAGGACGTCGGGCTCCACCTCGCCATCGCGCGATCCACAAAACAAGAAACCCCGCTCCCTTTGTTCTCGGGAAGCGGGGTTCTTTTGGGCGACGGTTGGTCGTCGTTTTTTTTATCAGGGCGCGACGCCGCTGTCGGCAGCCGGTGCCTTTTGTTTGAAACTCAATTTGTCTCCATCGCGGGCCACGATCGCCGGCTCGCCATCCTTGATGTCGCCGCGCAGCAACGCCTCGGCGAGCGGGTCTTCGAGATAGTGCTCGATCGCACGGCGCAGCGGACGCGCGCCGTATTTCTCGTCGTAGCCTTTCTCGATGAGCAGATCCTTGGCCTCCTGGGTGAACTCCAGCGTGATCTTCCGTTCGGCGAGGCGCTTCACGAAATTATTCAGCTCCAGTTCGACGATCTTGACCAAGTCCGCCTTCGCCAGCGGACGGAAGAAAACGATGTCCGAGATCCGATTCAGGAACTCGGGCTTGAAGATGCGTTTTGCCTCCTCGAGCACTTTTTCCCGCATCTTCTCCGCGTCGTTGAAATTCTGTCCGACCGCGCCGAAGCCCATCGACGTCTGGCGCTGCAACAGTGCCGCGCCGACGTTGCTCGTCATGATGATGATCGTGTTGCGGAAATCCACCGTGCGCCCGAGCGAGTCGGTCAACCGGCCGTCCTCCAGAATCTGCAGGAGAATCTGGATCACGTCCGGATGCGCTTTCTCGACCTCGTCGAAGAGGACAACCGCGTAAGGACGACGGCGCACCGCTTCGGTGAGCTGACCGCCCTCGTCGTAGCCGACGTAGCCCGGAGGCGAGCCGACGAGACGCGAGACGGCGAACTTCTCCATGTATTCGGACATGTCGATCTGGATGATCGCGTCCTGGTTTCCGAACATCTGCATCGCGAGCTGCTTCGCGAGCATCGTCTTGCCGACGCCGGTCGGGCCGACGAACATGAATGAACCGATCGGCCGGCGCGGATCCTTGAGATCCGCGCGCGAACGCCGGAGCGCCCGAGCGATCGCGCTCGCCGCGATATCCTGACCGATGACCGCTTTTTGCAGCTCGGTCTCCATCGCGAGGAGTTTCTCGCTCTCTTTCTTCTCCATCCGATTGAGCGGAATGCCGGTCCAGTCGGCGACGACCTGCATGATGAGGTCTTCGTCGATCGTGACGCGTTTCTCTTCGCGGGCTTTCTTCCACTCCTCGGTGATCTGCTCCTGCTTCACGCGGAGCTGCTTCTCCTGGTCGCGGTAGCGCGCCGCTTCCTCGAAGTGCTGCTCGCTGATGGCTTTCTCCTTCAACGCGCAGACTTGCTCGATTTCCTTCGTGAGATTCTCGACGGACGGCGGACGCGTCAGCGCGCCGATGCGGGCGCGCGAGCCGGCCTCGTCCATGACGTCGATCGCCTTGTCGGGGAGGAAACGTCCCGTGATGTAGCGGTCGGAGAGCTTCGCCGCGGACTCGATCGACTTATCGGTGAAGATCGCCTTGTGGTGGTCCTCGTACTTCGAGCGAATGCCTTTCAGGATCAGGATCGTGTCCTCGACGGACGGCGCCTCGACCTTCACGGATTGGAAACGGCGGTCGAGCGCCGAGTCTTTCTCGATGTATTTCCGGTATTCGTTGAGCGTCGTCGCGCCCACGCACTGCAGTTCGCCGCGCGAGAGCGCGGGCTTGAAGATATTCGACGCATCCATCGCGCCCTCGGCCGCGCCGGCGCCCACGATCGTGTGCAGCTCGTCGATGAAGAGGATGATGTTCTTCGCGCGCTTGATCTCGTCCATCACCGCCTTGATGCGCTCCTCGAACTGGCCGCGGTATTTCGTGCCGGCGACCATGAGCGCGAGGTCGAGCGTGATGACTTTCTTTTCGAGCAAAATCTCCGGCACGATGCCGCTGGCGATTTCCTGCGCGAGGCCTTCGACGATCGCGGTCTTGCCGACGCCGGCTTCGCCGATGAGGACGGGATTGTTTTTCGTCCGGCGGCAGAGGATCTGCACGACGCGACGAATCTCGTTCTTCCGGCCGATGACGGGATCCATCTCGCCCTTGCGCGCGAGTTCGGTGAGGTCGCGGCCGAACGCTTTCAGTGCCGGCGTCTTGACCTCTTTCTTGTCCTCCGACTGCGCCCCGCCGCGCTGCGGCGTACCGGCCGAGGCTTCCTCGCCCGGAGTCTCGCCGGCCTGGCTGCTGGAGAACTGCGGATCGAGTTCGCGGAGGATTTCGTTGCGCGTCCGCTCGATGTCGATGTCGAGTGACTTGAGCACGCGGGCAGCGACGCCTTCGCCTTCGCGCAGCAGACCAAGAAGAATGTGCTCCGTGCCGACGTAGGAATGGTTGAGCGTCTTCGCTTCCTTGCCCGCGAGGGCGAGGACTTTTTTGACGCGCGGCGTATAAGGGATGCTGCCCTGGGTCTTCGTTTCCTGGCCGGTGCCGACCTGTTTTTCGACGGCATTGCGAACCGTTTCGAGATCCAAGCCCATCTTCTGCAAAACACTCACGGCGACGCCTTGGCCGAGTTTGATCAAGCCGAGCAGGATGTGCTCCGTGCCCACGTAGTTGTGGTGGAAACGGTCCGCCTCCTTGCGAGCCAGCGCGAGCACCTGTTGCGCGCGCGGCGTGAAATTGTTCATCGGTTCTTGGGACATGTGGATTAAAGTCTTAGTTCGACCCGTCTGCGGTGAAAGTAAAGTTGGGCTGCGGAAAATTGGCAAATTCGGCCCGGAGGCGGCCCGCCCTCAGCAGGTCGCGCTGGCCGGCCTCGAGTTCGCCTTTCTGCACGTGCTGGAGATGGCCGGGCTGCGCTTCGATGAAGAGCCGGTCGACGACGGCGCGGCTCGCCTCGGGAAAGACGCGCAGGTCGGTGCCGAGCCGCAGCAGCGAGAGGAGATTCATCGCCTCGCCGGAGCTGAGCACGTGGCTGTTTTGGAGGATGCCGTAGGCGCGGCCGATTTTGTCGAAGAGCTTGCCGGCATCGGCCTCGAGGAGCTTTTGCCGGGCGTTGAGTTCGTGCTCGATGATCGAGGTCAGCACGCTGCCGAGCCGCTTGATGATTTCCTCCTCGGATTCGCCGAGCGTGGTCTGGTTCGAAATCTGAAAAATGCTGCCGCTCGCGTCCGACCCTTCGCCGAACAAGCCGCGCACGACCATGCCGAGCTGGTTGACGGCGCGAACGACCTTTTCCATCTGGCTCGAAATCACGAGCGCGGGCAGATGCATCATCGCCGAAGCGCGCATCCCCGTGCCGAGGTTCGTCGGGCAGGCGGTGAGGTAACCCAGCGTCGGCGAGAAAGCGTAGTCGAGCCGGTCCTCGATCGCGGTGTCGAGTTCGTTGATCGTGTTCCACGCCTTCTTCAAATTGAAACCGGCCCGGAGCACCTGGATCCGCAGATGGTCCTCCTCGTTGATCATCACCGATACTGCCTGGTCACGGCTGATCATGACGCCGGCGCCCGCCTTCGCGCCACTCAGTTCGCGGCTGATGAGATGACGCTCGACGAGAATCTGCCGCTCGAGTTCGGAAAGCTCGCCCACCGCGATCGAAAGGCTGCGCTTCATCGGCGGCGTGGAAGCGAGCGCTTCGCGGCATTGTTCGAGCACCTCGTTGCGTTTCGCCGCGCCGGCCCAACCCGGAAACGGCGTGCCCGCCAGATTCCGCGCGAGGCGGACCCGGGTCATGAGGACGATGGCGGTTTTGCTGCTCGCGGAATCGGTGAGCTCGGACGGCGTGTCGATGAGCGATGCAATCGTCATGGGCTTAACGCGACGATTTTTCCCCGAAGGTCTGTTTGACTTGGTTGATTTCATCGCGGCATCGAGCGGCGTCCTCGTAACGTTCCGATTTGATCGCAGCAGTAAGGTCGAGTTCGAGTTTGGAAAGGCGTTCGTGAAAGGTTTTCCGGGCGAGGGCCTTTTGCGGAACCTTGCCGGTGTGGGCCGTGCCTTTATGCATGCTGTCGAGCATCGGTTCGATGAGGCCCGTGAAGGTCTCGTAGCAGGCCGGGCAGCCGAAGCGGCCCTGTTTCTTAAAATCGTTCGGCGTGAAACCGCACTGCTCGCAACGCACGCCGCTCATCGCCGACGGCTCGGGATTCAGCGAGGCTTTGAGCAACAGGTCCGCCAGCGAGAAACCGCTGGGATCCGTCACGCCTTTTGCCTGGGCGCATTCCTCGCACAGGTCGACTTTGTGCACCTTGTTGTTGACGATCTGGGTGAGGTGCACCGTCGCCGGTTTCGAGCACAAGTCGCATTTGAGCGGGTTGGCCATTTTTCGTTTTTCGTTTCTTGCAGCTACCATGCCACGGTCCCCTGCACTGGCAAGTGCGGCAAGAACTCTCTTTCACTCTCGCGCGATTCGCGCCGCCGCTGCACAGCGCCGTCGCGAAAGGGCGCCGCGTTGGCGCAAATTCGACGCGATTTCTGCCGAGCGAGGGGCGCCTCCGCCCCCACCCGACCCGGCGCTCATCCTCCGCCCGATCAGATCCGCGTGCCCTCGACCAGCACGCGACGCCGAAACGACGCCAGAATGCGCTGCGTGATCGCTCCGGGTTTCCCGGTTCCGATCTCACGCCCATCGAGTTTCACGACCGGGATCACCTCCGCGCCCGTGCCCGTGAGGAAACATTCGTCCGCGCACCACAGATCGTAGCGCGTCATGTTCGCCTCCCGAATCGGCAGGCCGAGCTCCACCGCGATGTCGAAGATCGTCCCGCGCGTCACACCCTTCAACGCACCGTGCGCCGCCGACGGCGTGATCAACTCGCCCTTGTGCACCGCGAACACGTTGTCCGCCGTGCACTCCGCGACGTAACCTTGATCGTTCAACATGATCGCCTCGAGCGCGCCGAACTGCCGCGCCTCGATCTTGCCGAGGATGTTGTTGAGATAGTTCAACGACTTCACCGTCGACGGCAGCGCCGCCGGATTGATCCGGCGCGTCGGCACCGTCACGATGCTCAGGCCGTTGTCGTAGTGCTCCTGCGGATAGAGCGCGATCTTGCTCGCGATCACGAAGAGCGACGGCTTCGGGCACAACCACGGCGAGAGCCCCAGATCGCCCACGCCGCGTGTCGCCACGAGCCGGATGTAGGCGTCGGAAAGATTGTTCTGCCGGCACGTCTCGCAGGTCACCTCCGCCAGTTCCTTTCGATTCAACGGCAGCTTCAGCAGGATCGCCTTCGCCGAGTACTCCAGCCGCTCCAGATGCTCCTCGAGCCGGAACACGTTGCCGCCATAAAGCCGGATGCCCTCGAAAACGCCGTCGCCGTAAAGCAATCCGTGATCGAACACGGAGATCTTGGCATCGGCTTCGTCCACGAACTGGCCATCCAGGTAGATTTTCATTTCGCGCAGCCTAGCTCCCCGCAAAAAGTTTTGTCCAGCCCACCGCGGGACTTTCTGCTTGTGCTCGTTTTTTTTCGGCGAAACTGTCGCCGTGCTCTCCAGCACCATGACACACTCCCACCGCCGTTCGGCAGCAGCGGGTTTCACGCTCATCGAACTTCTGACGGTTATCGCGATCATCGGCATCCTCGCCGCGATCTTCATCCCCACCATCGGCGCCGTGCGCGAAAAAGCCCAGCGCGCCGTCGACGCCAACAACCTCCGCGAGATCGTGAAAGCCGCCATGATTTATGCCGGCGATAACAATGATCGACTGCCCGATCCTGATGCGCTTAGCGCGACCATAACCGGCGGGAGTGCCGTCTATCGCTGGCCTGGCATCCTTGCGAAGAACAACATTCTTACGGACGCTACCTTCTACTTTGCGAAAAACGACCAGCTCTTCAGCGGTACCTATCCACCTTCCGTGATCGGCGCGACCGATACCACGCGCAAGCAACTCGATGCCACCTTCGCCGCGGCGGAACTCTCATGGGAATTTGTCGGCGGCCTGAAGATGGGAGATCCCGCCTCCACGCCTGTTGCCTTCACCCGCGGCCTGCTCGCCGCCGGCACTTGGGATGTGACCAAAGGCGTCTACAAGGACACAGGCGGTTTCATTGGCTACCTCGGTGGCAATGTTGTTTTTAACAACAATACAACGGACCTCTTCACCTCGAATCACAGTGGGGCGAAAGAAACCGACGTCAGAAAAGCGATCCCCTACGTGTCCGCCTCAAAGCAGGCAAAAATCTACGCCACCGATAACGGCGGTAGCGGCAGCACCTCCGGCAACCCTGCCTCTCAAGGTCAGTAACTTCCTGCAATCCCTGTTGTCCCTTCCCACCCGGCAACACCCGTTGCCGGGTTTTTCTTTTCCCGCTTTCCCTGCCTCGCCAACGCCACCAGCTTGCCCGCTCCGCATGACGTCCGTCGCCACGCCCCTCGCCACCAACACCACTTACATCATCGGCCATAAAAATCCCGATGCCGATTCCATCTGCTCCGCGATCGCCTACGCCGCGCTGAAGGAAGCCCGCGGCGAACGCGGCTACGTCGCCGCCCGCTGCGGCAACACCAACGCCCGCATCGACACCATTCTCGCCCGCTTCCGCCAGCCGCTCCCGCTCTACCTCAGCGACGTCAGCCCGCGCGTGCGCGACCTGATGATCACCGACGTGCTCTCCGTCGACGAACACGCCACCTGCGCCGAAGCCCTCGCCATCTTCGACCGGAACGACATTCGCGTCATGCCCGTCACCGGCCCCGGCCGGAAAATCGCCGGCTCCATCTCGCTCTCCACGCTCGGCGGCGTTTTCATCCCGCGCCTCAGCGAGCCGCGCCTCCTCCGCCTCGTCCGCACCTCCCTCGCCAACATCGCCCGCACCCTCCACGGCGAAGCGCCGCACCTCGTCGACCCCGACGGCATCCAGGAACTTTTTGTCCGTCTCGGCACGATGGATATCTCCACGTTCTGGACCGTCTCCATCCGCGAAAAAATCCCCGCCGAGCAGTCCATCATCATCGTCGGCGACCGCCGCGACGTGCAGCGCCGCGCCATCGAGATCGGCGTCCGCGTCATCGTCATCACCAGCAATCTCGGCATCGACGACGACATCCTCGCCCTCGCCAAAAAATCCGGCACCAGCATCATCGTCAGCCCCTACGATTCCGCGACGACGTCCTGGATCGTCCGCACCGCCTCGACGCTCGACCGCATCGTCGATCGCGATTTCGCCACCGTCGACGCCGACCTCCGCATCGCCGACGCGAAGAAAAAATTTTCCGCCAATTCCCCGCACGCCCTCTTCGTGGCCAACGACGACGGCGTGCTCCAGGGCATCATCACGAAGACCGACATCCTCCGCCCCGCCCACACGCAGCTCGTCCTCGTCGACCACAACGAAATGTCCCAGGCCGTGAACGGCGCCGACGAAGTCACGATCACCGAGATCCTCGACCACCACCGTCTCGGCGCCATCAATACCCAGCAGCCCATCCTTTTCATCAACGAGCCTGTCGGCTCCACCTGCACGATCGTCGCCGATCTGTTCCGTCGCGAAGGCCTCCAGCCCACGTCCGACGTCGCCGGCATCATGATGTCCGGCCTCATCTCCGACACCCTGCACCTGAACGGCCCCACCACCACCCGCAAGGACGCCATCCTCCTCGCCTGGCTCGCCGAAATCGCCGGCGTCAACTCGAAACAACTCGCCGACGAAATCTTCAACTCCGGCTCCGTCATCCTCGCGAACCCGCCCGACAAAATCGTCCGCTCCGACTATAAAATCTACGACGAAGAGAGCGTGCGCTTTTCCGTCTCGCAGGTCGAGGAACTCGGCTTCGGCAATTTCTGGAGCCACGCGAAAGAGATCGCCGCCGCCCTCCAGGACTTGCGCGAGGAGGAACGCCTCGCCTTCGCCGCGCTCCTCGTCACCGACATCAATACGCAGAACTCCCTCCTCCTCGTCAAAGGCGACGCCGCCTTCATCGCCCGCATCTCCTACGCGCACATCGAGCAGGACGAAATTTTCGATCTCCCCGGCGTCGTCAGCCGCAAGAAGCAGCTCATCCCCTACCTCACGAGCCTCCTCCGCGAAATGTCCGCCGACGGCACGCTCCCGACCACCTCCGCCCCACCCTTCAAGAAGAAGAAAAGGTAGGGCGCGTTATCCCTAACGCGCCGCGCCCCCCCGCCGCTTCGCGCTTGCCGCGCCCCATCCGCCGCTTCGCGCCCGGAAAATTCCATCCTCCGCCCCCCCGCCGAAGTCCCCTCTAAAAAGAGGGGTGCCCGAAGGGCGGGGTGTGTTGCTCGCGCCTCCCTTCCCTCCCGTTTCGCGCCTCCCCAAAACCGCCATTGCGCCCGCGCCGCGCCCGCTGCAATTTCCCCTTTCCATGACCGCCGAGCCCAACGCTTCCGCTGCCGCCGACGCCACTCCCGCGCCGGCGCCGTCCGATTTCATCCGCGACATCGTCGCGGGTCACGTCGCGGAAAAGCGTTACCAAAAAATCGTCACCCGCTTTCCCCCCGAGCCGAACGGCTACCTCCACATCGGCCACGCGAAGTCGATTTGCCTGAACTTCGGCATCGCCCGCGAGAACGACGGCACCTGCAACCTCCGCTTCGACGACACGAATCCCGTCAAGGAAGACGTCGAATACGTCGAGTCCATCACCGCCGATGTCCGCTGGCTGATCGCCGGTTGGGCCGATCACTGCCTCGGCCTCAAACCCACCGGCGCCGAGCCCGCACCGCAGCTCGTCAACGGCACGCCCGATTATTATCTGGCCCCCGCCTCACCCGGCGCCGGCCTCGCCAAAGCGACGCCGTTTTTCGCCAGCGACTACTTCGAGCCGCTCTACCACTTCGCCGTCCGTCTCATCGAAAAAGGCGAAGCCTACGTCGACGACCTCAGCGCCGAAGACACCGACCTCTACCGCGGCTCCCCCGACAAACCCGGCCGCGACAGCCCGCATCGCCACCGCTCCATCGCCGAAAATCTCGACCTCTTCACGCGCATGAAGAACGGCGAGTTCCCCGACGGCGCGCGCACGCTCCGCGCGAAAATCGACATGGCGTCGCCCAACATCTGGCTGCGCGACCCGCTCCTCTACCGCATCCGCCACATCGCCCATCACCAGACCGGCGCGAAGTGGTGCATCTATCCGCTCTACGACTACGCCCACTGCCTCAGTGACTACATCGAGGGCATCAGCCACAGCATCTGCTCGCTCGAGTTCGTCCCGCACCGCGCGCTCTACGACTGGATTCTCGAAGCGCTCGATCTCCCGCGCGCACTCCCCCGCCAATACGAGTTCGCGAAACTCATCCCCACCTACACGCTCCTCAGCAAGCGCAACATCCTGCGCCTCGTCGTCGAAAAAATCGTCGCCGGCTGGGATGATCCCCGCCTCCCCACGATCTCCGGCCTCCGCCGCCGCGGCATTCCCGCCAGCGCGATCCGCAAATTCGTCATCGGCGTCGGCGTCACGACTTTCAACAGCATCACCGAAATCGCCGTCTTCGAGCACGCCATCCGCGAGGAACTCAACTCCTGCCCGCGCCGCCTCGCCGTCCTCAAGCCCATCAAAATCGTCCTCACCAATCTCGCGCCCGACGAAGTCCTCGAGTGCGACGCCGTCAACGACCCGCAAAACGAAAATCCCACCACGCGCAAAATCGCCCTCACGCGCGAGGTCTACATCGAGTCCGACGATTTCGCCGAAGTCCCGCCGCCCAAATATTTCCGCCTGAAACCCGGCGGCGAAGTCCGTCTAAAATACGCCTGCGTCGTCAAGCTCGACGAAATCGTGAAGGACGCCGCCGGCGCCCTCGTCGAACTCCGCTGCACCGCCGATCTCACCACCCGCGCCGGCGGCCCCAACGTCGACCGCAAAGTCAAAGGCACGATCCACTGGGTCAGCGCCACGCGCAGCATCGACGCCGAAGTCCGCCTCTACGATCGCCTCTTCACCGTCCCTGAGCCCGGCGCCGCGGAAAACTTTCTCGACCACTTGAACCCCCGCTCCCTCGAGACCGTCGCCGCCAAACTCGAGCCCTCGCTCCGCGAAGCGACCGCCGGTGACCGTTTCCAATTCGAGCGCCTCGGCTATTTCACGCCCGACCTGAAAGACAGCGCCCCCGGCAAACTCGTCTTCAACCGCACCATCACGCTCAAAGACACCTGGGCCAAAAAGTAGCGCCGCCGTTGGTTTGAGTTTGGCCGTTGGTCGTTTCTCTGGAGCTTGGATCTTGGAACTTGGATCTTTTCCCCCGCATGTCCGACACGCCCCCCGAAACGCCGCCGCCAACTCCGCCCGCGCCCAAAGTCGTCTACTACGCCGACGGCACCCCCGCGCCCGCCGACGTCCTCCTCGACGCCGAGCAGGCCCGCGTCCTCGGCGCGCTTGTCGAGAAATCCGTCATCACGCCCGACAACTACCCGCTGACGCTCAACTCGCTTCTCGCCGCCTGCAACCAGATCACCAGCCGCGAGCCCGTCGTCAGCTACGA
Organism: Verrucomicrobiota bacterium; assembly: GCA_048498075.1. Lineage (GTDB taxonomy): Bacteria > Verrucomicrobiota > Verrucomicrobiia > Opitutales > Opitutaceae > Opitutus. The sequence goes on along the minus strand of JBEHYR010000068.1, from coordinate 6,465 downwards.
CGAGTCCACGGCTCTCCGCGCGCTCGAAAACCTCCGCGATCAAAAACTCGCCATCACGACCACCGCCGAAAGCCGCACGCCCAAATACCGCCACAAGCTCACCGAACGTTTCGAACTCAGTTCCGCCGAACTCGCCGTCCTCTGCCTCCTGCTCCTCCGCGGCCCGCAGACCGTCGGCGAGCTCCGCACCCGTTCCGGCCGCCTCCACGAATTCGCCTCGCTCACCGAGGTCGAGGAAACGCTCGCCGCCCTCGCAGCCAAATCCCCGCAGTCCATCGTCACCCGCCTCCCTCGCGCTCCGGGCACGAAAGAATCCCGCTACGCCCACCTCCTCTGCGGCCCCGTCGTCGCCGCGCCCGAGCCCATGGCGACAAGCATCAGCGAGCCGACATCCGCAGCCCCCATCACCTCGCCCATCCAGCGCATCGCTTTGCTCGAACAGGAAGTCGCCGCCCTGCGCAGCGAAATCGCCGCGCTCCGCGCCGATCTCGCCGGGTTCCGCAAACAGTTCGAGTAGGTAGGGCGCGTTATCCTTAACCCGCCGCTCCGGTCCCATCCGCCCTCCACCCCGTAGCCCTGCGCGGGAGCGCAGGGACCGCGACTCCCGCGGCTCCCGCAGCGGGCTACAATTCCACCGCTTGCTCCCCCGGGCGCAGCGCGACGCGCTTCCCCTTCCACACGAATTCTCCGCTCACGCCCGCCGGCAAATTCACCCGCGCCCGCAGCCCTTCCGCACCCACCCGCTCCAATTTCACGCGCACTTCTCCCGCCGGATGCGGCACCACGCCTTCGACCTGCCGCAGCGTTCCCGGATGCGGCTCGATCCGGACCGTCGCAAATCCCGCCGACGCCGGCTCCACGCCGCACACTGTCGCCAATAACTCATACACCGGTGACGCACTCCACGCGTGGCAATCCGACCGCGTCGGATCCGGCTGCTCCGCAAACGTCGTCAGCCCCCGCTCCAGCATCGTCCGCCACGGCCCGAGCTGGGCCAGATATTCGTCGCCCAGCCCCGCCGCCTTCATCGCGCGCAGCAGGTAAAAACGAAAATACGTCGATGCCTGGATCAGCGACCCGTCCGCCACCACGCGCCGCATCAACTCCGTCGCCGCCCCGCCTTTCACCGCTCCCGCGAGCACCGCCATCGTGGCCGCGTGCTGGCTGAAAATTTTCCTCTCCGGCGTATCCGCCACCAGCCGCCGCGTCTCATCCCAACAGGTTTCCATCACCGCGCGGCGCAGCCGCCCCGCCTCCGCGTCCCACTTCGCCGCCTTCGCCTCCTCGCCCATCGCGCGCGCCACTTCCGCCGCGTGCCCCAGCGTCATCGCGAACTGCAGCGACACGATGCTCGATCCGCCTTCGTGCGCGCCTGCCGGCTCGCCGCCGATGCCTTGCGCGTCGCTCCAGTTCCACTCCTTCGTCCAGTCGACAAAAGTCCAATACGCCAGCGGTCCCAGGAGCCCCGTCTTCGCGTCGATCCTTCGCTCGAACCACGCCAGCACCGCCTCGATTCCCGGCAGCCGCTCCCGCACGAACGCCTCGTCCGGCCGGTGCCACCAATAGTCGTGCACCATCTCGACCCACCAGAGTGAAAACGTGTTGATCACCTGCGGCGTCGCCGAGGGATACCTACTCTGCGTCAACCCCTCCGCCAGCCGCGACCGATCGTAGAGTTCGATGGCGTTCCGCATCAGCCGGTCGTCGCCCGAAACATACAGCGAGATCAGCGCCTGAATCCGCGTGTCCCCCACATACTGCAACTGCTCGTAATACGGGCAGTCCACATACGTCTCGAACGCGCACAGCCGCGCCGTCCGCCAGCCCACCTCCCAGATTTTCCCCAGCGTCGCGTCCTCGCTCCGAAAACTTCCCCGCTCCCGCAACGGATAACCCGTGAACACGCCGCTCAATTCCTCCACGCGCAGCGGCTCCTCCTTCGTGCTCACGTCCATCTGCACGTAGCGATACGTCCTGAAATTCAGCGGCGAAAACCGCCGCCCGCTCGCCCCGTCCGGCAAAAACTCATCCACCACGCCAGCGATGCGCCGCCCCGCGATCTCGTCGCGATTTCCTTTCTCGCCCTTCGCATCGCTCAGCGCCTCCGCATACGTGAGCTTCACCGTCGCACCTTTTCCGCCGCTCACGACCAACTGCGGAAACGCGCTCGTCTCGAATCCCTGGTCCAGCAACACCGAGACCGTCACTCCGGCCGGCACCTCGAGCGCCGCCTTTCCCGCCGCGAATCCCTCCGGCACCGTCACGCCCTCGCTCCGCCGCACCGTCGCGAATCGCGTCGGCGTTTCCTCCATCGCCGGAATCGTTCGCGGCGCGAGCCAGTGCTCCATGTCCGTGCCCCAGCCATAAGGATTTCCCTTCGTCAGCTCCCGTGCCGCCGCGAAATTTTTCCCCGCAAACCCCGCGCGCTCCCAACCCGACGGATGCTTCGCCGCGTCCACGCGATCGCCCGCGCCGATCACGATATACGTCGGCAGATGCACCGGTGCCGGCGCGTAGGCTTCATCGCGCGCGACTCGCCACGACGCGTCCGTGTTCGCGACCTGCTCCGCCACGCTGTCGCCCTGCACGAGCAGCCCCGTGCGCACGCTCACGATCGCATACGGCGACCACTCGCCGCCGCTCCACACCTCCGCGGCCAGCACGTTCGCGCCTTCGCGCAACCACGGCGCGAGATCCACGCTGTCGTAGCGCCACACCCACGCGTCGCTCCGCTGCGGCCCAAAACTCACCGACTGCCCGTTCACAAAAAAACGATACCGCGCGTCCGCCGTCACGTGCACCACGAACCGCGCCGGCTTCGTCGCCAGTGCGATCTCTTTCCGAAAAAGATAAACGCCGTATTCATTTTTCGGCGCGTCGACCGGCGCGATCCATCGCGCCGCCCACTGCTTCGTCCGCAAAGCCGAGTCCATCGCCGGCGCCGGCTGCCCGCTCGCCGAAAAATTTTCCGCCGCCATCGCGGCGGCACTGATCAGAGCCAACAGCGCACAACAAATTTTCATGGGGTGATGAAGTTCTCCGCCTGACGCTTCGCCCAGCCGGAAAGGTTCGCCGAATCGCGCAGGTGGAGCCCGAGTCCCATCGGGCTTGGAACGCCGCCCGCCCAAACCGCCGCACGTCAAACATCAGGCCTCAGCCCGTCGACCGCGCGTCGACCTCTCAACCCAACGGCAACCGCAGCGGCGGCTTCACGCTCTTCGCTTCCGATTCCTTGCGCGTCTCACGCGCGGGCAGCGCCGGCGACACCGGCGGTTTCGCCGCCGTTGGCGCCATCCGCGGCAGCGACTTCGCCGCCTGCGCCGGAACCGTCCAACTCACGAGCACACCGCCGGACGCCACCGTCTCCGCGCCATGGTCGTAGATCCAAAGATCGATCCCGCGCCCCTGGCTTTTGATCAGCGGCGCGCCGACCGCACTCTTCACTTGTTCGAGCGTCATCCCGCTCTTCAGTTGTCCCCAGTCGTCCGCCGCCGACGCGGCTCCGGCCAAGCCGGCGACAGCGAACCAAACGACGAACGAACGTAAGCGGGACATGCCGCACAACATGGCTCGCGCCCGCGCGAAATGAAGGCTGCTCCGCCCCACGGCCCGACTTTAGCTCGGTTTTGACGGGACTGCCCGGAAGTTGCCGAGGCAAACTCCCCAGCTCGCGCACGCGTTGCCGCGCATTCGCCGTCGATTTTCACGTCCGCGGAATTCTTTCGTCTCCCTTCACCGCGTGTGTTGATTGGGCTCCATGCAGAAGACGTTCTCCTTTTCCAGCCCTCGTCACCAACGCGCCCGCGTCGTCGAATTCGTCAAAGGCGATGTTCGCAAATACGTGCAACGGGAACGGAAGAAAAAACTCCCCGCCGAATTCGACGAATGGACTTTCACCTGCCGCATCGGCGCCACGCGTGAAACCGCCGTGTCCGCCGCCGTGAAGGATCTCAGCCGTGCGATCGACGCCGTCGCGCAAACCGATACGCCTTCCGTTTTCATCGAGATTCTCGCCGTCCCCGGCCATCGCCCGCGCCGTGCGTCCGCCGCCCCGCGCCTCTCCTGGTAAGGTGTCCCGGAAGAAACATCGGCAAATCCCTTGGCGCGGCAGCGCCGGTAGGGACGCCTCTCCGAGGCGTCCGCGCAGTCGGACGGCGCTGAATTAACAAAGATACCCGCGGGACACCATCCCAGAGCATTTCAAATGAAACCATGTCCGCCACCTGCCATCGTCCATCATTCATAGGGTAACCTAATAGGTTACCGTTTCAGTCTATAGTTTTATTTGAGATGCTGTAGCTTTTACGAGCCCGTCCGCAGCACCTTTGCGATCTGCTCACTCTCTCATAGACTGCTGTCCTCGCGCGTGGATTTTTTTCGAACCAGAACTCTCACGGAAGAAAGCAGAGAGCGCAGAGGAGATCAGCTTGGTCCCATCCTCTGCGCTCTCTGCGGCCTCCTGTGCAAATTTCTCATTCGGTTCCGCCGCGCTCGGTAGTCCGCCGTGAGATCGAACCGCGCGATTCCGATCACTCGTCCCCGCGCCGAAACCGATATTTTTCTCCCTCGTTCGCCTGCCTTCGCCAGCCCGGCTTGCTCGCCAGCGCGCTCGGTTTCCGCGGCGCCGGTGCGCTCGCCGCCTGCTCGACCTTGAGTTTCTGATACGCCGCCAGCCGCTCCGCGCGCAGCTCGCCGTCCGCCAGCGCCGCGCGCACCGCGCAACCCGGCTCATTCGTATGCCCGCAATTCGTAAACCGGCACCGCGACGCCAGCGCCGCGATCTCGGCAAACGCCGCCTCCACGCCGTCCTCCACGTCCCAGAGCTGCAGCTCGCGCATGCCCGGCGTGTCGATCACCAGCGCGCCCGAGGGCGTCACAACGAGTTCGCGCCGCGTCGTCGTGTGCCGCCCTTTGCTGTCCTTCTCGCGCACTTCCGCCGTCGGCAGGTCCGCATCGCGCACGAGCGCGTTGATCAAACTCGATTTCCCCACACCCGACGACCCGATGAACGCCAGCGTCCGCCCGCGCATCGCATACGTGCCCGCCAGCGCGCGAATTCCTTTGCGCGTCACCGCGCTCGTCAGATGCACCGGCACTCCGGGCACCTGCGCCTCGATTTCCCTTCGCACTTTTTCCGGATCGTTCACCACGTCGGTCTTGTTCAACACGATCACCGCCTCCGCGCCGCTCTCTTTCGCGGCAACGAGAAACCGCTGCAGCCGCTTCGGGTTCAAATTTCCATCCAGCCCGCCGACGAGGAAAACGGTGTCCACGTTCGCGGCCACGATCTGCTCGATTTCCTCGGAGCCCGCTGCGCGTCGCGAAAATTTCGTCCGCCGCGGCAGCACCGCGTGAAGATCCGCTCGCGCCTCGCCCGGCCGCCGCTTCACCGCCACCCAATCTCCCACCGCCGGAAAATCCTCCGCCGTGCGCGCCTGGTGAAAAAATCCTCCCCGGCACTCCCCGAGCACCTCGCCCTCCGCCGTCTGCACCGCATAGAATTTCCGCCGCAGCTCGCACACGACGCGCGCCGGCTCCAGGCCCGCCGCCGCGTGCGGCGCGAAGGCCGCCGCGAGCGAGTCGTTCCAACCAAAATCGGCGAGCGTCATGCGGCGCATTCACTCCGCGCGACCGCCGCCGAAGTCAATTCAACCGAAAACCCAGCGCTTCGAGTTCCACCATCGTGAACGGCGCGCTCGCGATCAGCTCCTCGAGTTTTCCGAACGCCTCCGCCATCGTCGCCGCCTCGCAAAACGCCGCGCCGTCGTCGCTGTCGTGCAGGTGCACCGCCCACGCCGAATCCGCCGCCGCCGTGAGCTGCAACACCGAGCCGTAGAGATAATTTCCCGCCAGCCCCGGATTCCGCCCTGCGCCCGGCACGAGAAAAAGCGAATGCAGCGGATCGTGCACCACGTGCGCCGCGCCGTCCGCGCCGTGCTTCGCGCGATGATGCGCCGGCTTGCCCGCGACGTGCAGCCGGTGGCTCGCCGCCTTCTCACGCCGCCCAGCCGGCAGCGCAGCCACGTAGCGATCGAAAATACTTCCGTTCGCCTCCAGCGCGTCCGCCGGGATCTTTCCCGCCACGAACGCCTCGAGATTGTTCGCGCGAAACGCCGGGGCCGACGCGAGTGAGCGCGCCGTGACGTGGCCGTTCTTGTGGTCCGCGCTCGCGTAGATTTTGTGCGCCGCGTACAGACGCTTCAATGCGTCCTGATAAGTCGGCGTGCTCGGCACCGCTCCGATCGGGCTGTGCTCGATCATCTCGAGCACGGTTTCGTCAAACTGCGAGTGGGGATCGTGGGGCATGGAGCAAAAGTTGACCGCTGCCCGTCGCCATGACGAGGCCGCTTTCGCTCATGCGGAGCACTATCGAGTAGCCGAGGGAGGTTGCCCTCCCTCAGCTCTCACACCACCGGACGTGCGGTTCACGCATCCGGCGGTTCCTCAAGAGGAGGATTTGGCAAA
>JBEHYR010000067.1:0-32830 GCA_048498075.1 Verrucomicrobiota bacterium | reverse complement strand
GGGCACGCGCAGGTCGAACATCGCCTGCAAGCAGGCTCCTACATGGGGGGAGGAAATTTGCGACGACTCGGCGCGAATCAGCGGAGTGGGAACTCGAAATCGGCGTTTCGCTGGAGCTTGGATCTTGGCGCCGGGAGCTTTCGCGCGAGTCGAAGACGACGCTGCTTCGCGGCGGCGTAGGACGTGAAGTGCGCGGCGAAATTTTTCGTGCCGTCGAGGCCCATGAGCGAGCCCGGGTGGGATGGGATTGGATGGGGTGTAGGAGCCTGCTTGCAGACGATCGGGGCACGCGCAGGTCGAACATCGCCTGCAAGCAGGCTCCTACATGGGGGGTTGGCAAAATTTGCGACGACTCGGCGCGAATCAGCGGAGTGGGAACTCGAAATCGGCGTTTCGCTGGAGCTTGGATCTTGACGCCGGGAGCTTTCGCGCGAGTCGAAGACGGCACTGTTTCGCGAAGGCGTAGGACGTGAAGTGCGCGGCGAAATTTTTCGTGCCGTCGAGGCCCGCGAAATAGCGCGCGACGGCGCGGAAAAGCGGCGGCCGAGTGAAGCCGTCTTCGACGAGCAGATAGAGCACGATGAAGGCGAGGAGCCGAAGTCCGACGAGCGAACCGTCGGCGAGGAGCGCGATTTTCATTGGAGGCCGCCAACGTCAGCCCGCCTGCGGATTTATTTCGAGTTCGGAGCGGCGAGGAAGGTTTCGATCATCGGCACGAGCGAAACCGAGCGCGTCATCATCGCCATGTGATCGGTGCCGGGAAGGATCGCGAGTTGCGCATGCGGCAGGAGGCGGGACAACGCGACGGCGTGCTCGGGGCGGACGACGTCGGCATCGCCGCAGACGACGAGCGTGGGCGCGGCGATCGCGTGGAGTTGCTCGAGCGGGAGGTCTTTGAAATCGCGCATGCGCTGGGCGGCCTTGTCGTGGAACAGGCGAAGGTTTTCCGGGTGCGGGGCGACGGCGCGATACGCCGCCTGGAGTTCGGCGGGCATGTTTTCGAGCCGCGCGTTTTTCATCCATTCCCAAAATTGCGGCGGCCCGCCGTCACGACTGAAGAACGTGGAGATCGCGATGAGCTTTCGCACGACCTGCGGATGGCGGATCGCGATCTGCAACGCCGTGGTGCCGCCGTTGCTGAAGCCGCAGATGTCGGCGTGTTCGACCTTCAGATACGCGAGGAGCGCGGCGGTGTCGTCGGCGGATTGCTCGAAGGTGAACGGGCGGTCGACGATGTCGGCGGTGTGACCGTAGCCTTGTTGCTCGATCGCGATGATCTGGCGGGTGCGCGCGAGCAGCGGCAGGATGTGGCCGAAGGAAGTCTGGATCGTGTCACCGCCGCCGTGGAGCAGTACGAGCGGCGCCTGGCCGGCGCGCGCTTCGCCGTGGATTTCGTAATAGAGCTGGAGCCCGTTGACGGGAGCGTAACCGGTTTTCGGCGTGGAAGCGGGGGACATGAGCGTAGTGGTTAAGAGGGCGAGCGCCTGGGTGATAATGGCGGTCTTCATCTTGATTCGACGAAAGAGTTTTTTGTACCCGGACAACGGGAGACTACTCGATTTCGGAATGCGTACCGGGAACAGGTGCTGAAGGTGGTCGAAATCGGTTTCGCGAATCCGCCACACCTAGGACGGCACCCTCTGCCGCAAGTCGACGGCCTCCAACCGAAATCGCGGTGTTTTTAAGCTCGGCTTCCGAGCAGGCGGTTAATCTCCTCCACGACTTTCGCCAGTGGCGCGGTCTTGTGAAGATAAGCGGAGACATTTTTGCCGAGTGCCTCCTGGACCACAGCCGCATCGAAAAACACGCCGGTCAGGAGCAACACCGGGACGGCCGGGAAATCGGCCTTCAATTGCGCGATCAATTCCATGCCGTCCGAGTCTTCCAACTGAAGGTCCGAAATGATCAGTTGCGGCGGATCCTCGCGGGCCAGCCGCCGCGCATCGACGCCTGAACTGGCGTCGGTCACGCGATATCCTTGTCGCTCGAGGGTGATCTTCAGCATCTCGCGAATAGGGGCCTCGTCGTCCACGATCAAAATGTGTGTTTTCATGAAAGGTCTTATATTGTCCTCTCCACCGACTCAGGCCGTCGTCAACGCAGCCTGATTCGTTTGTACAATAACCACTCCGCCGACGACCTTGTCGCGGTCGCGCAATGGAAAAAGCGTGAAGCGCACCGGCTTTTTCGCCCCGAACTTGTCCTCGGCCTCGCCGGGGATGTCGCGGAGGTCGTGCCCTTCCTTGAGCGCGAGTTGGAGGGGATCGAAAAGCGCGGTGGTCTCCGCGGGGGTTCCGCTCGGGCGCACCACGTTGCGCAGGGGGCGGTTCACGAGATCCTTCGAGTCCAAGCCGGTGAGACGCACTACCGCGGGATTGATCCGTGAAATATTAAGCGACTTCGTGAGGATGAAGACGGCGTCGCCGATCGAATTCACGACGATTTGATTATAATGAATCTGGTGTTCCAGCGCCTCGTTCGCCCAGCGTCGCTCGAGGTTTTCGGTAGAGAGTTTGTCGTTGGCGGCGGCCAGTTCGGCGGTGCGTGCCTGCACACGCGTCTCCAACTGCTCGTTCGCCTGCTGCAGCACGACCGCGGCGCGGCGGCGCGCCGCGAGGTCGTCGCGGATCAGCCAGCCCGAGCCTCCGAGCAAAAGAAAATTTAACACCACGCCGGAGCAGACGGTCCAGCGCGTGGCCTGCGCCTGCAAATACGCCGCCTTGTCCCGATCGGCGAGCAGGGCCATCTGCTCGGTGCGGAATTTGGCGACGATGCGTTTGATTTCGCCGGTCTCGCGCCAGTCCTGCCGGTTGAGCAGCGCCGTCATTTCGTCGGCGTGGCCGGACTTTCGCGCCGCCAGCACCGCGTCGAGCAGTTTCGCGCGGTCGGCGGCCAGCGTCTCCAACCGCAGGATCTGGGCGTGTTGCGCCGGATCGCTCCGGGTGAGGGCTTTCGCGATCTCGACGTGCTCGCTCAACTCGTCGAAGGCTTCGCGGCTGGCCGTCCGGTCCACCGCATCTCCATTCGTCGCGTAGGCCCGCAGCGATCCTTCGCCGGCCCGCGCCGTCGAGAGGATCTCGCCGGTTTCCTGAATGACGGCGTGCGTGTGGTTCACCCAATCGGCCGCCGCGGCGGTCCGCGCGATGTTGCGGACGGCGACGACCGCGACGACGACGAGAACGGCGGCGATCAGAAAGTAGGCGGTTAGAACCCGGCGGATGGCTGAATCATTCACGGTGCGGGGGGGTGGCGGGGTTATTTGGAGGCGGAAGCGGAATTGAAATCAGGATCGTCCGACGGAGGTTCGGTTTTTACGACGGTTAGCTGGAAGTGTTTGCGATCTTCGTGGTAGTCATAGGTGAATTCGGAGACCGAGGTCCAATTGGCGTGGAGCAAATCGGCGGCGCTGGCCGCGATGTCCCGCAACCGTGGGCCGCAACGCTCGAGGCCAACGTAGTAGATCCGATTGTTATAATCGAGGTAAGCGCGGTTCGCATCGATATAACAAACCGCATGGGCGACCTGACCCACGAAGCGCACGTGGATCAATCTGGTGCCGAACCCCCGCCGCCGCAGAATGTGATCCGCGAGGATCGCGTAGTCGTCGCAGTCCCCCCGCCGGGTGCTCAGGAAAACTTCCGGAAGCTGCACTTCGTCGTGGGCCTCGAAATCGAAGGTTCCGAAATAACCCCCGAACCGCTTCGGCGACATTTTGGGGTCGTTCTCCAGCTCCACGAGCGTCACCGCTCCCAACCGGACGAGGGCAACGGCGCCGATCAGCGCGGCGGCCCATCGGAGCCAGCCGAGGCGTGCACGGCGGGCTTTCATTGCGCAGAAGAGTTGGCCAGGCGATCGACGCCGGCGGATTGAAGTGGAGCGGCGGGCGCGAGCAGCGTGGCGTGCACCGTCTGCAACAATTGCTCGGCACTGTAGGGCTTGCCGAGGTGAGTATGAAACAGCGCCGCCTCGGACGAATTCTCATTAATCCCGGCATCGATGCCGCTGGTCAGGATGCCGCGAATAGCCGGGGCAATGCTTCGCATCGCCCGCAACGCCGCCAGGCCGTCCATTACCGGCATGGTCATGTCCGTGACGACGACGCTGAGTTTATCGCGATGTTCCGCACAGAGCGCGACCGCCTGCGCGCCATCGGAGGCCGTCAAAACCCGATAGCCGAACATCTGGAGCGTCTGCGCCGCGATGTTCCGGATGGCCGCCTCGTCGTCGGCGACCAGAATCAATTCCCCGTGGCCCATCGGCAGGGCGGCGCGCTCCGTGGCCGGCGGCGGTGCGACCGCCGTCGTTTCTGCGGGCAGATAAATACGGAACTCGGTGCCGACGCCGGGCGTGCTTTTAACCGTCACGAAGCCGCCGTGATTTTTGGTGATGCTTTGCACGGTCGACAAACCGAGGCCGGTGCCCTTGTCGGGCGATTTCGTGGTAAAAAACGGATCGAAGATTCGCGCGCAGATTTCCGGCGGCATGCCGGTGCCGGTGTCGGTCACCGTCAGCACGACATACGAGCCGGCTTTCGCATCCGGCGACGCCATGCGCGCAAAGCTCGCGTCCACCGTCAGGTTCGCCGCGGAGAGGGTCAGCACCCCGCCGCGAGGCATCGCGTCGCGGGCGTTCACACAGAGATTGAGGAGGATTTGATGGAGCTGGGTCGGGTCGGCGACGAGCGGCCAGAGTTCTTTCGGCGCCACCACCCGGAACTCGACCGTCTTGGAGAAGGTTTGCCGGCAGATATCCTCCAACTCGCGCAGGAGGTGTTTCACCTGCACCAGGCCGCGTTTGCCGTCAGCGCCGCGGGCAAAGGTGAGAACCTGCTTCACCATCGCGGCGCCGCGAAGCGCGCCGGCGCGAATCATCTCGACGAGTTTCTGCTGCTCGGGGTCCATGTCGCCGCCCTGGAGGATCTCGGTCGCCATCAGCACCGGCGCGAGGGCGTTGTTCAGATCGTGCGCCACGCCGCCGGCGAGCATGCCGATGCTTTCCATACGCTGCGCCCGCAGAAACTCCGTCTCGAGCTTCCGCTGCTCGGTCACATCGGTGTCGATGAACAAAATGGAGCGCGGGCGCTCGTCGGCGCCGAGCACAAGGCTCCAGGTGCTTTCGACGTGCCGGCTCGCTCCTTTGCGGGTGACGAGCTGGAAATCGCCGCGCCACTCGCCGTGCGCCATGAGTTCCGTCTGCGCGAGCGCGAAGCGCTCTACGGCGTGACCAAGGCCCAACTCGCCGAATTTGCGGCCCAGCGCCTCTGCGGACGGCCAGCCGTAGAGCCGCTCGGCGCTAGCGTTCCAATAGGTCACGCGATGCTCGAGGTCGGTCGCGATGATCGCATCGCGCGCCTTGTTGAGCAGTTCGGCCTGTTCGCGGACATGCGCTTCCGCCTGCTTTCGCTCGACGATCTCCTCCTGCAAGGCCGCGGTGCGCTCCCGCACCTTCGCCTCGAGATGCTCGTTCAGATCCCGGAGGTCGTCGCGCGCCGTCGCCAGCTCCCGGTTACGCTCCACCGCCGTCTCGTAGGTGGAGAGCAGCAGGTTCAGAATTTGCAGGCGGTCCGAGGTGATGAAAAATTTCCGGCCCGCGAAGAACACTTCCACGCCCATGCGCGTCGTCTCCGTCTCGCGGAGATGCCGGTTCGCCAGGATGTAGGCCACCCGGGACAGGAGATAACGCTCGTCGTAAGGCTTGAAGATGAAGTTGTCCGCTCCGGACTCGAGACCTTTGACGACATCCACCGGATCGCTGAGCGAAGTGAGCAGGATCACGGGAATACTGCGCAGTTTCTCGTCCTGCTTGAGTTCGCGGCAGAGCTGGAAGCCATCCATCTCCGGCATCACGATATCGCTGATGATCAGCGCGGGCCGTTGCTTCGCGATGTGCTCCAGCGCTTCACGGCCGTTGCGGGCGAGGGCGAACTGATAGCGGCCTTTTTCGAGGACGAATTTCAGCCGTTCCGCCTGCGTGAGGCTGTCTTCGACGATGAGAATCTCTTCCGGGCGGTCGTGAGTGGTCGTATCCATGGGTTCAGGCGAGCGGTTGGGCGATAGCGGGCTGGCCGGCGGGGCGGAGCGCCCCGGTTTCCGGTCGGGAAGGAAAGGCGAAATAAAAAGTCGCACCGGCATCGGGCCGGCCTTCGGCCCACGTCCGTCCGCCATGGCGCGTGACGATGCGGCGGACGTTCGCGAGCCCGATGCCGGTGCCTTCGAACTCGTCGGCGCCGTGGAGGCGCTGGAACACCCCGAAGAGCTTCGGCGCGTAGGTCATGTCGAAACCCACGCCATTATCGCGCACGAAGAAGACGATCTCGGACGCCGCCTTCTGCGCGCCGACGGCGATCCTGGCCACGGCGCGAGTCCGGGTGTATTTGACGGCGTTGCCGAGCAGGTTTGCGAACACCTGCCGCATCAGCACCGGATCGGCCTGCACGGCCGGCAGCGGCTCGATCTGCCATTCGATTTGCCGTTGTCGAATCTCCATCTCCAGATCCTGCACCGCAGCGCGCACGAGCGCGTCGAGGTCCACGGTCTGGCGGCGCAGCTCCGTGCGCCCGAGCCGGGAAAAATCCAGCAGGTCGTCGATCAGCAGCCCCATCTGTCGGGCCGCTTCGGCGATCGTGTCGAGATGCCGGCAGGCGTCGGCGTCGAGACTTTGCCGCGCGCGATTGTTCAACAACTCCACAAACCCGCCGATGTGCCGCAGCGGCGCGCGCAGGTCGTGCGACACGGAATAGGAAAACGCCTCGAGCTCCTCGTTCATGAGGACGAGTTGGGCGGTGCGCTGGCGCACGCGTTCCTCCAGTTCCGCATTGAGGCGGCGCACCTCGGTCTCTGCGCGCGTGCGCTCCGCGACTTCGGCCGCCAGGGCCGCCGTGCGCTCCGCGACCTTCGCCTCCAGATGCTCGTTGAGGTGCCGCAAATCGTCGCGGGCGGTCGCGAGTTCGCGATTCCGCTCCACGGCCGCCTCGTAGGTCGACAGCAGCAGGTTTAAAATCTGCAGCCGATCCGAGGTGATGAAAAATTTCCGGCCGGCAAAGAATACTTCGACGCCCATGGCGGTGAGGTCGACGTCGCGCAGATGCCGGTCGGCCAGGATATGGGCGATCCGCGAGAGAAGATATTTTTCGTCGTAGGGCTTGAAGAGAAAGTTGTCGGCGCCGCTCTCCAGGCCTTTCACCACGTCGATCGGATCGGTCAACGAAGTCAGGAGGATGACCGGAATCGCCCGGAATTTTTTCTCGTGTTTCACCCGCCGGCAAAGCTCGAAACCGTTCATCTCCGGCATGACGACATCGCTGACGATCAGCGCCGGCGGACGCTCATGAATCAGCGCGAGCGCCTCGCGCCCATTCCGCGCGGCGGACAATCGATAGCGGTGTTGCCCGAGCACATGCTGCAACCGCTCCGCCTGGGTGCGGCTGTCCTCGACGATGAGGATTTCCGGCGGCTCGTCCGATGGGTCGCGTGGAGTTTCCATGGCTGCGGGAATTATCGTCCCATCCGGCGGGCGGCGGTCTCCGCCGAGCCCGGGGAAACAAGCCCGATCAGCGCCGCGGGGATGCGGTCGGGAGCCAGCGAATAACGCACCGCGCGCAGTTTCATCGCTTCTCCTGGCATGCCGTAGACCGCCGAACTCGCGGCGTCCTGGGCGATCGTGACGGCTCCGAGATCGTGCAATTGTTTCAGTTCCTCGGCGCCGTCCTTGCCCATGCCGGTGAGCAGCACGGCCACCGCGCGTGCGCCGCACTGCTCCGCCACGGAGCGAAAGAGAAACGAGACGGCAGGACGCAGGCCGTTTTCCGGTTCGCTTCTGCTGAGTGCGATGCGGCGCTGCGCGCCCGCTCCCAAGTGATACCCGTCCGGCGCCAGATAGGCGCGGCCCGCTTCCATGGGCTCGCCGTGAGCCGCGATCCGCACGGGAAATCCGGTCGTCTGGTCGAGCCATTCGGCGAGGCCGGTCACGAATCCCGCTGCGATGTGCTGCACGATGAGCACCGGCGCAGGAAAATCCGCCGGCAAGCCCGACAGGATGGTCTGCAAAACGGGCGGCCCACCCGTCGAGGTGCCGATCGCCACGAGTTGCGCCTGCGGTTCCGCGGGTCGCGGCACAGTGGGGGCCGCCGGCGCTCCCGGGCGGCGAAGGCGCTGCCAGCGGCGCACCACTTTGATTTCCGACATGAGGATCACCGTCTCGATGAACTTCGCCCGGATAGCCTGAAAATCCGGATGACCCGGTCCCACCGGTTTCGCGATGAGCGCCAGCGCGCCGGCCTCGAATGCGCGAAAGGTATTCGCGACTTCCTCGGGGTTCAGCGTCGCGCTGCACACCACGATCGGGACCGGCTGCGTCTCCATGATGCGGCGGGTGGTTTCATAGCCATCGAGCCGGGGCATGTGCACGTCCATCACGATCACATCGGGTCGCATGCGGGTGAGAAACTCCAGCGCCTCCTCGCCGTCATTGGCCGTTCCCAGCACGTTCAGGCGCTCGTGGGAATTGAGCAGATGCACGAGCAGCAGTTGCGCGGCGGGCGAATCTTCGACCACGAGGACGTTGATTTTATCATTCATGGTCAGGCGAGGCGACGCACCACCTCGAGCAGGCTGCTTTCGTTGAAATTGCTTTTCACGATGTAGGCGCTCGCTCCTACATCGATGCCGCGCTCACGGTCCGCCGGGGATGCCAGCGCGGTCACCAGGACGACGGGCTTGTCCGTGAGCTTCTTGTCCGCGCGGATATGCGCGGTGAGGTCGAAGCCGTTCATGCGCGGCATCTCGACATCCGACACCACGAGGTCGAACTCCTCCGTGCGCACCGCCGTCCAGGCTTCGACGCCATCGACCGCGGTTTTCACCCGGTAACCCGCCGACTCCAGAATTCCCTTCAGGAGCATGCGCGAAGTGATCGAATCTTCGGCGAGTAAAATCGATTTTTCCCTCGCCGGGGCGGGCGCGGCGCCAGCGGGCGGGCGCGCCACCGTTCCCGCCTTCCGGGCCGATTTCATCAAGTCGGCCGCATTCAGGATCGGCGCCACCAGGCCGGACGCGAGCACGGTCGCGGCGGCGATGTTGCGCACGCGCAAGAGCGGCCGGCTGAAAGCCTTCACCAGCACCTCCTCGTCGTGAAGCACTTCGTCCACCGCAAACGCGATCCGCGCGGTGCCGGATCCCAGCACCACGATCGGAAGAAAATTCGCGCCGACCGCCGTGGCCTCGCCGAACTCCAGCACATCGCCCAGCCGGACCAGCGCCACGGCGCTGCCATCGAACACGATCGTCTCCCGGTTTTCCACCGTGCGCACATCCGTGCTCTTGATCCGCCCCACGCGCTCGACGTGCGCGGTCGGAATCACAAAAACCTGCGCCGCCGCCCGCACCAGCACGCCGCGGAAAGTCGCCAGCGTGAGCGGCAGGACGATTCGAAAACGGGTGCCCGTGGCTGCGGCGCTTTCCACCGTGACCCAGCCGCCGAGTTTTTCCGTCTTCTCCCGCACGATCGCGAGGCCGAGACCGCGGCCCGAGATTTCCGTGATGATCGGGCTGGTGGAAACCTCGGACTGAAAGATCAACTCGCGCGCCTTGCCCTCGTCGATCGTCTCCGCGTCCGCGGCGGAGAGAATCCCACGGCGCACTGCCGCTGCCTTCACGCGGGCGACATCGATGCCGCCGCCATCGTCGGCGACGAGGATTTCGATCTTGTTGCCCGGCACCGCGGCGATCGTGACGTCGATCCGAGCCGTTGCCGGCTTGTGCCGGCTCGTCCGCTGCTCGGGTCGTTCGACGCCGTGATCCACGCTGTTTCGCAGCAGGTGAATCAGCGGATCCTTCATCTCCTCGAGGATGCGCTTGTCGATCTCGATTTCGCTCCCTCGCAGCGTCAGCTCGACCTGCTTGCCCTGATCGCGGCTCAGGTCGCGCACCAGCTTCGGGAAAAGATCGGAGAGCGCGGAGAACGGCAGCATCACCAGGTTCTTGGCGCCGGCCAGCAGGTCATCCACGCGTCGCGCCACATCGTGCCGATCAAGTTGCGCGGATTTGCCGAGCGCGCGGATCCGGGTCTCCAGCGATTTGACGCAGGTAAAATTCCAATCGAGGAACTCCGCCACCACCGCGCCCGCCCCGTCGCCTCCTCCGCCGGCGGCGCGCCACGCGCGCAACTCCGGCCGCAGGCCGGTCCAGCGCCGGCTCCAATCAGCCAGCACGCCCTCGAGCTCGGCCAGTTCCGCCGCGCGCTGCGCCACGCTCTGCTTGGTCGCCAGCATTTCCTCGGCTTCCAGCAGAAGCCGGTCGAGCTTCGCCGTCGAGATGCGGATCGTATCCGTAAGGGCGGCACGTGTCATCGCCGGCGGCGCGACGCGTGGCGGCGGGGGCGGGGGCGCCGACGGCACTTCCGGAGGCTCTTCCGGCGGAGGCGGCGCCGCGGCCGGTGCAGGCGCCATGCGTCCCGCCAGCAGTTCGCCGAGCTGGCGCGACACCGCGGACAGCGCCTCGGCGTCGCCGGCGCGCGGCGCTTCCCGACCCAGGGCGAGATGCCCGATCAGATCGACCGCACGGTGCAGCGTGTCGAAGCTCGCGCCGGAGACGGCGATCTCGCGCCCTTTCCATGCGGCGAGCACGCTTTCGAGCGCCTGGCACACGCTCTCCACCGCGGAGAAATTGATCGCGCGCGCCGCGCCTTTCAGGCTGTGGGCGTGGCGGAAAACCGCTTCGAGCCGCTCCGGCAAACGCTGGCCCGGCGGGTCTTTTTCCAAAGCGAGAAACGCCGCGGACATGGCGTGGAGGTGCTCCTCCGCTTCCAGCACGAAAGTGGCGCGCAAGCGCTCGAGAAATTCCTCTTCCGAATTGCTCATGCCGGGGAGCGCCGGGTTCAGACTTTATAACGGTCGACCACCTGCTTCAGCGTTTCGCCGAGCCGTTTCAGGTCGTGCGCCGCCGCTTCGAGTTGCCGGGCGCTATCCACGTTTTGGGTACTCGCCTGCTTGATGCTTTCCATCGCGGAGGCCACCTGGTCCACGCCGACGAGCTGCTGCTGGCTCGACGCGGCGATCTGGGCGGCCGCTTGCGCTGCTTCGCTCACGCTTTCCGTCAACGTCTGGATCGACTGACCCGCCTGGCTCGAGCGGCGGACGCCGGTCTCGACGGCTTTGCTGCCCTGCTCCGTGGCCATCACCGCGGCGGTCGTCGCCTTTTGGATCTCGGCGAGGATCGTCCGCACCTGCCCGGTGGCCTGCTTCGACTGGTCGGCCAGACTTTTCACCTCCTGCGCCACCACCACGAAACCCTTGCCGTGCTCGCCGGCTTTCGCCGCCTCGATGGCCGCGTTCACTGCGAGGAGATTCGACTGGGCGGCGAGATCCTCGACTGTCGTGACGATCTGGCCGATCGCCTGGCTCTGCTCGCTCAGGCGCACCATGCTTTCCGCGATCGAGGCCATCTGCTCGCGGATTCGATTCATGCCCTCGACGGTTTCTTCCGTCGCCTTGCGTCCGGTCTGCGAGGTGACCGCCACTTTCTGCGCGGTCTCGGAGACGGTCTTCGCCTTTTGACTCGAGATCTGGGCTGTCTGGCGAACCTCCTCGACCGTCGTCGTCGTTTCGCCCACGGCGGTGGCCGTTTCGGTGGCGCTGGCGGCAAACTGGGTGGTGGAGGTCGAGATCTGGCTCGCGGATGAGCCGAGCACGGTGACGCCCGCCGCGATCTCGGCCGTCAGGCGGCGGAGATTTTCGATCATCGTGGCGAACGAGTTGCCGAGCAGATCTTTTTCCGACTGGGGGGCGACTTTGACCCGCAGATCGCCGCTGGCAATTTTGCCCGCGACGCCAGCCATGCCTTTCAGCGCATCCGTCATCCGGCTGAACGCCTGCGCCAGCAGCCCCACTTCGTCGGTGCGATTGGAAACGGTGACGGCGACGCTCAGGTCGCCTCCGGCAATCCGCTCGGCGGTGGCCGAGATTTCCTGAAGTGGCCCGGCGATGTTGCGGGTGATGATCGTTCCGCAGAGCGCGAGCAGGACGAAGGCCGCGACGCTGCCGATCGTGATCACGCGAACCGTGGCCCGCGCGCTGGCGGACGCCTCCGCCGACCGCGCGGATAAGAGCGCATTTTCCTCTTCCTGCATTTCCGCCAGCACCTTCCGGATGTCGTCCATTTGATTTTTTCCGGCGCCGGACAACACCCAGGTCTGGGCTGCTTCGAAGCCCTTCTCGCGGCGGACGTCGATACCCTCTTTGAGCCGGTCGACGCGCGACTTGATCGCCGGCTCGAGCCCGGAAAGCCGGCGTTGCTGCTGGCTGTTGTCCTGGGTGAGGCGCCCGATTTGCCGGATGAGTTCGTCGACCCTGCCGGAGCTCGCTGTATAGGGTTCGAGATACGGTTCGCTCCCGGTGATGATGTAGCCGCGCTGACCGGTTTCGCCATCGACGAGCGCCTGGTTGAGTTGAACCAGCGATTCCAACACCAGGTGCGTATGGGCAACGAGAGATGCGGTCTCGGTGAGTTTTATCGTGCTGCGATAGGCTACCACGCCGATCGCCACCAAGATAGCGAGAGCGATGGCGAAACCCGTTCCGATCTTGGTGCCGACTGTGGATTTGATCATAGGTGTGCTTCCGTAGCGGGATTGGCTTGGCCAGTTCAGGTTTCCACTTCGTCGTGGATGAGAATTCTGCGATCCGCCAAAATCGCGGCGCCATCGAGGACGACGAGGCGGTCGGCGGTGACGCCTTTCAAATAATCGGCGCGGATGCCCGTGAGCGTCGGCAGCGAGGGCTGCAGGGCACCGGAGGCCAGTTCGCGCGCGCCGATGACGGCGTCGGCGAGGAGCCCGAATGCCATGCCTTGCGCCTCCACGAGCAGGATGCTGTGCAAATCCGCGATCCCTCGTTCCGGCAGCTCGAAGAACCGTTTGAGATCGATCACCGGCAAGATGCGACCGCGCAGGTTGACCAGTCCGCGAATGAAGCGGGGCGTGCACGGCAGCGGCGTCAGATTCTCGAGCGGGTAAACCTCGCCGACATAGGCGGCCTCGATCGCATAGCGCTCGTGGGCGAGGGCAAATTCGACGACCTTGATCGTCTCCACCGGACGCGCCGCCTGCCGTGGGCGAGCCAACGCGCGGGCGCGATCCTTGAAGATCGCCTCGATCCGTTTCGAATCGTCGGGTATGGTCGCCATGGTTCGTCAGAGTCGGACGGAGGTTTCCGGCTCGGCGGTTCGCAACGCCTCGATCATTTCCGCCATGCGGCCGGCGGTCAGGCCCTCCGCCTCGGACATCACGTCGTCGGGTTTCAGCCGACGAGCGAGGACGAGAGCGGCCTCGAAGCAGCGGTTCGCCTCGGCTGCGCGGCCGGCGCGACGCATCAGATTCCCCAGGCCGAAGTGCGCCAGAACGAAGTCGGGCTCGAGAAACACGGCGTTGCGGAAGGCCGCAGCTGCCTTTTCCGATTCACCGAGTTCCTCGAAAATCACTGCTTTCAGGTAGTGCGACGGGGCGTCCAGCTTGCGGCACTCCAAGAGTCGATCGCAGGCGACGAGCGCCTCGGCAAGCCTGCCCTCGTCAGCCAGCGACCGGGCCGTGGACAACAGCGCCGCAGCCTCGGCCGGCCCGTGCTCCTCCGCGTCATCGTCCCGCGTTTCGGCCGGGGCGGCAGGAATCTGACCATTGCGGGTTTCCTCTTTCATCCCGGCCCTCTCCGCAGCGAGAGGCTGCTGGGACTCCTCGCGCCGCGGCCGCGGTGCGAACGGCGTCGTCTCCGCGAAGCCATCCCTCGGCTCCGCTCCGCCAATCCCGCGCATCGCGGCATCACCCGCCGGCCGCCATGGCGTTTCCGCCCGCGTCGACCGAGATTGTTTCCGGTGCAGAATCGCGCCGGGAAAATGCACGGGCGACAGGCCCGCCTCCGCGGCGTGGGACAGTTCGTTGGGTCCGACCACGAGCCACCCGCCTTCCCGCAGGCATGCCGCGAGCTGCCGGACCGTGCCGGCGGCGTGCTCGGCGGTGAAATAAATCAAAGCGTTGCGACAGAAGATCACGTCCGCCGACTGAATCTCCCTCGTCGCAGCGTTGAGAAAGTCTCCGGCGAGATTGAGGGAAAAAAATCTCACCATCGCACGGATCTCAGGGGAAATTTCCCAACGTCCATCGCCCAGCGCCGTGAAATACCTCTGCCGAAACTCCGGCGCCGTGTCGCGAAACGACCAGGCGCCGAAGACGCCTCGCTGCGCCTTGCGCACGAATCGTGGACTGATGTCGCTCCCAGAAATCTCGATCTTCCAATCCCGCCAATCCGGCAGCGCCCGCCGCGCCGCGATCGCAAGCGAGTAGGCCTCTTCCCCTGTGCAACAGGCCGCGCTCCACAGACGAAGCCGGGGTCGCCCTTCGGCCCGCGCCGTTTTGACGAGAGCGGGGAGGACTTCCAGCTCGAGGGCTTGGAAAGCCTGCCGGTCGCGAAAAAAATATGTTTCCCCCACCGTAAGGTTCGCCGCCAGCAAGCCCAACTGCGCCTCGGTCAAGTCGCTCGAAAACAACCAGGAAATATAAGCCTCCGGCTCGTCGAAGCCGGCTTCCCTCGCTGCCCCCGCGATTCCACGCCGCAGATCCGCGCCCCGTTCCGGAGTAAAATTCAGGCCAATATGGCGTGCGACAAACCTGCTGAGCTGTTCCGTCGATGGGTTGGGCCGGCCGGTATCCATTATGCCGAGTGGCTGACCGGCGCGTTTAATGCGTTCTCTAATGCCGCAACTTCATCGCAGCCGAGAAATGTGTCCAAATTGTGAATGAGGGCGACGCCATCCTCCAATGGAATAACCCCTTCCACATAGTCGACCCGATCAAGGACTTCATTCGATAAAACCACTTCACTCACGGTCGGCGTCATCACCCCGACCACGTGATCCACAATCAGCGCAACTTCCCGGCGACTCGTGCGCGCTAGAATAATCCGGTCAGCGAGCGCCAGTGACTTCTTGGGAAGTCGAAACCTCCGCCGCACGTCAAAAACTGGAACGATTCGTCCTTCGACATTGATCACGCCCAACACAATTTCAGGTGCCGAAGGAAGCGAAGACACCTCCACCGAGGGTATTACCCGTTTCACGGATTCCAGCCTCAAGGCGTAGGTACTGGCACCAAGCTGAAACACAACAACTTGCAATTCGTTTCCGTTCGAGACCATCAGGATCAGGGGTTTCCTGTAGGAACTAGGTAAAACTACCGAAGAAGTTACGGACTTTCCCTGTTTTGCAAATAATTGTTTTGCCTCGTAAGCAGCACGGTCCTTTCCCTCGCCTCTCCAGCGTTTTCAGCAGAAAAAAGGGAGATTCTCCGCTTGAAAAAACGATTGGGAAACGCGCCCACCCTCAGCCGAGGGGAGGCGCCTCCTTCAGCGCAAAGCTGCCAACACAACACTCGGTGTAAGCAGCTCGGGAAGAATCTCCGGTTTCGCACGGCCGGGGAACCAGACCACGTTGAACGGCACGGCGCTGCGCTGGTATTTCGCGAGCTCGGCGGTGATGCGGGGATCCTTGTTCGTCCAGTCGGCGCGGAGCGTCACGATTTTCTTCGCGGCAAACTCCTTCAGCACGTCATCGGAATGGAAAACAAATTTCTTGTTCGCCTGACAGGTCGCACACCAGCGCGCGGTGAAATCGACGTACACGATGCGGCCTTCCGCGCGAAATTTTTCCACGGCTTGCGGGCTCCACGGCTCCCACACGATCGCGGGCGCAGCGGAGTTTTCGGTGTTCGCATCGGCCGGGTGCGGCCAGCCGAGCCAGAGGCCCGCGCCGCCCGCGACGATCAGCGCGGCGACGCCGAAGCGCGTGCGGCCGGCGGACGCGCCGGGGGCATTCCAGCGGCCGTAGAACCAGATGCCGAGCGCGACGAGCACGAGGCCGAAGAGGACGTTTTGCAGGCCTTCGTCGCTCGTCTGGCCGGCGAGCACCCAGATGAGGTAACCGACGGTCGCGTACAGCGGGAAGGCCATGAATTGCTTGAACGTCTCCATCCACGCGCCGGGGCGCGGGAGGATTTTCACGGCGCTCGGGAAAATCGAGAGCAGCAGATACGGCGTCGAAAGGCCGATCGCGATCGCGGTGAAAATGGCGAACGACTCGAGCGTCGACAACGCCAGGGCGGCGCCGAGCGCGGGCGCGAGAAACGGCGCCGAGCAGGGCGTGGCGACGATCGTCGCGAGCACACCGGTGAAGAACGAGCCGGCGAAACCGGACCTCATCTGGAGTTCGCCGCCGACGCTGGTCGCGCGAAGTCCAAATTCGAATACGCCGCTCATGTTCAGCGCGAACACGAGCATCAACGCGGCGAGCGTGAAGACGAAGGCCGGCGACTGGAGTTGAAACCCCCAGCCGAGTTGCGAGCCGCCGGCGCGGAGAATCGCGAGCGTCCCGGCGAGCGCCCAGAACGAGAGCAGCACGCCGAGCGCGAAGACGAGGCCGTGCGCGACGACCTTGCCGCGTTCATGGCCGGACTGGTTGACGAAGCCGAGGATCTTGATGCCGAGCACGGGAAAAACGCAGGGCATGAGGTTGAGAATCAGGCCGCCGACGAGCGCGAGCAGCAGCGTGCCGGCGAGAGTTCCACCCGCCGACCGTTGCGGGCTGGGAGTCGAGAGCGGGGAGCCGGACCCGGCGGTGGAAAAAACGGTGTCCACGCGCAGGCCACGGAGGGAAGCGACGGGCGGCCAGCCGTGGTCCGCGGTGAGGACGCCGTGGAGTCCTTTCACGTCCGGAGGACCGTCGGTTGAAATCGGGAGCGTGAGGACGAAACCACCATCGGCGGCGGGCGCGACGGTTTGGGGCAGCTCGTAGGCGACGAGGTTGTCGTCGGAGAAAAAGTGGAGGCCGGTCGGCGCCGGTGACGCCGAACGATTTTTTGGCACGACGGTGAGTGTGACGTTTTTCGCGTCGCGCGCGGCCGAGACCGTCCACTCGGGCAGCGGACGCGGGAGATTCGCGACGACGGCGGAAATTTTCCGACCCCACGTCGCATCGGGCTTCGGCGCGTCAGGCGAGGCGGGCAGCGTGAGCGAGACTTTGCCGTTTCCCGGCACGCAGACGTCGCTGCACATGAGCCACTCGACATCGGCTGCGAGGTCGACGGTGCCACCGGTCGCGAGCGAAGCGGGCGGCGTCAGCGTGACGGGGAGCAGCGTGTCGCCTTCGTAACCGTTGCCCACGACGGCGCCGGTGTGGTCTTTCAGGATGACCGGCGCGGGCCACTGGATGGGGCCGGCCGTCCAGCCGTCCGGGAGGTGCCACTTGATCTCCGTCGCGAGGCCTGTGCCAGGATTCAACCAATACGTGTGCCAGTGGGCCTCGTGCTCGAGGCGGAGCGCGACGGTGAGCGGATGGCCGGGCTGGATCGACGTCTCGGCGCCGACGAGCGACGCCTGCACGTGCGACTCGGGCGCGCTGAACGCCGGCAATATCGCGGCACACGCGAGCAGCAACCAGGCAGGCAGGCGGGACAGTTTCATCGTCGAGAGCATGAGAGAGCTAATCGTGGGAGGCAAAGGCCGCGGAAAAATTCCGCGAGCCCTTCTCCGTAACAGTTCAGCGAGGCCGCTGAGTCTGACCGGCGACGAGGAGCGTGAAAAACCAAAGCACGAGATTCTGGAGCGGAAGCTGCAAGGGCGTGGGCAGCAGAAAAATGATGCACACGGTCGGCAGCCAGACGCCGAGATTCGAGATCAGCACGGGCAACGTGCGGCGGCGATACCAGTGCGGCGCGCGGACGTCGTCCGCGACGGCGGCGCGGTCGAACTGCGTTTCCACCCAAAAATAAACCAGCGCGGTGGGCGGCACGGCGATCAGCGGGCAATAGACGAATTGGTCGAGGAACGTCTTGATCGCGATCGTGCGGACGTCGTGAGCCGGCCCGACGAAATGCGCGAGCACGCGATACCAGAGGTCGACCTCGAAACCCTTGTAGGTCCAGAACGCGGTGATCGCAGCGCCCTGCGCCAAGGTGAAGCGCCCGCGCGTCGCCGGGACGAATTTCAACACGAGAAACGGCAGCAGCCCGCCGAACAGCCCCGTGGTCGCCATCGCGAAAACGACGCCGAAATCCGCGCGCCAGATCGTCAGCCGGCCGAGCGCCGCGCTGACGGCGGGGACTTGGTAATAGCTGACGACCAGCGCGAGCGCGAAGGCCTGGAGCACGAGCCCGGGCACGAGATTCGCGCGGGCGCTGCGCAGACCGGCGCGCCACGGCGGTTCGTGATCGGAAGCGAGAGACGACATGGAATGGGCAGCGTGGCGGCCGAAAGCCGGCGCGGCGAATCCGAATCGTCCGACGCACCGGATGCTGGCCAATCATTGGGAGCGCGGGCGGCTCGCCCGCAGTTTTTTCGAAAGCGGGCGGGCCGCCCGCGCTCCCACCCGGAAACTTGCCTCGCCACGGGACGACGCCACGTTAGGCGCGATGAAAAATCGAATTTTCGGAGCGAGCGGCCGGTCGGTCGGCGAGGTGGGGCTGGGCACGTGGCAGCTCGGCGGGGATTGGGGCGAGGTGACGGACGAGACGGCGCTCGAGACGTTGCGCGCAGCGGTGGACGCGGGCACGACGCTGCTCGACACGGCGGATGTCTACGGCAGCGGGCGGAGCGAGACGCTCATCGGGAAGTTTTTGAAGGAAACGAAAACGCCGCTGTTCGTGGCGACGAAGCTCGGGCGGCGCGGCGATCCGGGCTGGCCGAAGAATTTTTCGCGCGCGGCGATTCGGCAGCACACCGAGGACTCGTTGCGACGGCTCGGCGTGGCGACGCTCGATCTCACGCAGCTGCACTGCGTGCCGTTCGACGTCCTGAAAAAAGGCGAGGTGTTCGAGCACCTGCGCGAGCTGAAGCGCGAGGGAAAAATCCGCGATTTCGGCGTGAGCGTCGAATCAATGGACGAGGCGCTGTTCTGCACGCAGCAGGAAGGCGTCGCGGCGTTGCAGATCATCTTTAATCTTTTTCGCCAGAAGCCGGCGCAGGTGCTCTTCGCCGAGGCAAAACGACGGCAGGTCGCGCTGCTCGTGCGGCTGCCGCTCGCGAGCGGATTGCTCGGGGGAAAAATGACAAAGGCGACGGCGTTTCCGGCGAGCGATCATCGCAACTACAATCGCGACGGCGCGGCGTTCAATGTCGGCGAGACGTTTGCCGGGCTGCCCTTCGAGCAGGGCGTGGAGCTCGCGGACGCGTTGAAGAAATTCGTGCCCGCCGGGATAACGATGGCGGAGCTGGCGCTGCGGTGGTGTCTGGATTTCGACGCGGTGAGCGCGATCATTCCCGGAGCGAAAAACCCGGCGCAGGCGCGGGCGAATGCGCGCGCGTCGGAGCTGCCTTCGCTGCCGGCAGAGCTGCACTCGAGCCTCGCGGAATTTTATACGCGCGAGGTGGCGGGAAAAATTCGCGGCCCGTATTGAGGCGGCGTTTTGACGTTTGGTTGTAGGGCGGGGTCTCCGAACCCCGCCGGGGTTGAGTGCGCCGTAGCACGGGCAACCTGCCCGTGCGCTCGAGCCGCGGTCAAATTGACCGCGCTACGCAAACCGGCGGGGTGCGGAGACCCCGCCCTACAAAAAATTTTCGGCTCAGCTCGCCAGCGCTTCGGCGGCGGGGGCGGTGAGGACGGAGAAGGTCACCGTGGTGCCGCTGCCGGGCTGCGAGCTGATCGTGAGATCGCCGCCGAGGGAACTCGCGAGCCGTTTCGCGAGCGGAAGGCCGAGGCCGATGCCGGTGTTGCGGCGCGAGAGGCCGCCGTCGACCTGCGCGAAAGGCAGTGCGATCCACGCGAGCTGTTCCTCGGTCAGGCCGATGCCGGTGTCATGCACGGTGAAGCAGAGGCGCGAGGAATCGCCGGCGGCGCGAACGGTGATCGCGCCGCGCTCGGTAAATTTCACGGCGTTGTCGATGAGCACGAGAAGGATCTGGCGGATCACAGGCGCGGGCGCGCGAAGCACGGCGGGCAACGTGAGGGAGACGTGCGGTTTCAGGGCGAGGCCTTTGTGGAGCGCGCGCGCGCGGTAGGCGGCGACGATGTCGTTGAGCAGCGCGGTGGCGCTGAACGGCAGCGGATCGAGCGCGAGCGTGCCGGCCTCGGCCTGGTTGAAGGCGACGATCTGGCGGAGGAGTTGCGAGAGCGTCTCGGCGCAGGTGCGCGCGTCGTTGAGGCACGCCGTCTGGTCGGAATCGAGCACGCCGTCGCCGAGCATCTGGAGCATGCCCTGGATGCCGTTCATCGGCGTGAGCAGCTCGTGGCTGATATTGGCGAGAAATTCGTTTTTCACCTGCACGGCCTGGCGGAGCTGGTCGGTGCGGACGTTCACGTGCTCCTCGAGCGTGGCGAGCTGGAGGCGCGAGAGGCGGGTGAGGTGCCACTTCTCGGTGAGCGCCTGCGCGAGCTGGAGGACTTCGACTTTATCGAACGGCTTTTTCAACACGAGCCAGCGGTCGCGGGCGGTGAGCGCGGCTTGGATCTCGCTCCAGCTCCGATCGGAATACGCGGTGCAAATCACGACCTGCAACTCGGGATCGACCTGCCAGAGTTTGCCGATCGTGGTGAGTCCATCCCAACCGGGCGGCATGCGCATGTCGACGAACGCGAGGGCATACGGCCGGCCGCCGGCGACGGCGACGGACACCATCTCGCACGCCTCCTGGCCCTGCTGCGCGTAGTCGAGTTCGAAGATATCCGACTCGACCGCGGGCGGCTCGGCGGCGGCGCCGAACAGCGCGGCGGCGGCATCGTCGAGGCCGTTGGTGGAACTCGGGCGGGCGAGGATGCGGCGAAAGTCGTCGTGGATCGACAGGTTGTCGTCGACGAGGAGGATGCGGCGGTTCGGCGGCAGCAGCGGGTTCATGGCGGCGCGGCGGTCTTCACGACGGGAAGGGTGAGCGTGAACGTGGCGCCTTGACCCGGACCATCGCACGACGCGGTGAGGTCGCCGCCCATCTCGCGCGCGGCGAGCACGCTGCTGTGCAGGCCGAAGCCGTGGCCGCTCTGCTTCGTGGTGAAGCCGTGCTGGAAAATGCGCTTCAGGTTCGCGGCGGGAATGCCGGGGCCGTTGTCGGTGACGACGAGGGCGATGTGCTTCTCCCCGACGGCCGTCACGCGAACTTCGATGAGTCGTTCGCCGGGCTTGCGGACCTGCAGGGCGTCCTTCGCGTTTTTGATCAGGTTGACGAGAATCTGGAGAACCTTGTGCCGGTCGGCTTGCACGAGGCCGACGGGTTCGAAGAGCCGTTCGAGCGAGATGCCGTGGCGCTCCATCGACTCGGCGTTGAGGCGGAGCGCGTCTTCGAAAAGTTGCGCGGGTGCGAGCGATTCGAGCAGGCCGAAGAGCTGCGACGTGCCCTGCTGCGTGACGATGATTTCGCGGATGTGCTCGAAGTGGCGCACGAGGCCCTCGACGTCGGTGAGGAGCTGGCGATTTTCGGAGGAGAGATGGTCGTCGAGCTTCGCGAGGAAGTCGGGGATCTGGCTGCCGGTGGGGTCGCTCGTAATGAATTCTCCGAGACGCGGCTTCTCCCGCTGAAGGATTTCGACGACGCGGTGGAGGTGGCTGAGGCGCGTGGTCTTCAGGCGGTCCTGCACGTCGTGGACGATGAGGTTCACGCTGGTGAGCACGTTGCCGACATTATGGAGCACGCCGGTGGCGACTTCGGCCATGCCCGCCTGGCGCGACGCGACCAGGAGCTGGCCGTGCAGCGTTTCCAGTTCGCGTTCGGCGCGTTTGCGCACCGTGACATCCTCGATCGTGCCTTCGCAAATCGGCTCCTCGCCCTCGGCGCGGGCCTTCGTGCGGGCGTTGATCAACACCTCGAAGGGCGAGCCGTCGAAGTGGTTGAGCGTGGCGGCGAAACCGCGCACTTCGCCGTCGAGGTCCAGTTTGCGCCAGAGGCGCTCGCGATCGGCGAGTGCGAAGATCCGGCCGTCGGCGAGATTGATCGCGGTCGGATCGAAGTTCGTCGGCAGGCCGATCAGGCCGAGCAGATAGGGGTTCGCGAAATGAACGGCGCCGCTCCGCGAGGTTTCGAACACCCCGATCGGCAGGCTCGAGACGAGGTGGCGATGCTTTTGCTCGCTGTGACGAAGTTCCGCCGCCGTGCTTTCGCGCGCGAGCATCTCGGCCTCGACCTCGCGGGTGCGGGCGGCGACGCGGTGCTCGAGGTCATCGAGGAGATGCTGGTGTTCGTCCTGGCGCCGGCAGATCTCGGCCATTTCGCGGCGCGAGTTGAGGCACGACCAGACGAGTACACTGTTCTCGAAGAGAACCCAGCCGCCGTGCTCGATCGTGCGCCAGATCGAGGTGCCGGGGTCACAATAAACCACGGCCGGCCACCAGAGCCCCAGAATCCCGTGGTGGAAAACGATCGCCGCCGTGGCGACGGGCAGGACGCGCCAATCGCGATACAACGCCAGAAACACCATCGAGCCGAAAACGTGGAAATGCGTTTCGATCCGACCGCCGGTGAGCAGGATCAGCAAAGCCGAAAAGCCGATCTGCGCCACGGCGACGACGCAACGCGTGGAGAGGCGATACGGTTGCCACCGCATCAGCGCGAGCGCCGGCAGCGTGAACAGGGCGCCGAGCCCAAACGCTTCCAGCACGGGCGAACGGCCGATCACCGCCAGGGGCGACCAGCACAGCGCCGTCACGAGCGCAAAAACCCACTGCGCCGGCAGCAGCCAGCGAAATACGTTGTTCGTGCGCGCGAAAACGGTCCGCTCCGAAATCGTCATCAACGCCTCGAATCGCGGGCGTCCCGCCACCGCCGCTGCCGGTGCACGGCCGAGGACCGGCAATGAAACGGGCTCGGCCATCGCGCTCACGGGGAACACCCCCGGTTGCTCATCCCGCCCTGACGACCCGGCTTCACGGCGCTCCGAGCGGTTTCCCGGGAGGGAAACCAAATGGCGAAGGCACCCCTATGCGGGGCCAATGCGGCGGCGCGATCATCCACGAAGGCGGGAATCATCCCCGGTGTCTTCGGCACATCGGCTCTGTAAATTTAGTGTTCTCAGGGACAAATGACCGATTTTGCTCCCTGCCGAAGGGGACGACGGAACTCTATCTCGCCGTCTCGTAGCCCGCTGCGGGAGCTGCGGGAGCTTTGCTCAGTGCGGAATTTTTGGCCCTGCGCTTCCGCGCCGGGTTACCCGGAGATTACAGGCCGCGGCGTTTTCGCCAGCGGCCCGCAGTCGTCAGGCCGCTATCGGTTTCCAAACAGCCGGTCGATATCGCGCCGTTCGCGTTTGGTCGGGCGGCCCGCGCCCTTGTCGCGGGCGAGCATTTGCTGGACACGATGCTCGCGCAGTTTCTCAAACTCCGCGGGCGGGGTGAGATCGGTGCAAAATTCGGGGACGAGTTTCGCCCCGACGCGCGAACGCGGCACGCCGACCACCCGCAAAGTGCGCGTGATCAGGCCTTGCCGCACAGTGACGATCTCGCCGGCGTGGACCTCGCGGCCGGCCTTGGCGGGCTGGCCGCCGATCTCCACCTCGCCCCCGCGGCAGGCGTCGGTCGCGAGCGGGCGCGACTTGAAGAGCCGCACGGCCCAGAGCCATTTATCCAGGCGCGCCGCCGAATTTTCGCCGGCGCTGTTGTCGGAAGGGGAAAACAAAACGACCGCGAGTCTGGGCAGACCCGCGGTCGTCGCAAATCGCTTCGCGCGAAAATTATTTTTTCTTCGCCGTGCGGAATTCGCCCCGCATCCAGTCGTCGAGCAGGCCCTTCTCGTAGACGCGCGGATCGTTCCGATCGACCCGGATATTCATGTCGAACGTCTGGTCGCGCAGCTGGCGCTTGTCCTCCTTGATCACCGCGCCGGTGGCGTCGGTCAGCCGGAAGGTGAGATCGATCTTCGGCGAATAGATGGGCTTGATGAAACGAATGTCGTTGGCCGACGGCGTGCGCCACGGTTCGACTTCGCCCGCGAGATCCACATCGCTGATCGTCACGGCGAGCTTCTGCCCTTCGGGTAGATAACGGCTCGCCCGGTCCACGATGTAGTCCCGCAAGTCGCCGAGAATCTGATCGCGGCCCGAGTCGCTGCCGCGAGGACCATCGGCGGCGTCGGTGAATTTTTCGGGGTGGTCGAACGTGACCTCCACGCGGGAGGCGGCCTTTTCCTTATCCTTCGACTTGGCGGCGAATGCCCCGGTGGCACCCGCAAGCACGAGCAAAACGGTGAGAGCGATTCTTTGGGTTTTCATAGAAGTAATGGGGACGGAAATGTGACGCAGAATAGCACGAATTGTTTCAAGCGCGAGACCGGGCTCTACTTCGAAAGCCGGCTGGCGGGCTCCGGGTTTTACGGCCGGGCGGATGGGGTGGATTGCCGCGCGAAAACGGGAATCGCCGGCCGGTCTACTCGGCCGCCGCGGACCGGACGCTCATCTCGTTCGCCACGGCGGCGACGCCGCGGACGCTGTGAGCGAGCTTCGAAACCAAGTCCTTCTCGGCCGCCGTGTCCGCCTCGCCGCGGATGAGCACGCGGCCATCGCGGGTCTGGACCGATGCCTTCAACGCGCTCGTCGCGGGGTGCCGCAGCAGGGCGTATTTCACCTGCGCGGTGATCGAGCCGTCGTCGATTTTCTCGCCGACGCCGCTCGTGCCGGCGACCGATGCGCCGGTGGCCGACGAACCGGGCGGGACGACTTTGAGATTGTTCTGGACGGACTTCACGCCCTCGACGTCGCGCGCGTAAGCGGCGGTGAGTTCTTTCTGCGCGACGCTCGCTGCGGTGCCATCGAGCGTGACGACGCCGTCCCGCACGGTGACGTCGGTGTGCTTGGCGCTGACGTTCGCGCGCACGAGGAGGATGCTCTTGAGCTTGAGCGCGATCCAGCCATCGGCGCGGTCGGGACCGGGCGAGGTGATTTCCAACTCGTTTTTCACGTCGTTCACGCCGGGAAGATTCCGCGCGGTCTCTTCCGCGAGCGACTTCTGTTCGGGATCGAGCACCGTGCCCGAGAGGGTGACGACGCCGTCGTTAACCTTCGCCGTCACGTTGTTGTCGAGGACGGCGCGGAAATTATACGAGGACTCCGCGGCATCCTTGATTTTGCGATCGGTCTCGCGATCCGCGAAGAGCGCGGCCGGCGTCAACCCCGACAACAGCAGGAGCACGGTGAAGCTGAAACGGCGGGAGATGGCGGCATTTTTCATGATCATGGGCGAAGCGACACCAGCAGAGCGTCGGCGGTGCCAACGCCTGCCGCCGTCGCCGAGCCGGCTGCAAAACAACAAAATAAATCTTTCCGCCATCGATCCCGCGCCCGCCGCCTCCTGCGAAATGCAAGACGCCGCCGCGCGTTTTTCGCAGTTGGCACGATTCGGCGGATCGCGGCGGTGGCGGCGGACCGCGAGGGGAGTGCGTCCGGCGTAGCAGCGGCGGCGACTTTCTTTTTTCGCGCGACGAGCGTAATCTGCAGGGCCGATGTTCCCGAAGCTCCTCAAACTGCTCCATCGCTCATTGCCCGCCGAGACCGGCCGCGGCTTCGTGGAGGAAGTGCGCCTCGTCGAGGCGATGCCGCCGCGCAACCTGCGCGTGGAGAAACTCATCCTCGTCTGCTGGATCGCGATCGCGGTGAAGTGCTGGCTCGTCGTGTGGCTCGTCGGCAAATACCACATGAACTTCAGCCCGCTCTGGGTCACCGCGCCGACCATCATTTTCGCCCTGATGTGTACGGCGGCCTATTTTTTTCGCGAATAATCCTCCTCGCGCGCGCGGCTGGTGTGTTGCGGAGTTGCAGTTACCGTCGCGATCGCGATACTGACATTCCATGCCTTCCGTCCTGCCCGTCCTCTACGCCGAGGACAATCCGCTCGACGCCCAGCTCACCCGCTCGCACTTCGCCCGGCACGCCACGGAGTTCGCCCTCGAGATAGTGCGAGACGCGGAGGAATTTCTGCGCGAAGCGCGGAGTCGGCGGCATGCGGTGCTGCTCCTCGACCTCCATTTGCCGCAGATGGACGGGCTGGAAATTTTAAAAATTCTCGCGCAGGAAGGCATCGAGACGCCCGTCGTGATCGTCACCGGCGCCGGCGACCCCGCGCTCGCCTCGCAGGCGCTCCGACTCGGCGCCGGCGGCTACGTGCCGAAACGCAACGGCTACCTCGACGAGTTGCCCGCGCATCTGCGCGAGGTCATCGAGCGCCGCGTCCGCGCGACCAGTCCCGGGCTGCGCTCACGGACGCCGCTCCGGAAATTGCTGCTGGTCGAGCGCATCGAGGCCGACGCCGAAGTGCTCGCCCGCCAGCTCGCGACCTGCGCACCGCATTTTCTGATCGAGACGACGCCGTCACCCGACCACGCGTTGACCCTGCTCACGCAAGCCGCCGGCTACGACCTCGTACTCTGCGATCGCCAAGTGCTCGCGTCGGAGCGCGTCGAACTCATCACCGCCGCCCGGCAACAGGGATTGCGGTTGCCCTTCATCCTGCTCGCCGAAGCGGGTGACGAGGAGACCGTCGTCGCCGCCTTCAAGCTCGGCGCCAGCGACTACGTGCTGAAGCCCGAGCACCACTACGCCGAACTCGCGCTGCGCATCGACCTCGCCATCGACCGCCATGAACTGACGCTCGCGAACGAGCGCGCCGCGCAGGAACTCGCCCAGCGCCAGCGCACCCTCGCCGCGCTGCGTGAGAGCGAGAAACAACTCAACCTCGCCCTCGAGGCGGGCCGCATCGGCCTGTGGTCCTGGGAGGTCGGCAGCGGCGAGACGCATTTCTCCAGTCGTTGGAAGGCGCAGATCGGCTACGCCGACCATGAGATTCGCAACGACGCCTCCGAGTGGGAATCGCGCTGCAATCCCCACGACCTCGAACACCTGCAAGCCATGACCGCGCGCTACCTGAAAGCGCCGTGGCCCGACTTCAGCGTCGAATATCGCATGCGCCACAAGGACGGCACCTGGCGCTGGTTCCTCCTTCACGCCGACCTCGAATTTGGCGACGAGGGCCGCCCCGTCCGCATGCTCGGCTCGCAGATCGACGTCACCGCCCTGAAACGCCAGCAGTCCGATTTCGTCGCCACGTCGCTGCGCCTCCAGCAGCTTTCCCGCCGCCTCCTCGAAGTGCAGGAAACCGAACGCCGCCACCTCGCCCGCGAACTCCACGACGAAATCGGCCAGGTGCTCACCGTCGCGAAAATCCACCTCCAATCCGCCGCGCTCGAAACCCAAGCGCCAAAAATCATCGCGCGCATCCAGGAGCCCATCGAACTCCTCGACCGCCTCCTCGCGCAAGTCCGCTCGCTCTCCCTCGATCTCCGCCCACCGCTCCTCGACGACCTCGGCCTCGTCCACGCCCTGCACTGGTTGATCCAACAACACCAGACGCGCTCGAATCTTCCTCGCGTTCACATCGAGGCCGACCCCGCGATGGGCCGCTGCGACCCCACGCTCGAGACCGCGTGCTTCCGCATCGCGCAGGAGGCGTTGACCAATGCCCTGCGCCATTCCCAAGCCGCGAACGTGTATCTCTCCCTCGGGCTCCAGGCCACCTCTCTCCGCCTCGCCGTGCGCGACGACGGACTGGGCTTCGACGCTTCCGCCGCCCGCACCCGCGCCGAAGGCGGCGCCAGCCTCGGCATCCTCGGCATGCACGAACGCGCTCTCCTCGCCGGCGGCGCCCTCACCCTCCTCTCCTCGCCCGGTCGCGGGACTGAAATTGAGGCTGTCTTTCCGCTTCAAAATTCCCAGAAGTCGCGTTGAACTCTTCCCGTGTCCGGTTCCCTCACCATCCTCCTCGCCGACGATCACGCCCTCGTGCGCGCCGGCATTCGTACTCTCCTCGAGAAACTCCCTGGCATCAAAATCCTCGCCGAGTCCGGCGACGGCCGCCAGACGATCGCCCTCACCGCGGCCCACACGCCCGATGTCGTGATCATGGATATTTCGATGCCCAACCTCAACGGCCTCGACGCCACCGCCCGCATCGTCCGCGAATACCCGCAGACGAAGGTGCTCATCCTCTCGATGCACACCGGCGAGGACTACGTGCTCCAAGCCCTCCGCGCCGGCGCCACCGGTTACCTGTTGAAAGACGCCGCCACCGCCGAACTCCAGCTCGCCCTCAACGCCGTCCGCCGCGGCGAAACCTACCTCAGCCCGACGATTTCGAAAAACGTCCTCGCCCGCTACCGCCAGCACACTGACGGCCCCCGCCCGGAGACGACCCGCTCGCTCACGCCCCGCATGCTCGAGATCGTCCAGCTCATCGCCGAAGGCCGCAGCACGAAGGAGATCGCGTTTCTCCTCAACCTCAGCGTGAAGACGATCGAGACGCATCGCATGCACTTGATGGCGCGCCTCGGCGTCCACGACGTCGCCGGCGTGGTCCGCTACGCCGTCCGCACCGGCCTGATCTCCGCCGAGCGGTAGAAAAGTTCGTCGGGAATTTCGTCGTCGTGGTCAACCACGAGTGCGCGCCAGCAACCATCCCGCTCATCGCCCGGCCGCCCGCACCGCCGTCACGGGAGCTTTCTTGCGCCGCCGCGCCGAGCGCGTTGTTTAACTCCTCCACGCTGCACCCGCAGAGCGGGCTTCAGCCCGCCTCCCGCACCCGACGCCCTTTGCTTCCACCATGTCCGCCTCCGCCCGCTCCCTCGTCCTCCTCGTCATGGGCGTCTCCGGCAGCGGCAAAACCACGGTCGGCCGCGCGCTCGCCGAATCGCTCGGCTGGAGCTTCGCCGACGCCGACGATTTCCATCCGCCCGCAAATCTCAAAAAAATGGCCGCCGGTCATCCGCTCGACGACGCCGACCGCGCCCCCTGGCTCGCCGCGCTCCGCACGCACATCGACGCCTGCCTCGCCCGCGACGAGAACACCATCATCGCCTGCTCCGCGTTGAAAGATCCCTACCGCACCGAACTGATTCCCGACCCCGCGCGCGTGCGCGTCGTTTATCTACACGGCTCGCCCGCGCTGCTCCGCTCCCGTCTCACGCACCGCAAAGGCCACTTCATGCCCCCCGACCTGCTCGACAGCCAGCTCGCCACGCTCGAGCCGCCCGCCGACGCCCTCTCGCTCGACGTCACGCCCACGCCCCCCGAACTCGTGCGAAAAATCCGCGCCGCCTTCCACCTGTGAACGCTCGCGGTGCGCGTTGTTTTCGCCAGGGTTCGAGCGAAGCTAAGACGATGTGAAGGTTTTGCAGCCGATGTAGGAGCCTGCTTGCAGACGATGCTCGATCTTCGCCACCGGAATCGCCTGCAAGCAGGCGCCTATATTCGACCCGCCGCGCGCCACCCTATTTGTTAAGTCACTCCACCCTGACTCGCCCGCGCCATGACCGAAGCCGCCGCCAAACGTTTCCGCCTTCTCGCCAGCGTATTCAGCATGCTCGTACTCGTCGCCGCCGGCGCCGGCACGTGGTTTTATTTTCAACTCCGCGCCAGCCTCCCGCAGCTCGACGGCACGCACCCGCTCGCCGGCCTCACCGCTCCCGTCACCGCCACGCGCGACGTCCTCGGCGTCCCCACGATCCGCGGCGCCACGCGCCCCGACGTCGCCCGCGCCCTCGGCTTTCTCCACGCCCAGGATCGTTTTTTTCAAATGGATCTCCTGCGCCGCCGCGCCGCCGGCGAACTCGCCGAACTCTTCGGCAAAGTCGCGCTCCCGCTCGACCGCAGCACGCGCCCGCACCGCTTCCGCGCGCTCGCCCAAACCGTCCTCGCTCAACTCCCCGCCGCCGACCGCGCCCTCCTCGACGCCTACACCGCCGGCGCCAACGCCGGCCTCGCCGCCCTCGCCCAAAAACCCTTCGAGTATCTCCTCCTCCGCACCGACCCGAAACCCTGGCTCGCCGAGGACAGCCTCCTCGTGGTCTATGCGCTGACGCTCGATCTCCAGGACGCGGACAACGTCTTCGAGCACTCGCTCAGCGTGCTCCGCGACCAACTCGGCACCGACGCCATCGCGTTTTTTTGTCCGCTCGCGACCCCTGACGACGCCGCCCTCGACGCCACCACCGCCCCGCTCCCCCCGATCCCCGGCCCGAAAATCCTCAACCTCCGCGACTCCACCCACCTCGCCCATCTTCCCCGGGCAGACCATTTCATACGTAATACGTATGATTCCTCCTCCTCCGCCCTCTCAACTCTCGATCCTCAACGCTCAACTCCCCCCGCCGTCGACTCCGCTCCCGATCTCCGCCCCGGCTCCAACAGCTTCGCCCTCACCGGCGCGCACACCGCCAACGGCGCCGCCCTCCTCGCCAACGATCCCCACCTCCGTCTCGCCGTTCCCAACATCTGGTACCGCGCCGTCCTCGAGTGGACGCACCCTTCGCCCGATCCCTCGTCTCGTAACGCGGAACCCGGAACCTCGAACCCGGAACCTTCCGCACCGGCGCGCCTCATCGGCGCCACGCTCCCCGGCCTGCCCTTGGTTATTCTCGGCTCAAACACGCACATCGCCTGGGGCCTCACCGTCGCCTACGCCGACACCGCCGACCTCGTCGCCGTCGAGGTGAATGCCGTCGCCGATAACCTCTATAAAATTCCCGGCCGCGATGACCTCCTCGAAATCCAATCCCACCACGACGTCATCCACGTCAAAGGCGCTCCCGACGAAACCGTCGAATCCTCCTGGACCGTTTGGGGCCCCATCATCGGGCACGACTCGAAAAATCGCCCCCTCGTCCAGCACTGGACCGCCCACGATCCGGCGGCCCTCAACCTCGAATTTCTCCGCCTCGAAACCGCCACCAGCGTCGCCGAAGCCCTCGACATCGCGCACCGCTCCGGCACTTCGCCCTGCAACTTTCTCGTCACCGACACCGCCGGCGCCATCGGCTGGACCGTCGTCGGCAGACTCCCGAAACGCGTCGGCTTCGACGGACGCCTGCCCGCATCCTGGTCCTTCGGCGACCGCCGCTGGGATGGCTTCGTCCCTCCCGACGAAGTTCCTACGATCACCTCCGCCCATGGGAGCGCGGGCGGCCCGCCCGCATCCGCGCCCACCCGCCTCTGGACCGCCAACAACCGCCTCGTCGGCGGCCCCGCCCTCGCCGTGCTCGGCGACGCCGGCTACGACTCACCCCCGCGCGCCGCGCAAATCCGCGACGACCTCGCCGCCCTCGAACACGCCACGCCGCGCGACCTCCTCGCGATCCAGCTCGACGACCGCGCTCTCTTCCTCACGCGCTGGCAAAAACTCCTCCTCGCCACGCTCACGCCCGAAGCGACCGCGAAGAAAAAATCCCGCGCCGAATTCCGCCGCCTCGCCGAACCCTGGGAAGGCCGCGCCGCCATCGACTCCATCAGCTACCGCCTCGTGCGCGCCTTCCGCGACCAAACCGCCCGCCTCGCGTTCACCCCCATTTTCGAATCCTGCACCGACGCCTACCCCGCCTTCAACTGGCACGCGTGGAACTACGAACCCGCGCTCTGGACGCTCCTCACCGCAAACCCCCCACACCTCCTCGATCCCGCCTACGCCGATTGGAACGCGCTCCTCCTCGCCGCCGTCGACGCCGCAATCGCCGATCTCGACGAACACCACACGCCGCTCGACCGCGCGACGTGGGGCGCGCGCAACACCGCGAAAATCCGGCACCCGTTCGGCAGCCTCCTCCCGCTCGGCCTCGGCGCGAAACTCAATCTCCCGGCCGATCCGCTGCCCGGCGATTCGCGGATGCCCCGCGTGCAAAGCCCCGATTTCGGCGCGAGCCTGCGCCTCGTCGTTTCGCCCGGTCACGAGGACGAAGCGCTTTTCGAAATGCCCGGCGGCGAAAGCGGCCACCCGCTCTCCCCGTTTTATCGCGCCGGCCACGAAGCCTGGGTCCGCGGCGACCCCACGCCCTTGCTCCCCGGGCCCGCCCAACACACCCTCACGCTCACGCCTCCGTAATCTTTCTCTTTCCTCTTTCTCTTAATCTTTCTCCCCTTGTTTCCGCCGCCCGCTCCCGCGCCGCACGACCGAAAAAGAGAAGAGAAAGATTAAGAGAAAGATTAAGACAAAGAAGCGATCCCCTCCGCGCCCTCCGCGCCCTGCACGCCCTCCACGCCCTGCGCGCCCTCCGCGTTCCAAAAAAATCTCCCCTCCCAGTCCTTCCGACCCTTCCGCCTCTTCCCCGCCATGCTTCACGTCCTCTCCCACCCGCTCGCTTCGCATGTCATCACGCACCTGCGCGATAAAACCACGAAGCCCGCGACCTTTCGCACGCTCTGCTATCAAATCACGCTCCTCCTCGCCATCGAAGCCACGCGCGAACTCCCCACCGACGAGAAACTCATCGAGACACCGCTCGAGTCCGTCACCGGCCGCGTCCTCGCGCATCAGCCGCTCGTCGTCGTGCCGATTCTCCGCGCCGGCCTCGGCATGGTGCAACCGTTCCTGGACGTGTTTCCCGACGTGAGCGTCGGCTACATCGGCCTCGAGCGCGACCACGCCACCGCCATCGCGCGAAGCTACTACTGCAAACTCCCGCCGCTCACCGCGACGAGCCGCGTGCTCCTGGTCGATCCGATGCTCGCGACGGGCGGCTCAGCCTTGCAGGCGCTCACCGTCCTCCGCGCGCAGGGCGCCGCCGATGTCGCGCTCCTCAGCATCGTCGCTGCGCCCGAAGGCGTCGCCGCGGTGCGCGACCAATTTCCCGACCTCGAAATTTTCACCGCTGCGCTCGACCGCGAACTCAACGCGAAAAAATACATTCTCCCCGGCCTCGGCGATTTCGGCGACCGCCTTTACGGCACGTGAACTTTGGAGTGCGGCGAATTGACGCCGCTTTCTCCGCGGGCCGGCTCGACGGCCCGTTCCCACCTTGGTCAAAAGCGGCGTCAATTCGCCGCACTCCAAAAACAGGTTGAGTCTCCCC
>JBEHYR010000066.1:0-32967 GCA_048498075.1 Verrucomicrobiota bacterium | reverse complement strand
GCACGGCGGCGGCGGACGACACGGCGGTGTCCGCGGACGGCGCGGTGCGGCTGACGGGCACGGCGGTGACGGCGAACGCGGACATCAAGTCCAACGGCAATCACCTCACGGTGTGGGCCAAAACGGGTGCAGTGACGACGACCGGCACGGCGGACCTGACGACCTCGGGCGCGGGCACGATCGACGTGCGGGCGGCGACGACGATTCTCCTCAGCACCACCAGCAACCAGACGAGCGGCAGCGGCGACATTCGGCTGCTGGCCGGCACCAATCTCACGCTGGGCGGCGTGATCACGACGACGGGCAATGTGTCGCTGACGGCGACCGCCGGCTGGATCCACGACGGCGATACGAACAACGCGGTGGACATCGCGGCGACCGGCCTGCGGCTGTGGGCCGCCGACGGCGTGGGCGAGCCGACCAATCCAATTGAAACGACCGTGGCGACCGTCTCGGCGCGCGCGGGCGCGGGCGGCGTGTTTATCGCGGAAACCGACGACCTCATCATCGCCGACGTGGCGGTGACGGTGAACCGGGTGGAGTCGGATGCGACGTTGACGACGGCGCAGACGATCGACGTGGCGCAATCGGACCTCGTGACGACGGCCGGCGGCGCGATCGTGGTGGACGCAGGCGGGGCGCTGACCCTGAACGACGGCACGGCGGCGGCGGACGACACGGCGGTGTCCGCCGACGGCGCGGTGCGGCTGACGGGCACGGCGGTGACGGCCAACGCGGACATCAAGTCCAACGGCAGCCATATCACCGTGTGGGCCAAGACCGGTGCGGTGACGACGACCGGCACGGCGGACCTGACGACCTCGGGCACGGGCACGATCGACGTGCAGGCGGCGACGACGATCACCTTCAGCACCACGAGCAATCAGACGAGCGGCAGCGGCAACCTCCGCCTCCTCGCCGGCACCAATCTGACGCTGGGCGGAGTGATCGCGACGACGGGCAACGTGTCGCTGACGGCGACGGCGGGCTGGATCCACGACGGCGATACGGACAACGCGGTGGACCTCGCGGCCGGCGGACTGCGCCTCTGGGCTCTCGACGGGATCGGCCAGCCGACTAACCCGCTCGAAACGAGCGTGACGACGGTGTCGGCGCGGGCCGGCGCGGGCGGCGTCTTTATCGCGGAAACCGACGACCTCATCATCGCCGACGTGGCGGTGACGGTGAACCGGGTGGGCTCGGACGCGACGACCGCGGCCGTGACCGACGCGACGCAGTCCGACCTCGTGACGACGGCCGGCGGCGCAGTCGCGATCGACGCGGGCGGATTGCTGACCTTGAACGACGGCACGGCGACGGCCAACCACACGGCCGTGACCTCCGCCGGCGTGATCCGGCTGGCGGGCGCGGCGGTGACGGCCAACGCCGATGTTTCCTCCGCCGGCGGGGCGATCACGCTCCTCGCGACCAGCGGTGCGATCACGGCCGACGCGGACCTCCTCACTTCGGGCAGCGGCACGATCGACGTGCAGGCGGCGACGGCGATCACCCTCAAAGCCAGCCGCCAGCTGGCGAGCGACACCGGAGCGATCCTGCTGCAAGCCGGCACGAACGTCACCCTCGACGGCGCGCTCCGCACCGCGGGTAATGTCAGTGTCACGGCCGTCACCGGCTGGATCCGCGGCGCCGCGCCGGTGGCGATCGCCGCCGACGGCCTGCGCCTGGTCGCCGGCGACGGCATCGGCCAGGCCGCCGCCTCGCTCAAAACCACCGTCGCGACCCTCTCGGCCCGCGCCGGCACGGGCGGCCTCTTCCTCGCTGAAACCGACACGCTGCGGATCGACACGGTCACCGTCACGGTCAACCGCGTCGGCTCCGCCGCCACCACCTCGGTCCTCACCGCCGCCGCGCAGACCGACCTGCGCACGACCGGCGCGGTCAACCTCACGACCGGCAGCGACCTGGTCATGGCCGACGGCACCGTGCTCGCGGCCACCGCCGGGGCGACGCTGTCGATCCACGGCCGCTTCGACGTCAGCCAGGTCGACACCGCCGCCGCGAACCTCACGCTCACCACCGACGGCGCGATCACCGACATCGGCTCGGCCGAAACCCCGAACCTGATCGGCGCCCTCGCCACGATCCGGGCCGGCGGCTCGGTCGGCACGCTCGCGAACGACCTGGACACCCAGCTCGACCACCTCGATGTCGCCCTCACCGCCGCCGGCACCCTCGTGATCGACGAAGTCGATGCGCTCACGATCGACACCGCCACGACCCTGGCTGGCGAGATGAAACTCACCGCCGGCGGCACCCTGACCCTCACCAACGTGAGCACCGGCGGGGCCAACCTCACCGCGACCACCACGGCCGGCGACCTCATCGCCGGCAACGTCACCGCCGCCGGCGCCACGCTGACGGCGACCGCGGCCGGGCACATTGAAAAACTCCCCGGCACGACCGCGAACCTCACCGCGGCCACGCTCGCCCTCGAAGCGGGCACCGGCATCGGCACGACCGCCACGCTCCTGGTCGCCGCGACGAACCTCTCGGCCCACGCCACGACCGGCGACATCAAGCTGCGCAACCTGTTGACCACCGCCACGACCGTCAGCTCGATCGTGACCGGCGGCGGCAAGATCGACCTCTCGCAGGCCGGCGGCACGCTCACCGTGCAAAGCGGTTCCGCGACCGGCGACCTGAATGTCACGATGGACACCGGCACCCTGATCGCCAGCCACCTGACGGCCGGCGGCAACGCCGCCTTCACGGTCACCGGCTCCGGCAAAGTCCAGTTCGACCAGGTGGTCGCCACCGGCGGCAACATCGCGGTCACCACCACCGACGCCGTGGTCCTGGACCGCGACATCGTCACCCACGGGGAAAACGTCACCTTCACCGGCCTGGTGGTGCTCCCGCAGGACATCAAGATCACCACCAACGGCGGCAGCGTGAAGTTCACCCAGCCGCTCGACGGCGCGCACCAGCTCACCCTCGACGCCGGCACCGGCGACGTCACCTTCCAGGCCCCGGTCGGCGCCACCACGCCGCTCACCGGCCTGACGATCACGACCCTCGGCGCGGTCAGCCTCGCCGCGGTCCGGGTGAACGGCGACACCACGATCGCCTCCGCGAGCCTGGTCCTGACCGGCGGAGCCAACTCGGTTCACGGCACCGGCCTGTTCGCCGCCGCGCCGCTCAACCCCAGTGCCACGATCGGCATCGGCGGCGGGCTCACCGGCAGCTACGGCTACGTGCTCTCGCAGCCGACCCTGGCCGCGCTCGCGCCCGGCTACCGCCAGATCGTGATCGGCCGCGCGGACTCCTCCGCCCTGGTCAGCCTGGGCAACGCCACCTTCCAAAGCCCGACCCTGATCCAGTCGCCCGCCGCCGGCGGCCGCGTCCAGATCGACCAGACCGTCACGACCAGCAGCGACCTGATCCTGCAAGCGGCCGCGACCCTCACGGTGAACCCGACCGGCCACCTCCAGGCCGGCTCCGGCACCGTCACCCTGAGGGCCGACCAGCTCGCGCTCAACGGCGCGGCCGACAGCCTCGTTGGCACCGGCATCCTCCAGCTCGAGCCCGCGCAAACGACGACCGCCATCACGGTCGGGGCCACCGGCCCGGCCTTCGACCTGACGCTCGCGGAACTGGCGACGATCAAGACCGGCTTCGCCCAAGTGGTGATCGGCCGCAGCGACGGGGCGAATGCCCTCACGGTGCAAACCGTGAACCTGGCCAACCCCACGACCTTCCTGGCGCCCCTGGGCACCGTGACGACCAGCGGCGTGGTCAGCAGCCGCAACGCGAACGCCAACCTCACGCTCAACGCCGCGACGCTCACGATCGGCTCGGCCGCCAACCTCGGCGAACTGATCGCCTATAACGCCGGCCTCAACCTGATCGTCAACGGCGGCAGGCTG
Source organism: Verrucomicrobiota bacterium (assembly GCA_048498075.1). Classification (GTDB taxonomy): domain Bacteria; phylum Verrucomicrobiota; class Verrucomicrobiia; order Opitutales; family Opitutaceae; genus Opitutus. The sequence continues at coordinate 29,080 of JBEHYR010000066.1, read as the reverse complement.
GTGATCGGCCACGAGCGCACCCAGATCAAGGCCCTCGGCACCCTCACGATCACCGGCACGGCCAACGCGACGATCGACCTGCACGGCGAGATCGCCGTGGCCGGCGCCTTGAATGTCGTCGTCGCCGGCACGATCGCGACCGCGGGCCTGCGCCTGACCGCGCTCGGCGCGGTGCTGCTGCAGGCCACCGGCACGATCGACCTGCGCGGCGGCGTGCTCACCAGCCAGCTCGCCACGCTGACGCTCACCGCCGACTCGGACCGCAACGGCGTGGGCGAATTGCTCCTGGGCGTCACCGGCGCCACGGCCCTGTCCGGCAACGCCCTCGCGCTCTTCGGCCACACCGTCACCCTCGGTTCGGTCACCGCCTACGCCCAGCTCTACGCCACGGCCGACCTCACGATCCTGGCCACGACCAACCTCACCCTGGAAAACCCGAACACCCTGCTCAACGCCGGCGGCGCCGTGCGGCTGGGCGAGCTGACCTACGGCCTCGGCACGCCCCAGACGATCGGCCTCACCGGCCGCATCGTGGCCCGCAGCCTCAACGTCATGGCCCTGGCCGACATCACCCTGAGCGCCGTCAACTGGAACGTCCAGCAAGCGATCGCCGTCTCCGCCCAGGGCAACCTCACCCTCAGCGGCGGCTCCCTCGTCTCCCAAGGCCTCTCGATCGCCCTGCTCGCCGACGCCAACTCCGACCACCTCGGCAACCTCACCCTCGCCACCGCACCCACCCTCACCGCCGCCGGCGACAACCACCCCCGCCTCGAAGGCTGGCTCGTCTCCGTCGCCGCCGACGCCAAAATATCCCCCTCCGCCTCCGTCGTCCAACACGGCGTACCGTAAGGAGCACGTGAGAGCGATGGGGGCGCGCGGACATCTTCGCTATCGCGCCGGCAAAGGTCTTTCGCGCACAGCTCACTTCACCTGCGTCTCGACCAGATGCAGGATGCCGTCGAACGGCACGGTGAGCCACGCGGGACGGTTGTTGAGTTCGTAACCAATCTCGTAGACGGCTTTGTCGATGAGGTAGGCATCGATGAGCACCGCGAGTCGGGACCGATCGCGAGGGAGCAGTCTCGAGTCGCCCATCGTGCGAAGATAGGCGCGGAGAAACGTCGCGCTGATCCAGCGGCGCCAATACGCGGCCCAGCACGCGGTGCTGTCGCGATTTTCGGCGGTGATCAAACCGCGCTCGCTTAGATTCTGAGCGGCGGTGTGGACGGCGTAGTCAAACGAGCGGATCATCCCGGCGACGTCGCTGATCGGGGAGCGTTTCAGGCGGCGCGCACTGAGCGCCCGCGCGGGCTCGCCCTCGAAATCGAGGATCACGAAATCCGTGCCCGTCGAGAGCACCTGGCCCAGATGGTAGTCTCCGTGCACGCGCGTACGCATCGCATCGAGACGTTCGGTGTAGAGCAGTTTGTAGCGCTCGAGAATGACGTCCTGTGCGCCGAGTACGGCGTGGGCATCGGCCCGGAGATTTTCCGGGAGCGTGCGGGCGCGCCGTTTCAACAGTTCGAAATTTTCCATCACCAGGTTGCGCATCGATTGGTAGAGCGAGCGCTGGTAGTGCGATGAAAAGGGTTCGGGCGCGAAATCCGGATAGCCGCTGCCGCCCAGCGCGAGGTGCAACTCGGCCGTGCGAACTCCAAGCAGGCGCGCCGACTCGAGAAATGTCCCGATCGTCTCGATGACGTCCGGCGTGGGTTCGTCGGCGGCGAGCGCGAGCATCCGCGTCTGCGGCATCTCGCAGGGACGCTTCGAGGCGTCGTAGAGGAGCGTGCGCTCGAAGTAGCGGCCGAGCGCGTCGAGCGTAAAATCCCAGCCGTCGCGCGCCTCGGCAATGAATTGGGTGAGGATGCCCACGCTGCGCACGGCACCGGGGCTGCGATATTCCACCGCGCCGCCGAGAGCGGGCACGTTGGGAAACTTTTTCTCGGTGAGAAATCCCGTGATCTCGACGTCCGGATTCACGCCCGGTTCGGGCCGGCGGAAAAGCTTGAAGAGAAACCGGTCGGCGAAAACCACGGCCGTGTTGCTGTGCTCGGCCTTCGAGAGGAGCGGCTCGATCTTCGCGCAGTCCGGTCCGCAGAGCGCCTCGAATGCGGAGGTGGCGCGGAAAGCGAGCTGGCCGTGGCTGCCGTGCAGCGTGGTGTTTGCCGCCATCGCATCGAGCAGCGCGCGCGGGAAAGATCGATCCGCCATGCCGTCGAACACCAGCGCCTCGGAGCCGTCGGGCTCGCGCAGCCGCGCGATGGCGGAATTCGGATTCCCGCCGAGCAGCGTCTCGGCCTCGGTGGCGGGAGCGCGCGCGAGCGGCAGCACGTAGACCTCGGGATCGCCGGACGCGTAATCGGCGTTGAGCAACGTGAAGCAGGCTGCGCCCCGCGCCGTCGCGACGGGAACCGAATCGAGAACTTCGATACTGCGCAACTCTCGCGCCTTGCCGCCGAACCAGCGGCGCTGCTGGACGTAAGCGGAGAGCAGCGGATCGAGCGCGCGGTTCGCCTTTCCCGCGGCGATCGCTTCCCAGCCGCCGTCGACGACGAGCAGCGGCAGGTCCGCGAGCGTCGCAGGGAGACCGAGGGTGCCGCCCTCGGCGGCCGAGAGCGGCTCGAGCGCAAACCAGAAGAAGGCGTGCGGGTTGATGGTGAGGCGGTAGTCGCCCTCCTCGATCGGCGGGAAACGCGTGCGGCCGAAAATTTCCACCGGCACGAAGCCTTGGTAGTCCGACAAATCCACTTCGAGGGCCTGGGCATGACGCGAAAGATTCGCCACGACCAGGACGCGCTGGCCGTCGTGTTCGCGCACGAAGACGAGAATTTTCCGATTGTCCGGCTGGAGAAACGTCAGCGTGCCGTGGCCGAGGGCGGGCCAGCGCTGGCGCAGACCGAGGATGCGCTTCATCCACCAGAAGAGCGAACTCGGGTTGCTCTGCTGCGCTTCGACGTTGACGGCTTCGTAGTGATATTCCGGATCCAGGATGATCGGGAGGTAGAGGCTCTGCGGGTTCGCGCGGGAGAAGCCGGCGTTTTTATCGGAACTCCAGTGCATCGGCGTGCGCACACCGTTGCGGTCGCCGAGGTAGATGTTGTCGCCCATGCCGATTTCGTCGCCGTAGTAGATCACGGGCGTGCCGGGCATCGAGAGGAGCAGGGCGTTGAGGAGTTCGATGCGACGCCGATCGTTATTGAGCAGCGGGGCGAGACGGCGGCGGATGCCGAGATTGATGCGCGCGCGCGCGTCGGCGGCGTACATGCGATACATGTAGTCGCGCTCCTCCTCGGTCACCATCTCGAGCGTGAGTTCGTCGTGATTGCGCAGGAACATCGCCCACTGGCAGGTCTCCGGGATCGGCGGCGTTTGCGAGAGGATGTCGATGATCGGCGTGCGATCTTCCATGCGCACCGCCATGAAGAGCCGCGGCATGAGCGGAAAATGAAACGCCATGTGGCACTCGTCGCCGCGGCCTTCGCCGAAATATTTCACGGCGTCCTCCGGCCACTGGTTCGCCTCGGCGAGGAGCATGCGGTCGCCGTATTTTTCAGCCACGTGACGGCGCAACGATTTCAGGTAGACGTGCGTCTCGGGAAGGTTTTCGCAGTTGGTGCCCTCGCGTTCGTAGAGGTAGGGAATCGCATCGAGCCGCAGTCCGTCGACGCCCAGCTCCAGCCAGAAATCGAGGACGCGAATAATTTCCTCATGCACGGCCGGGTGTTCGAAATTCAGATCCGGCTGATGCGAGTAGAAACGGTGCCAGTAGTGCGCGCCGGCGACGGGATCCCAGGTCCAGTTCGACGTTTCGAAATCGCGGAAGATGATCCGGGCGTCGCGGTATTTGTCGTTGGTCTCGCTCCAGACGTAGTAATCTCGCTCGGGTGAACCGGCCGGCGCGCGGCGCGCGCGTTGAAACCACGGGTGCTGATCCGAGGTGTGGTTGATCACGAGTTCCGTGATCACGCGCAGCGAGCGGCGATGTGCCTCCTCGAGGAACTCTTTGAAATCGTCGAGGGTGCCGTAGATCGGGTTGATGGCGTAGTAGTCGGCGATGTCGTAGCCATCGTCGCGCAGCGGCGAAGGATAGAACGGCAGCAGCCAGAGCGCGGAGATGCCGAGGTCCTGGAGGTAATCGAGCTTCTGGGTGAGCCCGCGGAAGTCGCCGATGCCGTTGCCGTCGCTGTCGAAAAAACTGCGGACGTGCGCCTGATAAATGACGGCGTTGCGATACCACAACGGTTGCGCGGGCGACGGCGGTGCAGGGATGAACGTGGGCATGGGCTACATGAAATAATCGAAGTCGACTTCGGAGCGGACGCGGCGGCGCAGCCGGTAAATCGCGGCGGGCACCTGCTGCGGATCGAGGCGGACGAAGTTGGCCGCGCCGCGCCAGAGATAGCGCGAACCGGTGAGCAGGTCGTGAACTTGGAACGAGTCGTTCGCCTCGAGGCCGAGTTCGCCGAGATCGAGTGCGGTGTGACCTTCCTGCGCGTGGTGAGGGTCGAGATTCACCACGACGAGGATGACGTTTTGGTCGTCGTCGCTGCGTTTGCTGTAGGCGAGCAACTGCGGGTTGTCGGTGTCGTGAAACGCGAGCCGGTCGTTGCGGTGCAGCGCGGGATTTTCGCGGCGGATGGCGTTCACGCGGGCGATGAGCGGCTGCAGGCTGTCGGGCGCGTCGAGGTTCCAGGCCTTGATCTCGTATTTTTCCGAATCGAGATACTCCTCGCCACCGGGCTGGAGCGGCGCATTGACGCCCAGTTCGTAAGCCGGACCATAAATGCCGTAGCTCGCGCCGAGCGTCGCGGCCAAAACAAACCGCGCCATGAACGCCGGGCGACCGCCGAACTGCAGCGGCTGCGGCAGGATGTCGGGCGTATTCGGCCAGAGACTCGGCCGGAAAAACTCGCGCACCGCGGTACGCGTCAGCTGCGTGAGGTACTCGCGCAGCTCGTCGGCGGTGTTGCGCCAGGGAAAATAATTGTAGGACTGCGTGAACCCGAGCTTCGCGAGATTGTATTTCACCTTCGGGCGCGTGAACGCCTCGGAAAGAAAAATCAGCTCCGGGTGATCGCGCTTCAGCCCGTCGAGGCACCACTCCCAAAAGGGAAAGGACTTCGTATGCGGGTTATCGACGCGGTAGATCGTGATGCCGCGCTGAATCCAGAACTCGAAGACGCTCTTCAATTCCTGCCACAGCTCGCGCCAGGCGCTCGTCTCGAAATCGAACGGGTAAATGTCCTGATATTTTTTCGGCGGGTTCTCCGCGTATTGGATCGTGCCGTCGGGCCGGTGCTTGAACCACTCGGGATGTTCGCGGACATACGGATGGTCGGGCGAGCACTGGAACGCGACATCGAGCGCGAGTTCGATTCCGAGTTGGCGCGCCGCGGCGAGCAACCGGGCAAAGTCTTCAAACGTTCCCAGCTGCGGGTGTATCGCCTTGTGGCCGCCCTCGGCGCCGCCGATGCCCCACGGGCTGCCGGGGTCTTCGGCGCCGGCGGCGGGCGCGTTGTTGCGACCTTTGCGGAAGGCGCGACCGATCGGATGAATCGGCGGCAGGTAGAGCACGTCGAATCCCATTCCGGCGATGCGCGGAAGCTGCGCTTCGACGTCGCGGAAATTTCCATGATGCCGGCCGTCGGATCCGGCGGAGCGCGGAAACAATTCATACCAGGCGCCGTAACGCGCGCGCACCGGCTCGGCCCACACGATCAGTTCGCGCTCGTAGCGCGTCGCGAGCGAGCGATCCGGGTAGCGCGCCACCAGCAGTTGCGCGACGGGGTCGCGTGCGCGCGCGATGCGTTGCGCGGCCGGCTGATCGCCCGCGAGTTCGGCGGCCCATAGCTCGAGCAGCGCGCGATCGGCATCCGACGCTTTCGCCGCCGCGGCGCGCGCGAATTGCGCGGCGGCGAGCAGGTCGACGCCGACGTCCTGGCCGGCGGCGATTTTTTTTTCGAAGTCGCGCTGCCACGATTTGAAATGATCGACCCAGCCCTCGACGGTGTAGCGATAGCGGCCGAGTTGCCCGATCGTGAACCCGGCCCGCCAGCGGTCGTTACCGAGCGCGACCATGTCGAGTTCGCCCCAGTCGGAATCGGCTTCCGCCTTGAAGCGCACCACGGCGGAGACGGCGTCGTGCCCGTCGGTGAAGACATCCGCTTCGACGGCCACTTCTTCGCCTACGGTGCGCTTGATCGGGTAGCGACCGCCGTCGATTTCCGGGGACACTTGCTCGATGATCACGCGTCGGCGACCGTCGTGGTTCCCGGAGATGGACGGCAGCGCGGGCATGTCAGGCGATCCTCAGTTGTTGCAAGGAAGCCCGGGCGTCGCCGCCGCCGATGTCGGGAACAATGGTCAGTTCGAGCGCAGCGATGGACGGCAGGTCCACGCGGAAATTCTCCTCTTCGCGCGTCGCACCCGCCGGGCTGAAATTAAACTGCTGGCGAACGAGTTCGCGCCACGGGCCGTCGGCCGCCGGTGCGGCGCGCAAGACGAGTTGCTGGGTGCGCTCCCGCTCGGATTCCTCGACGACGACGCGCACGAACCGGAGCGGGCGCGGCTGCGGGAAACGCACCCTCACCGTCTGCGGCCCCGGCGAAGCGGCGCGCCAGCCGTGCGACTCCTCGGGCGCCAGCGCCGCCTCGAGGGGATGCGTGTCGCTTTCGGAAGTGACCGCCACTTCCAGGATGTCGTCGGTCGTGAGCCAGATGGGGTCCGGGCGAACGGCGACGGAGGGGGGAGCGGCGGAGTTGAGCACGCGCTTGATCATTCGGGCAACGACAGCCTCGCACCGGTGCGGTTCGGAACGGGCGCGAGGCGGGCGCGGCTGCGGGAAAATCACCGTCGGTGCGTTGCGGCGACTGCGCGAAAACCCGAGGCGCGTTTAAGAAACCCGCGGATGCGGCGCCACGCGACCTCACCGACACAGCGGGCCCATCGGAAAAAAACCGCGGTTTTCGGGGCGTTTGCGGGGGGCGAAGCGAAAAATTTCTCAACAAATGCGGAGCTTTCGATAGCAAAGGCTGAGATTGGCGACATTTTCGCCGATAAAGAAGAGTAATGAAAATGTGCGCGCAGTTTCGCTGCTTGGGGAGCGGCTCGATGGGTCATGGACTGGCGGGGAAATCTGTTCTTGTTCGATGCCCGGCGCGGACGGGCGGTATTTAGCTGATGAACATGATCGTCGGTGCGATTGAAGGCGGGGCGAGGGGCGACGTTCAGCCGGGAAGCGCGGTAGCGGCTCCGCGAGCAGGTGGAGCGTCGCCGCCCACCGCGATGGTGGGAAGAAATCCGCGGATCCTGGTCGTCGACGACAACGTTTCGATTCACGAAGACTTCCGGAAGATTCTCGGGACCGGGGGGCCTTCGCAAAAAACGCTGGAGGCGGCGGCGGCGGAGTTGTTCGGGCTCGCATCGCCCGCGCAGGAGGCCGCCGGAGTGGCGCCCACCTTCGACGTGCATACGGCGTCGCAGGGTGAGGAAGGGTTGGCGCGCGTCGCGGCTGCCAAGGCCGCGGGCCAGCCTTACGCGCTGGCGTTCGTCGACGTGCGCATGCCCCCGGGCTGGGACGGCGTGGAGACGGTGGAGAAGATGTGGGAGGTGCAACCCGATCTCCAGGTGGTGCTTTGCACGGCGTATTCCGACTATTCCTGGAACGACTTGGTGGCGAAGCTCGGCTCCTCGGACCGGATGCTGATCTTGAAGAAGCCGTTCAACACGATCGAAGTCCAGCAGCTCGCGACGGCGTTGACGGAAAAGTGGCGGCTCACGCAGCAGGCGCAGTTGAAAATCGACGAACTCGAGGCGCGCGTGCGGGCGCGCACGGCCGAAGTCGAGGCGACGCTCGAACAGCTCGCGCAGGCACGGAAAATGGAAGCGGTCGGCCAGCTCGCCGGCGGCGTGGCGCACGACTACAATAACATTCTCACGGCGACGCTGATGCAGCTCGGCATGCTCGCGAACAATCCGGAAGCGACGCCGAGCGTGAAGCTGGCGGTGGACGAGCTGGAGAAGATGGCGCGGCGGGCGGCGGGGCTGACGCGGCAATTGCTGACGTTCAGCCGGCGGCAGGTGGCACAGGTGAAGGCGATCGATCTGAATGAGGTGATCGAAAACCTGTTGAAGATGCTGCAGCGGCTGCTGACGGAAAACATCGAGTTGAACTACCGGCGTTCGCCGAAGCCGGCCTGCATCGAAGGCGACGTCGGCATGATCGAGCAGGTGGTCACGAATCTCTGCGTGAATGCGCGCGACGCGATGATGCCGCGCGGCGGAAGGCTGACGATCACGGCCGATCACGTGACGCTTGCCGAAGCAGCCGTGGCGGAGAATCCCGAAGCGCGCTCGGGGACGTTCGTCCGGCTGACCGTCGAGGACACGGGCTGCGGCATGGATGCGACGACATTGCAGCATATCTTCGAGCCGTTCTTCACGACGAAGGAGATCGGCCAGGGCACGGGTCTGGGACTCGCGACCGTGTACGGCATTGTGAAGCAACACTCCGGTTGGATCGAAGTGCGGAGCGGCGTGGACAACGGCACGGCCTTTCGGATCCTGTTGCCGGCCTCGAACCGCGCGACCACGCCGGCGGCGGCGGGCGGGGCGGCGTCGCCGAGTGTCCGACACGAGTGCATTCTCGTCGTCGAGGACGAGAGCACGGTGCGCTCGATGGTGGCGCGCACGCTGACGCGCGGCGGCTATCGCGTGCTCGAGGCGGCGGACGGCGAGGACGCGATTCGCGTCTGGGCGGAACACGCGCAGGAGATCGATCTGTTGTTCTCCGACATGGTGATGCCGAGCGGCATCACGGGCCTGGATCTCGCGAAGCGGTTTCACGCGACGAGGCCCGAATTAAAGGTGATCGTGACGAGTGGCTACAGCCTGGATTTATCACGCGCCGGGCTGCCCGGAGGCACCGCCGTGGCGTATCTGGCGAAGCCTTACGAAGTGTCCGGCTTGAATGCGCTGATTCGAAAGAGTCTCGGTGAACGCGCCGGTTGACCGCCGGGAAACGAATGCGCGCATCGTCGACCGGGAGTTGAGCGGCATTGAGCTGGCGGGCGAGCGGCGTCAGGGTGCGAGCCATGCGTTTTTCCCGTCCCCGGCGCGCTTGGTTTTGGTATGTCGCCATCGCGCTGGCGATCGGGCTGCCTGCGGCAGTGCGCGCGACGGACCGGCAGGAGATCGATCTGTCGGGCGCCGGATGGCGTTTGTGGTTGGATCGCGCGGCGGCGTGGCAGCACGACAAGCTGTTTTTTCCGGCCCCGCCCGCGGCGGACCTGCCGGTGAATCCGCCGACGGGCGGCTGGGAGGCGCTGGCCGGCGCCGAGCCGCGGGCGGTCGCGGTGCCGGGCACGGTCGAGGAATATCTGCAGACGACGCCCGGGCCAGCGGGAGATCTCACGGGGGTGAGTTGGTGGTGCCGGACCTTCGACGTTCCAAAAGCGGATGGGCCGAGAAAAATTTTACTCCGCTTCGAATCGGTGCGACTGCGCGCGGAAGTCTACGTGAACCGCCGTCTGGTCGGCTACGATGTCGTGGGCAACACGCCGTTCGAGGTCGATCTGTCGTCGGCGGTGCAGCCGGGCGAGCGGTGCGAACTCGCGGTGCGCGTCACCGATCCGGGCGGTAATTTCGATTGGCGCGATTCGCAGCCGCTGCGCTGGGGCGACTACGTGCTGCCGTTGAGTCATGGTTTCGGCGGGATCACCGGGCGCGTGCGGCTCGTGGTCTGCGAGCCGGTTTATCTCGACGATGTTTTTGTCGAGAACACGCCGGCGATCACGACGGCGAATGCGTTGCTCACGGTTCGCAACGGCGCCGGCGAGCCGCAGCGGCGCGGGCTGGCGGTGCGCGTCTTCGAGCGGCAGAATCCGACGCACGAGATTTTTCGGGAGGAGCTGGCGGCGCGGACGTTTCCACCGGGCGATACGACGGTGACGGTGAAGATCGACGCGCCGGATGCGCGGCGCTGGCAACTCGACGATCCGCAGCTCTACATGTGCGAGGCGACGTTGCTGGACGACGGCGGCGAGCGCGACGGGGAGCGGCGGACGTTCGGTTTTCGCTGGTTTGCGCCCGAGGACGTCGGCACGAACGCGGTGCTCCGCCTGAACGATCGCCGCATCGTGCTGCGCACCGCGATCAGCTGGGGGTTCTGGCCGGTGAACGGAATTTTTCCGACGCCGGAGCTGGCGGAAAAACAGGTGCGTACGGCGAAGGCGCTCGGTTTGAATATGCTGAATTTTCACCGCGCGATCGGAAATCCGCTCGTGCTGGAGCAGGCGGATGAACTCGGCCTGCTGTATTTCGAGGAGCCGGGAGCCTATAAATCCGTGGGCGCGGACGCGTTCGGCCAGCGGCTCGCGCGGGAGAAATTGCTCCGCATGGTGCACCGCGACCGGAGCCATCCGTCGCTGGTGATCTACAATCTGATCAACGAGTGGGATTCGCGGAATCCGCATCCGAATCTCCGCGAGATCGACCGGCATCGCGACGACATGGCGGCGGCGCACGCGCTCGATCCGAGCCGCTTGATCCTGCACACCTCGGCGTGGGCGCGTGGCGTCGACATCGACGATCCGGCGAAGCTGCATTTCCGGGCGTTCGAGACGGAGCCGCGCTGGAACGGCTGGTATGACGTGCACCACGCCGGCGGGCCAGCGGTGTGGAACGAAGCGCTGTATCGGAATCCGCACGACTTCTACGGGCGGACGGAGAACCGGCGCGAAATCGTCTTCTGGGGCGAGGAGGGTGCGATCTCCTCGCCGCCGCGGCTGGAGCTGATCGAGCGGGAGCTGGCCGCCGCGCCGCGCGAGGGCTGGGATGGCGGCGGCTATCGGGACTGGTTTCGCGCGTTCGAAGCTTTCATTCGCCGGAAGGATTTGGGTGGCGCGTTTCCCACGGTGGACGCGCTCACGTCGGCGATGGGAACGGTGTCGCTCTATCATCAAGGCCGTCGGATCGAGAACATGCGGCTGTCGGATGTCGCCGACGGCTATGCGATCAACGGCTGGGAGTCGGAGTTGATCGAAAACCACTCCGGCATCGTCGACTGTTTCAGAAATCCGAAGGGCGATCCCGCGATTCTCGCCTACTACAACCAGCCGCTCTACGTCGCGGTGAAGGTGCGCACGACCGTGGTGCAACCGCCAGCGGAGGTGGTCGTGGATATTTTTTCGATCAACGAAAAAAACCTGCGCGGGCGACACCGCCTGCGGATGATGCTGCGCGATGCGGCGGGCCGGGTGGTGACGGAGAGCAGCCGTGAGGTCACGCTCACCGGCGGCGAAGTTTACGGCGAGCTGCTCGCCGAGAACGTGAAACTGCCGTTGCCCGCGGGCACGCTCGGCCGATGCACGGTCGAGGCGGTGCTGGCGGACGCCGACGGCGTGGAACGGGCGCGCGGACGCGACGAGCTGTGGGCGACCGACTGGCGCGGCGACGCGGTGACGGGCGCCGGGGCCGTTTGGGAAAGCGGCGCGGCGGTGCGCGATTTTCTCCAACGCGAGAAAGCGTGCGACGCGCCGGTGTTTGCCCGGGCGCTGCCGCGGCTCGACTGGATCGTCGCGGCGCGCGCGCCGGGGGAAGGCGAACCGACGGTCGTTCCTGCCGAGGCGTTGGAGAAGTCCGGCACGGGCGAGGCTGCCGGCTGGCGGACGACGATTTTCAGCGATCGGAAATTCGAACACGAGGTCCACCAGCGGAGCGATGCGACGATCTCGCTCGCCGTGGACGATGGCGCGGCGCCGGACCCGGCGCTGTCGGTGATGCGCGATTTCGGCGTGCGCTGGGAGGCGAGGATCGTGCCGCCGCGCACCGGCCGATATGGGTTCGTGATACGAGCCAACGGACGGGCGCAGTTGTCCGTCGGCGGCAAAACCGTGATTCCGTTTCAGCCGCGCAACGCGCCACCGAACCCGCGCGGCGAGGTGGAGCTGCGTGCGGACGAACCGGTCGAGGTGCGGCTGGAATTCGTGGCGGCGGGCGGCGCGGCGCAGTGCGAGCTAGGCTGGGTGACGCCGGACCGTGATCCGGGTCTCGCGGACGAACTGCTCGAGCGCGTGCGGCGCGACGGCACGACGCTGATCGTGCTGGAGCGTGCGGACGCGTGGATGGCGCGGTTGGCGACGGAGCCGGGATCGCCAATTAAATACAGCGGGGCGTTTCGCGTGGGGAAAACGTGGCTGGGCGGACTGCACTTCGTGCGTGAGCATGCGCTGTTTCGCGGGCTGCCGGTAAACACGGCGATGGACTGGCCGTATCAGAGCGTGGTGCGCAATGGCGAGGAGCGGATGGGGCTGCTGCTCGAGGGCGAGGAACTCGCCGCGGGCTGCTATCACAGTTTTCCGATGCAACTCGGGACGGTGGCCGGCACGTTTCCGCTCGGTCGGGGACGCGTGATTTTTTCGACGCTCGACATCGTCGCCAACCTCGCGGCGCCAGCCGGCCCGGCGGATGTGGCGCGGAAACTGTTGGGAAATTTTATCGAGTGCGCGTCAGCTCGCCCGCGCTGACGCGGAACCAATCGAAGTCGGCGAAGGCCTCGCTCGCGCCCGAGGCGAAGAGACCGGCCTTCGCGCCGACCCAACGCGAAACCCGGGCGTGAAACGCGGCGCCGAGCGGAGTGAAGTTCTCTCCGTCCGTGCTGTAGGAAAAGCGGCATTCGGCATCGCGAGCGACGGTGACGCGCAGGAAAACGGTCGCCGTGGCGGAGGGTCCGGCGGTCTCTTCGAAGGCCGGTGATTCGCTGGCGTGGCGGGCGGCAATCTGGACGACGCGACCATCGCGCACTCCGATCCAGGCGTAGTCGTAGCCGAAGATAATCAGGCCGGCGGTCGGGTGATTGGTGGCGCCGGGGTGAAAGTCCATCCGCGTCGTGATGGTGAACTCGGGCGCGGGGAATTTTTGCAGGAGGAGATGCGGCGCGTGATAGAGATTTTCGTGCGCGGCGGGCTGGGCAAAGAGGCGGAGAAAACCGGGGCGCGCGGCGAGTGACAGCCACGCGGGTTGCGGATTGGCCTGCCACTGCCATTGCAGTCCGAGCGAGGTTGAGGCGAATTCGTCGGACGTCGGCGGTTCGATGACGAGAGTGGTGGCAGCGACCGGTTTCGCGTGCACCAGGACCGGCTCGCCGCGGCCGTCGCCGTCGGGATCGACCCCGATGACCGGCCAGCCGTCTTTCCAAGCGACGGGCTGGAGGTGGACGACGCGGCCATAGGCATCGAGATCCTGGAAATGGAGGAACCAAGATTCGCCGGTGGGGGTATCGACGAGCGCGCCCTGATGCGGGCCGTTGACGGGCGTCGAGCCTTGGTCGAGCACGATGCGGTCGACGTAGGGGCCGCGGATGGAGCGGGAGCGGAAGACGGATTGCCAGCCGGTCTTCACGCCGCCGGCGGGCGCGAAGATGTAATACCAGCCGTCGCGTTTATAGAGCTTCGGGCCTTCGAGCGTCGTGTAGTGCTCGAGCTTGTGGCCGTCGACGACGAGGCCGAGATCCTCGCGGACGCTGCGGCCATCGTCGGTGAGTTTCAGGAGCGTGAGGACGTTGGAGATGCCGGCGCGGCTTTTCGCCCAGCCGTGGATCAGATAGACGGAGCCATCGTCGTCCCAGAGCGGACACGGGTCGATGAGGCCGCGGCCGGCGCGCACGAGCACGGGATCGGTCCACGGCCCGCGCGGATCGGCGGCGGTGATGACGTAGAGACCGGCGTCGGGGTCGGGGTAAAAAATCCAGAAGCGGCCGGCGTGAAAACGGAGCGACGGCGCCCAGACACCTTTGCCGGGTTGCGGTGTGGCGAAGGCTTCCTCGGGCACCAGCCGCGGCAGCGCGTGGGCGACGAGTTCCCAGTTGACGAGATCCTTCGAGTGGAGGATCGGCAGACCTGGGACGTGGCTGAAACTGGACGACGTCATCCAGTAGTCGTCGCCCACGCGGATCGCGTCGGGGTCGGAATAATCGGCGTGGAGCACCGGGTTGCGGTATTGACCATGGCCAAGGTCCGGTTGCCACGCTGGAGCGGCGGCGACGGGAGCGACGGATAAAACGAGAGCCATAAAAGCGAGTGGGAACCTCATCACGGAGCGGCAGGGAGACGCCGGAGATCGGAGCCGAGTTGCGCGCTCGAGCCGGCGGAAATGGAATGGGTGACGAAAAGATCGCCGAGCCGCACGCGTACCGAGCCGCCGGCCGCGGACCGAAGTTCGGCATGCGTGAGCCGGCCACCGGACCAGGCGAGGTCCACTTCGAAGCCGCCGCGGGCGCGGAGGCCGGTGACGGAGCCCGCGGGCCACGCCGACGGCAGCGCGGGCAGCAGTTCGATCTCGTCGGCGTGGGATTGCAGGAGCATCTCCGCGATGCCGGCCGTGCCACCGAGATTGCCGTCGATCTGGAACGGCGGATGGGCGTCGAATAAGTTCGGATACGTGCGCTCGGGGCTGAGCAGGGCGGCGAGGATGCGATGAGCGTGTTCGCCGTCGTGGAGGCGGGCCCAGAGATTCAGCCGCCAGGCGATGGCCCAGCCGGTGGAGCGATCCCCGCGCGTCTCGAGCGTGCGGCGGGCGGCGGCGGCGAGGTCGGGCGTGGCGCGCAGGTCGATCTGGGCGCTGGGGAAAAGGCCGTAGAGATGCGAGACGTGCCGGTGGTGCTGGTCGGGTGCGAGGGCATCCCAGTCGTCGAGCCATTCCTGCAGCTGGCCTTGGGCGCCGATCTGATTGGGCGGGAGTTTGGCACGGGCGGCGGTAAGACGGGCGCGGAATTCGGCATCGAGGCCGAGTTCCTGGCTGCCATCGATGCAGGCGGAGAAGAGGTCGCGGAGGATCTGCGAATCCATGGTCGTGCCCGCGGCGATGGAGACGCCGCGGTGATGGGCGTTTTCCGGCGACATCGTCGGGCTGTTCACGAGCCAGCCGTGACGCGGCTCCTCGACGAGCGATTCGAGAAAAAATTCCGCGGAGCCCTTCATCAGCGGATAGGCCTGCGCGAGAAAGGCGCGGTCGCCGCTGTAAAGATAATGCTCCCACAGGTGGTGGCAGAGCCACGCGCCGCCCATCGGCCAGAGGCCGTAGAAGGCGCCGTCGATGGGGCCGGCGGCACGCCAGAGGTCGGTGTTGTGATGCGCGACCCAGCCGGAGTGGACGCCGTAGTGCACCGAGGCGACGCGCGCGCCGGTCTGGCTGAGATCGCGGATCAGCGCGAAGAGCGGCTCGGTGCATTCGGCGAGGTTGGTGACCTCGGCCGGCCAATAGTTCATCTCGGTGTTGATGTTGATCGTGTATTTGGAACCCCAGGGCGGGTTGAGGCTGTCGTTCCAAAGTCCCTGGAGGTTGGCGGGCTGGGAGCCGGGGCGGGAACTGCTGAGCAGCAGATAGCGGCCGTATTGGAAATACAGCGCGGCGAGCGCGGGATCGGGGTGGTCGGCGGACTGGCGCACGCGTTCGTCGGTGGGGAGCGCGGCGGCGTCGCTCGTGCCGAGGTCGATGGCGACGCGCCGAAAGAGACGACGGTGTGCAGCGAGATGGGCGTCGCGCAGCGCGGCGAAGGTCTTGCCGTCGAGGGCGGCGAGGGTCGCGCGATCGAGCGCGGCGGGATCGCCGGACACGTCGTCGTAGCGGCGATAGCTGGTGGCGGCGACGAGCAGGATCGTGGCGCTGCGGGCGCCGGCGATGTGGAGTTGCTGGCCATCCGCGGTGATCCGACCGCCGTCGAGGATCACGTGGAGGCGGGTTTCGAACGTGAGCCGGCCGGGGGTGCCGGACGCGGAGCCGTTGGTGCCGGCGAGGACGAGCGTATGATCGTCTTCGGCGGTGACGGTGGCGGATTGGGGCGATTGGAGGGTGAGCGTGAACGTAAGCGGACCCTCCTGGTCGGGCCGGGATTTTTCGCGCGCGGCGGCGAGGTGGATGACGAGCGCCTGATCGACGGGGCTGACGAAGGCTTCGCGCACGTGATGGACGCCGCCGACCGTGTAATCCGTGCGGGCGATGGCTTGGTCGAGGTCGAGTTCACGGCGGTAGTTTTTCGCCGCGTCGCTGCCGGGGAAGGTGAGGAGCAGGTCACCAAGCGCCTGATACGGCATCTGCCGCAGCGGCTTCGACATGAATTTTTCCTGCGCGAGCGCCTGCGCGCCGGCGTAGTCGCCGATGGCAATCAGCCGGCGGATTTCGGGCAGCGCCGCGGCGGCGGTGGGATTGGCGGGATCGTAGGGGCCGCCGGCCCAGAGCGTGTCTTCGTTGAGTTGAAAGCGCTCCTGGGAAATGCCGCCGAAGACCATCGCGCCGAGGCGGCCGTTGCCGAGCGGCAGCGCTTCGACCCACTGGCTGGCGGGCTGGCGATACCAGAGGAGGGGCGAAGCCGGCTCGGCAGCGGCGAAGACGGAAAAGACGGATCCCAAGGCGACGGCTGTGGTGATGCGGAGCGGCGTCATGGCGCTGAAGGGGCCGCTGCGCCCAAGCGAGGCACGAGGAGGTGAATGATCGCGAGCGACGCCAGATAGAGGAGCGAGGCGGTGGCGAAGATCGCGGCGTAGCTGCCGGTGGTCTGGAGAATTTTCCCGATGATCTCGGTCATGACGCCGCCGGTGAAATACGCGACGAAGCCGCCGAGGCCGACGAGTGAGCTGACGGCTTGTTTCGGCATCGTGTCGGCGGCGAGGCTGAACTGATTTGCGGACCAGCCCTGGTGCGCGGAGCCGGCGAGGCCGACGATGAGGACGGTGAGGAAGACGTTGGGCATGCTCGGCGCGAGAAAAATGGGCACGACGGCGAGCGCGCAGCAGAGCATGGAGAGTTTGCGGGCGGCGTTGAGCGACCAGCCGCGGGCGAGGAGACGGCCGGGCAGCCAGCCGCCGACGATGCCTCCGAAGGAGGCCATGATGTAGAACACCGCGGTCCAGTCGCCGACCGCGACGAGGCTGAGCGAGAAATGTTTTTGGAGAAAATCCGGGAGGAAGAACATGTAGATGTTCCAGACCGGACCGGCGAGAATGCTGGCGGCGAGATAGGCCCAGGTGGCGCGATAGCCGAGGAGCGAGAGCCAGGGGACGGAGGTTTTCTTTTCGTCGATCGCGGGCTGGCCGGAGCGGATGTAGTCGCGCTCGGCGGGCGAGAGACGCGGATGCCGATCGGGGTTGTCGTAGAGCCGGCGCCAGAACAGGAGCCAGACGAAGCCGAGGGCGCCGGTGATATAGAAGGTGACCGGCCAGCCCCAGGCGGCGTAAAGGCGCGGCACGGCGAAGGGGCAGAGGACGGCGCCGACATTCGAGCCGGCGTTGAAGAGGCCGGTGGCGAGGGCGCGCTCGCGGGCGGGAAACCACTCCGCGACGGTCTTGATCGCGCCGGGGAAATTGCCGCCTTCGGCGAGGCCGAGGGCGATGCGCGCAGTCATGAAACCGATCACGGTCGTCGGCAACGTGATCGCGCCGAGCGAGAGCCAGGCGCGGCTGAGGGTGACCATTTCGGTTTTCGGCAGCAGGGCGCAGAAGCCGTGGGCGGCGGCGGCGAGACTCCAGAGCAGCACGGCGAGCGGGAGACCACGTTTCACGCCGAAGCGGTCCATCAGGCGTCCGCCGAAAAGATAACCGAAGGCGTAGGCGAATTGAAACGCGGCCGCGATGTGCGCGTAGTCGGTCTCGCTCCAGCCGAGATCGCGGCTGAGCGGCTGCTTGAGGATGCCGATGATGTTTCGGTCGATGTAATTGAGCGCGACGGAAAAAAAGAGCAGGCCGCAGATGGACCAGCGGAAGCGGCCGGGAGAAGGGGCAGAGGAAGATGCAGGGGACACGGGTCGAGGAGGTGCACGGAGCGTTGGGGGGCCGCTCCGAGACTTCAGCGAAGTCTGAAGGGCGCAGACGTTTTGCCGAACCCCGCCGATGCGCGCATCGTTGATGAAGCGGCGAATAAACGGGACATGGCACCGCAAGGGGCGCGGACGCGCGCGCTACCGAGACCTCGTGCGACGGATGAGATCGAGGCCGTCCCGAGCACCGGCGTGATTCGGGTCGAGCCGCAGCGCTTCCTCGAACTGCCCGGTCGCGTCGTCATTGCGTCCGACCTCCAGCAGCGCGCGACCGAACGCGTGCCGCAGGTCCGGGTTGTCGGGCTGCAACTCGACGGCCCGGGCGAGATGCGGCACGGCTTCGGCCATACGCTCGTGCATCGCCAGGGCGACGCCCCACTTGAATTCGATATCGGCGGAGTCGGGTTGGAGGCGTCGGGCTTGCTCGAATTGCGTCACCGCTTCGCCGACGCGCCCGTGGTTGGCCAGTGCCCAGCCGAGGTTCACGCGGGCGAGGGTGAAGCTGGGGTCGATCTCGAGGGCGCGCTGGAAGGCGGCGAGTCCGGCGTCGGTTTGGCCGAGGGTCATCAAGGTCACGGCGAGGGTGTTGTGCGCGGTGGCGAAGCGCGGTTGTATCCGCACGGCTTGTTCGAGCAGGGGGCGCGCTTCGTCGGCGTGGCCGAGCCGGTCGAGCACGTTGCCCAGGCTGTTGAGCGTTTCGGGGAAATCCGGTTTCAACGCCAGGGCGCGCCGGAGGTGCGGCAGGGCTTCTTCGGGCCGGCCGGCATCGTCCAACGCGGTGCCGAGGTTGAGGTGCGCCGTCCAGCTCGAGGGATTGCGCGCGAGCGTGGCTTCGTAGAGCGAGAAGACGTCGCGATAGATGCCGCTCTGCCGCCGGGCAAGGCCGCCGAGGAGCAGGAGGACGGCGGCGGCGACGACGGGGCCGCTCCAACGCGGCCAGGCGAGGCGGGCGTAGGCGCGCGTCGCCGTCGCGGCGAAAAACGCGAACATGCCGAGGCTGGCGAGATATTGAAAATGATCCGCCACATACGAGAACACGAAGGGGTAAACGTTCACGAAGCCGAGCACGGGAACCAGCATGCCCCCGAACAGCAGGGCGGCGGCGAGTGGAGCGCGGTTGCGCCGGCGCCACCCGATGCCGACGGCGAGGACGGCCAGCGCGGCGGCGGGGAAGAGCCATTGCCAGGCGACCGCGGCATCGATCGTCCATCGCGGGTAGAAAAACGTCAGCCCGGACGGCCAGACCAGTTTGCCGAGGTAGAACCACACGACGCGCCCGGCGAGCAGGCCGCGCTCGACAAGGCTCAGGTGGAAGTCGGCGCCTTGCGCGCCGATGCCGGTGCGCTCGAACCAAGTGGTGAACAGCCCTGCGCCGGCTCCCGCGACCAGCCACGGCAGCAACGGAGCCACGTCGTCGCGCCACGACAATCTCCCGCGGCGCCACCAGGCGAGGACGAGCAACGCCGCTGGCAGCGTGGCCGTGACGGTTTTCGTGAACAGGGCGGCGAGAAACCAGAGGGAGGCGATCGCGTAGCGGCGGGGCCGGCGATCGTCTTCGAAGCGGAGCCAGGCGAGCGCGGACGCGAGGCAGAACACGGTCGAGAGCGTATTCTTCTGTTCGGAAATCCACGCGACCGATTCGACGCAGACCGGGTGCAGCGCGAAGAGGAGGCCGGCCAGCAGGGCGCCGGGGACCGCGAGCCGACGGAGGAGCGCGACGAACAGGCACGCCGACGTGGCGTGCCAGAGGAGGTTGATCAGATGATAGCCGAGGGTGGCGTCGCCCCAGAGCCGGTGCTCGAACCAGAAGGCGGAATGCAGGAGCGGATAGTATTGCTGGGTGACGCCGGGCTCGAACCAGATGCGCAGCAGTCCGGACCAGGACTGTAGTGCGGGAGCGGTGACGTGGCCGGCATCGTCCCAGAGAAAGTCACCGCGCAGGCTGGGAAAATACGCGAGCAGCGTCGCGACGAACGCCAGGACGAAAATGGCCGGCAGCGGCCACACGGCGGGCGTGGCGGTGCGTTGGGGCGGAGTCATCGGGTGGGCCGGAGTTGAACCACAGAGGCACGGAGACACAGAGATAATTTCCGTGGAAGTCTGAAACACTCGCTTCGCACGGCAGGCAAAGGAGGCAAACTCGCGGAATGGTTAAAAGTCCGACTCCGTGCCTTCGTGCCTCTGTGGTTCAATTCCGGCCGTGGATTTTGGCGCAAAATTCTTGCTCGGGCGAGCGGTGAGCGCTGGACAAAAAACCGCCGCCACTCGGGCGAGTGGCGGCGGTGCGTAGGGTTAGTTCACGAGCGGCGCTTACAGCTCGAATGAGGCGGACAGGATGAACTGTCGCGGATCGATGATGCGGTAGGTCTGGGTTCGTCCGTCGAAGAAGGCGCCGGTGGCCTGCAAGCCACCGCCGTCCTCCTGCACGTTCTTCACGTTGAGTTGGAAGGTCGCCCCGACCTTGTCGTGAAACAGCTTTGTGCGATAGCTGAGGAACAGGTCGACATACGTTTCGGACGGCGAATAGATCGGCCGGTCCGGATCGAGCTTCAGGATCTTGTTCGCGGCGAGCGTGAGGTCCATGCCCTGGGTGTATCCGAGACCGTAGAAACCGATCGACCCCTTGCTGGCGTAGCGCCACGAGCCGCCGACGCTCAGGTGCTTGAGGAATCGGTTGTCGGTGATGCCGGCGAGGTCGTACTTCGTGTCGAACTTGGCCGAGTATTCGCGGACCTGGGGCAGGGGACGACCGATGAGGGCGCGGAACACGGCCATCGGGGCATCGACATTCCCGGCGAAGTTTGTCGCGGCCGAGTTGGTGGCATTGTAACCGGCCACCGTGCTGAAGGGCGTGCCGAGAATGTTCCACCAGAGCAGGTGGCCGGTGGAACCGGTGGGAAGGTTGACCGGGCCGTTCGCGTAGGGCGTGGTTACGCCGTTGATCGTCTGGCTGGTCTGGGTGAAGCGCGGATCCTCGAGGGTGGTCCAGATGGGCATGCGCTGGGCGATGTAATCGTCGACCGCAGAGCCGGCGGCGGTGTTGATTGCGGTGGTCTTGGTGACCGAAGCGCTGACCGTCCAATACTTGTTGGGGTTGTAATTGATTTCCAACTCATGGCCCTTGGATTCCGCGTCCATGACTGCGGCGTAGGTGTTGTTGGCGACGATGGCCTGCAACCCGTTATATTGTTCGATGGGCATCTTGATGGCCGCGGCGATCTGCTCGTTCGTGGCGGTCCCACCGGTGCCGAGACCGTTCATCCAGGCGGTGGTCTGCGTCCGCAGATTCCAGGCGTCGGTGGCGACAAATCCCTCGTAGCGCAGGATGCGCTGGGCCATGGTGGTGATGTCGCCATTGCGGAGGTTGAGCTGCTTCGTATCGAAGTGATTATAGCGGATGGACAGGTTCCCATCCAGCATGGTGATCCAAAGGCCCAGATCCTTGCTGGTGCCGGTCTGGTTGGGCAGCGGCTTCAGGAACAGGTCGTAGGCCGGACCCTGCGCGATGAAGTTATCCGAATTGTTATAGGTAAGGCTGAGGCTGCTGACCGCTTCGGCGAAGGCCCGGCCGACGCCGCTGCCGTTGCTGACCTTGCGGTCGAGGAAACCGAGACCCTTGAAGGGGCGGGCGACGACGGAAACGGTCTTCGTCCTGCCTTCGGCCGCACGCCAGCCGGGCAGCCACTGGTTGGAGGGGCCGAAATCGTAGGCTCGGAGGTCGGCGGTCAGCGTGGGGAGGGGAGCATTGTGATCATACACCTGATCCTTCCGGATGCCGAAGGTACCGACCAGGCGATCACCGAGGAAGTTGCTCTGGAGCACGCCGCCGGAGGTTTTCACCACCTCCTCGAGGCTGGCGGCGCCACCACCGCTGTCGGGGCTCGGCGTAAAGCCAACGGCGGAGACATCCTTGATCATCGCGGTGGCCGACGGTCCCCAGACATAGGCGACGCTGGCGCCTTCCGGGAAATAGTTCGGCGCGTATTCGATGCCGCCGCCCTTGGTGCTGCCGACATAGTATTGCTCGTTGAGGCGGGCATAGTTGCCGGGAGCGATCCCGTAGCGGGGGTCAGGGATGGTTTGCTGGACGCGGTTGCCCAAAGGCGTGTTGAGGCCGATGTATTTTTGTTCCCAGCCCGTGTCGGTGCCCAAGGCGGAATGCCGATAGGTGTAGAGGCGATTCTGCTTATCCTTGTTTTCATAGTAGCCGAGGAGCTGCTGGGTGCCGAGCCACTTGCTCCAGCCCGAGTTCTGGGTGAAATCGAGGCGATAGGCGGCCTGGACGCGGGCGGTGTCCCACAGCCACGGCCGGTCGCGCAGATACGGCTCGCTGCTCCGCAGATAGGGCCGGCCGAAGTAGGGATTCGGGGTGCCGTCGAGATTGACCATGTTCACGTCGACCTGGAGCTGGCCGACATTGCTGTTCACGCTCGCGGGGCCCATGGGCTGGTTTTCCATCCGTTTGGCATCCTCCCGCATGAACGTGCCTTGGAGCGCCAGGGTTTGCATGGGGGTGCTGAGAATCGTCTGATCGAGCTGGGCCAGGTAGATGTCGACGTCGTCCCAGGCCTTGCTGTTGCCCGCCAGGTTGATGCTGGTCCAGTCGTAGATCGAGCGGTCGGAGATCGGTCGGGCCACGGAATTATAGAGCGGCTGCTGGGTGGCGGTGTAGGTGTCCGAGGCGCCGGTGGTCAGAAGGCCGATGCCAGTGGCCGTCGAGGCAAAAGGGTCGGTGGTCGCATAGTTGTTTCCGGCTGGGCTGGAAGGGTTGGAAGTATAACGCGACATGGCCCAGTAGGGAGTTTCTCCGGGGGCGCCGATCAGGAAGGGCGAGCGACTCTCGGCACCGCCGGTGAGGAAGGCGGTCGGAGCGGCGGCGTAGGGCGTGGTGGAACCGAGGACGTTGCCGTTGCCGTAGACCTGCCCGTTGGCGAGAGTGACCAGGCGGGTGACGGGATTCCAGCCGGGCTGGCCGGCTTTGAACCAATCCGTATAGTAATCGCGCGGGGTGGTGAAATTGGGCCGCACGGCGGAATCCGTGTAATGATACCAGGAAAGCGAAACGGTCGTATTCTTGAACGGCCGGGCTTTGAGTTGGGCGCTGAGCCGGCGCTCTTCCTCGCCGGAAGGTTTGCGGACGAAGGCGGTGTGCTGGTAGGCATAGCTCGCCCGGACGGCCAGCTTGTCGCTCAGTTTGCGGTTGATATCGAGCGAGGTGCGCCAGCCGCCGTAGCTGTCGCCCCGCGTGTCCACGCGGGTAAAATCGCGCGTGAGATTCGCGGTGGCCGGAACCTGGTTCACCGTGCCCGAGGCGTTGCCGAGGCCGAAGATGTTGGCGTTGGGTCCGCGACTCAGTTCCAGTGAATCCAGCCAGAGCGGATCGATGGGCACGCGGCCGGTCATCGCGATGTTGTTGAACGCGATGTTGGCGCTGCCGATGCCGCGCACCCGGTTGGCGTTGTTGGGATCAAGGCTCACGTTGTCGACGACGGCACCCGTGCGATCGGTGACGAATGACGAATACGAGCCGGTGCCCTCGGTGCTCGCCATGTGATCGAACATGTCGTTGATATCGAGCATCGCGAAATCGGACATCTGCTCCTTCGTCATCACGGTGATGGACTGGCCGAGATCCTCGATCTTCGAGTTCAGGCGCGTGCCGGACATCGTGTTGGCCTGAAAATAACCTTTCGTCTCCGCCTTCACTTCGAAGGGCGAGAGGATGACGACCTCGTCTTTCGGGGGTTCGGTCGCGGAATCAGGCGGTCGCACCGTCTGCGCGACGGCGGGGAGGGCGGACAGGAGGAGGCAGGCGAGTGCGCTGCGTCTGACGGTTGGCCGGGGTCGGAGGGGGATTCTCATGGGTCGGGTTGGTAAGGAAAACGAAACGGAAAAACCGCCGGGCCGCACGGAGGAGCACGCGAGGCCGGCAGGGGGTGAGTTCGAGGGGGATCGAAGCAGGGGCGCGCGCATGGCATTTGTGCGGCGTGCCGGACTCAAGCGGAGTGCATGCGCGCATTGTCGAACGCTCGCTTCAATTCAGGCGCGCGGAGGCAAAGTGACGCCGTCGGTCCAGCGCCCCTGCAAAAGAATCTGGTGAGCCTGGGCGGGAAGGTTCGTTTCGCGGCGGTGCATCAAGTCGAGGAGCATCTCCACGGCGAGCGCGCCGGTGACGGCCGGATCGAAGGAGTAGCCGGCGCAGCCGGGCGTGCGTTGACGCTCCAGCCCCACGACGCCCGGGCGCTGCGACGGCTCGAGGCCCAGGCGTAGCAGCCACTTCAATACGAGGCCGGGGCGGTCGACGAGCAACGCGTCGGGCCGGTGCGACGAAAGCCAGGCGGCGAAGGCCGCGAAGGTCGGCGGCTCGCCTGGACAGAGCGCCGGCGCCAGCGGCGGCGCGTGGAACTGCTGGAGAGGACAGGCCGCGAGGGCGCGTTCGCTCAAGGGCGAAATTTGCGGCGGTTGCAGGCGCACGAGCCCCAGGCGGCGATAGCCGCGGTCGCGGCAGCGTTCCAACGCCTGGCAGGCTGCATCGAAAAAATTTTCCGCGACGTGATGCAGCGCCGACGAGGCGGTCGAACCGCCGACGGCCACGGCCGAAAAGCGCTCCCATGCGAGCGCCGGCGGCGAAACCGAAGAATGGCAGTGATCGACGATGATGCCGTGGACGCGGCGAACGGAAAGATGGTCGGAGAGTTGCAGCTCGCTTCGGCCGGATTCGACGCAGCCGAAGCGGTCGAGGCGAAAACCGAACTCACCGGCACGGCGCAGGGCTCCGGCAAAAAAATCCGGCGCCGCCGCGCGCCCGCCCGCGACGGCGGGTTTGGGGGCGAGGAAGGCGAGTTGCGGCGAACTCGTCGGATGCGAGCTGCGCCGCGACTGGATCAGCGAAGAAACCAACGGATCGATTCGATAACCCAGCCGATCCGCCGCCGCTTTCACGCGGGTGCGCGTCCCGGCCGGAATGCGGGGGTGATCGCGCAGCGCCAGCGAGACGGTGCTCACATGAACACCGGAGGTTTGCGCGACATCGCGGAGGGTGGGTTTGCGGGGCACGGCGCGAGGTGGGCGCCGACGGACAGGCACAGGAGGCGAGCTGCATCCGCGAGAGCCGGTCGGCGTGAGGAGGAATCAGGGAAGGGTGGGCGGGTGAACGCTGCCGGTCGTGACAATCACGGCGTCATCGGCGACGCCGTCTTCACGGCGGACGACAGGCGGGACGGGAGAAAGCGATTCGATGCGAATGTCGCCGGACCCCGCGCCGCCGATCACCGCGAACGGCTCAGTGCCGGCGGTGACGTCGGCCCGGCTCCGAATGAGCACGTCACGCGCGGCGTCGAGCGTGTAAGCCGGGCCTTCGGCGATCCGGATCGCGACGCGGTCGAAGCTCAGGCCGCGGACATGACGCGCGATCACTCCGCGTGTGGAGACCAGGGCGACATCGGAGAAGCTCACATCCTGGATCGGCGAGTCCTCGAGGCCGGCGAGCCGGATCGCGACCGGCGCGCCGTCACCGGTGAGGTGGCTGAGGTGGATGTGGCGGAAGACCGGTGCCTTCTCGGTGGCAGCTCGATTGTGGTCGGCGCCGTAATCCGTGTTCATGACGACAACCTCGTGCCGCAGGTCGTGGATGCGGAGGTTCTCGGCCCAGACGTTTTCGACGATTCCACCGCGACCGCGGCGGGACTTGATGCGGATCGCGCGATCGGTGCCGGTGAATTCGCAGTCGTGCACGTAGACGTTGCGCACGTCGGCGGACATCTCGCTGCCGATCACGAGGCCGCCGTGGCCGCGATGGCTCGAGCACCAGCGCATGACGACGTTTTCGGTCGGAAGCGCGACGCGCCAGCCGTCCTCGTTGTAGCCGGATTTCAACACCACGCAGTCGTCGCCGGTGTCGAAGACGCAGTGCTCGATGAGCACGTTGCGGGAGGAGTCGGGGTCGATGCCGTCGTTGTTGGGGCCGTCGGTGAAGATGTGGACGCGGCGGATGACGACGTTTTCGCAATACACGGGATGGATCGTCCAGTTCGCGCCACTGCCGATGGTGAAGCCTTCGAGGAGCACGTCGTGGCAGTGCATGAAGACGACGAAGTTCGGGCGGATCGCGGCTGCGGGCGTGCCGAAGACGCGTTGTGCGACGGGCACGCCTTTGGGCGCGAGTTGGAAGATTTCCTTCGTCTCCTTCGATTTCCAGCTCCACCAGGCTTGCGCGTTGCCGTTGAGGCGGCCGGGACCGGTGATCGCGATGTGCTCGCAGTCGCGCGCGTAGATGAAGGGCGAGTAGTTGTAGAGTTCGACGCCGCCGACGCGCACGAGGACGACGGGGAGGTAATCTTCGAACCGATCGCTGAAAATGATCTCCGCGCCCTCGGCGAGATGCAGCTCGATCTTGCTGCGCAGGTGAATCGGGCCGGTGAGCCAGCGGCCTGCGGGGACGAGCACGCGACCGCCGCCAGCGTCGGCGCAGGCGGCAATGGCCTTGGCGAAGGCGTCGGTGTTTTTCACTTCACCGCCGGCGACGGCGCCGTGTTCGCGGATGTCGACGACGCGCGCGGGAAACACCGGCCGGTCGAGCTGTGGCATCGGAAACGGCGCATGGATCGGCGCGATCGGCTCGGGGGCGGCGGACGTGTCCGAGGTGGCGAGCGCGTTCGCCGCAGAGAGCAGAAATGCGCTGGCGAGCGCGGAGATGACGGGCCGGGAGTGCGACATGGGGCGCGAGCGGGCGGGCGGGAACGTGAGGTGAGCGAGAGCCCGAGGGATAACGCTGCGCAACGATTTCGGCGCGCGCATCGTCGAATTGGCGGAGTCGCCCTGCGCGGGAGCGCGGGGAAGAGCGACGGGTTCGATCGCCGCGCTGCTGCGCGGAGCTGCGACTACGACGGAGTGCGCGGAGGCAGCGTGCGGCCTTCGCGCCACTCGCCCGTGAGGAGGATCTCGTGGCGGGCGGCGGGCAGGCCGAGTTCGCTGCGGTGCATGAGGCCGACGAGCATTTCGACGGCGAGTGCACCGATCTTGCCGGCGTCGCAGTAAACTCCCGCGCAGTCCAACTCGGGATGATCGCTCGCGAGATCGACGAGACCGACGTCGCGCGGAACCTCGCAGCCGAGGTTCGCGAGCCAGCGCAGCACCGGGCGCGCATGCGTGACGAGGAGCGCATCGGGCCGCTCGGCTTGAAACCATGACGCGAATGTCTCCTCGGTGGCGGGATCGCCGGGACAGACGGGAACGCGGCGGACGGCGGGAAGTTTTAACTGCATGCCGGCAAAGGCGCTGAACCAGCGCTCGCCCACTTGCGGGCTGTCGTTGGCTTCGGAGAAGATGAAGCCGACGCGACGGTAGCCGCGCGCGCGGCATCGCTGGAGTGCGAGCATGGCGGCTTCGAAATAGTTTTCCGTGATGTGGTGCAGCTGCGGCGAATGGAGCGTCATGCCGAGGGCGACGCAGGAAAAGCGTTCCCAGGCCAGGTCGAGCGTGTGCTCACCGGGCGGGAGGCGACCGATGATGAGTCCGTAAATGCCGCGGGCGGCGAGGATGTCGCAGAAACGCGCGGGCGTCATGCCGGGCTCGCGCAGCCAGAAGTGTTCGACCTTGTAGCCGAAATCGAGGGCGCGTCGATCGGCGCCGGGGAAATAATCCGGGCGGTCGTGGTGTTCGGGCCGCCAGCCGTAGCGCGTCGGATAATTTGTCACGTAGGCGAGCGAAACATGTTTCACTGGCGCGCCGGAGCGGCGGGCGCTCATCAAGGCGGCAACGAGCGGATTCAGCTGATAGCCGAGTTCGTGCGCGATCGCCTGCACGCGGCGGCGGGTGTCCGCCGAGATGCGCGGGTTGTTGCGGAGCGCGAGGGCGACCGTCGAGCGGTGCACGCGAGCGCGGTCGGCGACGTCTTGGAGGGTGGCGTTGACGGGCACGATGGGGAGCGCCGTTGGAGTTCAGCAATCGCCGGAGACAGTCGAGAGAAATTTTCGCTCGATGAGTGGAAGCGTTGGCGTATGGCGCTGGGATGCAGTTTAAGATCCTCGCCACGGAGCCGTCGGGATTCGCGCGCGCCGGCGTGCTGGAAACGGCGCACGGTCCCGTGCTCACGCCGACCTATATGCCCGTGGGCACGTATGGGCCGGTGAAGCTGCTCGACGTGGACGAACTCCGCGCGTGCGGCGCGCAAGTCGTGCTGGGCAACAGCCTCCATCTGCACACGACGGCGAGTTCGGAACTGGTGAAGGCCATGGGCGGGCTGGCGAAATTCACGAGCTGGGGCGGGCCGACGCTGACGGACAGTGGCGGTTATCAAGTGTCGTTCATGTGGCGCTCGGGCACGCATTCGGGCGACGAGGCGGCGGGCGGCGAAGCGGAGAAGGCGGACGAAACGAAAGCGGTCGGCGAGGCGGCGAATCGCGAGCGGAAGCACCACGCGCAGTCGCCGGTGGAAGGGATCGTCGAGGAAGGGGCGAAGATGCGCTCGGTCGTAAGCGGCGAGCGCTGGATGCTGAGCCCGGAGCGCGCGATGGAGATCCAGGCGGACATCGGCGCGGACATGGTGATGGCGTTCGATCAGCCGACGTTCGACACGGACTCGCTCGAGGCGGCCAAGGAAACGCTGGCGCGCACGCACCGCTGGGAACGGCGGTCGTTCGAGCACTGGAAGAAATTGAAAGCCGAGGGACGCGCGCCGGCGGGTCAGGAATTTTTTCCGATCATCCAGGGCGGGAGCCATCGGGAACTGCGGCGGGAATCGACGCAGCATTTGTTGGATTTCGCCACGACGGGGATCGCGATCGCGGGCGAGTCGATCGGGATCAGCCCGGCGATCACGGCGGCGACGCTCGAGATGGTGCGCGATCTGGTGCCGGCGGAAAAACCGTTTTACGCGATGGGGCTGGGCGGCGGGCCGGAGGGATTTTTCGAGGCGGTGCGGCGCGGCGTGGATATGTTCGACAACACGTCGCCGACGCGGCTGGGGCGGTGCGGGTTTGGTTATCTCAGCCCGGAGGCGGGCGGGAATCCGAAGAACCACTACCGCGTCGCGCTGAAGAAAGCGGCGCATCGCAGCGATGCCGGGCCGATCGATCCGACGTGCGGCTGCAAGGCCTGCCGGCAGTATTCACGGGCGTATCTGCGGCATTTGTTTCGCATCGAGGATCCGCTGGGGATGCGGCTCGTGTCGTTTCACAACGTCTGGTTCATGTGCGCGCTCAGCCGGGAGATTCACGCGGCGCTGCTGGCGGGGAAATTTGAGGAACTGTATCGGCGGTGGGTCGGGTGAGGGGG
>JBEHYR010000065.1:0-34209 GCA_048498075.1 Verrucomicrobiota bacterium | reverse complement strand
ATTGCGCTCGCGGAAATCTACGACGCCACCGACACCTTCACCGACGCGAGTCCGCGGCTGATCAACGTCTCCGCCCGTGCGCAGGTCGGCACGGGTGACAATCTCCTCATCGCCGGTTTCGTGATCGGCGGCAGCACGCCGCGCACCGTGCTGATTCGGGCGCTCGGCCCGACGCTCGCCTCGCGCAGCGTGAGCGGCGTGCTGGGCGACCCGAAGATGGCGCTCTATTCCAGCGGCGTGAAGGTCGCAGAGAACGACAACTGGAGCGACGCCACGAACGCAGCCGCGGTCGTCACGACCTCGGCGCAGGTCGGCGCGACCGCACTGACCTCCGGCTCGAAGGACGCAGTGCTGCTCGTCACGCTGAATCCCGGAATTTATTCCGCGCTGGTGACGGGCGTGGGCGACACGACGGGCGTAGCGCTCGTGGAGTTGTTCGAGGCGCAGTAGGCGCCAATCCGGAGATCGAACGCCTCGCAGCGGTGGTCTGTCACCGTCGGATTCGGGGACGAGCGTGAGTCAAACCGGCGGTCCTGGACCGCCGCTACCTCTCTCGCTCGTTACTCGAATCGAATAAATTCCGAGCGCCACGGCTCGATCCACCGATCGGACAGTGTAACGCATTGCGTTACACTTCTCGCTCGGCCTTTTCGCATCCGCCGCGCGCCCAGACTGGCGCCGGCGGGTTTTTTCGCTTTCGTGCCTGTCGCATGCCCGCCGCCGTCCTCGATCCGTTTCAACGCCCGCTGCGCGACCTGCGCATCTCGGTGACGGATCGCTGCAATTTCCGCTGTCCCTACTGCATGCCGAAGGAAGTCTTCGGCGCGGGCCACGCGTTTTTGCGAGATCCGCAGTTGATGTCGCTGGAGGAAATCGTGCGGATCGTGCGTGCGTTTCAAACGCTCGGCGTCGAAAAAGTGCGGCTCACGGGCGGCGAACCGCTGCTGCGGGCCGACGCCGCGGAAATCGTGCGCGCACTGAAACACGATCTCGCCGTGCCCGACATCGCGCTGACGACGAATGGCTGGCTGCTGGAAAAGTTCGCGCCCGCGTTGCACGCCGCCGGACTGGATCGCGTGAATGTGTCGGTGGATTCGCTCGACGACGCGACGGCGGGAAAAATGAACGGACTCGGCTTCAAGATCGATCGCGTGCTCCGCGGCATCGACGCGGCGACGCGGCTCGGGCTGCCGGTGAAGATAAACTGCGTGGTGCAGCGTGGCGTGAACGACGGCGAGTTGCTCACACTCTGCGCGTATTTTCGCGAGCGCGGACACACGCTGCGGTTCATCGAGTTCATGGACGTGGGCAACACGAACCACTGGTCGGCGGAGCGCGTGGTGCCGGCGCAGGAAATCGTCGCGCGCATCGCGGAGCGCTGGCCGCTCGAGCCCGTCGGGCCGGCGTATCGCGGCGAGGTGGCGGCGCGTTATCGTTATCGCGACGGCGCGGGGGAGATCGGGCTGATCAGCTCGGTGACGGAGCCGTTTTGCCGCGACTGCCATCGCGCGCGGTTGTCGGCGGACGGGAAACTTTACACGTGTCTCTTCGCTTCGCTCGGCTGGGACGTGCTCGGTTGCCTGCGGGCGGGGGCAAACGACGGAGAGCTGGCGAGTTTTCTCAGGCGCATCTGGCAGGGGCGGCTCGATCGCTACAGCGACGAGCGCGCGGAGGTGATCGCAGCCGGCGAGGCGCGCGAGAAAATCGAGATGAGTTACATCGGCGGGTGAAGGCGGAACTCCCTCCTCGCGACCGACTCCCGATTTTCTGTCATTCTGAACGAAGTGAAGAATCCAGTGCGCGCTTCGTGGCACGACGCGCGTGCGAAAGTCCAAATGGATTCTTCGCTCCGCTCAGAATGACAAAAGTTAAACCGCGGCACGCAAGGCGGCGGTCCAGGCGGATTCGATGGAGTGCGCCGCGACCGCTCACTCGTACCGCATCGCGCGGCCGAGGTAGTTGAGCATCCAGATTTCCTTCCAGACGCGGTAGCGACCCTCGTGCGTGATCTTGCCGAGATCTTCGCGTTGCGGCGGTGAGTGGAGGAAACCGAGGTCGGTGTTCACGCGATCGAGTTCCTGCTGCGTGGCGTTGAGGTCGGCGAGCGCATCCTCCGGCAACGGCGCCAGCGGCTCCGCGGACGCGCGCAGGCGGGCCTGATGGCGGGCGAACAGTTTCGCGATGGAGCGTCGCCAGGGCGTGCGTTCCACGAACCAGTGGTCGGGATAAAAGCCGGCGAACGGCGCGTAGAGGTTGTCGGTCACGTAGCGCGCACCGCCCGTCGTGAGGGAGGTGAACGTGCAGCACGCGGTGATCGCGCCGCTCGTCTGCGGCAGGAACGCCACGTCGGCGCGCGTGGTGGCTTCGGAATCCTGATACACGGAGATCCGCAGGTGGACGCCGGGCGCGAGTTCCGCCTTGAGCGCCTGCACCTGCTTGAATCCCCGGGCGCGCAGCCATTCGCGCAGTTTCAGCAGCCGCGCCTGGATCGGCCACTCGTCGCCGTCCTGATTGAGGTCGTAGCGCTGGAAGAGCGGCATCGGGCTGACGCTGAACGCGTGCACGCGCAGCCAGTTCATCAGCATCTCGGCGAGAAACCAGAGCAGGAAAAAAAAGACGACGAGCACCCAGAAAGGGCGGTCGAGCCACTCGAGTTCGCGGCAGACTTCGGCGCCAGCCAGTGCGAACACGCCCCAGCGCAGCCAGCGGTCGACGATCGCCAGCAGCGGCGACGCGGCGCGCTGGTTGATCTGCATCACGAGCAGCGAGACCAGCAGCGCGGCGGGGACGAGGTAGGGCGAGGGCATCGGAGACAAATTTGCAGCCTTGGTAGCGGCGGTCGATGACCGCCAGATCGAAGGGCTTCCCAAACCCGGCGGTCAATAGACCGCCGCTACATCGAGAATCAAAGTCAGTCGCGCGCTCAGCTCAACCGCACGGGCATGATGACGCACAGGAAGCTGTCCAGCGTCTTGAACACGCCGGGGCTCACATCGTCTTTCAGCTCGAAGAAAATCTCGTCCTTCGCGAGCGCGCGAAGCGGGTCCATGACGAATACCGGGTTGAACGCGACCTGCAGCTCCGGGCCGCTGTAGCCGATCGCCATCGATTCGTGCGCTTCGCCGAAGTCGGGGCTTTGCGCGGTGATTTCGAGCAGGTTGCTCGTGAGTTTGATTTTGACCGAATTGGATTTCTCGGAGCAGACGAGCGCGGCGCGGTGCACGCACTGCAGGAAGAGTTCGCGCTCGAGCTTGATCCGCTGGTGCGTCTCCTTCGGCACGACCTGCTGGTAATTCGGGTAGTTGCCCTCGACGACCTTCGAATAGAGGTAAACGCTGTCGATCAGGCCGCTGGTGTCCTTGTCGGTCGCGATCTGAAACGCCGCGCGGCGGTCGTTGAAGTTGATCTTGAGCTTCTCGCCCTTGTCGAGGAGCCGCGTGAGTTCGCTCACGGTTTTCGCCGGCAGGATGATCGCGCCGGCGCTCGAGGCCGGCACGTCCATCTCCTTCGAAACGAGCGCGAGGCGGCGGCCGTCGGTGGCGACGAGCGAGAGTTTGCCGTCTTTGAAATTAAAATAAACGCCGTTGAGGATGTAGCGGGTTTCGTCGGTCGACTGCGCGTAGGCGACGCTCTTGAGCATCGTCGTGAGTTCGGACTGCTCGAGGGTGAACGCCTTCTCGTCGCCGAATTCCGGCAGCGGGGGAAACTCTTCCTTGCCGATGCCCATGATGCGGAAATTCGATCCACCCGACGCGATCTTCACCTGGTGATTCGGCGAGGCGTCGACGGTCACATCCATGTTCGGCAACTCGCGCACGATCGTCGCGAGGCGTTTTACGGGCAGTGTCACACTGCCGGTTTCCTTCACGTCCGCTTTGATTTTGCAGCGGATGCCGAGATCGAGATTCGTGGTCGTCAGCGAAATCTGGTCCTTCTCGGCTTCGATCAGCACGTTGCTGAGGATGGGCATCGTGGCCTTGGAGCCGACGACGTTGAGCACTTGGGCAAGTCCGTTGGCGAAATGGTCGCGATTGATTTTGAATTTCATGAAGGGGTGACGCTGGGCGCCGTTCGAGAAGCTAACAAAGGCTAAAAGAATAGAGGTTCAATAAGGAATTCTATCCGTATTCTTATACGCGCCCAACAAGACCAGCAACCGGCGCGTTCTCCTCTCAAAACCGGCGCGGAATCGTTGTGAAAAACTTCTCCGGCCGTGCCAGCAACCGGGCGGTTATTCACGGGGGCAAAGTTGTTGGTCCGGAACCCACGAATTGCTCACACGGAACTCGTCACGGCGTCGGATGACCCCCGCGCGCGCCGCGCCCGCCGCCAGTGCCGGATCAATCCGAAGAAGATGTAACTGAGACAGACGCAGAGCACCGCGACCTCCTTGTAGAGCACGACGAGCCCGGCCAGGCCGAGGAAAACGATGAACGGCTGCAACCGCGTCTTCGTTTGCAGATCGAGGCCCTTGCCGCTCGGGTAGCGCACCGTGCTGACCATCAGGATCGCGATCAACAGCAGCAACGGCGGCAGCGCGAGCGCGTAGAGGCGGAGGGATTTGTCGCCCTCGGCCAGGTGCAGGAGAAACATCACGAGCGCGGCGACCGTCGCCGCGGCGGCGGGCACGGGGAGGCCGACGAAGTCCTTGTTCGTTTCCTTTTTACTGCCGTGCAGGAGCGGATTCGTGATGACGTTGAACCGCGCGAGCCGGATCGCCGCGCACAGCAGGTAAATGAAACCGAAGAACCAGCCGATCGTGCGAAACTGCGGATAACCCTGACTCGGCGAAAGGATCAAAAAATAAACCATCAACGCCGGCGCGATGCCGAACGAGATCACGTCCGCCAGCGAGTCGAACTCCGCGCCGAACAGCGATTCGCGTCCACCCATGC
The DNA here is from genome assembly GCA_048498075.1 of Verrucomicrobiota bacterium. Lineage (GTDB taxonomy): Bacteria > Verrucomicrobiota > Verrucomicrobiia > Opitutales > Opitutaceae > Opitutus. Next base: position 29,314 of record JBEHYR010000065.1, on the reverse strand, counting down.
GCGCCAGCCGGCCGTCGAGCGTGTCGAACGCCGCCGCGCCGAAGATGAACCACACCGCCTTCGTGTAGTGCTCGGCCGACGTAAGCCCGAGGTAGTCGTTGGTCCCGCTGAGTTCGGCGAGGCGCGCCTGGATGCAGTGGATCACCGCGACGAAACCGCAGAAGAGATTTCCCGCCGTCATCAGGTTCGGCAGGAAATAAATCCGGCTCGCCTGCGTGACGCTGTAGGGATCCTCGCGCGTGGCGAGGTCGACTTCGCGGCGACGATCGTTCGGAGGGCGAAAGAAGCTCATTTCGTGAGGCTCTCGAGATATTTCCAGAATTTCGAGTGCTGCTCGACGAGCTGCTGCTCGGAGACGGGCAGCTTGTTGCGCAGGAGAAAATCCTCGAGCGAGTTCCGGTGCAGGATGTAGTGCGTGTGCAGCGAGTCGCCGCGCGCTTCGAAATAAAAACGGTGATCGCCCGAACGCAGCCGATAGTATTCGCGGTCCCCGCGTTTAAAGCGCCCCAGCGGCTCGCGCGGGTGGGAGAGATCGGCGGGCTTCAAGTTCGCGAGCGGCTCGATGACGTCCATCTGCGTGAGCTTATCGAGCCGGTTGAGCTCGCGCATGCTTTGTTCGGAAAAGGTGACCTGATACATGGTGTGCGTGTGTCCGCCGTGGCACTGAACGGAATAACTCCCCGGAAAGCCATGCTGGAACGGCGCTCCGCACCGGATGGTTTTGCGTCGCGTCCATGGGCGGGGTTGTAGGTCGGCCCGCGGGTGCGGCAACTTAATTTCTCCGGTGCGCCCTGCACGTGTCGATCAGCGCCCGCGAGTGGAAACCCGGCCACTCGCTCGCACTCGTGGCTCGCAGTGCGGCGCTGGGACGGGGCCGACAGCTGTGCAAACTGCAACCCATCGCCCGATCTTTTCGCGAAATGCACCGATCTTTCCCTGATCCCGGGTCGTGGGTTTTTCTCATCAAACCACTTGCTTCGAAGTATTTGGACGACCTCCGGCGATGTGGAACGCCACGAGCTAAGATAACCGCCTGCGCGCAGGCCGTTTGGAAATCGACGCCGACGGCCTGCGCTCGCTCTTCGAAAACCTTCCAAATTCTTACGCCATGTCCACCCTCCCTGTTCTTGCTGACGCCAGTTCCAAGCTCCACGCCGACATCGCGATCGTTCGCCTGATTCGCGCTGGAATCGCCAAGGAGCACATCTCCGCGATGTTCCCGCGCCGCCGCGCTCCGAACAGCGTCTGCTGTTGGCTCAAGAACTTCAACGTCGTGCCGGTCGCGACCGCGCTCCCGATCGCCGCCGCCGGGCTCCTCGGGCGGCTTTTCCGCCGCGGCGCGAAGGCTGCGGATCTCGCGGCTAAACTCGAAGCACTCGGCTTGCGTGCGGATTTCGCGCAGCGCGCGATCGAAAAACTCGAGAACGGCCAGATCGTCCTCTGCGTTCATGCAAAAAGCGAAAACGAAGCCGCCATCGCCTGGCACATCTTCAAGCATGTCGGCGTCGAAAACATCGCCTTCGCTGACCAGCAGCCGTCCGCCCAGCCCGCCGCGGCGTCGGCGCTCCCACCGCATTGGATGGGCCTCGCCGCCTGAGTACACTTCGCCGCCTTCGCTTGCTGCGAAGGCGGCGGCTCGTTCCGCGGCCTTCGATTTTTTGCGCTCTCGCGTCCCCCGCTTCCTCACCATGGCTTCCACCTCCCACGTCCCGCGGCGGCGCCGCCGGCTGCTGCGACGTCTCCGCGCCGCGCATGGCTCGGTCATCGCGTGGGATCAGGCGCTTCGCCACGCGTCGCCCGACTCGCCGAACGCCCTCGTGCTGGCTCGCCCCGCGATTTCCCTGCTGATTCTTTTGGAGGAAACGCTCGACAGCCTCCAAGGCCGCATCGCTGAACTCGCGGCCATGCGGCGCCCCAGGGCCTCGGCTCGCGCAGCGGCCGGCCGGCCGCCGTGTGCTCGCATGGCCAGTCCCCGGCCGGCCCCGGCCGTCAAACGTTCCGCCACTCTCCTCCGGGAATCGCTGCTCTGCCGTTGCGTGCGGGCGTGCCGCCAGTGCGGACGAGCCCTCGCCGTTGCATTCCGCGAGGCGCTGGCCGCCGCGGACGCCGCCACCGCGCGACTGCTGTATGCCGCCCTCCGCGGCTTGGAAAAGCAGATCTGGCTCTTCGACTCGCGCCCTCCCTGCTGATTTTCCACCGACATTTCCCCCGCTCAACTCACTGCTCCCGAAGCCCGATGCGCGCCGCCACCTGATTCTTCGATTGCCGCCGCCCGTTCGAACCGGCGTCTCGCTTGCTCGAGCCGGCGCGCGAAATCTCTGCGGCCGACAACGCAAATCTGTCGCTGGACCAAAGCTGGTTCATTTGACATTTTTGCATTTTGCAACCCGCTCCGTCGGCGGCTGTCGTTCTCCGACTTCGTCGTCTCGTTTACCAGCATGCGCCTGCTCACTCCGCGAATCTACAGCTACATGATCTTCCTGTGGATCGTGCTTTCGCTCGGAGGCATCGGACTGGGCGTGGTGGTGTGGACGAACTTGAGTCGCAGCTTCGAAGCGTCGATCGAGTCGGCCGCGTTTCGCCGCTCACTCAGCGAGGTGCTGCTCACGTTGCAGGATGCGGAAACCGGCGAACGCGGGTTCCTGCTCAGCGGCGACGAAAGCTTCCTGAAACCCTTCGACCGCGCCGAGGCGGAGTTTCCCAAGCAGTTCGAAAAACTCGCCGCCGATGCCTTCGACCAGCCTTCCCTCCGCGCCGACGTGCTCGAACTCAAGGGCCTCGCCGAACTCCGGCTCGCCGCGCTCCGCCAGGCGATCGACGCCCGCCGCCGCGCCACCTGGTCGACGACCTTCGACCGCGCCCGCGAACAGGAAGGCCGGGAAACGATGGAGCAGATTCGCACGATCCTCGCCCGCATGGATCGCCGGCCGCAGGATCTCGCGACGGCCGCCGGCGAAGCCACGCGCCGCCAGATCAAGCGCGCCCTCATGGCCATGCTGCTCGCCGGCAGCGTCGGCCTCGGCAGCGGCTTGATCGCATTCTACGTTTCCCGCGTCGCGCTGAAAAAAGAAAAAAACGAGCGCCTCCTCGCCGAGCAGGCATTGCGCGCCGAGAGCGCCGCGCGTGAGAAAAGCGCCTTTCTCGCCAACATGAGCCACGAGATCCGCACGCCGATGAACGCCATCCTCGGCTTCAGCGACCTGCTCATCACCGACCTGCCCGCCGATGGCAAATCCCGCCAGCGCGTGGAAGCCATTCGCGAGAGCGCCAACTCTCTCCTCCAGCTCATCAACGACATCCTCGACCTCTCGAAAATCGACGCCGGCGTCATCGAACTCCATCTCGAGCCCACCGATCTCCATGAACTCGCCGAGTTCATGCACACCGTCTTCGCCCAGCAGGCCTCGCGCAAAGGCCTCCGCCTCGAATACGAACTCGATCCCGCCCTCCCGCACGCGCTCATGCTCGATCGCTCCCGGCTGCGCCAGATCATCGTCAACCTCATCGGCAACGCCATCAAGTTCACCGACCGCGGCAGCGTGAAACTTTCCATCCTCTGGCAAAATCATCCCGCGAAGCGCGGCATCGGCCGCCTCGAACTCGAGATCGCCGACACCGGCATCGGCATCCCGCCCGAACGCCAGAAGGATGTCTTTCGCCCGTTCGTGCAGGTCGATCCGCGGCGCCAGCGCGAGCAACAGGGCACCGGCCTCGGCCTCAGCATCGTGCAACGCCTCACCGAGCGCATGGGCGGCACGATCGGCCTCGACAGCGCCGTCGACCGCGGCACGCGTTTCCGCGTCACCCTGCCCGAGGTCACCGTCTCGGTCCGCCTCCCCGACCATGCCCGCGCGCACCTCGTCGACGAAGTCGATTTCAACGACCTCAAGCGCGCCTCCATCCTCGTCGTCGACGACAACGCCACCAATCGCGACCTCATCGCCGGCTACTTCGAGCACTCCGATCACCAGCTCGCCTTCGCGGCCAACGGCCTCGAAGCGCTCGCTGCCGTGCGTAACCAAATGCCCGATATCGTCCTTCTCGACATCCGCATGCCCGAGATGGACGGCCACGCCACGCTGGCCGAAATCAGAAAGCTCCCCGGCAGCGAACTTCTCCCCGTCATCGCGGTCACGGCTTCGAGCATGATCGACGACGAGCACGTGCTCCGCGGTTATTTCGCCGGCTACGTGCGCAAACCCTTCACCCGCCAGGTTCTCTTCCACGAACTCGCCGCCTTTCTTCCGCGTCGCTCGCGCCGAAATACGAATCCGCCCATCGAGATCTCGCTCCCGGCGCCCGGCGACCCGCTCCAGCCCGGCTGGGCCGGGCTCGTGCCCACGCTCCGCCACCTCGAAAACGGCCTCTGGCGCGAGGTCTCCGACAGCGGGGCGATCGGCGAGGTGAAAAAATTCGCCCAGCGCCTCCAGGAAATTGCCCACCCCAGCAACTGCCGCCCCGTCCTCGACTATGCCGCCGCCCTCCAGCGCGAGACCGACGACTATGCGATCTTGCGCATGGAGGTCCGCCTGAAAGATTTTCCCGGCCTCGTCCGCTTCCTCGAAGGCCCCACGGGCACCCCGTCTCCGAACTCATGACCCGTGAACTGATGTCCGCTCGCATCCTCGTCGTCGACGACCAGGAAACCAATCTCCGCGTCCTCGGCGACATGATGGGCCACCTCGGCTTCGACATCGTGCCCGCGCTCGATGGCGAGCAAGCCCTGCGCCGCCTCGCCGCGCGCCCCGTCGACCTCATCCTCCTCGACGTCCTCATGCCCGGCCTCGACGGCTTCGAAGTCTGCCGGCGGATACGCGCCAAGCCCGAGTGGACCGACATCCCGATCATTTTCCTCTCCGCCGCCGACGACAAAAGCCTCATCGTCCGCGCGCTCGAAACCGGCGGCGTCGACTACGTCACGAAACCCTTCAACGCCTCCGAACTCCTCTCGCGCGTCCGCACGCACCTCGCGTTGAAAAACGCCCGCGACCGCCTCCGCCAGCTCGCCGAGGACAAGGACGAACTCCTCGGCATCCTCGCGCACGACCTGAAGAATCACCTCGGCGGCATGCTCATGAGCGTCCAGCTCCTCAACGAAAAAGCCCAGTCGCTCGCCGAGCCGCGCTTCCAGCGCATGGCGACGAACATCCTGCGCGCCACCGACCAGATGCTCTCCTTCGTGAAGGAGTTTCTCGCCAACGCCGAAGTCGATCACGGCCGCCCGCTGAAATTCCAGCCCGTCTCCCTCCAGGATCTCGGCGCCGGCATCGTGCAACGGCACAGCGAGCACGCCTCGCGCAAAGGCATCGCCCTCCGCCTCGAGCAACGCGAGGACGCCGTGCTCGTCGAAGCCGATCGCGCCGCGCTCGAGCAGGTCCTCGACAACCTCGTTTCCAACGCGCTGAAATTTTCGCCGACGGGCAAGACCGTCCGCGTCATCGTCGGCCAGACCGCCGACGGCCGCGGCGAATGCCGCGTCGTCGACGAAGGCCCCGGCTTCACCGACGAGGACCGGAAGGAAATTTTCCGCCGCTACCGCCGCCTGAGCGCCCGCCCGACCGGCGGCGAACCCTCGACCGGCCTCGGCCTCAGCATCGTGAAAAAACTCATGCACGACATGCGGGGCGACCTGCAACTCGAGAGCGCTCCCGACCAGGGCGCCACCTTCATCCTCACCTTCCCGCCCGCCGTCGGCGCGAACTGACATGCGCGGCACCCCGTTGTCTTGCTCAGACTCCAATGTAGCGGCGGTCTATGACCGCCGGCTCGCACCATTCGCACCTGCCGCTCCGAAAATTTCCTGTCATTCTGAGCGTCGCGAAGAATCCATTTGGATCCTCGCAGCCGGCAGCCGCAATGAAGCGCAAGCTGGATTCCTCACTTCGTTCAGAATGACAACCCTGCGTTGAACCCCGCCGCCGCCCGCTCTCCGCTCCCATGGATTTTCTCGTAGTCGACGACGACCAGGTCTTCCGCGAAGCCACCTGCCTGCTCATCGAGGAGGAAGGCCACTTCGCCTCGAGCGCGTCCAACGTCGACGTCGCGCTCGAGCGCATCAAGGAAGACAAGTTCGACGCCGTCCTCCTCGACGTCCACCTCGGCCGGCAAAACGGCGTCGCGCTCATCGCGCCCATCCTGAAGCTCCGCCCGTCGATGCCGATCGTGATGTTCTCCGCGCAAGGCACCGTGAAAAACGCCGTCGCCGCGCTCCAGCAGGGCGCCGTCGACTTCCTCGAAAAACCTTTCACGCGCGATCAGTTCCACGCCGTCCTCGCCCGCCTCCGCCGCCTCGCCGAGATGGGCCGGAAAATCGAACGCCTCGAGGAGGAGGTGAAGGAAGTTCACGCGCAGAGCCCCGAGCCGCTGATGGATTTCGAGACGCCCGCGATGAAGGCCGTCATGGATATCCTGATGCGTGCCGCGAAGAGCACCGCGTCGGTCCTCATCCTCGGCGAAAGCGGCACCGGCAAAAGCGTCGCCGCCCGCGAGCTGCACGATCACAGCCATCTCAGCGACCGCGCGTTCGTCACCGTCAGCTGCCCCGCACTTTCGAAAGAACTCCTCGAATCGCAGCTCTTCGGCCACGTCCGCGGCTCGTTCACCGGCGCGATGCGCGACACCTGGGGCAAGGTCAAAGCCGCCGAGGGCGGCACGCTCTTCCTCGACGAAATCGGCGACCTGCCGCTCGAGATCCAGCCGAAGCTCCTCCGGCTGTTACAGGAAAAAGAATACGAGCGCCTCGGCGAGACCGTCACCCGCCGCTCCGACGTGCGCATCGTCGCCGCCACGAATCGCGATCTCAAGAAACGCGTCGCCGAGGGCGCCTTCCGCGAGGATCTCTATTATCGCCTCAACGTCATCACCGTCGAGATGCCGCCGCTCCGCGCCCGCCCGCGCGACGTCCTTCGTTTCGCCGAGCATTACGTGAAGCACTGCGCCACGCAGTTCGCGCGTCCCGTCACCGGCTTCACCGACGAAGCCGCCGATTGCATCCGCCGTTACACCTGGCCCGGCAATCTCCGCGAGCTGCGCAACACGATTGAACGCGCCGTGATCCTCGCGCCCGAAAAACAAATCGGCCTTGCCGATCTTCCCGTCGAAATCCGCCTGAACACCGGCGGCCACGCCGCCGCGCCCGAAGCTCCGCTGCAAACCGGCGCGATGGTCACCCTCCAGACGCTCGAAGATCAGCACATCCGCCGCGTCCTCAAGTCGACCGCGAGCATGAACGAAGCCGCCGAAATCCTCGGTATCGATCAAGCCACGCTCTACCGAAAACGAAAGCGCATGGGCCTGAAATAACCCGCCGGCGGCGCGAAGCTCCGAGAATTCAAGCTCCGAGAATCCAAGCTCCAGAGAATTACCAGCGGCCAAACACCAAGGCGGAAGCAGCCGAAGGAAGGATTGGAAGTTCTCTGGTTTTTTGCCAACCCGGCGGGATCGGCGTGAAGCACGCGAACGCTCGTGTGACGAAATGATCTAGTGATCTTAAATTCCGCGATTGAAACGCGGCGTGCGCGGAGGTCGCGGAGGAACCAGAGCGAGATTGGAATCCCGGAAAGCTTCACCCGCGCGGTAAAGATCCGGCGGGAAGCGTGGTTTGGTTTTCTCCTCCGTGCTCTTCGCGGGCTCCGCGTTTCAACGGTGTTTTTTTAATTCATTTGGTCTTCTGCTCGTTCCGGCCGCCTTCTACGAGACCTACGGCCAAGCGGCGGGTCGGCGGCGCCTGGTCTGGGATCCTGCAGGTAACTTGGCGAATTCGGCGGCGCTTCGACTCGCAACGGACGCCTCGGAGAGGCGTCCCTACCGGCGCTGCTGCGCCATGGCATTCATCTTAAATTCCGCGTTTCAACAGCGCTTTTCAGGATGAAAAGCGCCGGGGCCGCGCGAATTCCCGCGAGCAGCCAGTCGGCGCTCGTCAAGGCGGGGCTCATGTCACGAGCCCTGGCGCCGACGCGGGTGCGACGCCGTCGGTGCTGCGGCGTTTCGTTTTCGCCGGCTCGGCGACGCCGGGGATCGGAAGCGCGGGCGCCTCGACGCCGGGGACCTTGCGATGGCGATACACATCGTAGTCGGGGACGAGGCGGTCATAGGTCTGATCCATCAGCGGCGACGAGATGATGAAGTCCGCCGAGGCGCGATCGCAGGCGATCGGAATATTCCACACGACGGCCATGCGCAGCAGCGCCTTCACATCGGGGTCGTGCGCCTGCTGCTCGAGCGGATCCCAGAAAAAAATCAGGAAGTCGATTTCACCCTCGACGATTTTCGCACCGATCTGCTGATCACCGCCGAGCGGGCCGCTTTGAAGTTTAGTGATGGGAAAGCCCAGTTCGCGCTCGAGGAGCGCGCCGGTGGTCCCGGTGGCGTAGATTTTATGGTGCGCAAGGAGATCACGGTTGAACTTGGACCACTCGACGAGGTCGCGCTTCTTGTTGTCGTGGGCGACGAGCGCGATCTTTTTATCCGGCGCCATCACGATGGTTTTGTTGGTCATCGCCCGGCGAGCATGGCGGAAGCGGCGGCGCTGTCACGGTTTTCGACTACAGCGACGCGCTTCGCTGGAGTGACTTCACACTGATGGCGGGCGTGACGCGGGACTCGCCACCGAAGTCTATAGCGGGCAAACCGGGAGTGCGCTCTCCATGCGAACTCAAGGCAGCTCACGCAGGATTCGATCACCCGATATGGCAATGATGTCGGCGGTACTGGCGGCATGGATCATCTTCTCCGTTTTCCCGCGAGGGATCATGCCGTTGAACGACGGTTTCGGCTATATCCGCTCGATTCTCCTGACGTTTCAGCATGGGCGGCCGTGGACGGACGACTGGCTGGAACCTTGGGCCGCGGGATTCTCGAGCTTTGGTGCAGTGGTACTGTGGGGCACACACAGCATGTATGCCGCGACGTATGGTCTCAGCGCCGTCCTCGCTGGAATTTCCGTGTGGCTGATGGTCAAGCTGCTGGTCGATCGTGGTGCGAGTACGCTCCTCGCCGGATTCGTCAGCCTGATGGTGCTGTTTTCCCACGATCCAGTGGAAATTCGTCGAGATAAATTGCTTCTCGTTGTATTTCGTCTGCCTTCTCGGCGCGATCCGGTTTGGCGTCAAAGCACGCTGGGGAGTTTTCTGGTTTTTTTGGGCTCTAGCTCTTTGCACCCGCCAGACCGCTGTCGCATGGGGCGCGATCCCGCTCGTCGCCGGGATCGCTGCGGCGAAGCGATCCGCGGACAAGTGGACCGTCGCCGAGCCGTGGCTCGTGATCGCCGCCGGCGGTGCTTGGTTTTTTCTGGTCCGGGCGCTGATGAACAAAACGCTCTCCCAAACGGCGATCACCGATCATCTGTTCGAGGGGTGGTCGGCGGTGGCCGCTTATCGTGCCGCGCTGACCGGACTCGTGGTTTGCCTCGCAGGTTTTGGCTTGGGGAGCCTGGCCACCGGCGGGTGCGAGCGGTTGAGCAGAAGTCCGCGCCGGCTCCTGCTGGCGGGAATTTTCGTCGTCGTTGCAGTCGGACTGTTCATGCACTTCGAGATCGGGGACTACGTCGCTTTCGACGATGACGCTTTCGCATTACAGCCTTTCCGGGTTTATCTGGCAGCGATCGTAGCCGTGGCTGCGCTCGGGCTGGCGACACTTGGACCGGACCTATCGCGTGTCTTGGTCGCGGCAGCCGGCGGAGCAGTGACGATCGTCACTCTGCGCCATCTCACGTGGGACTACTATCTGGCCGACGCCTTTTTCTTTTCTTTCTTCGCCATCGGTCCCGCGCCCATGAGGCCGCGGCGGAGGATCGCAGAAAATTTTGCCCTCGCGGCGGCGCTGTTTTCGCTCGGTTTCGTCGTCCATTTCAAAACGAAGTACGATCAAGCGTATGCCATCGGCACATTGGGGCGACGGGCGTTGGAGACCGGAGTGGTGTCGCCCGCGGAAGCGTCGTTCCTGCCGTTTGGATTGATGGGCTGGTATTATTTTCCCTATCATGCTCAGCACGACGGCAAGACGACAGGCGACATCGCGGCCTTCGGCGATCGCATGAAACAAGACACCTTCGACCTGGCGGTGCGTTATCCCTGGCCGTTGCGCCGGCTGTCGCGCTTCAAAAGCGCGTTGCCGCAGGATCGATCGTCCGCGGTGGCAGAAGGACGATTTAGTTTCTGCTGGTTTACTTACGCGGACTACCGGCTCTCCCGGACCGCGAGCGCGCGGGTACGGGCAGGCCGCGGCCCGTTCCCGCGCGATTTCAAACTTCCGGTTTTTCCGTCCGACGACCAAGGTTGGTGGGCGCTGGCGCATTCGATGCCGTAGAGCGGTTTGACAAAAAGTGCAGCCGCGAGGCGGATCGAAGGTAGGAGCCTGCTTGCAGGCGATCCTGGTGGGCGAAGGTCCAGCATCGCCTGCAAGCAGGCTCCTACCGCGGCCATGGAAATTTTCGAGCGCCCCCCAGCTGGCCACTTCCTTTCGGCGTGGCCACAACCGGGTCGAGGACATCGCGAAAAGCGGGTGCGCGGGCGTGACGGTGTGCACGGCGCGCAGTTTTTGCCCAAGTGCGCGCGGGGCTTGGCACGTGGACTTTCGCTCGTGACCGTGCTGGCGAAGATCGCTAGTGAGCACCGAGGTTTTAGTGCCCGAACTCCACCCCACCATGGACCGACCGATTCAATTTCTGCTTCGCGCCGAAGAGATGCCGACGCATTGGTACAACCTGCTCGCCGATTTTCCGGAACCGATGCCGCCACCGCTGCATCCGGGCACGAAGCAGCCGATCTCGCCGGACATGATGGCGCCACTGTTTCCGGACGCGCTGATCGCCCAGGAGATGAGCGCCGAGCGAAGGATCGAAATCCCGCAGGAAGTGCGCGACGTCTACGCGCTCTACCGCCCGACGCCGCTGCTGCGCGCGGTGCGGCTGGAGAAGGCGCTGAACACGCCGGCCCACATTTACTACAAATACGAGGGCGTCAGTCCTGCCGGCAGCCATAAACCGAATACGGCGATCCCGCAGGCCTACTATAACAAACTTGCCGGCACGAAGCGGCTCGCGACAGAGACGGGCGCCGGCCAGTGGGGTTCGTCGCTGTCGATGGCGTGCCGCGTCTTCGGACTCGAGTGCACGATCTACATGGTGAAGGTGAGTTTTCACCAGAAGCCCTACCGCAAGCTGCTCATGCAGACCTACGGGGCGAACGTGTTTGCCAGCCCAAGCGAGCAGACGGAGTTCGGCCGCAAGCTGCTCGCGGAAAATCCCGACAACAACGGCAGTCTCGGCATCGCGATCAGCGAGGCGATCGAGGACACCGTGAAGACCCCGCACACCAAATACGCACTCGGCAGCGTGCTGAATCACGTGTGCCTCCATCAAAGCGTGATCGGCGAAGAGACGCTCAAGCAGATGGCGATGGCGGGCGAGGAGCCCGACGTCGTTTTCGGCTGCGCCGGCGGCGGCAGCAATTTCGCCGGCATCGCGTTCCCGTTTGTGCGCGAGAATCTGCGCGGCGCCATGCAGACGCGCATCGTGGCGGTCGAGCCGGCGTCGTGTCCATCGCTCACCCAGGGCGAGCTGCGCTACGATTTCGGCGACACGGCGGAAACGACGCCGCTGATGATGATGTACACGCTCGGCCACACGTTCATGCCGCCGAGCATCCACGCGGGCGGGCTGCGTTATCACGGCATGGCGCCGATGGTGAGCCACTGTCGGAAGCTCGGTTTGATCGAGGCGGTCGCGGTGCCGCAGACGAAAGTGTTCGAGGCCGGCGTGCTCTTCGCGCGGAGCGAGGGCCTCGTGCCGGCGCCGGAGTCGTCGCATGCGATCGCGGCGGTGGTCGATGAGGCGATCAAGTGCCGCGAGGAAGGAAAGAAGCGCGTGCTCGTCTTCAATCTCAGCGGCAACGGGCTGCTCGATCTGGCGGCTTACGACACGTATCTCAGCGGGGCGATGACGGACGGGAATGGGGCGGATTGACGGAGGCAGGGCGCGTTATCCTTAACGCGCCGGTGCATTTGGCGAATGGCGCGTGACGGCGGGTTGGGGATAACCCGCCCTACCGGCGGCGCTCGCGGACTTACGGGGCGTCGGCGTATTCGAATTCTCCGATCTTTGGCGCGGTGGAGTCGCCGCCGAGGAAGACTTCGAATTTCCCCGGCTCGGGCGCGAAACTCATGTCGGCGTGGGTGAAGGCGAGGTCGGCGGCGCTGAGCGTGAAGACGAGTTCGCGCGATTCGCCGGATTTCAGCGTGACGCGTTGGAAACCTTTGAGTTCTCGGACGGGGCGCGTGACCGAGCCGACGAGATCGCGCACGTAGAGCTGGGCGACTTCGGCGCCCTCGCGCGGGCCGGAATTCGTGAGCGTGACGTTGATGCGGAGTTCGCCGCGCGGGCCGAGCGTTTCGCTCGCGAGCTGCGGGCGCGAGTAGACGAACGATGTGTAGGAGAGGCCGAAGCCGAAGGGGAATTGGGGCGTGTTCGGAACGTCGAGGTATTGCGATTTGTATTTGTCGTGCGGGTCACGCGGGTCGATGGGGCGGCCGGTGTTTTTCGCGGCGTAGTAGATCGGGATCTGGCCGACGTTGCGCGGGAAGGTGACCGGCAGTTTGCCGGAGGGAGAAAATGAACCTGTCAACAAATCGGTGATCGCAGTGCCGCCCATCGTGCCGGGATACCAGACGAGGAGAATCGAATCCGCGAGCGGGAGCACCGGCGCGAGCACGAGCGGTCGGCCGGCGAACAACACGAGGACGACGGGCTTGCCGGTTTCGCGGAGCGCGGCGAGCAGGTCGAGTTGTGCGCCGGGGAGGCCGAGTTCGGAGCGGCTGGAAGCTTCGCCACTCATGAACCAGCCTTCGCCGAGTGCGGCGACGATCACATCGGATTTTTTGGCGGCGGCGATCGCCTCGTCGAAACCGGAACGATCGATGCCCTGGGTTTTCGCGCCGAGGGCGTAGGTCACGCGGCCGGGGAACGCCTTTTCCAAGGCGGTGCGCAGCGAGACGGCGTCCTGTTCACGGCTCTTGCCTTGCCACGAACCGTTCATGTCGCGCTGTACGCCGCCGAGCTGGCCGATGAGCGCGATGCGAGCGTCGGCGCGCAGCGGGAGCGCGGCGGGCTCGTTTTTCAGGAGCACGCAGGATTTCCGCGCGAGATCGCGGGAGGCTGCGAGGCTTTCGGGCCGCAGCATCGCGTGGGCTTCGCGATCGGCATCGCTGTAGCGGTAAGGATCGTCGAAGAGGCCGAGGCGAAATTTAGCGGCGAGGATGGCGGACACGGCGGCGTCGAGGCGCGCGGGGTCGACGCGACCGGCTTTGATTTCGTCGGCGAGATGATCGCGGTAGACGTGGCCCTCCATGTCCAGGTCGAGACCGGCGTTCATCGCGAGGCGGCAGGCTTCCGCGGCGTCGGCGGCGATGCCGTGGGGAATGAGTTCGAGGATGGATTGCCAGTCGGAGACGACGAAGCCTTTGAAGCCCCACTCGTGGCGGAGGACGTCGGTCATGAGAAATTTGTTCGCCGAGGCGGGCGTGCCGTTGAGGTCGTTGAAGGCGGCCATGAACGTGCCGACGCCGGCGGCGACCGCGGCGTGGAATGGCCGGAGATAGACGTCGCGCAGGACGATCTCGGGAATCTCGGTGGTGTTGTAGTCACGGCCGGCCTGGGCGGCGCCGTATCCGGCGAAGTGTTTCGCGCAGGCGAGAATCGTGTCGGGCCGGGAAAGGTCGTCGCCTTGGAAGCCATGCACGCGGGCGCGGGCGATCGCGCTGCCGAGAAACGGATCTTCGCCCGAGCCCTCGGAGATGCGGCCCCAGCGTGGGTCGCGGGCGATGTCGACCATGGGCGCGAAAGTCCAGTGCACGCCGGCGGCGGAGGCTTCGGTGGCGGCGATGCGCTCGGAGAGTTCGATGGCGGCGAGATCCCACGAGGCGGCCTGGCCGAGGTTGATGGGAAACATCGTCCGGAAGCCGTGGATGACGTCGTAGCCGAAGAGCAGCGGAAGGTGCAGCCGCGAGTTTTTCACGGCGAGTTCCTGGAACTCGCGCGTGCGCGCGGCGCCGATGACGTTGAGCATGCTGCCGACGCGGCCGGCGCGGATTTCGTGCTCGATGTTGGAGCGGACAGCCGGGCCGGTTTCGGCGCCGGGTTCGGAGTATTGGATGAGCTGGCCGATTTTTTCCGCCTCGGTCATTTGCGCGAGGAGCGCGGCGACTTTGGCTTGAATGGCGTCGTCGTCGGGCGCCGCCGCGAACGCGGCGGAGGCGAGCAGAGGCAGAGCGAAAAACAGCGCGGGTGAATGGCGTCTCATGACAGCAGAGGGCTTGGGGGAAGAATGGGCCGGGACAGGGGCCGACGCAGCTTCGTTATCTTTATCTTCACAAAGTTCCGACGCGGGGAAGTTGCAACCGTGACGCCCAGATGGCGATGGGCGCGAGGGAGGTCGATCATGGCGATTTTTAGGGAAGCCGGGTCGCCGTCCGCGGAAGGGATCCGCAGAGGCTTACTGGCATCGGCTGGAAACGCTGGCGCCGCAGATCGAGAGATGGGAGAGGTCGGAACCGCACGAAGGCTATGTGGCGGCGGTGCGGGCGAAGCACGAACGCAAGCGGGCGTTCTGGCGCGAGGTGGCGCAGCATGATCCAGCGGCGTGGCTACGCGGGCGGGCGGAGCGGCGACGGAGGTTCGGCAAGGTGACGGGTGACGAGACTGGCGGGAAAGAGGAATTTTGAACAGACTGCGGCTATGGAAAACAAACGAGAAGTGCCGGTGGATGTGGAGATGCTGGAGATCGCTCTCACGAACGGCGGCGGAGAGAACCAGTGGTATCTCGATCTGGAGACGGGCGACGTGCTGCCGGTGTTCGACGATCCGGAGTTGGAGGAGAAGGTGGAAAGCGAGTCGGAGCGGTATCTGCTCGTCGAGTCGACGACGGAGGCGAGAGACGACTTTGGCGCGATGGAGAATTTTGTCGCGGGGCTGGCGGATGGAGAAGCGAAGCGCGATCTGGAACGGGTGCTGCGGCGGGCAAAACCATTTCGGAATTTTCGCGAAGCGCTGCGCGAGTGGCCGGAGGTGCGGCAGCAGTGGCACGCCGTGCAGGAGAAGAGGAGCAAGGATGCGGTGCAGGTGTGGCTGGAGGAAAATGGGATCGAGGCGGCGCCGCGGGCGGAGGGGGCGTAAGAATCGTGGCGTAAAGCTGCGCCTGCGGCGACGACGTGGCGGAGAGTGCAGCAGTGGAAATAGAGAAGTCCGGCCGTCCAAGTCAGCCGATTCGGCTCAACCTAAAAAATGCAGTTGAACCACAAGTTGAACCACAAAGACCCAACGGCACAGAGAGGCGAACCGGAGAAACCTCGGAGAAAATGGTTTCGTCCGTCGGGTGAGCTTCCCGATCGGATCGGTTTTTTCGGAAGCCGTTTTCTCTGTGCTCTCAGTGTCTGTGGTTCAATTCGAACCAGCGCCTTTTAGGCTCAAGGAGGTTCGGCGAGGATCGGGATGTGGCGGCCATGACGGGTGCGGACAATTTCGAGCAGACGGCGCCGGCCGAGGCGGGGCGCGACAACTTGCAGCGAGCGCGAAGGCGGGGTGAAGAGCGCGCTGTGGGTGGCGTGGCGCCGACGTGCGGCGGTGAGTGCGCGGGCGGCGGCCAGGGCGATGGGGTGTGATTTGAAGGTCGCGGTGGACGGGATGCGATTCCAAGTCCATTCGTCGCGCGCGAAATCGTAGAAGTCGTTTGAGCGGGTCGCGACGAGGAAGATGACGGCGTAATGGATCGGGCTGGCACGGGCCGCGTCGAGGGGCGAGTTCGGTGGCGAGCTTGGCTGCGGGGCGGCGAGGATGCGAGTGAGGCATCCTACTACAGCATTTCAAATAAAACTATAACCTGAAACGGTAACCTATTGGGTTACCCTATGAATGACGGACGACGGCATGTGGCGGACGTGGTTTCATTTGAAATGCTCTATATACGTAAAAAGCTCAGACCGGCTTTCTCGGCTGGACGAAAGAACCGGGCGGCGGCGGCAACGAGCCGGGCAGCCCCGCATCGACGAGATTTATCCGTGGAGCTTTCCGATACTCGGCCAGCGTCAAGGTGAGAGGCATGTCCCGTGGAAGATGTCGGGAAACATCTCCGACGAGGGCATAAAGACCGCGGGTTTCCGATTTTTTGAGCGGTCGCTTGGCGGGCGTGCACTGTTTCCAATATTCAGCCTCGCCGGCTACGACGAGGTTGATGGTCCGAATCACGTTCGGTGTTGAAATTCGCTCTTGCAGTTCGGGCTGCAACGCCGGCCAGCAGCGGACGAGTTGGATCGCGTAACAAATCGCCTCGACCAGCCCCATCAGCGGGTTTTCGCCGCTGGCAATTTTTAATTCGATGATCTCGACCGAACCAGACGTGTCGAAAACGACGATGTCGGATTTCAGAAGTCCTTTCTTTTCGCGCGCAAGGGGAAGCTCGTAAGTCACGCACTTCGCGTTGCGCGGTTCAGCTTCGTGCAGCGCGGTCGCAAGATCCCAGTTGAGTTGATCCTCGGAGTTGCGCGGCCGGTCCGTCGCACCGCGTCTGCGCGCTTCCAAGGCGGTGAGGCGTTCGCCCAGTCGAAAGTCGCACAGGCGAGGTAGCGGCGCCGCTTTCGGGGCGAACGAGTTTTGCGTCCATTCGGCGACAAAGCCGCTGACGGCGAGTGTCGGCAAATTTACGAGTAGCTCCAAGCCTCGCTCCACCCAATGGGTCTTCGAATTCCATCCCGACGCTTCGCTGCTGGCGGCTCGTGAGGCCTGGAGAAACCTCTGCCAGGTAATAATCTGGGACAAGGGGTGAATCAGAACGGAGCGGTCTGCCTGAATGATGCTGGGAGTGTTCGGATTCATTTCAGTTCGATCGATTCCCCGTCACGGGCGAGGATGGTCGCGGGATAGTATTCAGCCCAGATGCTCGGGCTCGTGATGTGAACGGGAAAGAGGACGCGCGGACGGAGTGGTTCGACGAAGCGGCGGAGGTCGTCGGGGTGGGCGTGGCCACTGGCGTGGCGCAAGAGAAGCTGGCCGCCCGCGGCAGCGAGATCGGTGAGGAAGATGCGCAGGCGCGGCTCACGGAGGTAGCCCGGCCAATACGAGAAAAGGGCGATCGCGCGGCCCGGCAGGCCCGCGGGAAAGAGCCACGGCTGCATCGATGGGCGGAAGAGCTGGAGGAATTTTCCCGGAGCGGCGCGGAGTTCGTCGGCGGAAATCGCGGCGGCACGGAGCGCGTCGCAGTCACGAAGGTAGCTGCGGGGGCGGGCGGACTCGCCGGAGACGGACGGCTCGGAGAGCCGTCCCTACCGGCGCTGCCGCGCCGGAGTGGCGGGCGAGGAGCCTACGGCAGATCGGTCGCACCCATCAGGTAGCGGTCGCACTCGCGGGCGGCGCCACGGCCTTCGTTGATCGCCCAGACGACGAGCGATTGTCCGCGGCGGCAGTCGCCGGCGGCGAAGACGCCGCGGATGTTCGTCGTGTATTTCTCGTGCTCGGCTTTGATGTTCGAGCGCGGGTCGGTTTCGAGCGCGAGATCCTTGAGGATCGCCTGCTCCGGCCCGAGGAAACCCATCGCGAGCAACACGAGTTGCGCGGGACGCGTCTTTTCGGTGCCGGGGACTTCAGTGGGGACGAACTGGCCCTTGTCGTTTTTGCCCCACTTGGTTTCGACGGTGACGAGTTCCTTCAGCGCGCCGGATTCGTCACCGACGAATTTCTTCACGGTCGTGAGATACCCGCGCGGGTCGGCGCCGAACTTCGCGGCAGCTTCCTCCTGGCCGTAGTCCATTTTGTAGACTTTCGGCCATTCGGGCCAGGGGTTGTCGGGCTGGCGGTCGAGCGGCGGCTTCGGGAGAATTTCGATTTGCGTGACGCTCTTCGCGCCGTGGCGCATGGAGGTGCCGACGCAGTCGGTCCCGGTGTCGCCGCCGCCGATGACGATCACGTCCTTGCCCTTCGCGTGGATCGGGCAGTGCTCGGTGCCGCCGTTGAGGAGGGCCCTCGTGTTCTCGGTGAGAAACTCCATCGCGAAGTGCACGCCCTTCAGGCTGCGCCCCTCGATCGGGAGATCGCGCGGCTGCGTGGCGCCGGTGCAGATGACGGTGGCGTCGTATTCCTTGAGGAAGATCTGCGGCTCGACGTTGTCGTTGTCGCCGGTGCCGACGCTGGCGTTGCAGATGAATTTGATGCCGGAGCCCTCCATCAACTTGATGCGGCGGAGGACGACGTCCTTTTTGTCCAGCTTCATGTTGGGGATGCCATACATGAGGAGGCCGCCGGGACGGTCGGCGCGCTCGAAGACGGTGACGCTGTGGCCGGCTTTGTTGAGCTGCTCGGCGCACGAGAGGCCGGCGGGGCCGGAGCCGATGACGGCGACTTTCTTGCCGGTGCGGACGGCGGGGTGTTCCGGATTCACCCAGCCTTCGGCCCAGCCACGATCGGTGATGGCGGCCTCGATGTTCTTGATCGTGACGGGCGGGTTGTTGATGCCGAGGACGCACGAGCCTTCGCAGGGCGCGGGGCAGACGCGGCCGGTGAACTCGGGGAAGTTATTCGTTTTATGGAGACGGTCGAGGGCCTCGTGCCAGAGGCCGCGGTAAACGAGGTCGTTCCACTCGGGGATGAGGTTGTTGACCGGGCAGCCGCTCGCCATGCCGCTGATGAGCTTGCCGGTGTGGCAGAACGGGACGCCGCAATCCATGCAGCGCGCGCCCTGCGTGCGGAGTTTCTTCTCCTCCATGTGGTGGTGAAACTCCTTCCAGTCTTTGACGCGCTCGAGCGGCGGGCGGTCGACGGGAAGTTCGCGCAGGTATTCGATGAAGCCGGTGGGTTTGCCCATGGGAGGAGGTGTCGGAGGAACGAAAGGTTTTTGTAGGAGCGAGCTTGCTCGCGATGGTTGGGAAATCGCCTGCAAGCAGGCTCCTACATTTGGCGGTCGATGGTCGTGAGTTTTAGTTTCCGCCGACGCGCGAGGTGTCGCGGGCGTTGGCTTCGAAGGCGGCCATGATGGCTTCGTCGCCGGTGAGGCCTTGGGCCTCGGCGATTTCGATGTTGGCGAGCATGCGCTTGTAATCCTTGGGCATGATTTTCACGAACTTCGGGACGAAGGCGTCCCAGTTCGCGAGGACTGCCTGCGCGCGGGGGCTCTTGGTGTAGTCGAGGTGGCGCTCGATGAGCGCGCGGACCTCGGCGATTTCCTTCGGCGTCTCCAGTTTCTCGATGCCGACCATCGCGGGGTTCACGTCCTGCTTGAACGCGCCCGTTTCGTCGAGCACGTAGGCGATGCCGCCCGACATGCCCGCAGCGAAATTGCGGCCGGTGTTGCCGAGGATCACGACGCGGCCGCCGGTCATGTATTCGCAGGCGTGATCGCCGACGCCCTCGACGACGGCGTTGACGCCGGAGTTGCGGACGGCGAAGCGCTCGCCGGCGCGGCCGTTGAGATAAACCTCGCCGGCGGTCGCGCCGTAGAAGGCGACGTTGCCGACGATGATGTTGTCCTGCGGCTTGAAGGTCGCGCTGCGCGACGGGTAGATGACGATCTTGCCGCCGGAGAGTCCCTTGCCGACGTAGTCGTTGGCATCGCCCTCGATGGTGAACGTCATGCCGCGCGGCATGAACGCGCCGAAGCTCTGGCCGGCGGAGCCTTTGAAGAGGATGCGAATGGTGTCCTCGGGGAGGCCCTTCGCGCCGTATTTCCGCGTGAGGTCGGAGCCGACGATGGTGCCGACGACGCGGTGGACGTTACGGATCGGCAGCTCGGCGACGACCTTCTCGCCGCGCTCGAGGGCGGGCGCGCAGATGTCGAGGAGCGTCGAGAGGTCGAGCGACTTGTCGAGGCCGTGATCCTGCTTCATCTGGCAGAAGCGGCCGACGCTGTCGGCGACTTCGGGCTGGTAGAGGATGTTGGAGAAGTCGAGGCCGCGGGCTTTCCAGTGGGCGACGGCCTGCTTCGGCTCGAGGCGCTCGGTGTGGCCGATCATCTCTTCGATGCTGCGGTAGCCGAGCTGGGCCATGAGTTCGCGGACTTCCTGCGCGATGAACGTCATGAAGTTCACGACGTGCTCGGGCTTGCCGGTGAATTTTTCGCGGAGGCGCGGATCCTGCGTCGCCACGCCGGTCGGGCAGGTATTGAGATGGCAAACACGCATCATGATGCAGCCGGAGGCGACGAGCGGCGCGGTGGCGAAGCCGAACTCCTCGGCGCCGAGGAGCGCGGCGACGACGACATCGCGGCCGGTTTTGAGCTGGCCGTCGGTTTCGACGGCGATGCGCGAGCGAAGGTTATTGAGGACGAGCGTCTGGTGGGTTTCGGCGAGGCCGAGTTCCCACGGGAGGCCGGCGTGATAAATCGAGGTCTGCGGCGAGGAACCGGTGCCGCCGTCGAAGCCGGAGATGAGGACAACGTCCGCGTGGGCCTTCGCGACGCCGGCGGCGATGGTGCCGACGCCGACTTCGGCGACGAGCTTCACGCTGATGCGGGCGCGGCGGTTGGAGTTCTTCAGGTCGTGAATCAGCTCGGCGAGATCTTCGATCGAGTAGATGTCGTGGTGCGGCGGCGGGGAGATGAGGCCGACGCCCGGCGTGGTGCCGCGGGTCTTGGCGATCCACGGATAAACCTTCGTGCCGGGCAGCTGGCCGCCCTCGCCGGGCTTCGCGCCTTGCGCCATCTTGATCTGGATTTCGCGCGCGCTGACGAGGTATTCGCTGGTGACGCCGAAGCGGCCGGCGGCGACCTGCTTGATCGCGGAGTTTTTCGAGTCGCCGTTGGGGAGCGGGGTGAAACGCTCGGCGTCTTCGCCGCCTTCGCCGGTGTTGGACATGCCGCCGATGCGGTTCATGGCGATGGCGAGGGTTTCGTGGGCTTCCTGCGAGATGGAGCCGTAGGACATGGCGCCGGTCTTGAAGCGCTTCATGATCGCCTCGATGGGCTCGACTTCCTCGAGGGGGATCGGGTCGTTGAACTTGAAGTCGAGCAGGCCGCGGAGCGTGGCGATGTTCTTCGAGGTCTCGTTGATGATCTTCGAGTAGTCTTTGAAGGTGGCGTAGCTGCCGGTGCGCACGGCCTTCTGGAGGCGGTGAATCGATTCCGGGTTGAAGAGGTGATACTCGCCGTCGTTGCGCCACTGATACTGGCCGCCGACGGGGAGAACGTGGCCGTTGACGGCGCGGTCCGGGAACGCGGCGTGGTGGCGCGCGAGGACTTCCTGCGCGATGACATCGAGGCCGATGCCGCCGATGCGCGACGGCGTCCAGGTGAAGTAGCGGTCGATGACGTCCTGGCGGAGGCCGACGGACTCGAAGACCTGCGCGCCGCGATAGGACTGGATCGCGGAGATGCCCATCTTCGAGGCGACCTTCACGACGCCCTTCGAGGCGGCTTTGACCATGTTCTTGCAGGCGGTCTTGTGGTCGATGTTCACGAGCAGGCCGTCCTGGATCATGCCGTCGATCGTCTCGAAGGCGACGTAGGGATTGATGGCGGAGCAGCCGTAGCCGATGAGGAGCGAGAAGTGGTGAACTTCACGCGCTTCGCCGGTCTCGAGGACCATCGAGATGCGCGTGCGGAGGCCTTCGCGGATGAGGAAATGATGCAGGCCGGCGACGGCGAGCAGCGCGGGGATCGGTGCGAAGTCCTTCGTGACGCCGCGGTCGGAGAGGATGAGGACCGTGACTTCCTCGTCTTCAATCATGCGGCGGGCGATGAGGCAGATTTCCTCCATGGCCTTCGCGAGGCCCTTCTCGCCGCGGGTGGCGCGGAAGAGAATCGGGAGCACGCCGACCTTGAAGCCGGGCTGGTCGAGGCGGCGGATTTTCGCGAATTCCTCGTTGGTGAGGACGGGCCACTTCAACTCGACGCGGCGGCAGGCGAGGGGGTCGGGGTTAAGGAGGTTGCCCTCGGAACCGAGGCGCGTCTCGACGGAGGTGATGATTTCCTCGCGGATCGAGTCGATGGGCGGGTTCGTGACCTGCGCGAAGAGCTGCTTGAAATAATCGTAGAGGAGGCGCGGCTTGTTGGAGAGGACGGCGAGCGGGGTGTCGTTACCCATCGAGCCGATCGCCTCGACGCCGTCGCGGGCCATCGGAGCGAGGATGATGCGCTGGTCTTCGAAGGTGTAACCGAACGCGATCTGCCGGTGGAGCAGCGTGTCATGATCGGGCTGGGCCATCGCGGGGACGGTCGGAAGATCCTCGAGTTTGAGGAGGTTCTGGCTGAGCCAGTCGCGATACGGGCGCTCGGAGGCGAGTTGGGCCTTGATCTCTTCGTCGGGGACGATGCGGCCCTGCTCGGTGTCGACGAGGAACATGTGGCCGGGCTGGAGGCGGCCCTTCTCGCGGACGTTTTCGGGCGGGATGTCATCGAGGACGCCGGCTTCGGAGGCCATGACGACGAGGTCGTCGTTGGTCACATAGTAACGGCAGGGGCGGAGGCCGTTGCGGTCGAGGCACGCGCCCATCTGTTTGCCGTCGGTGAAACAGATCGCGGCGGGGCCGTCCCACGGCTCCATCAGGCACGAGTGGTATTGGTAAAACGCCTTCCGCGAGTCGTCCATCGTCTCGTGATTGGACCACGGCTCGGGGATCATCATCATCATCGCATGGGTGATCGGGCGACCGGCGAGAATGAGGAGTTCGAGGGTGTTATCGAACATCGACGAGTCCGACCCGTTTGGGTTGATGATCGGGAGAATCTTCTGGATGTCGTCGCCGAAAAGTTCGTTGGCGAAGAGCGACTGGCGGGCGTGCATCCAGTTGATGTTGCCGCGGAGGGTGTTGATCTCGCCGTTGTGCGCGATGTAGCGATACGGGTGCGCGCGGTCCCAGCTGGGAAACGTGTTCGTCGAGAAACGCGAGTGGACGAGCGCGAGGCCGGTCTCCATCGCCGGGTTCTTCAAGTCCGGGAAATACCGCTCGAGCTGCTCGGTCGTGAGCATGCCTTTATAGACGAGGGTCTTGTAGGAGAGACTCGGCATATACCAGGTCTCGCCGCCGGCGTAAGTCGACGTGCGGATCATGGTGTAGGCGCGCTTGCGGATGACGTAGAGCTTCCGCTCGAAGGCGTTGTCGTCGGCGACCTCGGGGCCGCGGCCGATGAAGACCTGGCGCATGAACGGCTCCGCGGACTTCGCGGTGTCGCCGAGGGTGGAGTTGTCGGTCGGGACGGTGCGCCAGCCGAGGAGCGTCTGGCCCTCGGATTGGATGATGCCGGCGAAGACTTCCTCGAGCTTGCGGCGCGCGTTGGGATTGCGCGGAAGAAAGACGAGACCGGCGCCGTATTGGCCGGCGTCGGGCAGCGAGATGCGGGCCTTCTTCGACTGCTCGGCGAAGAACTTGTGCGGCATCTGGATGAGGATGCCGGCGCCGTCGCCCGTGTTCACTTCGGCGCCGGAAGCGCCGCGGTGGTCGAGGTTCTTGAGAACTTGAAGACCCTGCTGGACGAGGTTGTGCGACCTGCGGCCCTTGATATCGACGACGAAGCCGACGCCGCACGCATCGTGTTCGAACCACGGATCGTAGAGGCCCTGTTTAGCCGGACGAACATGCTTCGGCGTGCGGCGCGAGGAAGCGCTGCGGCGAGGACTCGAGGTGGAGCTGGGCTCCGGGGTCGGCGTGGTGTTCATCACGGTTGGATCGTTGGTTGAGTCAGCGGACAAAAATCGAGGAAAAGGCGGGAGGTGAAATGCGAAAGGAGCGCGAGGAGATCGGGCTTCAGACTTTTTCAACCACAGATGGACACCGATGAACCCGGATACCGGACCGGGCGGCGGTCGCGGGACTGAATCTGCGTTTATCTGTGTTCATCTTTGGTTGGATTCGGGTTCGGGAAATTCAGCGGGGTGGCGAAGTGAGGCCATGAAAAAGGCCGGTCTCGTCGTTTCGAGAGCGGCCTTGGGCGTTGAGGTTACTTGCGGCGAGCTCCCGTCAGCATCAGAAGAATCGGATCGTTTTAGTTGCCATTTTAGCGTGGTCCTCGTCGGAGCAGCCGGCGTTCGTGGGCACGTTGATCGGCGCGTCGACCGGTTGGATGAGGTTGTTGCTCAGAAGATAGCTTTCGACTTCCTCGCCCGAAATGTCGGCGAGCATCACGCCGTCGATCTCGACGCACGGCGAGAGGGGTTGACCGGACTTGGCGACCATCTCCGCGTAGTTCGCGCGGTTGTTGATGATGTCGATGTCCTCGTAGGCGAGGTTGTATTTGCGCAGGATCGCGCGCACGCCGTTGGACCAGCCGCAGGAGGGCTTCAAGTAGGCTTTGATCTTCATGCGTTGAACGTGTGTGAGTGCAAAAACGCCGCAAGGTATAGGACGGCTTTTTTCGCAATCAAGCACTGTCTGCGGCGAATTTCGGAAATCGTGTCATGACGCGCGCCGCGCGCGGAAACTCCAAGCGCCAAGATCCAGGCTCCAGAGAAAATCCAAAGTTCAAGCGGCGGAAACGATGGGGCGGGCGCGAGTTGAAAATTAAAACTGAACATTCTCTGGCGCTTGGATTCTTGGAGCTTGGAGCTTCGCCTTGCGGCGTTTAACAACCGCCAATGAAAGTTCTCGTGACCGGCGCCGCCGGTTTCATCGGCTACCATGTCGCGCGGCGTCTCGCGGAGACGAGGCGCTGCGAGGTGCTGGGCGTGGACAATCTCAACGACTACTACGACGTGGCGCTCAAGCAGGCGCGGTTGCAGCAGCTCGCGGCGCTGGAGGATTTCCGTTTCGTGAAAGCGGATTTCGCGGACGCCACGGCGTGCGGCGGGATTTTTTCTCGCTTCAAACCCGACTACGTCGTGCACCTCGGCGCGCAGGCGGGCGTGCGCTACAGCGCGGAAAATCCGGCGGCATATGCGCGGAGCAATCTCGACGGTTTCCTGAACGTCCTCGAAGCGTGCCGGCGCACGCCGCCGAAGCACACG
This sequence comes from Verrucomicrobiota bacterium, assembly GCA_048498075.1. Lineage (GTDB taxonomy): Bacteria > Verrucomicrobiota > Verrucomicrobiia > Opitutales > Opitutaceae > Opitutus. The sequence continues at coordinate 4,405 of JBEHYR010000065.1, read as the reverse complement.
GTGTTTGCGTCGTCGAGCAGCGTCTACGGCGCGAACGCGACGGCGCCGTTTCGCGAGGAGGCGAACACGGACCAACCGATCTCGTTTTACGGTGCGACCAAGAAGAGCAACGAACTCATGGCGCACAGTTACGCGCATCTGCACGGGCTGGCGCTGACAGGGCTGCGTTTTTTCACGGTCTATGGGCCGTGGGGCCGGCCCGACATGGCGCCGACGATTTTCGCGCGGGCGATCGGCGCGGGCACGCCGATCAAGTTGTTCAACCACGGGAAAAACCTCCGCGACTTCACGTATGTGGACGACATCGTGGACGGCGTCGTGAAGGTGCTGCTCTACCCGCCGGCGAATCCGCCGGCGCCGCCGTATCGGATTTTCAACCTTGGCCACCATCGGCCCGTCGAGGTCGTGCTGTTCGTGCGCATGCTCGAAGAGCTGCTCGGAAAAAAAGCGGTGGTGGAACTCGTGCCGCCGCAGCCGGGCGACATGGTCGAGACCTGCGCGAGCATCGACCGGCTGCGCGAGGCGATCGGCTTCGAGCCGAAGGTGTCGCTGGAAGACGGGTTGAGGAAATTCGTCGAGTGGTTCCGCGGATACTATGGATCCTAACTAAAAGAACCGCCTGCGAATCACGCCAATGGTCGCGAATGCCGATCCAAGATTGGTTTCAATTCGCGGCGTTTCGCGTCATTCGCGGGCGAACTCAACATGAAAACCGTCCTCCTCCTCGTCTGTTCGAACATCTTCATGACCGTGGCGTGGTACGGTCATCTGAAGTTCAAGTGGCTCGACGGTAAGTCCGTCCTTACGGTGATCCTGGTGTCGTGGAGCATCGCATTTTTCGAGTATTGCCTGATGGTCCCCGCGAATCGCGGCGGCTACCTGAGCGGCGAGTTCACGGGGTATCAGCTCAAGATCGTGCAGGAGTGCGTGACGCTCGCGGTCTTCGTCGTGTTCGCGTGGCTCGTGCTGAAAGAACGGCTCACGTGGAACTACGGCGTGAGCTTCGCGCTGATCCTGCTCGCGGTGTATTTCGCGGTGGCATTCAAGCCCGGCGGCGGGGCGTCGACCGGCGGGCACTGAGCTGCTCTCATATGTAGGATGCAGGGCGGGGTCGCCGAACCCCCGCCGTAAACGCCGTAGCGCGGTCAACCTGACCGCGGCTCGGAAAACACGGGCAGCTTGCCCGTGCTACCGCGGGGTTCGGCGACCCCGCCCTGCACTCCCCTCACTCGGACCGCAGCAGTTTCAACGGATCCACCTTTGCCGCCCGCCGTGCCGGCACCAATCCGCCGAGCACCGCCGCGCCGAGTCCCGCCAGCGCTGCGAGCACGAGCGCGAGCCAGTCCGTGTGCAGCCCCGTCATCAGCCACGCGCGCAGCCAGTGCGGCAGCAGCGCGGCAAGCCCGAGCCCGAGCAACGCCCCCGCGCCGCCGAGCAGCAGCGCCTCGCGCACGATGCCGCGCCACACGCGCCCCGGTTCTGCGCCGATCGCCAGCCGCACCGCGATGTCGCGCGAGCGGCTCGCCACCAGATAACCCAGCGCGCCGAACACCCCGATGCCCGCCAGCAACGTCGCCAGCACGCCGAATCCCGCCGTGAGCCGCACCGCCGCGCGGTCGTTGCGCGTCCGCTGCGCGATGCGCTCCTCGATCGTCGACCACCGCGTAAACATCACCGCCGGCTCCGCCGCCCCGATCTGCTTCTTCAACGTCTCGCGCACCGCCGCCGCATCGCCCGTCACGCGGATCGCGAGGCAGTGCGGTGCGCTCCGCCCCTGCGCGAGCGGCAGATAAAGCAGCGGCGTCGGCCCCTCACGCACGTCGTTCATGCGCACGTCGGCCGCGACGCCCACGATCTCCATGTCATCCTTGTCCGCACTCGGCCCGAAGCCGACGCGCCGGCCGATCGGATCGCCCGCGCCGAACACCTGCCGCGCCAGCGCCTGGCTGATTACCGCCACCGGCGGATGGTCCTCACGATCCTCCACGGAAATGCCACGCCCGCGCAGCAGCGTCACCCCGAGCGCCGCGAAATAACCCTCGTCGATCTTGTCCGTCTGCACCGCATCGCGTGGCGAGTTCACGCCTTCGCCGCGAAAATAGATTCCGCTGGTCGAGCGGTTCCCGCTGAGCACGCCCGACTGCGACATGCCCGCGGCCCGCACGCCCGGCAGCGACTCCGCGATTTGCTTCAAACGCGCCGCCACCGCCCGCTGCCGGTCCGGCCCGATGCCCGCCGCCGCGAGGTCGAACGACGTCGTGATCACGCTCTGCCGCCCATAGCCGAGCTCCGTCTGCAACACGCCGCGCAGATCGCGCGCGAGCGACACCGCGACCGACACGAGCAACACCGACAACGCGAGCTGCACCACGATCAACGCGCGCCCGAAACGCAGCGAACCGCCGAGCACCGCCCCGCGCCGCTGCAAAATCGCCTGCGGCGAGAGCCGCGCGCTCAACCACGCCGGCGCTGCCCCGAGCGCCAGTCCCAGGCCCACCGCCATCCCGCCGAGCGCGAGCAGCAGCGTGAGATCGACGGGCGGCAGCGACTTCGCCGCCCCGGGCACGAGCCACTCCGCCAGCAACGGCGTGAGCCACGCGCCGATCAGCGCGCCCGCCGCGGCGCCCGCGAGCGAGAGCACGAGCCCTTCCATCAACGCCGCGCGCGCCAGCCGCCACGAGCCCGCGCCGAGCGCGAGGCGCACGCCGAGTTCGCGGCTGCGCGCGAGCTGGCGCAGCAGCAGCAGCGTCGACGAGTTCGCTGCCGTCACGAGCACCACCGCGCCGACGAGCAGCGAGAGCGTGAGGCCAACGCTGCGGAAACGATTCCGCGTCGACGAGAAGCCCGCCGGACTCGCGATCAGTAGCGGGCGGTTGCGCGCGATTTCCGCGCCGCTCGCCGCGTCGTCGATCATCGAGACGACCGTGTCGCGCTGCGGCTGCCACGCCGCCTCGACCGCGCCCTGTGTCGGCGTCCCGCTCGCCCCCGCGCCCGCCCGAACCATCAGCCGCAGCCACGCGACGTTGTCGATGCGCACCCAGTCGGCTGGCTTCGGCGGCTCGTCACGCGACACGCTCCACGCCGACGGCTGCGCGCGCAGCGCCGGCGAAAGGCTGAACGGCAGCCACGCGTCCGGCGCATCGCCGATCGACACGCCGGAGAACTCCGCGGGCGCCACGCCGACGACCATGATGTCGAGGCCGTTCAGACGCAGCGTGCGCCCGATCGCCGCCGGATCGCCGCCGAGTTTGTTCTGCCACCAGCGCCACGAGATCACGGCGACCTGCCGCGCCTGGTCGGTCTGGTTGTCGGCGGGCGTCAACAGGCGCCCGCGCGCGGCCGCGAGTTGCAAGCCCGAGAAGAAACCGCCGTTGACGAACTGCGCCGTGAGAGGCTCCGCCGGCGCATCGCCCGCGCGGAAGCTGAGCAGGCAGTTGTCGGTGTAGGCGATCGCACGGCCGCCGAGTTCGGCGCTGGCCTCGAGCCGGCGGACCGTGAGCGCGGAAAAAAGAAACGGCTGTTCGTGCTGGCGATCGATCGCGACGCGCAGCTCGGCGGGCGCGGGCACGGGCAACGGTTCCCACAACACGCCGCGCACGAGCGTGAAGATCGTCGCGGTGGCGCCGAGGCCGAGGGCGAGAATCAAAACCAGGCTCGCGGAAAACGCCGGCCGCCGCACGAGGCTGCGGATCGCGATGCGCGCGTCGTGCGCGAGCGATTCGAGCGCCGGCCACCCGAGGGCGTCCTCGCTCTCTTCGCGCGTGGCGAGGACGTTGCCGAAAGCGAGATGCGCGCGGCGGCGGGCTTCAGCGCGCGGGAGCCCCGAGCGCACGCCCTCGTCGGTGAGCAGGTCGATGTGCGTCTGCATCTCCTCTTCGAGCCGGCGGAGGCGCGCGCGACGACCGAGGAGGTTTTTGAGTTTGGACGGGAGGTTCATGGGGCGGGAGAAAGATCGTGAGAGCGTTGCGCGTTTCGCTGTCTGGAACGTTTCGAGAGTCAGGGATGCAGGCGGGACGCCTGCGCTACGCGTCCGCAGCGAGCACGGCATTGACCAACGCGGCGACGCGCTGCCAGTTGGCGACCTCCTCCTTGAGCTGGCGGCGGCCGGCGGCGGTGATCGAGTAGAAGCGTGCGCGGCGGTTGTTGTCGCTCACGCCCCATTCCGAGACGATCCAGCCCTTGTCCTCGAGGCGCACGAGTGCCGGATAGATGGTGCCCTGATTGACCATGACCGTGTCGCCCGAGACTTGCTCGATCCGGCGCGCGATGCCGAAACCGTGCAGCGCACCGAGGTGCGCGAGGGTTTTCAGGACGAGAAGATCGAGGGTGCCCTGGAGGAATTCGGTGCGATCCGGCTGGCTCATGTGGGCAATCAACATGAGCACCTGTTGGAAGTCAACAGGAG
>JBEHYR010000064.1:0-34326 GCA_048498075.1 Verrucomicrobiota bacterium | reverse complement strand
AGCCTCGCCAACATCAGACCAACGACGCTCTAAAAATCCCCGGCTTCCCTGCCGGTTTCAGAATGTCGCCAGGCTGGTTTCTGATTGTCGTCCTACAGACATGGCTCGGAAGCTTCGCATCCAGTTCGAAGGTGCTATTTACCACATTATCAATCGCGGGAACTATCGCCGCGATGTCTTTGAAAATGCCGCGACCGCCAAAGCGTTCGAGACGACGCTTGATGAGACCTGTGAGCGCCACCACTGGCGGCTCCATGCCTACGTCATCATGCGCAATCACTATCATTTGGCCCTCGAAACACCCGGGGCCAATCTGGTCGATGGCATGCATTGGCTTCAAAGCACCTTTTCTACCCGATTCAATCGCTTGCGTTCCGAGCGCGGCCATCTCTTTCAGGGGCGCTACCATTCTTTGCTCGTCGAGAATGCTTCAGCCCTCGCTCGTGTCGTCGACTACCTGCATCTCAATCCCGTCCGCGCGGGGATCGTCGAGGCAGATCGCGTCGCGGATTTTAGATGGAGCAGCCTGCAACGCTTTCTCAAATCCGCCCGTCCCGCATGGCTCGTGGCGAGCGATTGGCTCGCGGCCCTGCAATTGCAGGAAACCAAACAGGGCTGGGCAAACTACCTGCAGCGATTGCAGGCGATAGCAGCGCAGCCCGCCGAGATGGAACGGCTTTCGTCCGACGAGTTTTCTCGCGGCTGGGCAATCGGCACTCACGGCTGGCGTCAGGTCATCGCGCGGGAACACGCTCAGCTTGCGCTCTCACCCGGACTCGAATCAGAGCAACTGAAAAGCCTCCGGGAGGCTCGATGGCAGAGCTTGTTGGATGAAACGCTTCGCACTATGGGGAAAACGAAAGACGATCTTCAATCTGACCGAAAAGGGGCTGCTTGGAAAATTGCGACAGCCGACCGCCTCCGTCGCGAGGGGGGCGCGTCTCACCGGTGGCTGGCGACGAATCTCGCTATGGGCGGTTCGAATTCGGTCAGATCGTACCTCAGTCGACTCGCGGCCCGTAGCAAAAATCAACAATTATCGGCCTGACCCCTTTCCAGAAAAACACTCCAGGCGGACTCATGCAGTTGCGTCCGGAGTTGAGAGTCGAGAGACCGCTCTTCCGAGGACAGCGGGAAAAATACCGAGGGGGGTCGAAGTTACCTTCTGGGTTTGCCCTCAACACGCAGCTCTCAACTCTCGACTGAATGGCTCGACTTCACGCGGTGTCGTAGGCGCGGCGCAGAAATGCGATCGTCTCAGCGATAATGGCGGGGGCGGTGTTCTCGAGGAGGACGGGAATGCCGGGGCGGTTCGCTTTGATCCAGCGGAGCAGCGGCGCATAGTCGAGGGAGCCGTGGCCGGCAGGAGCTTCCTGGTACTGGCCGGCAGCCGTGAGCATGAAATCTTTCGCGTGGATGATTTCGATGTCGTGGCCGAGGGCACTGAGAGCCTCCTGGAGAATTTCAGATTGATGCGCGTGGTTGGTGGCGCAGAGGAGATTGACGGGGTCGAGAATCACGCGCACCCGGGGAGAGGCGATTTCGTCGACCAGCCGGCGTAGTCGGCGCGGTGAGGAGATGACGTAGCGCTCGACGGCTTCAATGCCGATGACGGCGTCATGTTGCTCGGCGGCGTGGGCGAGTTCCATCACCCCGCCGAGGACGGTTTGGAAGGCGCTTTCGCCGGTGTTGTCGGGATGGCGGGAGAAATCGGAGTTCACCGAACCGGTTTCCGTGCCGACGACGCGGCAGCCGAAGGCGCGGGCGACGCGGAGGTGTTCTTTGAAACGCCCGAGCGAGCGGGCGCGGTTCGCAGCGTCGCGGTCGCCGAGGTTGATGTAACAACTGAGCACGGCGATCTCGATGCGGTGGCGGGCGAAGGCTTCGCGGACGCGGGCGGCGAACTCAGGCGTGAGCGGATCGTCGTCGTTGCAGCCGGCGATCGCTTTCGCCGGGGCGAGTTGGACGCAGGTGAGTCCGTGCGCCGCGATGCGGGCGGCGAGTTCTTCGAGGGGAAGTTTGCCAAAATCGTGGGCGCGGACGCCGAGGTGGAGCATGGGAGAGACGAATTTTTTAACCGCTAATGGACGCTAGTCGGCGCTGATTTCGGAAGGGGAATGGCGTCGGTGGTGATGGTTTGGCAGATGAGCGTTTATCAGCGGGGATTAGCGGTTCACGGCAGCGGGGTGGAATGAAGGGACGTGAGCGTGATCGGGCCGAGGAGGCCGGAGGGTTGGAGCGGCCACGCCGCGGCGTCGAAGCGGCGGTAGAAGATGTTCACGAAATTAATCTCGTGAAAATTTTTCCACGGGACGTGGCGGCGATCGAGGTCGCGGATGCGGTTGGCGGCGAGATTGGTGACTTCGAGCGCGAGGGTGTTTTCGCCGGGGTGGACGAACGGGCCGATTTTGGTGCGCGCGGGCAGCGACCAGACGAGGTCGGTCTCGCGGCCGTTCACGAAGACGCGGGCGGTTTCGCGCACGTCGCCGAGGTCGAGGAGCCAGTCGTCGGCGCGGGTGTTGGGCGGGAGCATGAAGGTGATCTCGTAGCGGGCGGTGCCGGCGAAGCGTTGCCACTCGCCGGGCTGGTCGGTCCACGACGCGAGCGCGGAGGTGGTGAACGCGGGCGGGAGCTCGGGGCCGCCGCGGAGGGCGGTGACGCGCCATTCGCCGTTGAGGACAAGCGGCGGGCTGGCGGGGCGGAGCGTCGACTCGCTGGCGCTCGTCGCTACGGGAGCCGAGTCGAAGGTGCGGATGAAAAACGATTCGCCGGGCGCCTGGCGGAGGAAAACTTCGGCGACGCCGTGGCGTTGGCGGAGAGTGGCCCAACCGGTGGCGCCGCGGCGCGGGTTCATTTGCGCGGCGGCTTGGGCAGGATGTGCGAGCGAAACCCAGCCTTCGAACGGGCGGGCGGTTTGGTTCACGATGAAATAAACGTAGCCATCGCCGAGTTGGCGGCGGATGAAGCGGAGGCCGGTGTCGGCCAGCGGTTCGCGGGTGACCGGCGCGTCAGAAAGGAGCGTATCGAGAGTGCCGATGCGGAGGTCGGCGGACTCGCGGGCGCGGAGGAGGAGCGATTGGAATTCGGCACGGCGCTCGGCGAGGCGGCCGAAACCGGGGACGTCGGCGGGGAGGGCATCGAGGAAGAGGACGGGCACGCCGGCGTCGGCGAGGGCGAGGAGCTGGCGGAGGGTTTCGACGGGAATGTGATCGGTGCGCGGGACGAGGAGGGCGCGGTAGCGGAGGCCGCCGGGAGTTTTGAGGGAGGCGGCGGCGGAATTGCGGGCGGTGTTTTCCCGCTGCTCCCGCAGCGGGCTACATTGGGCGAGTTGGGTGTTGGAGATGAGGTCGTAGCTGTAGCCGCGGGCGGTGAGGTCGGTCATGAGCGCGCCGGTGCGCGAGTGCTCGAGCCAGCTCGCGTGGACGGTGAGCTGGAGTTGGAGGCCGTCGGGGTTGTGCCAGAGGTCGTCGGCGGGCCAGTAGACGAGGAGGTCGTTGTCGGGCCGGCCGGCCTGGAGGAGCGACTGGGCGCGGGCGACGTAGGCGTTGAGGCCGTCGCCGAGATCGCGCCAGAGCGGATTGCGAGTGTTGAGCTGCGAGGACGCGTAGAAGAGCCAGCCGGGCCACGGGGCGTCGTCCGGCGAGTAAGCGTCGCCGTGATAGAAAACGTGGTTGATGCCGGCCAGGAAGAGTTCGTCGAGCTCGGGCTTCATCTCGGAGGGCGACTCGTGGAAATGTTCGCGGAGCCAGGTGAACGTCTCGGACGAGGCGTAAGGTTTTCCCGATACGTGCGCGGCGGAGGAGGCGAAGCGGTGGATGCTCGGCGGGTGGCCGGGGTTGCCGATCTCGGCGGGGTCGCGGCGGAAGCCAGGGATCGGAAAAGGAATGGAGCCGAAAATTTCCGTCTCGGGGATGTCGGCGGCGGCATAGAGATCGAGGAGGTTGCCGGGCGAGCCGTGGGCCTGGTTGCGGGCGGTCTGGCCGCGGGCATGCGTCCAGTCGACCCAGGTGCGCACGTAGTCGAGGTGCATCGCGCCGAGGGTGGTGCGGTAATCGGCCTTGATGCGCGCGACCGTATCGGGGTCGCCGTGACCGGCGAGTTCGGCGGTGTGATCGCGGAGATCGTAGCCGTGGAGCGCACGGAATTTTTCGGGGAGTTCGGGGGCCCAGTTGGCCTGGTATTCGAAGGAGTCGTGGAACTGGCTGTGGATTGTGGCGGGCGGAAGCGAATCGAGCGCGGCGGTGAACGGCACGAGGTAGTGCGTCATCGCGGCGGTCGAGTAGGGGCTGAGCACGAGGCCTTCGCCGCCGGGCGCGGAGCGTTTGACGTGAAAATCCGTGGGGACGGGCGCGAGCGAGCCGTCGGGCGCGAAGGCGATTTTCAGCTCGGCGTCGGCGGGCGTGACTTGCGGGCCGCCGAAGGGCCAGCCGGTGCCGGTGGCCATGTCGACGCCGAGGCCGAGGCGTTTCGCTTCGGCGCCGACTTGCGCGAGCATTTCCAGATATTTCGGCGAGAGAAACGGAATGAAACGGTCCTCGTAACCTTTCGCGCCGTAGATCGGTGTGATCTCCACGCCGCCGAAACCGGCGGCGGCGAGGGCTTCCAGTTCGCGGGTGAGATTCGGTTTGTCGACGGCGCTGCCGAGCCACCACCAGCGGGTCCACGGTTTGGTTTCGCGGTGGATTGCAGGCCACGCGAGGGGGCTGGGGGCCGGTTCGCTGGCGTCAACCGCGACGGAGGAAGCGGCGCAGGCGAGGGCGAGCAGGCCGGATAAAAAGCGGGGCATGGGGCGAAGCGGAACGTGGGCGGTGAGAAAACGCGGGCAACCGGGGCGAACTCGGACCGTCAGGGATGAGCCCCCGCCTCCGCGAAAAGCATGCGTGGATCGGGTAACCCAATAGGTTACCCGTCGACGTGGGCTCGGACCGACGGACCGGCCGATGGTGGTGGTGGCGGCGGCTGGCGGCGGGCGGGGCAGTGGGGCGGCGGAGGGGCGCAGGGGCGGGGGGCGGGAGCAGTGGGCGGGGGCGGTGGGGCGGGCGGGGGCGGGTTTTGCGCTGGCGAAAATGGGAAAGCGCGTTCAGGTCAACGAACTCTGCTTTCCTGGAATCCTTCGCGTCATGGCTGAGACTCACCTCCCGACTTCGCCGCTGCTCGGGTTGCGCGGCGTCGTGAAATCGTTTGGCGCGGTGCGGGCGTTGCGCGGGGTGGACTTCGAGGTGCACGCGGGCGAGGTGCATGCGCTGCTCGGCGAGAACGGCGCGGGGAAATCGACGTTGATCAAAGTCGCCACGGGCGCGCACCGGCCGGACGGTGGCACGATCGAGATCGCGGGCGAAGCGGCCGGCACGCTCGATCCGGCGTCGGCGAGAGCGCGGGGGATCGCGTGCATTTACCAGCAGCCGGCGCTGTTTCCGGATTTGAGCGTGGCGGAAAACATCGGGCTGCGACTGGAGGGCGCGGGCGCGTGGCGGGCGGTGAACTGGCGCGAGCGGCGGGCGCGGGCGGAGGAGTTGTTGCGGCGCGTGGGCGCGGAGATCGCGCCGGAAGCAGAAGTGAGGGAGCTGTCCATGCCGGAGCAGCAGCTCGTCGAGATCGCGGGCGCGCTCGGCGGCGGGGCGAGCGTGGTGATCATGGACGAGCCGACGGCGTCGCTCACGCGGCGCGAGCAGGAACGGCTGTTCGGGATCGTGCGGAACCTGCGGGCGAGCGGCGTCGGCGTGATTTACATTTCACACCGGCTCGAGGAAATTTTCGCGCTGGCGGATCGCGTGACGGTGCTGCGCGACGGGGAGAGCGTGGGGAGCTTCGCGATGCGCGAGATCGATGAGGCGCGGCTGATCCGGCTGATGGTGGGGCGGGAGATCGAGGCGCTTTATCCGGAGCGCGGCGCGGAGGAAAAGGCGGGCGAGGTGGCGCTGGCGTTGAGAAATGTCGGCTGCGCGGCCGGCGGCGTGAGCGGAGTGTCGCTCGAAGTGCGCGCGGGAGAAATCCTCGGGCTGGCGGGATTGGTGGGGGCGGGGCGGACGGAATTGGCGCGGGTGTTGTTCGGGTTGACGCCGGCGGATGCGGGGGAGATTTCGCTCGGCGGGCGCGCGGTGACGATCGGCTCGCCGCGAGAGGCGATGGACCTCGGCGTGGCGTATGTGCCGGAGGACCGGCGGCGGCATGGGGTGATTTTGGAAATGCCGGTGGCGCAGAACATGACGATGGCACTGCACGGGCGGCTGTTTCGCGGCGGGTGGCTGCGGCGCGGCGCGGAACGCGGGCTGGCGGAAAAGTTCATCGCGCGGCTCGGCGTGAAAACGGACGGGCCGGACGCGCCGGCGGGGAGTTTGAGCGGCGGCAACCAGCAGAAGGTCGCGCTCGCGCGGTGGCTGGCGACGCAGCCGAAAGTGCTGATTCTCGACGAGCCGACGCAGGGCGTGGACGTGGGGGCGAAGGGGGAGATTCACCGGCTGGTGCGCGAGTTGGCGGCGCAGGGGCTCGCGGTGATTTTGATTTCGAGCGATCTGCCGGAGGCGATCGGGATGAGCGACCGGATCGGCGTGATGCGCGGCGGGAAGCTGGTGGCGATGCTGCCGGGGCGGGCGGCGGCGGAGATGGTGATGGCGGCGGCGTTGGGACAGACGAAATGAAAGATCCAGGCTGATGAAAGCTCCAAGCGCCAAGCTCCAAGCTCCAGAGAATGGCCAAGGGCCAAGCTCCAAAGGTGAGCGGCGGGCGGGAGCCACTTTAGTTTTGGGGATTGGACGTCTCTGGAGCTTGGGGCTTCAGCGCGGCGGCGCGAAGGGCGACCGGGGGGCGAGGGGATGAAACGGATGGAACGCTCGAACAAGGACGCAGATGGCCGGCGGGTTGGGAGTGGCCCTGCGCGGGAGCGCAGGGATGATTTTTTCGGGCAGAAGGAGAAGGCGGCCGGCCGGTCCCGCTGCTCCCGCAGCGGGCTACGGGAAAGTCAAAGGGCCGGCGCACGATGAAGAATTTTCGCGAAGTCTCCGTCGCCGCCGCGCTGCTGCTGGTCCTCGGGGCGCTGGCGGTTTTTGCGCCGGCGTTTTTTCAGGTGCAGCCGTTGCTGTCGTTGCTCGCGCGGGAGTCGCCGGCGCTCATGGTGACGGGCGGGATGGCGCTGGTGATTTTGTGCCGGCAGATCGACATCTCGGTGGGCTCGCAATTCGCGGTGTGTGGCGTGGGCGCGGGGTTGTTGGCGGCGCAGCATTGTCCGCTGGTGGTGGTTGCGCTCGCGGCGGTGGCGATGGGGGCGGCGATGGGAGCGGTGAATGGCGCGCTCGTGGCGGGGCTGCGGCTGCCGTCGATCGTCGTGACGCTGGCGACGATGGTGGCGTGGCGAGAAGGTCTCCGTTGGTGGAGGCAGGGTCAGTTTGTGGATTTGCCGGAAGATTTTCAGTGGCTCGGGCTGCGGCAGGAAACGGGGCAGGTGCTGCTGATCGCGACCGCACTGGCGGTGTTTGCCGGGCTCGCGGTGGCGTTGAGAAAACTCGCGATCGGCCGGTGGATTTACGCGGTGGGCAGCGACGAGGAAGCGGCGAGGCTGGCGGGGTTGAAACCGCGGTGGGTGACGTTTGGCGTTTTGGTCGCGATGGGCGCGCTGGCGGGGTTTGCGGCGATGATGAACGCGATCCAGTCGCCGCAGATCGATCCGAAGTCGGGGACGGGGCTCGAGCTGCGAGCGATCGCGGCGGCGGTGGTGGGCGGGGTGGCGATCTCGGGCGGGCGGGGAAAATTATGGGGCGTGCTGGCGGGCGCGGGGCTGCTGGCGTGCGTGGCGCCGGCGCTGACGCATCTGCACGTGGAGGCGTATTGGAGCCGCGCGATCGAGGGCGGGATAATTTTGCTGGCGGTCGTGGCGGACGGGTTGCGGACGCGGAAAGGGGCACGATGAGGCGGATTTTCGAGCTTGAAACGCGGAGGGCGCGGAGAGCGCGAAGGGTCCGTGACTGCATCCGTATCGAAGAAGGAAATCCACGGTTGATTCAGAAAGGAGGGCGGAGATGAGCACGGGAGAAAAGAAGACGCGGCGACGTTGGGTCTGGCCGCATGAGGCGACGCTGCTGGTGCTCGTGGCGCTCGAGTGGTTTTATTTCAACCACGTCGGGCCGCGGTTTGCGACGATGGACAACCAGTTCGACCTCCTGCGGCACTCGGTGGAGATCGGGCTGCTGGCGGTGGCGATGACGCCGGTGATCCTGTCGGGCGGCATCGATTTGTCGGTGGGCTCGCTGCTGGGGCTGTGCGCGATTTTTCTGGGGAAACTGTGGCGGGATGCGGGCGTGCCGCTGCCGGCGGCGGTGGCGGCGACGATCGCGCTCGGTGCGGCGGCGGGCGGATTGAATGCGGCGCTCATCACGGGACTGCGGCTGCCGCCGTTGATCGTGACGCTGGGCACATTTTCGCTGTTCCGCGGATTGGCGGAGGCGATCACGCGCGGGGTGGACACGTTCACGAATTTCCCGGCGGGGTTTTTGTTTCTCGGCCAGGAACGCTGGCTCGGCGTGCCGGCGCAGGCGCCGGTGTTCGTCGCGGTGGCGATCGCGGTGTGGCTGCTGGTGCACCGGATGACGTTTGGGCGATCGCTGCGCGCGATCGGTTTTTCGCCGGAGGGGGCGCGCTACGCGGGGCTGCCGGTGGGGCGGCGGGTGGCGTCGGCGTATGTGCTCACGGGTGCGGTCGCGGGGCTGGCGGCGGTGATTTACACGGCGCGGCTGGGGCAGGCGAAGGCGGATGCGGGCACGGGCTACGAGTTGTTCGCAATCACGGCGGTGGTGCTCGGCGGCACGAGTATTTTCGGCGGGCGCGGGACAGTACACGGGACGCTGCTCGGCGTGGCGGCGATCGCGGTGTTGAACAACGGGCTCGTGCACGCGCGGCTGCCGCGGGAGGCGGCGGGATTGCTGACGGGCGCGCTGCTCGTGCTCGCGCTGGCGAGCGGGGTGGCGCCGAAAATGTGGGCGGAGTGGCGGGCGCGACGGAAAGATGCGGCGTTGCGAAACACCGGGTAGCTTGTTTTCAACTCAACCGGAGACCGCGGATTGCACGGAGGCACACGGATAGCGGAATGGGCGGCCGCGACGCTGTCTTGATCCGGGTCGATCCGTGAAATCCGCGGTCAATGTCGGATGAAGCTTTCTTTCTTTTATCAAACCCCATGAAAAAAATCATCTCACTCCTCCTCGTCGGCGCTGTCGCGGTGCTCGCCGGCTGCGGCAAAGCGAAAGAATCCGGCTCGACCGCGGCATCGCCGGGCGCTGCGCCCAAACTCACGGTCGCGTTGCTGCCGAAGGCGAAGGGCAACGCGTATTTCATCTCGGTTAAAAGCGGCGCGGAGAAGGCGGCGAAGGAACTCGGGGTGGATTTGATTTTTGACGGGCCGACCGACACCGATCCGGCGCGGCAAAACGAGATCGTGGAGAACTGGATCACACTGGGGGTCGATGCGATCGCGGCGGCGTGCGAGAACAAGGAAGGCATCTCGACCGCGTTGAAGAAGGCGCAGGCGCACGGGATCAAGGTGATCACCTACGACGCGGATGCACTGCCGGACGCGCGGACGTTTTTCGTGAACCAGGCGACGCCGGAGGGGATTGGCTATAAATTGATGGACGAGGCGGCGCGGGTGACGGGCGGCGAGGGGGAGTTTGCGATCATCACCGCATCGCTCACGGCCGCCAATCAGCGCGAGTGGCAAAAATACATCGAGGCGCGACGCGCGGAGAAATATCCCGCGATGAAGATGATCGCGTTGCGCCCCTGCGACGATCTCAAGGACAAGGCGCAGGCGGAGGCGACGGCGTTGATGAGCGCGAATCCGAATTTGAAGCTCATCATGGCCATTTGCTCGCCGGGCGTCCCGGGCGCCGCCGAGGCAGTGAAGCAGGCGGGCAAAACCGGTCAAGTGCACGTGATCGGGCTCGGCCTGCCGAACGAGAATCGCCGTTATGTGAAAGAAGGTGTGACCGACAGTGTGATCCTGTGGAAGACCGAGGATCTCGGCGATCTCACCGTGCGCGTCGCGGCGGCGCTGGCGCGCGGAACCTTGAAACCGGGTGCCACGAGCTTCGATGCGGGCGCGCTCGGCAAATTCGAAATCAAGGGCGACAACGTGCTGCTCGGGACGCCCTTTGTTTTCAACAAAGAGAACATCGAGCAGTTCGATTTTTAAGCGGACGCAAACAGCGTTCGCGACGATTCACGAGAGCTCGCACGATTCTCGGACTGTCTGAGAGTTGGGCCCGTTGTGTGTGTTCCGTGAAAGGGATTCAGGTTTTTTCATCCCCGCGGAACACCCCATTCCGCCGCCCGTTTCTCTGCTCAGCTTCACCTCACATCCCTCTTTCGAAGTCCCGCGGCTCGCGGCGATCCTTTCGGCAGAACTACACCTCTGAATTCAATCATGACCACACCTCAACCTCAGAAAAAGTTCGGTGTTCGACGCCTCGCCGCGTCGTTGTTAGCGTTGATAACAGCCTCGGGGCTCTCGGCTCAGCAATCGCCCCAGCCGGCGGCGCAGGCGCCTGCTACTCCTCAAAAACCCATTCCGGTCGAGACTCGGTCTTCGACCGAAGGGACCGGGACCGAAGGGACAGCCGACGAAACGATCGTGCTCTCGCCCTTCACGGTCGATGCGTCCAAGGACATCGGCTACTACGCTGAGAACACGCTCGCGGGCAGCCGTATCTCCACGAACGTCGGCGATCTCGCCTCCGCGATCACCGTCGTGACGAAGCAACAGCTCATCGACACCGCGGCCGTGGATATCAACGACGTGTTCATGTACGAGGCGAACACGGAAGGCGCCAACACGTACACGCAGACGGACGTCAGCCGCAACGGCGTGCCGCGCGACACCATCGCCGGCTACAGCTCGGACCAAGGTGTGCCGGGCTCCCGTGCGAACGCCAACCGCGTGCGCGGCCTCAGCGCGCCGGATAGTGCGATCAACAATTACCCGGCGATTTCCCGGGTGCCGTTCGATGCCTACAACACCAACTCGCTCGAAATCAGCCGTGGCCCGAACTCACTGCTCTTCGGCACCGGCAGCCCGGCGGGTATCGTCAACCAATCCACGGCCCAAGCCATCTTGAATAAGAGACTGACCACAGTCGAAGGCCGCGTCGCCAGCTGGGATGGGTATCGGGTCAGCCTCAGCCACAACCAGCCGTTGTTCGACGACAAGCTGGCGATCTATGTCTCCGCGCTCTACGACGATAAAGGCTTCCGTCGCAAACCCTCCAGCGATCTCACCCGCCGCCAATACGCTGCCATCACCTACAAGCCCTTCAAGAAGACGACCATCACCGCGAGCTTCGAGCACTACGACGAGTTCAACAACTCCCCGAATGCGCAGACGCCCCGCGATTACGTGACGCCGTGGCTCCGCAACGGCCGCCCGGCTTACGATCCGATCGCCCGCACGATCACGATCCTCGACACGGGCGTCGTCAAAGGCCCTTACGCCAACGATACCCGCTCTCCCAACGCGGCGGGCACCGGCACCATCGGCACCAGCCTGCCGATCGGCAATACGCAGCTCACCACTCCGACGTATGTGCTCGGAGGCACCACCGTGGCGAATCCGCTCTACATCCGCGAAGGTATCACCTTCGGCGTGACCGGCAGCAATCGTATCACCGAATTTGTCAACCAAGGTAAGATCCTTGGCGTTAACCCGGTCCAAGGCGCGCAATTTACGTCCCTCACGCCTGCGCCGGCCTACTCGATCGATTACGTCCGCCCCGCCGTGCCGACGCTCGCGCAATGGGCCGTCGCCGATCGCCGCCTCACCACGTCGAACGGTTTTGTTGCTCCGCCCGCTCCGGGTGGTGGTGTCTACACCGGATGGACGACGCCCTCGATCACCGACCGGTCGATCTATGACTGGACCTCGATCAACCTCCTCGCCTCGAACTATGGCACGCAGGAGATGAAGACGTGGAATGTCGAATTTCAGCAGGAAATTCTGCCGAATTTGAATTTCTCCGCCGGCTGGTTTCGCCAGGATTTGGATACGGAGGAAAATTACACGCTCTCCAACGCGAACGCCATCACCACCATCTACGTCGATACGAATCTCAAAAACATCGACGGTACCCAAAACCCGTATTTCGGCAGTCCTTACGTCGCAGACATCGCGCCGGACACCTTCAGAAATCCCGAAATCAACGACAACTACCGCGCGATCCTCGCCTATGAATTGGATCTGACGAAGCACGATAATTTCCTGCGTTTCCTCGGCCACCATCGGCTGGTCGGCCTCTGGAGCCGGCAGGATGACCGGGCGCACACGTTCCGCTATCGTACCGCATGGGATGGCGGCGATAATCGCTATCAGCCGCTCGCGACCGGTGCCAATGCGCAGGTGGCGTCTTCGAATTTCACCCGCCTCTTCTACGTCGGCCAAAACGACCACGGCCATGTCGACTATTCCCAAGGGTCTCTCGGCCAGCCGGGTGACGGTGGTCCCAGCACGATGACCGCCAGCACTTATAATTGGACCACGGGTAAATGGGACCAGTCCGACTTGCACCAGAGTACGTTGCTCTTCTACACCGGCGCCTACGGCCTCAATCAAAAAGTCATCGACAGCAAGAGCGTCGCCCTCAGCAGCTATTTCTGGAACGACCGCCTCGTCGTCACCGCCGGCTGGCGCAAAGACGACTACAAGGCCCGCGCCACGAATCCGATCGGCCTCACCACCCAGACGATCCCCGCCGCCTCCACCGATCTCTACGTCAACGGTCTCGCGATCGATCCGTCCTGGACCGATCGCCGCCTGAAAGACTGGTTCCGCGTGAGCGGCGAAACCAAGACCACGGGCGCCGTCCTCCACGCGTTCCGCTGGCATGGCAACGAGTTGTCCTTCCATTTCAACAAGTCGGATAATTTCAATCCGCCGAACGGCATTCCGGTCGACTTCTACGGCAACCCGCTGCCCAAGTCCACGGGCGACGGCAAGGACTACGGCTTTTCGGTGTCGATGTTCGATAACAAACTCGTGGCCCGGGTGAACTGGTACGAGAGCAACAATCTCAACGCTCCCGCGACCGCGGCCACCACCGCCATCGGTCGTATCTCACGCGGCGACACGAGTAACTTCCGCTCTTGGGCGGAATACGTGGTCCGCATCCGCACCAACCTCAACGGTGAGGCCAATATGGACGCGAATCGCAAGCTCCTCGATACGAATTTCGGCAACAACACCGTCACGGGGCACCAGCTCACGCAGACGATGAAGGACGAGATCGCGAAACTGATGGGCATCGACTCGCTCGATAATTTCCCGCCGGCGGGCATCAACGGCACGCAGACGAACACGTCGAAGGGCATTGAGTTCCAGATGATCTACAATCCCCTCCGCAACTGGAACATCAAGGCGACCGCCGCCAAGCTCGAGGCCACCTACGACGACGTCGCGCCCGAAATGGCCGCCTGGCTCGATTCCGGCACCCCGGCCTCCCGGCTCGCCTTCTGGCAGGCCGCGACTGCTCCGGATATCGCCGATTTCACCACCGCCGGCCCCACCGGCAGGCCGGTCCGCTTGAGCAACTTTTGGGAAGGGTTCGGCTTCAACGACGACGCCAAACTCTCGAACGCCACCACCAACAACCCCAGCTGGGTCAGCCCGAAGGGGTTCTACGAGAGCGCGATTCTGCCGGAAATCAACGTCGCCCGCGCCCTTCAGGGCAAAGCCGTTTCGAACGCCCGCAAGTGGAGCTTCAATGTGATCTCCAACTACGCCTTCCAGACCGGTAAGCTCAAGGGCTTCGCGGTGGGCGGCGGTGTCCGCTGGGCCGATCGGGCGATCGCTTCCTACTACGGCAACACCGCGCTCAACGCGCGTGATTCCGCCGGCAACGTGGTCGCCTACGATCTGACCCGCCCGATCTACACGCCCTCCGAGGTCAATTATGACCTCTGGGCTTCTTACAGTCGAAAGATCCTGAAAGACAAAGTCCTCATGAAGGTGCAATTCAACCTTCGCGACGTCTTGGAAAACGGACATCTCGAGCCGGTGGCCTTCAATCTCGATGGCACCGCGTTCGCCTATCGTATCATCGATCCGCGTCAGTTCTTCCTGACGACGACGTTCTCGTTCTAACCGACGCGAGTTCTCCTCGTCCGACTTCCCGAGTTCCCCCGGTTTGCACCGGGGGAACTTTTTTTTGGGTGCGCCGGATCGACAAAAGCATCGCGACCTCAGGGTCGATCGTGTTCGAACTTCATCGTGCCGAACCCCACCGCGAAAAGGTTCTCCGACTGGCGGCGTTTCCTTCCACTCGCGCTGATTGCCGCCGCCTCGCTGGTGGCGTGGTCCAACAGTTTCGCCGGCGCCTTCGTGTACGACGACGTTCCCGCCGTCACTCGGAACCCGTCGCTCCAGCAGCTCTGGCCGCCGTGGAAACCCTTCTTCGTCGGTCGCAGCGATCTCACCGTCAGCGGGCGTCCATTGGCCAACTGGACGCTCGCGGTGAATCGTGCGCTGGGTGGCGAGCGCGTCGCAGGCTATCACGCGGTGAATCTCATCTTGCACACCGTCGCCGCCTTCGCGCTTTTTGGGATCGTCCGCCGCACGCTGCGACGTGTGCCGATCGCCGAAAATCTCGCCCCGCACGCCACGTCGCTCGCCACCCTCACCGCATTGCTCTGGCTGGTGCATCCCCTGCAGACCGAATCGGTGACCTATGTGATCCAGCGCGTGGAAGCGCTCATGGGTGCGTGCTTTTTGCTGACGCTCTACGGCTTCCTTCGCAGCACCGAGTCGGCCGCCACCCGGACGCGTTGGCAAATTTTCGCCGTGCTCGCCTGCCTCGCCGGCATGGCGAGCAAGGAAGTGATGGTCACCGCGCCGATCGTGGTGCTCTTGTTCGACCGGACCTTTGTCGCTGGCACGTTCATGCGCGCCTGGCGCGAACGTCGCTGGTTTTACTCGTCGCTCGCCGCCTCCTGGCTGCCGCTCGCGGCTCTGGTCGTTTCGACCGGCGATCGCAGCGGCTCGGCTGGCTTCGGTGGGGCCGTCAGTTGGTGGGAGTATGCCCGGCTCCAGGTTTGGGCCGTGTCCCATTACCTCCGGCTCGCGGTCTGGCCTTCACCGTTGATCTTCGACTACGGTTTGCTCGAGCCAGACGAACTCGGGTGGTTGTGGCTGCGGGGACTGTTTCTTGCCACGCTTGTCCTGGCGGCCGCGATCGGTGTCTGGCGACGGACCGCGACCGGGTTTTTAGGCGCGTGCTTTTTCATCATTCTCGCACCCAGCTCGAGCGTGCTGCCGATCGGCACCGAGCCGGTGGCGGAACACCGGATGTATCTGCCGCTCGCCGCGCTCGTCGTGCTGACCGTGCTTGCGCTCGAGCGAATGGTAAAGCTCCGCGGCACGTTGATCGTCGGCGGCCTGTTGGTGCCCGCGCTCGCGGCCGTTACCCTGGCGCGCAACAACGACTATCGCGATGCCATCACGCTCTGGACCGCCACGGCCGAAAAAATGCCCGGCAACGCGCGCGCCCAAAATAATCTCGGCTCGCTCCTGCTCGAGCGCGGCGACGTGGCCGGTGCGCTGAAACGGTTCTCTCGCGCGATCGAGCTTCAGCCCTACTACGCGTCGGCTCACTATAATCTCGGTTGCGCGCTCATGCGTTCCGGCCGCGCCGAAGAATCGCTGCCCCACTTCACCCAAGCGATCGCGATCGAGCCGGATTTCGCCGATGCCTACGTGAATTTCGGCGAGGCGCTGCTCGCGCTTTCCCGGCCCGCGGAGGCCGCACGTGAACTCGAAGCGGCTGCAAAACTGCAACCTCGCGCGCCCGACATTCACGCCAGCCTCGGGCGAGCCTATCAATCCGCCGGCCGCATCGATGCCGCGCTCCGCGAACTGCGCGCTGCGGTCGTGCTCGCGCCCGATGACGCCGCGCTTCGTTTTTCACTCGGCAATCTCCTCGCGCGCGCCGGCGATGGTCCGGCTGCTGTCGGGGAATTTCAACGCGCCCGCGCCCTCGCGCCCACCGATCTCCGCATCGCCAACAATCTCGCCAACGCGCAACTGCTCGTCGGCCGTTTCGAGGAGGCGATCGCCGGCTATCAGGCGATCCTCGCCGCCGAGCCGGACAATCGCTCCGTGCAGGAAAATTTGCAGCAGGCGCAGGCGCTCCTCCGCGAGAAAAGCGCGCGGCCATGAAGTCCCTGGCGTTTTTCCCGCGGAGTTCCGTCGTCGTCGCCGCCGGCTTGATCGTCGTCGCGCTTGGGCTGGCCTATGCGAACACGTTCACCGCGCCTTTCGTTTTCGACGACCACGCGGCGATTCTCGAAAATCCCACGATCCGCCACCTCTGGCCGCTCACTACGCCGCTCTCGCCGCCCGCCGATGGCCGCGCAGTCGCCGGCCGGCCGCTCGTGAACCTCTCGCTTGCGCTCAACTACGCGATCGGCGGCACGAACCCGGCGGGCTATCATCTCTTCAATCTCGCGATCCACGCGCTCTCCACGCTGCTGCTTTTCGGCCTCGTCCGGCGCACGCTCGCGGACCTGCGTGGCGCGGCCGCGGCCGTCGCGACCGCGGATCTCACCGCCGCGCTCGCCGCGGCCATCTGGGCGCTGCACCCGTTGCAGACGGAATCCGTCAGCTGTGTCGTGCAGCGCACCGAGTCGCTCGGCGCGTTTTGGTATTTGCTGACGCTTCATGCGTTCGTCCGCCGTCGGCCGATTGTTTCGGTGCTCGCTTGCCTCGTCGGCATGGCGACGAAGGAGACGGTGGTCACCGCTCCGCTGATCGTCCTGCTGTTCGACCGCACGTTCGTCGCCGGCAGTTTCAACGCGGCATGGCGGGCGCGACGCGGCTACTACCTCGCGCTCGGCGCGACCTGGCTGCTGCTCGCCTGGCTCGTGTTGCGCGGCGGCGGCGCGCGCGGCACCGCCGGCGGCCTCGGCGCGGCGATGTCGTCGTGGCATTATCTGCTCCAACAATGCCGCGCGATCATCCTGTACCTGAAGCTCTCGCTCTGGCCGCATCCGCTGGTCGTCGACTACGGCAGCGCCGCGCCGCAATCGCTCGCGGAGGTCTGGTGGCAGGCGCTGGTGATCGTCGTACTGCTCGCGGCGACGATCTGGGCGCTCGTCCGCCGGCCGGTGCTCGGATGTTTCGGCGCATGGTTTTTCATCATCCTCGCCCCGAGTTCGAGCGTCGTGCCGCTGCCGGCGCAGACGATCGCCGAGCACCGGATGTATCTGCCGCTCGCCGCCATCGTGGTCGCGCTGGTGGTGGGTGTGCGTCAGAGATTTCCGGCTCGGAGCACGGCCTGCCTGACGATCGTCGCGTTGGCGCTCGGATTTTTCACCGCGCAGCGAAACGCGGTTTACCGCAGCGACCTCGCCCTGTGGGCCGACACCGCGGCCCACGTGCCCGATAACCCGCGCGTGCAACTCAACCTCGGCGGTGCGCTCCTCGACGCCGGCCGCGACGACGACGCGCGCGCGGCGCTCACGCGCGCCGAAAAACTTCAACCCAACTTGCCGGGCGTGCATTCGAATCTCTGCCTCGTCGACACCCACCTGGGCCGTCTCGATGAAGCGATCGCGCAAGGCGAGGCCGCGATCGAACTCGCGCCCGACGACGCCGACGCGTGGGTGAACCTGACGCACGCCTATCTCCGGGCGGAAGACTCGCCCGCCGCCCGCAGGTACGCCGCGAGTGTTGCCCGGCTAAAACTCGCCGATACGCAGCTTTATTTTCTGGCGGGCAACCTCGCCGCCCGGGCGGAAGATTTTGTCCTGGCGCTCGAACTCTTCCGCCGCGCGGTGCAAATCGATCCTTCGTCAATTCCCGCGCGAAACAATTTTGCCAACGTACTGCTCGTTTCCCGCCGCTTCGACGAAGCGATCGCGGAATACGAAGCGATTCTGCGCCTGCACCCCGACGATCGCAGCGTCCGGGAAAATCTGGAGCGCGCTCGCGAGGCCCAGGCCGCGTCCCGCAGCTAGCCCGGATCCATTGCGCTTTTTTTCATTCTGAGCGCAGCGAAGAATCCAGTCGCGCGACCGCAGCCGAATCTCGCACTGGATTCTTCACTTCGTTCAGAATGACACCCCGTCGGTGGTTGGCCTCAAAGTGTGATGGATTCGGGCTGGCTAGAGCACGTTCAGCAAAACGGTGGCCGGGGTCGATGATCCCGCGCCGCTTTTCTCCCGAGCTTATCGCTTTCCGGGGTCGACGACCCCGGCTACAAGTTTTCGAACCGCTGTAACCAATCACCGCCGCAGCGCCGGCGGGACGAGTTCCCGCGCGAACTCATGCAGTCGCTCGTCCGGCCATCGTTGGCCCGAAACTTCGCTGAGCGAGAGCAACTCCACCAGCGTGCCCGCGGGAAGCTGGCGCAGCGCAGCCTCATTCATTTTCTTCAGCGTCGCCCCGAGTTCTTCGCCGGCGGGTTCGAACCGCGACGCCATCGCCAGGACAGTGACGAGATGCACGTGATCCTCCAGCGGGAGCGCTCGCGCCTGAGGCAAACGCGCGACGATCTCCTCCACCGCGTGCGCAAACTCCACCGAGTCGCTGCGCTGAAACAGGATTCGCGCGCGTGCGACGAGAGGGCGGAGATCGTCGCGAAACTTCCCGAGTTCCGGCAGCAACTTCGCCGCCGCTTCCGTGTCGCCTCGGTCGAGGGCGGCGTCCGCCGCGTGTGCCGCTGCTTCGGCCGGCGATTGCCCGGGGGTGACTTCGTAGATGCGAATCTGCGCGCCCTCGAACGCGGGATTCGCGGGAAGTTTAAATGGCACCACGCGCAGCCACGGGGGCGGGATCGCCGCCGGCAGCAATCGTGCGATGAAGGCATCGGGCGGAATCGACGCCTCCGCTGGAAGTTTCCGGATCAGCCGTGTGTAAATGCCTTCGAAGCCATCCCACGTGACCACCACGAGGTGCGTGATGTGATTTTGCTCCACGATGGCGCGCGCAGCCGCGTCGTCACGCGCGGCGTAAAGCCGGGCGGCGGTGTGCAGCCCGTCGTTGTTTTCCCAATAGAGCGTGCCGATGCCGTGCAAGCCGCCGAAAAAAATGAGCGCCGTCGTGACGGTTGGCGATCCGGCGACCACCACGGGTTTGTCTCCGGCCCGCTGCCGCAGCCACTGCGCGACATCCCGCTCGGCGAGCGACTGGAGGTCGTCCGGCGCCATCTCGCCGCTCCGCGCCAGGCGCCCGCCAGCCGCGATGGCCCCGGGCAGGAGGAGCAATGCGCCCGCGAGCGCCCACTTCGCGCGGCCGCGCGGCTTCGTGTTTTCCTCCCGCTCGATCACGCGGAACATCGCCGCGACCAGCGGTGCGAGCAGCGCGCATGCGAGGCCCCACCAGCGCACCTGATTCCACGCCATCGCCGTCGCCAGCGCCGCGGGCGCTGCTGCGAGCACGAGCATCGCGCGCGTTTCCGGGGAAAATTTTTGCCGCAATGCGAGCCACGCCGCGGGCCCGATCGCCACCAGCGGCAGGATGCACGCCAGCGACCGCCAGGCGTAGCCGCCCTGCCGCAGAAAATCCGTGAGCGTTTCGAACTCGGCGATGAAGTCGTGGTGCAACCGCCAGAGGAACGGCTCCGCCACCGCAAACGAAGTCGGCGCCGCGAGGATCATCGCCGGCAAAACGGCCACCGCGGCCAGCGCCGCCGCGCCCGCGACGACGTCCGCTCGCCGCGCGGTGTTTTTCGCGCGCAGCACTCGCGCCAGCCGGCAGAGCGCCTCGCCGGCGCCGATCCAGGCGAGCGCGTAGAGCGGATGATTCACTTCGAGGCGCAGCGAAAAATCGGACGGCGCGTATTCCAGCAGATACGCGAGCAGGCTGGTCGCTCCGCCGGCAATGCCCCAGCGGCGAAAAAGCTCGGGGTGCGCGCTCCAGATGCTGGGCTCGTTCGAGCGTCGCTCGCACCACAGCACCCACAGCGCGCCTGCGCCGATCCCAATCAGCACGGGCACCTGCGTGGCCGCGCTGATCCACAGGCCCACGCCACCGGCCACGCCGCTCCACCTCACGTCGCGCCGTGCCCGCGCGACCTCGCCGCGATGATCGATCAGCAAAAGCACGCACAGCAGCGCGCAAAGATTCACGAGGCCGTGGTGATCCGCGTAACCCGCGACGAAATCGACATAGAACGGATACGCCGTCACCGCGCCCGCCGCAGTCAACATCGCCGCCGCCGGCGAAAATCGGCGCGCCAGCCAGGGTGTGAGCGCCGCCAGCGCCACGATGAGCAGAATCGGTCCCGACCACACGGCGGCGCGCTCGATCGCGATGCCCCACGGATCGCCGCCCACCGTATGATCGAGCCACGCGAGAAAAATCAGATACAGCCGGAAAGGCATCGCCCAGTGCACGTCGCGTCCGCGCGGTCCTCCGTCGTAATCGACGTGGCGCACGCGCCATTCGCCACGCGCCATCGCGAGCTGTGCCTGCATGATCCAGTGATAGCCGTCCATCGCGCGGCCCGGCAGCACGAGCGAGCGCACGCCGTGCGCGTAGCCAGTCGGCGAATTCGCGTCGACCGACGGCGGATCGACCGTCACGCCGTAGCTGCCGCTGACCTCGTCGATATGCCGCGCACTGCGCCAGGCATCGAGCGCCACGAACGCGAGCACGACGACCAGCACCGCGAGCCACGGCACGTGACGAAATTTCGAGGGCCGGACGGCAGGGCTCTGAATCATGGTTAACCGGCGCCATTCACCGCGGGCGAAGGCGGCCAAGCAAGTGTGTTTCGGCGATTCCGTCTCGGGGGAGCGGTACAATGCTTTTTAGCGATCTTGTCCCGCTGCTCCCGCAGCGGGCTACGATGGCGGCGGAGGCGCAGGGACTTTCACGCGATGGTCGATCTGGGCCGGAGCCCTGCAAAGGTGCCCTCGCTCGCAAATTCTCTCTGCAATCGGTGGAGCCCGACGTCCTCGTCGGGCTGGACGGTGTGCGCTCGTCGCTCAACCCGGCGAGGACGTCGGGTTCCACCTTCTACGGCATCGTCTCCGCTGAGCAGCCGTGCGAAGTCTGCAAACTGCGGGCGAGCCGCCCGCGCTCCCGACGAGCACGCGACTGCATCCCGAACTGTCCGACGGGCCTCAAGGCGCGGAGGGTTGAACCCGGATCGCGGGACTGCATAGTGCGGGCTCCGCGCTGCATCCCCGGCAGCGCACGGTGGTTCGCGTTTCTCATTTTACTCCCAGAAATTTCCATGCGCATCGGCAGCCTGCACGTCCTCGATATCGGCATCGTCATCGCCTACCTCCTGACCGTCGTCTACATCGGCAAACGCGCGGCGGCGGGCGCGAAATCCGAGGAGGGCTTTTTCCTCGCGGGCCGGAAACTGGGCAAGCTCTACCAGTTCTTCCTCAACTTCGGCAACGCCACCGAGCCGCAGGGCGCGGTGAGCACCGCCAGCTTCGTTTACCAGCAGGGCGCGCCGGGTTCGTGGCTCTCGTTCCAGACGGTTTTCATGAATCCGTATTTCTGGTTCATGAACGTCTGGTTCCGCCGCGTGCGGCTCACCACGCTCGCGGATTTGTTCGAGGACCGTTTCGCGAGCCGCGGGCTGAGCATGTTCTACGCGATTTTCCAGATCGGCGTCGCCTGCGTGTTTCTCGGTTTCGGCAACGTCACCGCTTACAAAATCGCCTCCTCGCTCGTCGTAAAACCCGACGCCACGTGGACGGCGCCGGAACGCACCGCGGTGGAAAACTATCGCGAGTTGAAGCAGCTCGAAAAACAAAACGCCGCCAGCCCGGTCGCCGGTGACGCGAAAGTGAAACTCGAGATGCTGCGCGACCAAAACGCGCGCGGCGAACTGCGCAGCTACATCACGCTGCTCAATCCGCTCGCGTTCTACCTCGTGTTCGGCGCGGTCGTCGGCACCTACATCGTCCTCGGCGGCATGTCGGGCGCGGCGATCAACGAGGGGCTGCAGAGTATTTTGATCATCGTTTTCTCGCTGCTCCTGATTCCGACCGGGCTCCACGCCATCGGCGGCTGGAAGGCGCTCGCGACGAAAGTGCCGGCGCACTATTTCGATCTTTTCGGCGGCGGCGCGGGTCAGTTTACGACATGGAGCATCGTGGCGTTCCTGCTCGTCGCGATCGTCCAGAACGCCGGGCTGAGTCACAACATGGGCATCTGCGGCTCGGCGAAAAACGAGTTTGCGGCGCGTAGCGGCGTCTCGGGAAATTATTTGAAGCGCTTCATGATCATCCTGTGGGCGTTCGCGGGATTGATCGCCGTCGCGTTGTTCGGCGCCGGCGGACTTTCCGATCCGGATGCGACGTGGGGCGCCTTGTCGAATCGCCTGCTCGGACCCGGCCTGATCGGCCTGATGCTCGCCGGCGTGCTCGCGGGTACGATGTCGACGCTCGCCGCGAAGGCGCTCGCGATCTCGTCGCTCTTCGTGCGCAACGTCTACCGCCAGATCTGGCCGGACATCTCGCAGGAGCGGGGCGTGTTCTACGCGCGGTGCACGATCGTCGTGGTGCTCATCCTCGGCACGGCGTCGGCGCTGTTGATGGGAAATTTTTATTCGATCGTGAACATCGTGCTCACGGTGAACATCCCGTTCGGCGCCGCGGTGCTGATGACTTTCTGGTGGCGGCGCATCACGGCGCCCGCGGTCTGGGCGTGCGTGATTCTGTCGACGGTCGTCATTCTCGTCATTCCGTGGACGGCGTCGGCCATTCCTGGATTTGCGCGCGATGCCGCGCTGGCCCAGGTCAGCACCAATCCGGGCACCGGGGTTTATTTCGCGGCGGTGGTTCACGGCGATCCGACGGACCTCTCGAGCGCATATGTCGCGAAGGAAGGTTTCCTCAACAACCGCTTCAATTTCGAGGCTTGGCTGCTCGGCAAGGTCGGCGTGAACGTCGCCGCGCTCGTGCCCACCGAGCGATTCACGCTGCAGTTCTTTTTCGACGGATTGTTTCCGTTCGTCGTCATCATGGTCGCGAGCTGGCTGACGCCGCAGCGCGATCCCACGCGCGTCGCGCTCTTTTACGGCCGGATGAAAACGCCGGTCGGCGCCACGCCGGAACTCGAGGCCGCCGCGATCGAGGAAACGAGACGGCACCCGCAGCGCTTCGATCAGACGAAGCTGCTGCCGCGTTCGAACTGGGAATTCTGCAAATGGGATCGCGTCGACACGATCGGTTTTCTCGCCTGCAGCGCGCTCTCGGCGGTGATCGTGGCGGTCTTTGTGATTTTCCTGCGTTGGGCGGCGCCGTGAAGCGCCAAAAATGCAGGAGCCTGCTTGCAGGCGAGATCGACTTTCGCCAGGTGAAATCGCCTGCAAGCAGGCTCCTACATTTCAAATTCAGGCATTCACCGGCGAATGCCACTTGAAGGGCGGCCTTCGTTCATCGCCCGCATAATCGACGAGTTTATCCCATGAATTCTCTCCATTGGCTGCGAATCCTCGGCATCGTCACAGCGGCGACGCTCGGCGTCTCCGCACGTGCGGTGGATGACGTTTTTCTTTTCACCTACTTCACCGGCAACGGCGAAGACGGCCTGCACCTCGCATCGAGCGAGGACGGCTATCATTGGACGGCGCTGAAAGGCGGCGGCAGTTTCCTCGCGCCGGCGGTCGGCAAGGACAAGTTGATGCGCGATCCGTGCGTCGCGCGCGGGCCGGATGGGACGTATCGTCTGGTGTGGACGTCGGGCTGGTGGGACAACGGCATCGGCTACGCGTCGACGCAGGATTTCGTCACGTGGTCGGAGGAGAAAAATATTCCGGTGATGGCGCACGAGCCGAAGGTGAGAAACGCGTGGGCGCCGGAAGTCGCGTGGGATGCGAAGCGCGGGCAGTTCTTGATTTTTTGGGCCTCGACGATTCCGGGAAAATTTCCGGAAACCGCGGGTGCGTCGGAGGACGACCTGAACCACCGCATCTACTGCACGACGACGAAGGACTGGCAGACGTTCACGCCGACGCGATTGTTCTGCGATCCGGGTTTCAGCGTGATCGATGCGACGCTGCTCCCGCGCGACGACGGCAAGTTTTCCCTGATCGTGAAAGACGAGACGAAAAATCCGCCGAAGAAACACCTGCGGATCGCGACGGCCGACGACATCGAGGGACCGTGGCGGGATTTCGCGCCGCCGTTTACGCGCGACTGGGTCGAGGGGCCGACGGCGATCAAAGTCGGTGGAGACACGCTGGTATATTTCGACGTGTACCGGGAGCACCACTACGGCGCGATGCGTTCGCGCGATCTGAAAACCTGGGAGGACGTGACCGACAAAACCGCGGTGCCGGCAGGCGCGCGTCACGGCACGATGATCGCGGTGCCGCGGGCGCTCGTCGCGAAGTTGCAGACCGTCGAGCCCGCAAAAACGGCGGCGACACCGGCGCCCGATCTCGCGGCGAATCCGGCGGCGGTCGCGGCGGTCCTCAATCCGGCGCTGCCGTCGTTGTTTGTCGCGAGCGACTCCACGGCGGCGAAGGGCAGCGGCGAAAAACAGCAGGGCTGGGGCGTGCCGTTCGCGGACTATTTCGATCCGGCGAAAATCAACGTCGTGAATCGCGCGCGGGGCGGGCGCAGCAGCCGGACGTTCATTAGCGAGGGATTGTGGGACAAGCTGATCGCCGACGTGAAAGCGGGCGACACGGTCTTAATTCAGTTCGGGCACAACGACGCGAGTCCGGTCAATGAGGATCTGTCAGTGCCGCGCGAACGCATGCGTTCGCGTGGGTCGATTCCCGGCATTGGCGAGGAGACGCAGGAGATCGACAACGTAATCACGAAGAAACACGAAGTCGTGCACACCTTCGGCTGGTACCTTCGCAAAATGATCGCCGACGTGCAGGCGAAGGGCGCCACGCCGATCGTGCTTTCGCTCACGGTGCGCAACATTTGGAAAGACGGCGTCGTCGAGCGCGGGTCGGGCAACTATCGAGCGTGGGATCGCGCGGTCGCGCAGGCGGCGGGCGTGGAGTTCGTCGATCTGACGCGGATCATCGCCGACAAATACCAGGCGCTCGGCGAGGAGCGCGTGAAGGAGTTTTTCACGCAGGACCACACGCACACGAATGCGATCGGCGCGGATTTCAACGCGGCGGCGGTCGTCGGGGGATTGAAAGGCATCCGCAAGAATACCTGGGATAAATACCTTTCCGAGAAAGGCGCCGCGGTGGAGCCGGACCACATCGGCTGGCTGAATCTGCCGGAGCCGGCGCAGCCGGAGTTGCCATCGGTGGTGCTGATCGGCGACTCGACGGTACGCAACGGCCGCGGCGACGGCGCGGGCGGCCAGTGGGGCTGGGGGGACGAGATCGGAAAGTTTTTCGATGAGACGAAAATCAACGTGGTGAATCGCGCGATCGGCGGACTGAGCAGCCGGACGTTTTTGACGCAGGGCCACTGGGACCGCGCGCAGACGCTGCTGAAGCGCGGCGATTTCGTGATCATGCAATTCGGGCATAACGACGACGGACCGCTCAACGACAACTCGCGGGCGCGGGGGACGATCAAGGGCGTGGGCGAAGAGACCGAGGCGATCGACAACATCCTGACGAAGCAGCACGAGATCGTGCACAGCTACGGCTGGTATCTGCGCAAATATATCCGCGACGCAAAAGAGCGCGGCGCGACGCCGATCGTGTGCTCGCCGATTCCGCGCAAAACCTGGAAGGACGGAAAAATCGTGCGCTCCAACGTGAACGGCTATGCGGCGTGGGCGAAGGAAGTCGCGGCAAGCGAAGGCGTGGCGTTCATCGACTTGAACGATCTCGTCGCGCAAAAATACGAGGCGATGGGACCGGAGAAGGTGGAACCGATGTTCGCGGATCCCCACACGCACACGAGCCTGGCGGGCGCGGAGCTGAACGCGGCGATCGTGGCGGAAGCGCTGCGCGATCTGCCGGGCGCACCGTTGAAGGAATATCTGAAAGCGGACGGACGGTGATCGGAAGGTGGAGCCCGACCTCCTCGTCGGGCTGATCGGCTGTCATGAACTTTCCGGGAATCGTTTCAAGGGAAGGGCGGGCACTCCGCTGCCCGTCGGGAGGTCTTGCGACGGTCGCGGCGGTCACGGAGTGACTGCCCTGCCAGCGAGAAACCCGAACCAGAGCGGTTTAAAAAACTCTATAGCCGATGTAGGAGCCTGCTTGCAGGCGATGTTGGACTTTCGCACGCCGGGATCGCCTGCAAGCAGGCTCCTACATCCGATCCAAAACACGGCGACACTACTTTTGAAAGCGCTCCAAAGTGCCTGACAGGCTCTGGGAGACGAACGGAGCGAGTCAAACCCGACGGGACTCTTTGGACCGGAGACAAGGGACGTCGGGTTCCACCTACGGAGTCTCGGCGGGGACCGTTGCTTCTTCGCGCGGGCGGAGCGTGGAGCCTTCGCGGAGTTTCGCGGGGATCGGTAGGAGCCTGCTTGCAGGCGATGTTGGACTTTCGCACGCCGGGATAGCCTGCAAGCAGGCTCCTACATCCGATCCAAAACACGGCGACCCTACTTTTGAAACCGTTCCAAAGTGCCTGACAGGCTCTGGGAGACGAACGGAGCGAGTCAAACCCGACGGGACTCTTTGGACCGGAGACAAGGGACGTCGGGTTCCACCTACGGAGTCTCGGCGGGGACCGTTGCTTCTTCGCGCGGGCGGAGCGTGGAGCCTTCGCGAAGTTTCGCGGGGATCGTCGTGAGCGAGGGCTGGTCGGGAATGTTGAACTCGTTGTGCAGCAGCTGGCCGATCACGAGTTCGGCGGCGCGGGCGCCGAGATTCGAAACCTGGAGATCGAGGGCGGCGCAGTCGTCGATCGTGCGCAGGGTATTGAGGCAGACGAAGGCGTGCGTCTTCGGAATTTTCGCACCGCAGGCCTTCATCCAACCCACGGCTTCGGGCACGTGGCCGAGGACGACGTCGGGATCGTACTTCTTGAACCACGCTTCGAAGTCGGCGCGGGTGATGGCGTTTTTGCGGAGCGCGGGCACGGCGGCGGTTTTCGGCAGATATTTTTGGAGAGCGAGGAAGGCGCCTTCCCAGCGAAACTGCAGGCGCTCATCGAGGTGGATGTCCATGAACAACCCGGGCCGGCGGTAGCCGCGTGCGTGGAGTTCCTGCAGGAGGAAAACCATGGAGCGGTAATGGTCGGAGCAAACGCAGTGCAGCGCGGGATGATCGATGAAATAGTCGGCGTAAACGCCGGTGTAGCGCTCCCAGCTCAAGCTGGAAAGATCGGGAAAGCCGGAGGCCGGGAGAATCACCAGGCCCTGGATACCGCGCGTGTGGAGGATCGTGTCGAGCCGGTTGAGACGCATGCCGGCGGAGCCGATTTCGAAGCGCTCGACCTTGAAGCCGAGTTCGTTGGCCCGCTCCGAAATGCCGCCGAGAAGGGTTTCGTTGTAACGCAGGGCGTGCTCCGGGCGGGGCGACTCGACGAGTTCGATGGCGGCGAGCACACCGCGAAATTGCTGGCCGCGCGAGCGGCGAAGCAGAGACATGACGGCGCCGGTGAGAGGATTGCGCTGGTAACCGGCGGCAGCGGCGGCTTCGCGGACGCGGGCGACGGTATTGGGGTTGACGCGCGGCGAGCCGCGGAGCGCATCGGAAACCGTGGTGCGGGAAAGGCCGAGGGTGCGGGCCAGCGTGCGCAGGGTGGGTGTGGCCATGGGACGGCGCGAAGATTCGGTCTGAAGCAGGTGAGTTCAACGAAAATTCGGAGAGTCCGAAAATCCGGCGAAATTTCCGCGGATGGCGGGGATCGACGCGGAGGAATCCGAATCGGCGCTCGGACTGTCCCCCGCGGTTTGGCGTCGCGGCGGAGCCGGACGGGCTCATTTTCGCCGCACCCCTTACCGCGATGATTCGAAAAGCTTTTGTCATGTCCGTGAATGCCGGCAGCGAAGTGGAATACGAGCGGCGGCACCGACCGATCTGGCCGGAACTCGAGCGCGTGTTGAAGGCAAACGGGGTGCACAACTATTCGATTTTCCTGCATCCGGAGACGCGTCAGCTTTTCGGATATGTCGAGATCGAGGACGAGGCGCGGTGGGCGGCGATCGCGGGCACGCCCGAGTGCCAGCGCTGGTGGAAACACATGGGCGACGTGATGCCGTCGAACGCGGACCACAGCCCGGTGTCGGCCGGGCTGAGGGAAGTTTTTCACTTGGAGTGAGTCGGGTTCCCGGTGCTCCCGCACCGGGCTACGTCAACCGGGTCTCACCGCGGGAGAGGTGAGGCGAAATTTTTTTTCTCATGCCCCCCGTTACCCGTCGTGAATTTGTCCGTACTGCCGCCCTCGCCGCGGCTGCCTCCCAACTCGCCGCGTCGCTCCGTGCTCAGGCGCAGGCGCAGGCGCAGGCGCCCGCGGGCGTCGCACCGAAGCCGGCGATGCCGTTGCGCGGAGGTGCGGCGGAGTTGCACTGG
This sequence comes from Verrucomicrobiota bacterium, assembly GCA_048498075.1. Taxonomy (GTDB): domain Bacteria; phylum Verrucomicrobiota; class Verrucomicrobiia; order Opitutales; family Opitutaceae; genus Opitutus. The sequence continues at coordinate 5,932 of JBEHYR010000064.1, read as the reverse complement.
CTCGAGGGGCAGGCGCCCAAGGTGCTGAGTGGGACGGCGTGGGGCGCCCCGTGGCCGCGGGGCAAATACGCGAAAGACACGGCGTTCGCGCTCCGCACCGCGACGGGTGAGGCGGTGCCGGTGCAGACTTGGCCGCTGGCGACCTGGCCGGACGGAACCCTGAAGTGGTCGGGACATGCGATGCCAGCGACTGCGGCGACGGCGGAGCAATATGAGCTGAAGGCGGGCGAAGCGCCGGCGACGCCGGCGAAAGCGGTGAGCGCGAGCGAAACGAACGAGGCGATCGAGATCGACACGGGCGTGATCCGCTGTCGTATCGCGAAAAAAGGCGCGGCGCTCGTGCAGTCGATCACGCGTGACGAAAAGGAAATCGCGCGCGAGGGACGGCTGGTGTGCTTGCGGCAGGATTCGCCGGAAATCGCTGCCGGTGGCAGCTCGGCGCGCGAGGAGTTTGTGAGCGAGATCGGCGCAGTGACGCTGGAGCAGAGCGGGCCCGTGCGCGCCGTGGTGAAGCTCGAGGGAAGGCACAGTGTAACGCAATGCGTTACACTTCCCTCGGGGAAAACGGGAGCGGGAGGCACGCCTGGGGCGGGGGGCGCGCCGGGAGCGGCGGCGGCGGGGGGGCGGGCGTGGCTGCCGTTTGTGGTGCGGCTTTATTTTTATGCGGGCGGCGAGGCGGTGCGGGTGATGCACACGTTCATCTTCGATGGCGATGAACAGAAGGATTTCATCGCCGGACTGGGGCTGCGGTTCGCGGTGCCGATGCGCGATCCGCTTTACGACCGGCACGTGCGCTTCGTGGGCGAGGGCAATGGGCTGTGGGCGGAGGCGGTGCAGGGCATCACGGGGCTTCGGCGCGATCCGGGTGAGGCGGTGCGAAAGGCGCAGATCGACGGGCGGGCGTGTCCGCCGCAGAGCGAGTGGAGTCGGAGCGTGACGAACTTGCTGCAATACGTGCCGGTGTGGGGCGACTTCACGCTCACGCAGGCGAATGCGGATGGATTCGAAATCCGCAAGCGCACGAAGCCGGGCTTCGGCTGGATCGGCGCGGGCGCGGGCCGGCGCGCGGGGGGCGCAGCTTATGTCGGCGGAGCGTCGGGCGGCGTGGCGTTTGGGTTGAGAAATTTCTGGCAGAGTCATCCGGCGCAGCTCGACGTGCGCGGCGCGGGCGGTGACGTGGCGGAGGTGACGGTGTGGCTGTGGTCGCCGGAAGCGGCAGCGATGGACCTGCGGTTTTACCACGACGTGATGGGCGAGGTGGATTTTGAAAAGCAGGTGGCGGCGATGAACATCACCTACGAGGATTACGAGGAGAAGTTCGGCACGCCGCACGGCGTGGCACGGACGAGCGAGATCACGCTCTGGGCGCTCGCGGCGACGCCGACGCGCGAGCGTTTCGTGGAGTTGGCGGATGCGGTGCGCACGCCGCCGGCGCTCGTGTGCCGGCCGGAGTATTACGCGTCGATCGGGCTGTTCGGCGCGGTGTGGGGACTGCCGGATCGGTCGAACCCGGCGAAGGCGCGCGTGGAGGACCAGTTGGATTTTTATTTCGACTACTACCGGAAGCACGTCGAGCAGCACCACTGGTATGGATTTTGGAACTACGGCGACATCCGTCACACCTACGATGCGGATCGTCATGTGTGGCGCTACGACGTGGGCGGGTTCGCGTGGGACAACTCGGAACTCTCGCCGGATCTGTGGCTGTGGTATTCGTTCCTGCGCACGGGGCGGGCGGATATTTTCCGTTTCGCCGAGGCGATGACGCGGCACACGGGCGAGGTGGATGTGTATCATCTCGGGCGTTTCCGCGGGCTCGGCTCGCGGCACAACGTGCAGCACTGGGGCTGCAGCGCGAAGCAGGTGCGGATCAGCACGGCGGTGTATCGGCGGTTCTATTATTATCTCACCGCGGATGAACGCGTGGGCGATCTCATGCACGAGCTGATCGACTGCGACGAGCGGCTGGTGGACATCAGCCCGCGGCGGAAGGTCGGCGGCGGCGATCCGCGCTGGCCGGCGGACGTGAGTTTCGGCACGGACTGGTGTTCGTTTGCCGCGGCGTGGCTGACGGAGTGGGAGCGCACGGGCGATGTGAAATGGCGCGACAAGCTGCTCACCGGCATGAAGTCGATCGGCACGATGCCGAACGGCTGGTTCAACAACGAGGCCGGCTACGATCCGAAGACGGGCGTGCTTTATCCGCACAACGACAAGGCGAGCGCGTCGCATCTGAACGCGGTCTTCGGTGCGGTGGAGATCAGCGCGGAACTGCTGCAACTGCTCGACGCACCGGAATACGAGCGGGCGTGGCTGCAATATTGCGAAGTCTACAATGCGGATCCCGAGGAGCAGATGCGGCTGTTCGGCAAACGTTTTGAGAATCAGACGCTGCGACAGGGGCATTCGCGGCTCACGGCTTACGCGGCTTTGCGGAAAAAAGATCCGGCGCTGGCGGCGCGGGCGTGGAAGGAGTTTTTTGCGAGCAGCAAGGACAGCGGCGGCGGGAAAAAAATGACGACGCAGCGTGTCGAGGGACCGGCGGTGCTGAATCCGGTGGACGAGAATCCGCACATCTCGACGAACGGCACGGCGCAGTTCGGGCTCGCGGCGATCCAGTGCCTCGCGATGGCGGGAGACGCGTTGAAGGAATAGGCCGGATTCATCACACGGTTTGTCGTTCTGAGACTCCGAACCAACGCCAAGCCGTTGGGTGGCGTCCGCCGCTGAACGCTCGAAGGCCTGTCATTCTGAGCGCCGCGAAGAATCCCTTTTGACTTTGGCACGCGCGTCCTGCCGCGAAGCGCGCACTGGATTCTTCACTCCGTTCAGAATGACAAACCGGGCGGTTCATCAGCAGCGCACCGAAGAATCCTGTAGCGCGACCGCAACCGGATGTCGCACTGGATTCTTCACTTCGTTCAGAATGACACGCTGCCTCAAAGTGTGATGGATTTGGGGTAGGCGGCGCGGCGGACTAGCCGCGCGTGGAGGATCCCTGCGCTCCCAAGCAGGGCTACGAGTTCTGCGTGTTCAGTGGCCGGGGCGGAGGGAAAGCCGACGTGGTGATTCTCACCGATTCGTTCTGGCATCTGAATGTAGCTCTGCGCGGGAGCGCAGGGACGGTCTCAACTTGAAAGCAGGTTGGAATCAGCATCACAAAAAAATGGGATGAATGCGGGTTAGGCTACTCCGCGCGGAGCGCGACCGTCGGGCTCACGCGGGTCGCGCGCCGGGCGGGCAGCCAGCAGGCGAGGATCGCGACGGCGACGAGTACGAACGCCACGCTCACGGCGACCCACGGCGTGTTGCCGGGAATGAACGGGAGCATCTTCGTGAGAAACGTGAGCAGGCCGAACGAGCCGGCGAGGCCGAGGACGGCGCCGATGACCGCGAGGAGCAGGCCGTTGCGCAGGAAGAGCCAAAGGATCGCGCCGGCCTCGGCGCCGAGCGCCATGCGGATGCCGATTTCCTTCGTGCGCTCGGAGGCGAGGTTCGCAATCACGCCGTAAATCCCGACGGCGGCGAGGAGCAGGCCGAGCCCGGAAATTTGCAGGAGGAGCCGGCGCACGAGCGCGAAGACGGAGAGTTGCGACGCCATCAGTTCCGGGGCGGTGGAGAGTTGGTTTACGGCTATGTCGGGTTGGAGCCGGCCCACGACTTTGCGGATGTCGTTTTTCAGCGCCTGCGGGTCGAGCGCGGTGTGCACGCTCATGCTCATGAAACGATGGCTGTTTTGCGACCACGGCCGCAGGATCGTGAAGTGTTCGCCGGCATCGAGGAGATCGCTGGACGCGCGGAAGTCGGAGACGACGCCGACCACTTCCGCCCAGTTGGGATGCGCCGGATCGGGACTGCCGACGCGTTTGCCGAGGGGATTTTCGCCGGGCCAGAATTTGCGCGCGAGCGACTCGTTGACGATCGCGACCGAGGGCGAGCCGGGGCGGTCAGTGTCGTTGAAATCGCGCCCCTGGACGATGCGGAGGCCGTAGGCGGGGATGAATCCGGGCGAGGGGTGTTCGACGCTCGCGTAGGTTTCCTTGCCGGGCGCGGGCGGCGGCTGGCCCTCGGCGAGAAACGGTTCTCCGTTCATGCCCCAGACGGGGGAATTGGCCGCGATGCCGACGGCGTCGACACCGGGGATCGCCTGCAACTCCCGGCGCAGCGTGTCACTGAACGTGAGCGAGCGCGGGTCTTTCATCTCGCCGTAGTGGTCATGATCGAGAGCCAGGTAGCCGACGACGAGATGATCGCCGCGCCAGCCGAGGTCGCGGTGCGTGAGATGATAAATGCCGCGCACGAAAAAACCGGCGCCGGCGAGGAGCACGAGCGCGATCGCGAGTTCGGCGATGACGAGGCCCTGCCGGAGCCAGCGGCGCGAGCGGTCGGAGGTGGAGCCGCGCGTGCTGCTGGAGAGCGACGCGTTGACGTCGGTGCGCGAGGCGATCCACGCGGGCACGACGCCGAAAATCGCGCCGGTGAGCACGGAGACGAGCAAGGTGAAACCGAGCACGCGGCGGTCGAGCGGCATCTCGAAATTGAAGAAGCTTTCGATGTAGCTGTTGCTCCAGCGCGCGACCAGCAAGCCGAGCGCCCCGCCGACGATCGAGAGCAGCAAACTTTCGGTCAGGAGCATGCCGATCAACTGCGAGCGCGGGCAGCCGAGCGCGAGACGGATGCCGAGTTCGTGGCTGCGACGGGTGGTGCGAACGAGCTGGAGGTTGGCGAGATTCACGCACGCGATGAGCAGCACCATGCCGGACAATCCGACGACGAGCCAGGTGAGCTGCGTGCCGGTGTCGCCGATGCCGTTGGTGGGATAGGGCACGACATTGAAGCCGCGCGTCGCGTTGGTCTGCGGAAAGTCTTTCGCGAGGCGGGCGGCGACGACGTCGAGCTCGGCCTGGGCCTGCTGAATCGTGACGCCGGACTTCAGACGGGCGGCGACTTGATACCAGGTGCCGCTGCGAAGCGTGCGGTTGACCGAGGTGCCGTCGAGCGCCCAGAACGCGGGCACGCCGTTGAAGAGCATCGGATCATTGAGCGCGGGCGGCATCACGCCGACGATCGTGCGCGGTTTGGCGTCGAGGCGGACGACGCGGCCGAGGATTTTCGGATCGGCGGCGTAGTGGCTGCGCCAGAACGCATCGCTGAGCACGACGGGCGTCTCGAGTTTTTCTTCTTCCTCGGTGGTGAACGTGCGCCCCAGCATGGTGTTCACGCCGAGCAGCGGGAAGAAATTGGCCGTGACGTAAATCGTCGTGCAGCGCAGGGCGGGCTGATTGGGCTCGGCGAGGCTCGTCATGCCGCTCGGGTTATACGCGGCGACGTGTTCGAAGACGGTCGTGCCGTCGCGTTCGTCGAAGTAGTCGCCGGGCGACTGCGGCATCATTTTCCACTGCGGCACGGTGCCCCAGATCTGGACGAGGCGACCGGGCTCGCGGAACGGCAGCGACTGCAGCAGGAGGCGATTGAGGACGGCGAAGGCGGTGGTGTTAACGCCGATGCCGAGAGCGAGCGTGAGCAGGGCGACGACGGTGAAGCCCGGATTTTTGAGCAACTGACGCGCGGCGAATTTAAGCATGATGGAGCCGATCCTGGCCGATCGTGGAGGCGGGAGGGACGCGAGGGGCGCTGGGCACTGTCGTTCTATGGCGGGGGCGCACGCCGGCAAGCGTCGCGTCTGTCATGGCGTCGGCGGATGAAGCCGACGGAACTGGCGGAGAGCGGGGACGAGTGCGGATTTATTCGGAGAACGGTACGAGCGGGGCGACGAGTGCGCCTCATCATGGAGAAACTTGTCGGCGGGCGAGGTGCGTCGTTCGCGAGGCGAGATCGCCTGCAAGCAGGCTCCTACATTCGAGCTTTCGATCCGAGGGCGCAGGGAGCGCTACTCGGCGGTGAGGTCGGCGGGGAACGCGTCGATCGGGGT
>JBEHYR010000063.1:0-34715 GCA_048498075.1 Verrucomicrobiota bacterium | reverse complement strand
CCGTGATGCACCAACTCCGTGCTGACCGTTGTTCCCATCCAGCCACACTACCACTTCGTCGCTACGGTATCTATGAGGCACCCGAAACGACGCTTACGAGCTACACTTAGCAATGGCGGCACATGCTCGTAACGCAAAAAGCCCGGTGGCTTTCGCCACCGGGCTGAAGTGTTCTCTAGAGCGGAACCGCTCTGAGGTGAGCTAACTCAGAAGTCGAATGAGTTCGTCAGCTGGAAGCCCATGCCTTGGGAAATACGAGCCAGCGCTACGCTGCCATCCGGATTACGACGGGCGGCGACCAACTTGTCGGATTCGCCGAAGCTACGGATGTTCAACTGCACGCGCCAGTCGATGTCTCGCGTGACCTTACGCTTGTAACCAACCCATACGTCGACGTGCTTGTCTACGTCGCTCTTGAAGGGCTTGTCGATGTTCAGACCGCCGAGGGTGAGCGCGACGACCGAAGCGTAGTTCGGATCGGACGTAATCTCATTCTTGTAGGTCGGGTCGAATTCGTAACCGATGATACGACCGGCCTCCATGCGCAGCGCGCCGCCCGCGAACACGCCTTTAAGCATGCCGTGGTCGAAGTTATACGTAGAGACAAGGTTGAAGCGCCACGGCGATACTTCGGGAGCCTGGTGACCCAGTTCGTTCGAGAAGACGGCGTAAGGAGCAACGATGGAGGAATTCCACTGTGCGCCCAAGGTGGGGCCGCCATTGAACCATTCGCGAACCTGACCACCGGGTCCGTTCATGAAGCCCGTCATCGCGCTCAGGAACGACTTGGAAACTGGATCGATGTTATTGCGGGTCGCGCTGACCTTCGAATAGTTCATCGTAATGTTCCAGTTCTTGATCGGCTGATACTGCAGCTCGATTTCGGTACCCTTGGAGAGAGTGTCGACCGTCGTCTGGTGATTACCGAAGCTGGAGCCACCGCCGGTCGGAACGCCACCAGCGATGCCGCCGGGGATGCCGCCGACATAAGCGTCAAGCAGCCGGCCGGACTTGTAGGCGAGGGTCGGATCGAGCGCAGGCGTGAGCGAGTAGCTCGAGAAGAACGTCGTCGGGAACGGTGCCTTCAACCAAGCGGCGACGATGGCATTGCCACCGACGTAGACGTGCTTGGTACCGTTGCCATCGGTGAATGTGCCACCGGCACGATTGTAGGCGTCGTAAGCAGTTTTCTCGGCAGCCGTCGAGTTTGGGAGTCCGTCCGCGCCGGCGGCATCGTAGAAGTTGGTGTTCGGCGTATTGCCGGCCAGACCTTCCTGAACGTTTGTCGCCCAAGACCAGCCCCAGATCGAACCATCGGCAACGAAGTAAGCGTTGTTGCCCAAGCCGGCAATCGAGTTGCCGTCGGTGCCTGCCAAGGTGGCATTGGCCACCTTGGTGGAGAACCAGTCGATCTTGAACACCAGCTTGTCGTGCAGCGTCGTAAGGGTGACGCCGTACTCTTTCGTCTGACCGTTCGCGTTCGGAATCGGGTTACCGGCCAAGTCGAGACGGCTGGCGTCAGCCTTGAAGTTCGACGAACGATTATAGAACACACTGACCGTGGAATCCCACGGCAGCCACTTGTTGAGGAAGTTGGCGTGGTAAACACCGCCCCACGACTTGCTCTCGCCGCGGACATCCGAGCGGGAAGCCAGATTGTCCTGATAGTCGAGACTCGTGAAGCCGCTGTTCGTATCGGTGTAGGCGTTGGTCTGGTAGTTGGTGATCACGTCCTTGCGCCAGCCGACCGTCGGAACGAGGTCGCCACCGAGGAAGTAACCCTGCCAAGTGAAACCGCGGGAGATGTCGCGGAAACGCGTGCGGTTCGCCGCTTCGACCAGGTTCGGGAAATCGGCGGGATTGCTGGAGCGCATCCAATCGACCTTCTGCGTCTTCCAACCGCCATAGTTGGCGGCATTGTCGAATTGATACGTGTTGACGGTCGTATTGTCCTGGAAATTCCGATAGCTGAAAGGCGCACTCGGATCCACATAGCCAGCAGGAGCGGGCGTCGGGTTCGTGTAATACGGTTGAGCGGGCGCGCCCGACGTGGTGTCGGCCGGCTTCCATGTCGCAGCCAAGTCACCGGTGGGCAGCTTATAGACCGCGCTACCTGGAATGACGGTGGTGCCATTGCTGTAATCACCGTTGCCGAGCTGAACGAATGAACTCGGCAACGCGTTCCAATTGACGTTCGGCTTCGCCCAACGCGAATCGAAGATCGTGGCGTATTGGCTGGTCGGCGGCTCGATCTTATAGGTGATGTTGGTGAGATGAGCTCCCGCGGGCGAAGCAGCCCCGGTCGCCATGCTCGGCCCGACGTAGGCGATCCACTCGAAGCTGCGATTGGAGTTAAGTGTGGCCGCCGCATTCAGATTCGTCGAACCACTCTGGGGATACTCGCCGGTCGTCGCGTATTCGGCCCAGTTCATATAATCCTGCCGGACCGTGGAACGCTCGAAAACACCCGTGAAGTTATGCTTGCCGAGAATCTTGGAGAGCGTCGTGTTGCTGATGAAATCTTCCGTACGAAGTTCGTAGGTCGGCGTAAAGCGGACCGTGTTACGGATGATGCGGTTCTGGTAGTTCAAACCAGGAGCCGAGGCGCCGTTGCCGAAGTAGGGACGACCCACGTTCGGGTTTTTGGTGCCATCTGCATAGGTATCGTTGATGTCGATGTTGATATTGTAGTTCTCACCCGCCATCCACTGCTCGGCACCGGAAACGAAGTCCTGGTGGTCAAACGCCACCTGCAAGCCCAGGCGATCGTTAAAGAGCGTCTGGTCGACCGCTATGTTGAAAGCTTTCCAATTCTGCCACTCGTGCTTGTTGGGACCGTCGCCGAGAAGCTTGTAGAAATTGAAGATGCTCGGGTCTTGGAGCACGACGTTGGCATAGTAGATGCCGCCGGGAACCGGAGTCGAACCGCCGGGGACGTTCGCCCCGAGGTTGCCGACGTCGCGGTAATAAACCGAGCCCATCGGAATGGCCAGCGGGAGATAGTTCAGGTTCGCGCTACCCGCGGTCAGGCCGCCACCATTTCGCACAATCGACAAGCCGTTATTGGGCTGATTGGCGATGGTCTTGAACGGGGTGCCCGACGGAATGGGTGAGTTCGGGACGCTGTTGTTTTTCTGCGTCGTGGCCTCGTAGTAGTTCGTGATGTCCGGCCAGTAGGTACGGATCGCGTTGGAAAGCGCGAGACCGTTCGTGAGGGCGCCGGTTTTACCCGCCGCCATGGTCGCAGGGAACGGGTTGCCGTTGGCATCGTTACCGCCCGACGTACCCCAGGGGGTCGGATTGTTCGGATTGAACTGGTTGATAACGATCTTGTTGTAACCCCAGTGCCCTTGTTTGTCTTTGCCAGTTTGGAACCAAAGCGAGACGTCGTCCGTCGGCGGAATCGAACGAGGATTGTTCGATTTCACATCGCCGCTCTCGTATTTGGCGCGAATCGACGTGTGACTGTCGGCCGAGAAGAGCTTGGGATCGAAACGCAACGCCGCATAGTAGCGAGTGGAGTTGTTGAACGCCGGCTTCTGCTCGTATTTGCGCTGGTCGTTCACCGCAGCGACACGAATCGCCAGCGTGTTGGCCACCAAGGATTGGTTCAGATCGATGGAATTACGGATGGTGCCGTATTGATCGACCTGATTTTCGAAGTTATGCGTGGTCTTGAAGGCCGCGTCATTCACGCTCGTGTTGATGATACCGGCAGGACTTCCGATACCGAACAGGATCGAGTTCGGCCCACGTTGAAGGTCGACGCGACCGACGTTGAAGCCATCCCACGGAATGTCCGTCAGGAAGTAATCGCGGGTATTGTCAGCCGAATCGAGGCCGCGCACGCGGGTCGAGTTGCTGATGGTGTTTTCCTGATAGATTCCAGAACCCGCAACACCCGAAAAATTACCGCGCAGGCCGGCGACTTCGGTGCTCGGGGTATAAACCAGGAGGTCCGCATTGTTCTTCGCGTTCGTGTCTTGAAGGAACTGCTGGGTGACGACGGAAATGGCCGACGCGACGTCCTTCAGGTCAGTGCGGACGCGGGTGCCGGCCAGGGTGCTATTGGCCCGATAACCGTTCTCATCCGTCCGCGCGTCAACGACGAACGGCGACAGAACGATTGCTTCTTCCTGATCGTTGGCAGCGGGTGCTGCGGCAGTCTGCGCCAGCAAACTGGGCGCGACGGCTAAGCAAAGCGTGGACGTGGCAATAACTGCACGATTCCACGCGGTAGGGCGTTTCATAGGCATTGTAGGGTGTTAGGGTGGGGACAGACGTCTTTGAAAGACGACACCTTCCCCCCAAAGCACGATGTCCCGGGGGTGAAAGCGGGGCGAGTATAGTGAGAACTTCCGCTTAATGGAATGAGTTTAGTTACTCGCGAATTAAGCTTTGTTACCTCCACGCTCGGCCGCCTTTTTTTGCGGAAAAAAATCTCAACTTCGCCCAAATTGAGAGGTAACCGACGTCGCCCCAAGCATTGGAACGGGTCGGCGATCACCGTCGCGCGTTATCCCGGACCTGAACTTTCTTGCGGTAGTTTCCCGGGGAATCTCCGGTCAGGCGTTTAAACACGACACACATGTATTCGACGTGCTCAAAACCCGCCAATTCAGCGATTTTTTTTAACGGAAAGTCCGTTTCGAACAGCAACTGCCGGATTTTGGCGACTTGAACCCGTCGAATTTCGGCCTGCGGCGAGCGCCCGATGTAGCGCCTGAACTTCTTCTCCAACTGACTGCGCGACGCGAACGCCTGGGGCAGCACCTGCTCGACGGTGATGCCGTGGCAGGCGTGTTCGCGGATGAAACTCACGGCTGCGGCCACGTTTTTGTCGCCCATCGCGAGGATGTCGGTGGACTGGCGTGTGACCACACCCAGCGGCTCAATCCGCCGGTCCACCGGCCCCGACGCCTCGCCTGCCATCATTTGGGCCAGCAATTCCGCCGCTTGATAGCCGGATTGGAACGCGTTGGCCGCCACGCTCGACAGCGGGGGATAAGCGAGATCGCAACGGATGGTATCGTTGTTGGCGCCCAGTACCGCGACCTCTTCGGGGACGAGCAGCGACGCAGCCTGCGCCGCGCTTACGACCTGAAGCGCCCGCATGTCGTTACACGCCATGATCGCCACCGGTTTGGGGAGGCGTTTGATCCAGGCGCTCAACGCGGTGATCTGTTTCGCATCCCAAAATGGCGTGAGATCGCCCGGGTATTCGACTTCCAACACGTCGCAAGGATGACCGGCAAGCTGCAAGGCCTCCACGAAACCCGACCGTCGCTCCTTCGCCCAGGGCAAATCGGCGAAACCGCAAAAACCGAAATGCCGGTACCCTCGCTCCATGAAATGCTCGGCGCCCTGGTATCCGACGACGGTGTTGTCGGGTCGGATTTTCGGCACGCCGGGAAACGCCGGGCAATCGTTCAGATCCACCAGCGGCACGCCCCGGCGCGCACAATTCTCCACCAGCGCCGGTGTCGTATGCCGGCTGATCACGCCGTGCCACTTCTTGCTGCGCAGCCACTGCGGGTCGTATTCTGCGCGCGCCTCGTCATCGAGGAACGCCGCCCACGGCCGATGCGAACGCTCGTAGTGACCGATGCCTTTCAGCATCGCCGCGCACTCCTCGAACCGCGTCATGAAGACGAGCAGCACCTGGGGTTTCACGCCCGCGACGGTGCGATGAACCGCTCGGCCTTGGCAAGCGCCGCATTTTCTCTGCTCGCTCGGTTGCGCGCCAGCACTACACCGTGCCGCGTTTCGCTTCGAGTTGTCGCCGAATCTCGGCCATTTTTGTCGGTGTCAGCGGAAAGCGACTCAGGAAAATCAGCGAAAGGACGAGACCGGCGATCGGAATGGCGGCCAGCAAAAATCGTATCATGAAAATCGCGTGTTCGGTCTGGTTCCCGCCCAACTTCGCATCAAATCCGGTGCTTCCGAGTATTTCTCCGGAGGCCCAGTTGCCGATACCCATGCCGAACTTTAAAATCCAGGAGCCGCAAGCTGCGAAAGAACCTTCCCGACGCTGTCCCGTTTGGAGTTCATCATAGTCGATCACGTCTGCAGTCATCGAACCATAGAGGATCCAAAAGCCCGCGCCTGTAAACGCGATCAAGCCCGAAGCAAAGACCTGGAGCCACTGGATGGCCGGCGTGTAGAACCACCATGTGCCGACAAAGACGGCTATCGCCGAAAACTGCACGGTGATCATCCCGAGTTTTTTACCCAAGCGGCGGGCCACAAACGTATAAACCGGGATGCCAGAAAGTCCAAGCACCATCCCAGAAAGACCCATCCAGAAATTCCAAGTGCCTCCCGCCGGGACGTCGCCGTGGCAAACATAGTAAACCGTCGCATAGTAACCTAGCGCCCCGACCATGCTCGTGCCTATCCCGTAAGCCAGAGCCATGGAGAGGTTCGCGCGAAAAGGTCGACACGACAATGTCTGCCACAGCGTCGCTTTGATCGAAACGCGAGCCTGTTTTCGTGCGACGACAAGCTTGTCGTAATATCGTTCTCGCATCAGGAAAAACATGACGACGCCGGCAACCACCATGAGCGATCCGAGGACTACGGTATAGACTTGGGCACCGAGCAAAATGTCGGGTTTTGCGCCCTCGATCGCCGGAGCCCAGCCGAAGAGCGTCTTCATGAGCTTCGCTAGTTCCGGAAAATCGAGTTTCACCAAACTGAGGAACACCGCCGCAAACCAATGCACCGTCTGGCCTCCAAGCGTGACGAGCCGGGCGGGGACGTCGTTCCACCCGGCTGCGACCCATACTCCTGCAGTGGAAAATGCCGCCGCTGCAAACATCGCCGCTTCCGGAAATTTTTGCATACCGGTCCGCACCGCCTGGACACTCGTCCGCTCATGGTAATTCGGCGTCATTTCGTAGCCGAGACTTTGGAACGGCATATAAAAACAGCTCATCACCGGGACAATGACGGCGAGCGTTCCGACCATGAACCAAAAATAGTGCAGTTCGGACCACCCAGGACCGACCGCGTAAAGGAGCGGAAGGCAAACTCCCGCCAGAATGGAACCAACGAGAATAAAGGGACGACGTCGCCCAAAACGGGTGCGGGTGTTGTCGGACCACCAACCGAAAACAGAGTCCCACACCGCCTCGAATAGCAGCTTGAAAAGCAATGCCCGGCCGATCCATTTCGGCGAAACTCCGAGGAATATATTGAAGACCTGATACGCTAGACCCGAATAAAGCCAGTGGCCCCACATATCGTGAATTGAGCCCAGCCCGTAGCCGATTTTCTGGGCGATCGGAACCTTGTCCGCGGTCGAGGTGGTCTGGTCGTTGTCAGCGGACGTTGAGGAGGAATCCATGTTGGGGCCGGGGTTGATTGGAGCAGCAAGACGTGCGGAGCAAAGTTAGGTGGCAAACGAAAACCGTTGCGCGACTTCGTTCATCAGCGGTGCGCCACGCCTCAATAAGTATCGACGAGCGACCGGAACGTCAGCCGCCTCTTCACCTGCGCCGCCGTCTGCGCCTTCACCAACGTCACTCGCACGCGCTTCGTTTCTTCCGGATAAAGTTCGAAGAAATTATCGCTCGCTTGGTGCCCGAGCCCGCCGAAGTCGAACGCGAACCGATGCTGAAAAGCCGTCGACGTGAAACTCACCAGCGCCTGCGTCGGCGTGCCTGCCTCGACCTTCACCACGACTTTCGTTCTCGCCGCCGGCAGCTCGAGGAACCGCGGCGCGGTCAGGAAAACCGTGTCCTCGCTCACGCGTTCGCCCGCCACCTCCAGCGCCATCCGCAGGTAAATCCAATCGCAGCCGTGCTTCGCCGCCAGTGCCGCCACCTCCACGGTCTGCTGCCGCACGCTCTCGCCGTAGCGCAACGCGACCGCCTTTTTCCCGCGCCGCAGCACCCGCCCGTCGAGGTGAAACACCTCCCAGCGCAACACCCCGCGCGCCGCCTGCGGCGCGTCGTAGCTGGTGAAAATCTCCACCGCCCGCACCGCGTTTCGCCGGTAATTGCCGACGATCGTCGTCTCCTCGCCGACGAGCCGCGCGCTCACCGCCGCCGGCGCGAAAAACCGCCGCGCCACGTGGTGCAGCGCCTTCCAATGGCCCGTGAACTCGATCGAGCTCCACGACGCTACCGGCCAGCAATCGTTCAACTGCCAGTAGAGCGCACCCATGCAGCGCGGCGAATTGCGCCGCCAGTGCTCCACGCCGGCCTGCATGCAGTAGGCCTGGTTGAGCTGCGACAGATAGATCAACGCCTCCCCGCCCGCCGGAAACCGGTAGAGCCGCGACACGTAATCGAGGATGATCTGATTTCCGAAACGGTTTTTCTGATGATTCTCCATCTCCGGCCCGAAGACGTTGTCCGCGTGCGGCGGGCAGAAGGTCGCGTTCGTCTCCGGCGAGCTGTAGCTCTGCATGCCGAATTCGGATACGAACCGGAAAACGTGTTTCTCATACGTGCTCACCGGCTGTCGCGCGTGCCACACATCCCAGAAATGCGTGTCGCCCCTCGCCTCGCCCGCCGCGTGATCGGCCGCCACGTCGCCCCGCCACGGCGAACTCGGCCAGTAAGGCGTGACCGCATCCGTCCGCGCCAGCGCCTCCGGGATCGCGCGATGAAACAGCGCCTCGTAGTCGGCGTATTTCCGGTTCGCCGGCACCAGCTCGTGCGCGTTGCATCCGAACACTTCGTTGTTGCCGCACCACAGCGCGAGCGACGCGCGGTGCCGCAGCCGCCGCGCCTGGAATTCCACCTCCGCCCGCGCACTCGCGAGGAAGGCCTCGTCCGCCGGATAAAGCGTGCACGCGAACATGAAGTCCTGCCACACGAGCAACCCGCGCTCGTCGCACACCTCGTAAAAATCCTCGCTCTCGTAAATCCCGCCGCCCCACACCCGGATCATGTTCATGTGCGCCGCCGCCGCGCTCGCCAGATCCCGCTCGTAGTCGGCGCGCGTCAGCCCGGCCACGAAGCTGTGCGCCGGAATCCAGTTCGCCCCCTTCGCGAAAATCGGCCGTCCATTGACGAGAAACTGAAACGACTCGCCCCATTCGTCCTTGTGCCGATCGAGCACGATCGTGCGCAGCCCGATGCGCCGGCGCCATTGGCCGAAGCTCCTCCCGCTCGCGTCCACCGCCTCGACCGCGAGTTCGTAGAGCGGCTGCTCGCCCTGCCCGTTCGGCCACCAGAGCCGGGGATTTTCGATTTTCGCTGCTCGATTTTCGATCCGCGCGACGAGGACGCCCTCGAGCGACACCGTGCCACGGAGCGTCACGTTCTCATCCTCGCGCGCGAGTTCGGGCGTGAAGTGCAGCGTCACCGGGAGCGCAGCCGCCCCCGGCCGCTCCGTGCCTCCAGCCGAGGGCAGCCACGCCCCCACCCCGCCATGCTCCTGCGCCACAAGCACACTTTCCAACCGGTTTTCCGTCCACGCTTCCAGCCGGATATCGCGCCACACGCCCCCCGTCACAAACCGCGGGCCCCAGTCCCAGCCGAACTGGCACTGCTGTTTTCGAATCACCACGCAGCGCCCGACCGGATCGTTCAACTCGCGCGGCCGATGGTCCACGCGGTGTTCGCGGATGTAGCGCATCGCGCTCTCGAACCGGATCAGCAGCTCGTTCTTCCCGCGCCGCAGCAGCGTTTTCACGTGCCAGCGAAAGCCGATGAACATGTTCTCCGTGCGCGCGACGCGTGTGCCGTTCACGAAAACATCCGCCACCGTGTCCAGTCCGTCGGCGACGAGCTCGACCGCTTCTTCCGCGAGCAATTCGGCGCCCACCGTGAACGTCGCCCGATATTCCCAGTCGCGCTCCTCGATCCACTGCAGCCCAGCTTCGTTGTTCGCCCAGAATGGATCCGGAATCAGCTTATGTCGCCGCAAGTCCGCATGCACGCATCCCGGCACGACCGCCGCGCGCCACGGCGAACGCCCGGTCGCGTCGCGAAACTGCCACGACACAGACTTCAACGAAACAAATTTCATCGGTGAGAGATGAGACGCGGGATTCGAATTTTCCGACGTGGGAGCCTGCTGGCAGGCGATGGCTTGAGCCAAGATCGCCAGCAAGCCCGCGCCGATGCGTGAAATGCGCCCCTTACCGCTCCAGCGGACTGTCCTTGATGAACTGCACGATCTCGTTCGCGTCGCCGAAGCACAACGCCGTGAAAGTATCGGCCGCGCCGTAATAGAGCGCCAGCCGACCGGTCGGCGCGTCGCACAGGCAACCCACCGGGAAGCACACGCCGGGCACGAAGCCCTTCAACTCGTATTCGGCCTCCGGGCACAGCAGCGCCTGTTTCGCCGAACCCACCACTTTCCACGGTTGCTCCAGATCGAGCAGCATCGCGCTGATCGAGTAGACGAAGCCGTTGCAGGTGCTCGTCACCGCGTGGTAAATCAACAACCAGCCTTCGTTCGTCTCGATCGGCGACGGACCCGCGCCGATCTTCTGCCCCTGGAACCAGGGCCAGCCGCGGCTCATCACGTGGCGGTGCCTGCCCCAGTAAATCATGTCCGGGCTCTCGCTCGTGAAAATATCGCCGAACGGCGTGTGGCCCGTGTCCGACGGGCGGCTGAGCATCAGAAATTTCCCGTCCACCTTTCGCGGGAAGAGCACGCCGTTGCGGTTGTAGGGCAGGAAGGCGTTTTCCAACTGCTCGAAGTTCACGAAGTCGCGCGTCTTCGCCACGCCGATCGTCGGGCCGTGATAGCCGTTGCACCACGTCACGTAGTAGTCGTCGTCGATCTTCGTGACGCGCGGGTCGTAGGCGTATTCGTGTTTCAGGATGTACGGATCGCTCGCCGTGAAGTTGATCGGCTTCGGCTCGAAGGTGAACTTCAGGCCGTCCGGGCTGCGGCCGACGTGCAGGTGCGGCAGGCGGTCCATGCCCTCGGTGCGAAATACGCCGATGAACCCGCCCTGCCACGGCACCACGGCGCTGTTATAGATGCCTGTCACGTGCGGCAACGGCCGGCGGCCCACCACCGGATTGGCGTCGTAGCGCCACAACAAATCCTGGTTGTCGGCCGCGCGCGGCTGCCAGGGAATATTCGGAATCGCAGGACCGACGATCGATAGCTTCATAAGAATAACGGGAGTGGGCGCAGGGGTTCGAAAATGAGCGAGGTCTCGCATCCGACGTCGCCGTAGCTGCGACGCCAAATAAAAACCAGTCGGGGAGCGAGCACTATAGCGAGCGCGCGTTGGCGTGGGAAGGAGACTGGTTGCGCCATTTTTGAGAGGGCTTTCCCGGCGCCCGTCGCGCGCGCGCCAGACCAACCGCGAGCGCGTGAACTCATCCTTTGTGCAACAAAACTCAATTTCCCGACGTTGCTCCCGCGCTTCGCCCGCCCTCAATCATCGTGTTTCTTCCGATGTCTTCGAGTCTTCTTCCCGGTTACGCCGACCGCATCGAGGCCGACCTCCGTGGCAACATCCTCCCTTTCTGGATTCACCACGCCGTCGATCGCGACCACGGCGGATTTCTCGGCGCCGTCAGCAACGATCTCATCGTTGACCGTGGGGCGGAGCGCGGCGCGCTGCTCACTTGCCGGATTCTGTGGACGTTCTCCGCCGCCCACCGCCGCTATCGCGATCCCGCCTACCTGGCGATGGCCGATCGGGCCTACGCCGATCTCACGGCGCATTTCGCCGATCGCGAGCATGGCGGCTATTTCTGGTCGATCGACGCCGCCGGCAAAGTCCTTCGCGATCGGAAACAGGTCTACGGCCAGGCTTTCGCGATCTATGCGCTGACCGAATATCATCTCGCGTCGGGCAAACGCGCGCCGCTCGACGAGGCGATCGCCGCTTTCCGCCTGCTCGAGGCGCATGCGTTCGATCGCGAGTACGGCGGCTACTTCGAGGCGTTTTCCCGGTCGTGGCAGCCGATCGCCGACCTGCGCCTCAGCGCGGTGGATCAGAACGACCCAAAGTCCCAAAACACGCACCTCCACGTGATGGAGGCGTATACGAATCTCCTTCGCGCGTGCCCCGACGCCGCGCTGCGCTGCGCTCAGCACGAACTCGTCACGCTGATGCTCGATCGCATCGTCGTCGAAAAAACCGCGCACCTCGGCTTGTTCTTCAGCGCCGACTGGACGCCGGCCTCCGAGAAAATTTCCTACGGCCACGACATCGAAGCCGCGTGGCTCTTCTGTGAAGCCGCGCAAATCCTCGGCGATCCTGCGCTCACCATGCGCATCGAAAAACTGGCCGTGCGCATCGCCGACGTCGCGCTCGCGGAAGGCGTGGATACCGACGGCGCGATCTTCAACGAAGGCAGCCCCCACGGTCTCACCAACACCGACAAGGAATGGTGGCCGCAGGCCGAGGCCGTCGTCGGTTTTCTCAACGCGTATCAACTTTCGCGCGACGACCGCCACCTCGCCGCCGCCCTCCGCGCGTGGGATTTCATCGAGCAGCGCCTGATCGACCGCCAGCACGGCGAATGGTTTCGCGGCGTGAAACGCGACGGCACCCTGCTCGCCGAGCAGCTCAAAATCAGTTTCTGGAAATGCCCCTACCACAACGGCCGCACCGGCCTCGAAGCGACGGCTCGCCTGCGCGCAATCGCGAGCGCGCACACCTAAAATCCTCTCATCCAACAAATGCTTTCTTCGCTCCCTGTCATTCGGAGACTGCGAACCAACGCCAAGCCGTGGGGTGGCATCCGCCGATGAACTCTCAAAGACCTGTCACTCTGAGCGCAGCGAAGAATCCATTTGGACTTTCGCACGCGCGTCGGGCCACGAAACACGCACTGGATTCTTCACTGCGTTCAGAATGACAAACCGGACGGTTCATCGGCAGCGGAGCGAAGAATCCACTCGGACATTCGCACATCGTTCGTCCCACGAAGCGCCCACTGGCTTCTTCGCTCCGCTCAGGATGACAAACCAAACACACCCCTTCGCCGCTCTCTCATCCGTATGAAAAAGAAAATCTCCACCCCGAAGAAACCCTCCGCCCGCAAGCCCGCGCTCGCCGCGAAAACCAAATCCGCCGCCACCAGCCGCGCCTTCGCCGCCCGCGTCAAAGCCGTTCGCGCCGCCCACGAAAAATTTCTCGAGCGCAGAAATCCCGTCGAGACCGCCTGGGAAAACGGCGTCTACGAGCGCTTCACGTTTCCCGTCCTCACCGCACATCACGTGCCACTCGAGTGGCGCTACGATTTCAACCCGCAGACGAATCCGTTCTTCATGGAGCGGCTCGGCGTCGGCGGCGCCTACAACCCCGGCGCATTTTTCTGGAAAGGAAAGTGCCACCTCGTCGCGCGCGTCGAGGGTGCTGATCGCAAGAGCTTTTTCGCGATCGCCGAGAGTGCCAACGGCGTCGACAACTTCCGTTTTTGGGACGAGCCCTGCGACATCCCGGAAATGCCCGGCGAGACGAATCTCTACGACATGCGCGTGACGTTTCACGAGGACGGCTGGATCTATGGCGTGTTCTGCTCGGAATCGAAAAACCCCGACGCCGCGCCCGGCGATCTCTCCTCCGCCGTCGCGCAGGCCGGCATGGTGCGCACGAAGGACTTCAAAAAATGGGAGCGTCTCCCGAATCTAAAGACGCCCGCCTCCCAGCAGCGCAACGTCGTCCTCCATCCCGACTTCATCGACGGCCAGTACGCGTTCTACACGCGGCCGATGGATGGCTTCATCGACGTCGGCTCCGGCGGCGGCATCGGCTGGACGCTCTGTCCGGACATCACCACCGGCGTCACCGGTCCGGAAAAAATCATCGACTCGCGCGCCTACCACACGATCAAGGAAGTGAAAAACGGCCAGGGCCCCGCGCCGATCAAGACGCCGCAAGGCTGGCTCCACCTCGCCCACGGCGTGCGCGGCTGCGCCGCCGGCCTGCGCTACACGATCTACATGTTCATGACTTCGCTCGAGGATCCGTCGAAGGTCATCGCGCGTCCTGGCGGGCATCTCATCTCACCGCGATTCACCGAGCGCGTCGGCGACGTGTCGAACGTCGCCTTCACCAACGGCTGGGTCGAGTTCCCCGACAAACAGCGCACCGTGATCATGTATTACGGCGGCTCCGACACGCGCTGCTACGCCGCCCGCTCGACGGTGGCGCAGCTCGTCGACTGGTGCCTCCACACCCCCGAAGACGGCCTCACCACGCGCGCCGCCGTCGACCAGCGCGTCGCCCTGATTCGCGCCAATCGCTCTCTGAAAAAATAACCTCCGCTCCTGACCGCTCATTTCTAGTCCCCTCCTTCCCATGGCTCAATACGGCTCCTTCGACGATGCGCACCGCGAATTCGTAATCAACCGCCCGGACACTCCGCTGCCCTGGCTCAATTACCTCGGCCAGGACGAATACTTCGGCATGGTCACGCAGACCTCCGGCGGGTATTCATTCTGGAAGGACGCCAAGCTCCGCCGCCTCACCCGCTATCGGTATAACAACAACCCGATGGATAACGACGGCCGCTTCCTCTACGTGAAGCAGGGCAAGTCCGTCTGGAATCCCGGCTGGAAGCCCACGCGCGCGAAGCTCGACAAGTTCGAGTGCCGCCACGGCCTCGGCTACACCCAGATCACCGGCCGCAAGGACGGCATCGAGGTCGCCCAGTTGATGTTCGTGCCGCCCGGCGAAAACCTCGAGGTCTGGAAGATCACCGTCCGCAACAAGACGAAGCACCCGCAGAAGCTCTCGTTGTTCTCTTACGTCGAGTTCTGCCTCTTCGAAGCGCTGAACGACATGACGAACTACCAGCGCACCTACTCGATCGGCGAGGTCGAGGTCGAGGGCAGCGCGATCTATCATAAAACCGAATACCGCGAGCGCCGGAACCATTACACGCTCTTCGGCTGCACCCGCAAAATCGACGGCTTCGACACCGCGCGCGATGCCTTCGTCGGCGTGCACCACAGCCTCGGCGATCCGAAAGCCGTCCTCGCCGGCAGGTGCACCAACAGCCACGCCTACGGCTGGAATCCCATCGGCGCGCACCAGATCAATCTCTCGCTCAAGCCCGGCGCCGAGGAGACGTTCGCCTTCGTCCTCGCCTACGTCGAGCAGGGCGACCTGCCGAAGTTCGATGCGCCGTTCGTCATGAACAAGACGAAAGGCCGTGAGATCCTCGAAAAATTCTCCGACCTCGCCCGCGTCGACGCTGCCTTCGCGTCCGTGAAACAGCGTTGGGAGGATCTGCTCTCGATCTACCAAGCCTCGAACGTCCCCAACCAGCACCTCGCCCGCATGGTGAACACGTGGAATCAGGCGCAGTGCATGGCGACGTTCAACCTCTCGCGTTCAGCTTCCGGATACGAAACCGGCATCGGCCGCGGCATGGGTTACCGCGACTCGAATCAGGACATCCTCGGCTTCGTCCACCTCCTGCCCGCGCGCGCCCGCCAGCGCATCCTCGACATCGCGTCGACGCAGCTCGCCGACGGCACGTGTTTTCACCAATACCAGCCGCTCACGAAAAAGGGCAACGCCGACATCGGCGGCGGTTTCAACGACGACCCGCTCTGGCTCATCCTCTCGACGTGCTCCTACATCCGCGAGACCGGCGACTACACGATCCTCGACGAGCCCTGCGGTTATGCCGACAAGCCCGGTTCGAAGGACTCGCTCCTCCACCACATCGAGACCTCGATCGCCTACACGCTGAACAACCGCGGCCCGCACCAACTCCCGCTCATCGGCCACGCCGATTGGAACGACTGCCTCAACCTGAACTGTTTCTCGAAGGAACCGAACGAGTCGTTCCAATGCGTCGGCGACATCGCCGGCTCGAAGGCCGAGTCGGTCATGATCGCCGGCCTCTTCCTCTACGCCACGCGCGATCTCTCCGCGCTCTACCGCTCGATGGGCTCGGCCGCTGACGCCGCGCGCATCGACGGCTTCTATGCCGAGATGTTGAAAGCCGTCGAAGAGCAAGCGTGGGACGGCGGCTGGTATACGCGCGCCTTCGACGCCGCGGGCAATCCCGTCGGTTCGAAGAGCAACGACGAGGGCAAAATCTACATCGAGAGCCAGGCTTGGTGCGTCCTCGGCGGCGCCGGGCAGGCCAACGGCCGCGCGAAGAAAGCGCTGCAGGCCGTCGAGAAATACCTCTACAAGCCCGAACTCGGCTGCGCGCTCCAATACCCGCCGTATTCAACTTACCACCTCGAACTCGGCGAAGTCTCGAGCTACCCGCCGGGCTACAAGGAAAACGCCGGCGTCTTCTCGCACAACAACACCTGGATTCACATCGGCTGGACGATGTTCGGCGACGGCGAGCGCGCGCTCGAGTATTACCTCTCGATCTGTCCCTCGGCGAAAAAGGATCACGACGTCTATCGCTCCGAGCCTTACGTCTACGCGCAAATGACCGCCTCGCAGTTCTCGCCCACGCCCGGCGAAGGCAAGAACTCCTGGCTCACCGGCACCGGTGCCTGGTCGTTCGTCGTCGCGAGCCAATACATCCTCGGCGTCCGCCCCGATTTCGACGGCCTGCGCATCGATCCCTGCGTGCCGAAAGCGTGGAAGGGTTTCTCCGTGCAGCGGAAATTCCGCGGCGTCACCTACTCGATCACCGTCAAGAATCCGAAGGCCAAGTCGAAGGGCGTGAAGTCCCTTGTCGTCGACGGCCGGAAGATCGTTGGCAACGTGATCCCGCTGCCGACCGACGGTCGCACCGCCGTCAAAGTCGAAGTCACCCTCGGCGCCTGAGCCGCCAGAGATTTCCGAGGTGGAGCCCGACGTCTTCGTCGGGCTCTTTTTTTTTGACCCGCGCAGTCCTCGCCGACAGCCGTCGCACCAAGCGTAACCGGCCTACCCGGATTCATCGCACTTTTGTCATTCCGAGACGCCGGACCAACGCCAAGCCGGTGGGTGGCCTACGCCGATGAACTCTCAAAGGCCTTTCATTCCGAACGCAGCGAAGAATCCATTTGGACTTTCGCACGCGCGTCGGGCCACGAAGCGCGCACTGGATTCTTCACTTCGTTCAGAATGACCCGCTTCTACGTATACCGGCTCGGCGCCTGATCCCGCCGGACACCGTCGTCGTGATCCGACTGTTGACCGAAGCGTCCCGCCTGGTCGCGCCGCTCGATCTACGCGACCTTCCCATTTCCGAGCGGACTGTTTCCGACGGTCCTCCGACGCCGTGACTTCGCCGCAGGTCGCCCTTCTTTCCACCATCTTTATGCCTGCGTCTCGAGGATCGCACGCTGCCGACGGTGCGCAGGCATCCTGACCGCTCCCGAGCGGCGCGCTCCCACTCCGCTTTTCGTTAATTCTACAGCAACCAAACTCAAACCGTCGCGGTTGCTCTGCGCCCGGTTGATCCGACAACGTCGATCCTCTCGCCCATGCAATACGGCCATTTCGACGATCGCGCCAAGGAATACGTCATCACGCGTCCCGACACGCCGCGCTCCTGGAGCAACTACCTCGGCTCGCTCGACTACGGCGCGATCATCACGAACAACGCCGGCGGCTACTCGTTCTACAAAAGCGCACTCTCCTCGCGCTTCCTCCGCCTGCGCTCCAACTCCGTGCCGCTCGACCAGCCCGGCCGCTACTTTTATCTGCGCGACCGGGAGAGCGGCGACTACTGGTCTTCGTCGTGGCAGCCCGTCGGGAAACCACTTTCCAAATACAAGAGCACCTGCCGCCACGGCACCGCCTACACCATCATCACGTCGCGCTACTCCGCGATCGAGACGGAGAGCACCTACTTCGTCCCGCTCGGCCAGGCGTTCGAATACTGGCGCCTCAAGGTCACGAACAAGTCGAAGCAGCCGCGCCAGCTCGCCGTGTTCACCTACTGCGAGATGGCCAGCCCGTGGCATATGCCCAACGACCTGACGAACCTCCAGTATTCGCAGTTCATCACCAAGGCTGCCGTCGAGCAAGACATGCTCGGCATGGCCGTGCACCCGTATCACGCGTTCGATCCGAAGAAGGATCTCATGGGCTGCCACCGACTCTGGATGGCGCTCGTCGGCGCGCCGCTCGCCGGTTATGAGACGGTCCGCGACCGCTTCCTCGGTTCGTGTTATAACACTTACGCCAATCCGCAGGCCGTCATCGACGGCAAGTGCTCCAACTTCCTCGCCGAGGGCGAAAACGCCTGCGGCTCTCTCCAGGTCGAAATCGAACTCCAGCCCGGCGAGACGCGCGAACTCATCGCCATGCTCGGCCTCGGCACGCCCGAGTCGCATGGCTACGCCGTTCGCGCCGAGTTCGGCACGCCCGAACGCTGCGCAGCCGAACTCCAGAAACTCAAAGCCCACTGGCACGGCCTGCTCGGCGGCGTGAAGGTGAAGACGCCCGACGCCGAGTTCGACTCGATGGCCAACGTCTGGGGCGCCTGCAACGCGCTCATCACCTACACCTGGTCGCGCCACGCCTCGCTCGTCTACAACGGCGAGCGCGACGGTCTCGGTTTTCGTGATACGGTCCAGGATTTCCTCGGCGCCATGCCGATGTTGAAGGACCAGATCCGCGCGCGCCTCGAGCTGATGCTCACCGGCCAGGTCTCCAACGGCGGCGCCATGCCCGTCGTCGCACCGTTCAGCCACGCGCCCGGCCAGATGCCCGCGCCCAAGCGCGAAGAATACCGCTCCGACGACTGCCAGTGGTTTTTTAACGCCGTCCCCGACTACGTGGCCGAGATCGGCGACCTCGATTTCTACAACAAGGTTCTCCCCTACGCCGATCAAGGCGAAGCCACCGTGCTCGGCCATCTCCGCCGCGCGCTGGAGTTCAACCTCGAGCGCTCCGGTGCGAACGGCCTGCCCTGCGGCCTGCACGCCGATTGGAACGACTGCGTGAAGATGGGCTACCACGGCGAGTCCGTCATGGTCGCCTTCCAGCTCCGCTACGGCCTCGCGACCTACGCGCGGATTGCGGAGCAACTCGCCGCCCGCGAAACCGCTCCTCCTGTGGACCGGGTGACCTCACCCGGCGATGCTGCTCCGATGCGCGGTGAACTCACCCGGCCTGCAAATAACTTCAGTGCCTCCACGTACCTCGCGGAAGCCACTTGGGCGCGCGCCGAGCTGACGAAGCTCGAAGCCGCGATTCAAAAAGCCGCATGGGACGGCGAGTGGTTTCTCTGGGCCATCGGTGAAGACGGCCATCGCTACGGTGCGAAGACCGAGGCCGAGGGTCGCATTTACATCAACACCCAGGTCTGGGCCGTCATGTCCGGCGCCGCCTCGCCGGCGCAGGCCCGCAGCGCGATGGACGCGCTCAAACGCGAACTCGCCACGCCGTTCGGCATCATGCTGAGTGCGCCGCCGTTCACGCATACGCCGCCCACCGTCATGGGCGGCGTCATCTACAATCACGGCATCAAGGAAAACGCCGGCATCTTCTGCCACACGCAGAGCTGGGCGGTCATCGCCGAAGCGCTCCTCGGCAACGGCGATCAGGCTTACGAATACTACCGCGCGTTCATGCCCTCGGCCTACAACACCCGCGCCGAGCTGCGCGAGATCGAGCCCTACGTCCACTGTCAGACGACTTACGCGACCTGCAATCGCAACGCCGGCAAGTCCCGCGTCCCGTGGCTCTCCGGCACGGCGTCGTGGTCGCACCACACCGCGCTCCAGTGGATCCTCGGCGTGCGCCCGGAACTCGACGGCCTGCGCATCGATCCGTGCATCCCGAAGAGCTGGCCCGGCTTCACCATCGAACGCGTTTTCCGCGGGACGACCTACAAGATCGAAGTGAAAAATCCCGCCGGCGTCGCGAAGGGCGTGAAATCCCTGGTGGTCGATGGGCGTGAGATCGCGGGCAACTTGATCCCGCTCCCGGCCGGCGACCGCAAGGTCGTGAAGGTCGTCGCGACCCTCGGCTGATCGATTTGTAGGGCGGGGTCGCCGAACCCCGCCGCCCTGTAGCTCATTCGCCAGACGGCCGGCGAATTTTTTTCAAGCCCGGCGGGGTTCGGCGACCCCGCCCTACAACCCCATCACTTCACCGGCTTCAGCCGCAGCAGCGCCACGTCGTGCGAAGCGAGCTTCACGGTGAGCGGCTGGCTGTTGTCGCCGAGATCCTTCTTCGCCCAGACATCGTGCACGCTGTGCTTGCCATGGATCGTCCAGAGCTGGTCCCAGTCGACCGTGACATCGGCCGCCGCGGTGCTCGTGTTGAGCACGCACACCGCCCACTCGCCGTCAGCCAGCTCCTTGACCCAGATCTCACGGTTTTTCGCGGGCTCCGAAAGTGCGCGGTATCCCTGCTTCCCGAGTTTGTCCTGATCGATGGCGATCACGTCCTTGTCGGTCAGGAGCGCGAGAATTTCAGGCGTCATTTTCCGCACGTCGTTGCCCGCCATGAGTGGCGCGGCGAGCATGCACCAGAAGCTGAAATGCGCGCGCGCCTCGGCAAACGAGAGCCCCTCGTTGCCGACTTCGAGCATGTCGGGATCGTTCCAGTGGCCCGGTCCGGCCAACTTCGCGAGGCCGTCGGCGCCGGAACTCTCGACGAGCGAGTGCTGCAGATCGAGGATCACCTTCCAGCCGATCGCCCAGCCTTTGCGGCCGTCATACGACGAATAGATGTCGCCGGTCGTGCGCCAGAGATGGCCGACCGGTTCGGCCCATTCCCACGGCTTGTTCTGGCCCCACTCGCAAAGCGAAAACACCACCGGCCGCCCGGCGGCTTTGAGCGCGGCGCTCATGCGTTTGTAGGCATCGCGCGCGTCGGCCGTGCCGTGATCGCACCAGTCGTATTTCAAATAGTCCACGCCCCATGACGCCCACGTGAGCGCGTCCTGAAACTCATGACCCCAGCTGCCCGGATATCCGCCGCAGGTCTTCGCGCCCGCGCAACTGTAGATGCCGAACTTGAACCCTTTCGAGTGCAGGTAATCCGCGAGCGCCTTCATGCCGCTCGGAAATTTCACCGGATCGGCAACGAGATTCCCCTGCGCGTCGCGCGCCATCTTCGACCACGTGTCGTCGATCACGAGGTAAGTGTAGCCGGCATCGCGCATGCCGTTCGCGACCATCGTGTCGGCGGTTTCGCGCATGACCTTCTCGTTGATGTTACTCGCGAAAGTATTCCAGCTATTCCACCCCATCGGCGGAGTGAGCGCGAGGCCTTCCCATTTCTGGGCGAAGGCGGACGTGGTGAGACAAAGCAGCAGGCACAGCAGTTTTTTCATGGGGACAAAACGAAGAGGCGATCGACGAGGCCAGACGGATCGTTCCGGCCGGGGATTCGAAAACAGCAGCGGATGTTCGCACGCGCGCTTCCCTCCGTCAACGGGTGCGAATGTTCCGCGATGGAGATTGTTTGCCGCCGCCGCTCCCCGCCGCCGCGACCTGCGCCAGCCCCTGTTACTCGATCTGAATAATCCCGCGCTTCACCGCCGCGAGGATCGCCTGCGTGCGGTCGGACACGCCGAGCTTCGCCAGAATATTCGTGAGATGAATCTTGATCGTGCCTTCGACGACGTGAAGGGCCGCGCCAATTTCTTTGTTGCTCAGCCCCTTTGCCACGAGGCGCAGCACCTCGAGTTCTCGCGGCGAAAGTTGTGACAGCACCCGTCCGTTCATCCGGGTCGCGATCTCCGGCGGGATATACTGCTCACCGCGGTGCACGCGCCGGATCGCCTCCAGCAGCCGGTCGAGCGCCATCTCTTTCACGACGAAACCGCACGCGCCGGCCTTCAACGCTTCGTAGACTTCATCGCCGCTCGCGTAGTTGCTGAACACCAGCACGCGCGGATCTCCGAATTCGTCGCGCAAGCCGCGGATCGTCTCGATCCCGTTCATGCCCGGCATGCGCAGGTCGAGCACCACCACGTCCGGCCGATGCGCGCGGTAGGCTTTGATCGCGTCGGCACCGTTGTCCGCGTCGGCCACGACTTCCATGTCGGGTTCGCCACTCGTCGCGGTCGCGAGCCCCATCCGCAGGACGATGTGGTCGTCGACGAGGAGGATCCGAATTTTTTCAGGTGTGGGCAGCGGCTGCATTGGGAGAAGACTGGGGCGGATCGCGCAAGGGGACGGTGACTTCGATCGTCGTCCCCTGTCCCGGCGAACTCGTGATGCGAAGCTGTCCGCCGATCTTGTTGGCCCGGCCGCGCAAGCCGCGCAGACCGAAGTGGCCGATGCCGTTTGCCAGCACGTCGTCGGGATTGAAACCCACGCCGTCGTCGACGACGCGCACGAGCACGACCGGCGGGCGATACTCGATGCCGATGGAAATCGTCCGCGCCGCCCCATGGCGCACCGCATTCGTGATCGCTTCCTGCGCGATCCGGAGGAGGTGATGCTTCGTCGCCGGCGGCACCGGCACCGCCGGACCGGCGACGTCGATGCCGATCGTGGCGGCGCCGGGATGGATCAACGTCGTGAGCTTGCGCAGCGCTTCGCCGAGTTCGGTGTCCTCGAGCAGCGGCGACTCCAGATCCCAGACCGCGTGCTGCACTTCGTGACGGGTGAAGGAAACCATGTTGCGCGCGACCGCCAATCGCGACCGCACGTCGCCGCTCACCGCCGGCAGCTTGAGCGTCGCGTCCAGCTGCAGCATGAGGCCGCTGAGGCCTTGCTGCAGGTTGTCGTGAATTTCCCCGGCGAGCCGGTCGCGTTCCGCGAGCGTCGCGGCGTTGCGGGTTTCCTCGTTCAACTGCTGCATCGCGATCGTCAGCTGCTCGGTGCGCTCATCGACGAGCTTTTCCAACGCGAGCGTGCGCCGGTGCGCGCGATGCACGGACCAGCGCAGCAGCCCCAGCACCGCGAACGCCGCCGCCAGCCCGCACGCCGCATAGGCCTCCCACGTGCGGTGCCACGGCGGCGCGACCTCGAAATCGCAGGCGACCGGCTGCACCGGCGTGCCCCGGGCATCGGCGAGGCGCACGGCAAGATGATAGCTGCCCTCGCGCAAGCCGGGAAAACTCAACAGCGATCCCGTGCCGAGGCTCCGCCATGGCTGGCCCTCCTCGAGACGAAATTCGTAGGCGGGCGGCCGCCGCCACGCATAGCTGCCGGCGAAGAAGCGGAAGCTGAGATCGTTCTGCGCATAGGCGAGCCGCAGGGGCTGGGCTCCGGACAGCAACTCGGCGTTGGTGCGTCCGTCGGTTACGGATACGAGCATCGGCCGAATGGCGGCGGCCGGCTCCGGCGCCTCGCGCCGCTCGACATGATAGAGCGACTGCCCGGTCGCAAACCACACGTCGCCCCCGGGAAGCATTTGGAGAAACGGGAAATGCTCGTTGTTCAGGTCGAACGTGGTCGCGTCCATCTGGTAGTCCCCGCCGCGCGGGATGAACGCCGTCACGCCTCGCTCGTGGCTCGCCCACAGCGTCCCGGCGTCGTCCTTCCGCACCCGTAAAATCCACGGACCCGAGCGCTCGAGCAGCCGCCGCAGCGCCGGCGCATCGACAAACGCCTCGGTGTTCTCGTCGAAAAAAGTCCGCTGCCCCGGCGGTCCGGTGAGCACGATGAGATCGTCGACCACGCCGACGTTCACCCACCGCGCGTCCTTCCACGGGAACTCGAACAACTGCGCGTGCAGGCGGCCATCGACGAGGGAAACCCGCGCGACTTGGTTGGCGCCGAGTTCCAGCCACGCCGCGTGCCGGGTGCCGTGCACGACCGACGCATAGCCGGGCGCTGGAATCCGCGCCGCACACTCCCGCCAACGCCCGTCCGTCCAGCGCAGCACCGCGATTTCCAGCCGGCCGATCGCGAAACAGAGATCCGGGGCGACCAGCACGAGACGCGCCACGTCGAGATGCGGCGCGACGAGGTCGAAGTCACCCTCGTTTCCCGCCGCGTAGGCGCCCGTCGCATTGCCGACGAGCAGATGTTCGGCGTCCGCCGCGATCGCCCACACCCCTTCGGCCGGCTGGATTTTCGCCGGCTCGAAACGGCTCGCCGCGCCCGCCGCGCCCGGCACGGCTTCGAACAGCCGGCCGCTCGAGGCCACCATGATTTTATCCTTCCACCGCGCCACCGTCGGCCAGCTCGCCGTCAAGCCCAGGCGCTGCCCGAAGACCGAGATCGGGCTGCCGTAGAAAACTTTTTCCACCGCGTTCTCCGCCATCGCCCAGAGCACGCCCGGCTCGCGTGTCGCCAGGCCGGTAATACGGTGATATTCGGAACTCGTGAGCGCAGACCGCAGTTCGCCTTCGACCGACGCGAGAAACAACCCGCGCCCCGTGATCGCGACCGCCACCCCGCCGTCGACGAGCGCCTGCAACGCGTAGATGCGCCCGTGGAGATCGTTGCGGATTTGGCCGGCCCACGGCTCGAGCCGCGCGCCGTCGAAAACGAAGATCCGTCCGTCCCGCGTGGACACCAGCGCGCGGTCCCCATCGATGCTCGTCGCCTGATCGACCGCGGCCTCGCCCAAATTCGTGCCGGCGAGCGGCGTCCGTTCGCCCGCGCGCCCGTCGATTCGCAACATCTCGCCGGCCAGCGACGAGACGTAGACCCGCTCGCCGATGCGGAAGAGTTTCGCGACCCGGGGAATTTCGAAAAAACGATTCCGCCGCGCGGCGAAATCCCAATACACCACGCCGTTCCACCCCGCGAAATAGACGCCGTCTTGCGTGATCGCGATTTCGTTGAAGTTCGTCGTCAGCACCCACTTTGGCGGGGACGCCGGCACGAGCGGCGCCGGATGGAGTTTGCCTTGCCGCGTGAGTTCGACCCTGCCCCACGAGCCGCCACCCGTGTAATAGGCCTGGCCATCGTCGGCGTGCACGACGTTCGTCATCGTCACCTCGCCGCTGCTCCGGCCTTCGAGGTCCAGCCAGACGGTGTCGTTCAACACCGTGTAGAAACCGTCCTGCACCAACGCCACCCGGCCGAATCGGTCGAACGTCAGGCGGGCGCCGCGCGGTACATTGCCGATTTCCTCCAGCGGATACGACCGTGTGAACGGCAGTCCGCGCACCGCCGGCGGCGTCGCCCTCGCGCGCGCGCCACCGGCCGCCACCGCGATCGCGACGACCATGAGGCACACACCAAATCTGCGGCGATAGATCGCCCGGCTCATCGTCGAAAAATAGGCTCGCAGCGTGCGCCGCACTCATCGCTGCGTAAAGGTGTTTCCCGACCCGCGCTCGCCGAGCCTCGGCGCTATGACCTACGTCATAGCGTTCCTATGACCAACGCGCCGTTGAACGCATTTCCGCCCACAAACTGAATCCGCACACCTGCCCATGCGTGCCCTCCCCTCGCACCGCCTTGCCGCTTTCCGTCTGCCGGCCCTGAGCCTGCTCCTCGCTTTCGCCTCGCCACCGGCGCGCGCGGATACACCGGCCCCAGAGCTTCGCGCGCAAGGCCCGACCCAGCAGCTCATCGTCGACGGCCATCCCTTTCTCATCCGCGGCGGCGAACTCAACAACTCTTCCGCCACGAATCCCGCTTTCCTCGAGCCGCAGTGGGCCCGGCTGAAGGCGCTCAACCTCAACACCGTCCTCTCGCCCGTCTACTGGCATCTCATCGAGCCCGCGGAAGGCCGCTACGATTTCACCACCGTCGACGAGCTGCTCCGACAGGCGCACCAGAATCGCCTGCGCCTCGTGCTGCTGTGGTTCGGCTCGTGGAAAAACAGCATGTCCTGCTACGCGCCCGATTGGGTGAAACGCGACCCGCAGCGTTTCCCGCGCGCCACCGATCGCGATGGCCGCCGCCAGGAAATCCTTTCGCCCTTCTCCGCCGAGAACCTCCGTGTCGATGCGGCCGCTTTCGCTGCGCTGATGAGTCATCTCCGTGAAACCGATACGGCCAATCGCACGGTGCTGATGGTGCAGGTGGAAAACGAAATCGGCATGCTGCCCAACGCCCGCGAGCACAGCCCCGACGCCGAACGCGCGTTCGCCGGCGCCGTCCCCGCGGAACTGATGCAGGCGCTCGTCGCCCACGCCGACAATCTCCAGCCCCCGCTCAGCGCCCTCTGGTCCGCCGCGGGTCGGAAGCACGCCGGCACGTGGACCGAAGTTTTCGGCGACTCGCCCGCCGCCGAGGAAGTTTTCATGGCGTGGTATTTCGCGCGTTACACCGACGCCGTCGCCGCCGCCGGCAAAAAAGAATACGCGCTGCCGATGTATGCGAACGCCGCACTGATCCGGCCCGGCCACCAGCCCGGCCAATACCCGAGCGCCGGCCCGCTGCCGCATCTCGCCGACGTCTGGCACGCCGGCGCCCCGCACCTCGATTTTCTCTCGCCCGACATCTATTTCACCAATTTCGCCGAGTGGGCGCGCCGTTACAAACAGCCCGGCAATCCGCTCTTCATTCCGGAAGCGATGCGGAGCCCCGAAGCATCGGTCAACGGCCTCTACGCGTTCGGTGCATTCGATGCGATCGGCTTTTCGCCCTTCGGCATCGAGACGATCGGCGAGCCCGCCGGCAAATACCTCGCCGCGAGCTACGATCTCATCACCCAGCTCGAACCGCTGCTGCTCGCGAACCAGGGCCGCGGCCTGACCGCCGGCCTGATGTCCGAGGGCCCGGAGCAACGGCAGCCGCAGCAGGTGCGCTTCGGGCAATATCAACTCAACGTCACCTTCGAGCGCGGCGCGCCGCCCGGACTCGCCGATGGGTTCATCGTGCCCAGCGGCAATGCTCCCCCGCCCGCGCCGCCGCCCTCCGGCGGACTCGTGATCGCGACCAGACCGGACGAATTCGTTTTCGCGGGCACCGCGCTCGTCATCACCTTCGAGTCGCTCGAGCCCGGCAAGATCGCCGGCATTCTGAGCGCCGAGGAAGGCCGCTACGTGAACGGCGAATGGAAAAACATCCTCTGGCTCAGCGGCGACCAGACGCATCAGGGCCGTCACCTCCGGCTCGAGCCCGGGCGCTTCTCGATCCAGCGCGTGAAACTTTATCGTTACTGATCCACCCGCCCGATGCCGCTCGCCGAAGCAACGACGAACAAACGCGTGACGCAGAGCGACGTCGCGCGCGTCGCCAGCGTGCACAACACCACCGTTTCACTCGCGTTGCGCAACGCGCCTTCGATTCCCGCGGCCACGCGCCAGCGCATTCGCGAAATCGCCGACCAGCTCGGCTATCGCCCCGATCCCACCCTTCAGGCGCTCGTCGCCTACCGCAAAAGCCAGACGACCGAGCGGCGAAAAGAGACGCTCGCCTACATCACCGACAGCGCTTCGCGCTGGGGCTGGCGGGCCTCGCCGACGGCGGAACGCCTCTTCGTCGGCGCGCAGCGCAAGGCCGTGGAGCTGGGTTATCGGCTCGAGCACCTCTGGCTTGGCGAAGCCGGCATGAGCGCCCGCCGGCTCGGCGATATGTTGTATCACCGCGCCATTGCGGGCGTGCTGCTCGCCGCCCACGACGGCGGCCGCGGCGACTGGGCCGAAATGGAGTGGTCGCGGCTCAGCGCGGTCCAGCTCGGCGGTTGCCCCGATGAGCTCGCCCTTCACCGAATTCTCCACGACCACGCCGGATCGGTTCGCCTCGCGTTCCGACGCGCCCGCGCCGCCGGTTACGAGCGCATCGGACTCGTCGTCGATCCCGTGCGCGATGCCGCAAACGATCACGCGTGCTCCGCCGGATTTCTCAGCGAACAAAACCGGCTCCCCGCCGACACGCGAATCCCGCTCTTGCCGCTGCGGACGGAGGCCGGCGCCTGCGCGCTTGCGACCTGGTTCGACGAGCATCGGCCTGAAGCGGTTTTGAGTCTCTCGCCGTCGCTGCCGGATCGGCTCGCGCACCTCGGTCTCGCGATCCCGCGCGATGCCGGCTACGTCGATCTTTCCCTGCACCTCGCCGATGGCGCCGTGGCCGGCGTGTACCCGCACAGCGAGACGACCGGTGAAGTGGCGGTCGCCGCGCTCGCGGCGCACCTCCAGCAAAACGAGCGGGGGTTGCCGCCCGTCGCCACCACGATGCTCGTCGCGGGGACTTGGTTTGACGGCGCTTCCCTGCCCGTCCTGCGCTCCGGCAAACGCGACGGTCACCGTCGCGCCGAGGTCGAAGGCGTGTTGCTGGCGTCGGCGTAAGCCCGGCTCGCCGAAGCCCTGCCGGCGGCGTCCCCTCGAATTTACACTCTATGTTAGAGCAAGATTCTGATTCGCGCCGCCGCGCGTAGCCTTTTGCTCGACACAGCTGATTCGAGTCCAGCGTGAGACCCGAGACCATGTCACCCCGAACCCCCGGCTGGCTTCAGCATTGGATGCTCCTTTTCCTTTGCGCGGCGCCTTTCGCGCGCGCGAACGATGCGCTCGGCGAGGCGGATAAAGCCGCGGGCGATTTCATCGACGCACAGATCGAAACCGCCCGGGTGGAAACCGACTGGCGCAGCCAGCGCGAATTGCTGGAAACGATGGTCGCCGCGGCGAAGGAACGCGCGGCCTCGCTCGAGGAAAAACGCGATCTCACGAAGGCGAAGACGGCCAAGGACCGCGAAGAAATCGAAGCCTTGCGCAGCAGCCGGCAAAAGGCGGCCGATGAACTCGAGGCCTTCGAAACGCGGCTGAAAATTTTGAGCGACCGGTTGATCGCCCTGAAGCCGGCGCTGCCGCCGCACCTCGCGGACGCCTTCGCGCTCGCCTACCGCAGCCTCGGCGACTCCGAGCTTCCCGCGGGCGAGCGGATACAACTGGCGATGAACCTGCTGAACCGCTGCGGACAGTTCAACCGCACGATCACGGTGAGCGAGGACGTGCTTTCGCTCGAAGGCGAACCGCCGGAAAAATCCTACGCGACGATCTACTGGGGCCTCAGCCACGGTTACGCGCTCGATCGTGCTTCCCGCAAAGCCTGGCTCGGCCGGCCCGGAACCGGCGGTTGGCAATGGCAGGCAAAACCGGAGGCGTTCGCTCGCATCGCCTCGCTCATCGCGATCGCTCACGATCAGGAAGACCCGGCGTTCGTGCCCGTGCCGGCGGTCGTCACGCAATCGCTCACGATCGCTCGCTAGCATTCACGTCATGAAAATCGTTTTCCGCTGCGCTGTCGGATGGCTCCTCGTCCTCGGCACGATGCACGGCGCGCCGACGTTCGAAGAGGCGATGAAACGCGCCGCGGTGGACTATCGTGAGCGGGCTCACCAAGCCGCCGCCGCGCTCGGCCAGACGCGCGCCCGCGTCGCCGGCGAGAAAGCCCCGCTCCTCCAGCAACTGCGCGCCGCCGAAGATCGCATGGTCGCCGCCGAGAGCGAAACGACGCGCCTGGAGACTCAGCGCGAAGATTCCACCGAGCAGCGTCGCAAAATTTTGAAGGCGTTGGAAACGATCCGCCAGACGACGACCTACGCCCGCTCGCTGGCGCACGACAGCCTGAAGGCGGCCGTCGATCAACTCGCGCCGGGCGAGGATCAGTTGCTGGCCGACCGCCTCGCCACGCTGCAAAAGCAACTCGAGGCGGCGTCCGGCGGCGCGGAGGGCGGCGCGGCGTTGGACGTGGCGGATTTTCTCTGCGCGCACACCGAGCAGGCGTTGGGCGGCTACCGTGCCGAGGGCGCCGCGCTCGTCGCCGAGACGGGCCAGGTCGTGCGCGGCACCTTCGCGTTCGTCGGGCCGGACGCGTATTTTCTGCCCGCGTCGAACGACCGGCCGGGAACATTGCGGCCTCGCGAGGGCGCGAAACACCCGATCAGTTACGCGATTCCAGACTGGAAACCGGCAGAGGCGAAAGCCTTCTTCGCCGGCCAGCCCGCGACTTTTGCGGCGGACGCCTCCGGCGGAAAAGCGCTTCGCCTCGATCAAACGCGCGGCACGCTCTGGCAACACGTGCGGAAGGGCGGCGCCGTGGCGTTCGCGATCGTGATCGTCGGGATTTTCTCCGCCTTGATGATTCTGCAAAAAGCGCGGGATGTCGCGCGCCTGCGGGTCGATTCTCCGGCGGCGATCGAGGGCGTGCTGACCGCCGTCGCCCACGGCGACCTCGCGGCGGCGGAGCGCGCGGCGGCGACGTTGAATCGCTCGGCGCGAGAACTCCTCGAAGAGGGCCTGCGGCACGCCGACCAATCGAAAACGATGCTCGAGGAGCGACTCCAAGCCGTGTTGCTGGCGCTGCGCCTCGAGGCCGAACACCGGCTGCCGTTTCTCGCGGTGATCGCGACCGCGGCTCCGTTGATGGGCCTGCTGGGCACGGTCGTCGGCATGGTGAAAACATTCGCGTTGATCACGGTCTTCGGCACGGGCAACGCGGGAAAATTATCGAGCGGTATTTCCGAGGTGCTCGTCGCCACCGAACTCGGCCTCGCCGTCGCGATTCCGACCCTGGTCGCCCACGGCTTCTTCGCCCAGCGGATCCAGCGAAACCTGGCGCTGCTCGAGCGGTATGCTTTGAAATTCATGAGCGCGGTCGAGAGCGGAAAAGTCCGCATGATCGACAACCGCGACGAGCCGGTCTCCGCATGAAGGCCCCGGTCGACGTGATCGGAGAAACCGGCCTCCCGACGATCGCGAGCGTGAGGTTTTCCGTCGCAATGGCCGGCGAGAAACGCGTGAGGAGCCGCCGATGATTGGACGAATCGACAGCCACCGTCCGTTCGAAACCACGCACATCGACGTGGTGCCGATGGTCGATTGTATCATGGTTCTGGTGATCTTCCTGATGGTCAGCAGCTCGTTCGTGAACGATCCGGGCGTCGAAGTGCAGAAGCCGGACGTGGCCGGCGCCACGAAGATCGAGCAAAACGCGTTGCTGGTCGCGATCTCGCCCGACAGCCGCATCTATTTCGACGGCCAGGAAATCCGGACGGATCAAGTCGCTTCGGTCCTGAAGCAGGCCGCGATCGGTCGGGCGCCGGTGGTGATCGTTCGCGGCGATCGCGCCGCGAACCTCGGCGTGTTCGCCGCCGTTTACACGGAGGCGAAGCGAGCGGGCATTCAACACGTTCAGTTCGCCACCGCTCGCGCGGAATGAATGACGCCATGAAAGCAAACCCGGCGATTTTCATTTCGTGGGCCGGAGTTTCGGCCCTTCGAACGGAAGCCGTCTGCTGGGCCGGTGGGCTCGCCTTCACTTTCGCTCTGTTCTTCGCGATGGCGAATTTGGAGCGGGTCGAGCATCGCGAAACCGTCGCCGAAATCGAAGAGGTTCCGCTAAGCGCGCTGCCGCTCGATCCGCCCCCGCCTCCGCCGGTCACGGAGACGGTCGCCGCGGACGAGCCGATGCCGTTGACGGGCATCGAGGCGACGTCGTCGGACAGCCCGGTGAAAATCGCCGCGGTTCCACCCGATCTCGCCGCGCTGATTCCCGAACCGCGCATCCCGCCGAAAGCCCTCGTGGAAATCGGGCGGTTTCGGCCGGAATTGAAACCCACGATCGACGCGGGCCTCGACGCGCGTCGTGTTTATCAGCAGTCCGAAGTCGACCAGCGCCCCCGGGCCGTCGTCCGCGCCGCGCCGCTCGTGCCGCCGGAGATGTTCGGCAAAGCGAAGACGCTGCGCGTCGAGTTCCTGCTCGTGATCGACGTCAAAGGCCGCGTCGAGAGCACGCGCGTCCTGACCTCGTCCGGAAATCCGGCGTTCGACGATCTCGTCGCGCAGACCGTAAAGAACGAATGGGTTTTCTCGGCCGCCGTGAAGCGCGGCCGGCCGGTGCGATGCCTCGCCCAGCAGGCTTTCCGCGTGAACCTGCCGGGGGCGACACCGTTCAACGTCGAATGAAAAGCTCCGCCTTCATTCTGTTTTTCGCGCTCTTGCCGGCGGCCTTCGCGGACAGCGATCTCGATCGGGGTTTGCTCGGCCTGTTCCAGCGCGAACGGGCGCCGTCGCCAGCCGAGCGTCCGCCGGAGCTGGATGCGAAGCGCATCGTCAACCAGTCGAATTCCTTCCTGAAGGAGCGCGAACCCGAACTCACCAGCGAGGAATACGCCGTCTACGAAAAGGTCGCCACGTTGTTGACGACGAGCCCGGAACTCGCGCTGCGGATGCTCGAGACCATGATGACCGAGAAGGAACCGCCGAATCCGGCCTTCGCCTTCGTGCTCGGCAACGCTTATTACGGCGCGCAGCAACTCGACCGCGCCGAGCAAAACTACCGCAGCGCGGTGCAGCGTTATCCGACTTTTCTTCGGGCCTGGAACAACCTCGGCATCCTCTACTACACCAGCGGCCGCTTCGCCGAGGCGGTGCCGTGCTTCTCGAAATCGGTCGCCCTCGGCGAGCATGACCCGATCACCTTCGGCCTGCTTGGCTACTGCCTCGAAAAGGAGGGCGACACGGTCGCCGCCGAGACGGCGTATCTCCAGGCGGTGAGCGGCGATGCCGGCAATACCGAATGGAAAGAAGGTCTGCTCCGAATCTATCTCGACGGGAAACAATACGGCCGCGCCGAAGCGCTGGTGCGAAATCTCATCAAGAAAAAGCCCACCGAGACCCGCTATTGGCTGGACTACGCGGGCATCTGTCTGGCGCAACGCCGCCAGCCTCAAGCCATGATCGTGCTCGAGGAAGCCATCGCCGCCGGTGCGGCCGGGCCCGACGAACTCATGCTGTTGGGCGATCTTTACGCCGAGCACGATCTCACCGCCGCGGCGGTGTCGATCTATGAAAAAATCCTCGCCGCCAAACCCGCTCTGGGCGAACGGAAGCTGCTGCAGTTCGCCCGAGTACTCGTCGCCGCCGGCCGGTTGACCGAGGCCGAGCAAACCCTGGCCCGGCTGCCGGGCGAACTGCCGGAACCGGAGCGGTTGGCCCTCTGGCAGACGCGAGCGGACTTGCTGATGGCACGCAGCCGCTGGCCGGAAGCACGGCACGAGATCGAAGCGCTGCTCGCGCTCGCACCGCTCGATGGCCAAGGGCTGCTCACGTTGGGACGAACCTATCTGGAAGAAGGAAACCTGCCTCGCGCGACTCTGGCGTTCGAGGCCGCCGGCAAGATTCCAGCGAGCGCCTATGCGGCGAGCATCGAACTCGCGAACGTCGAGTTGAAGAACCGCCACTACGCGCGAGCCGTCGAATATCTCGAGCAAGCGCAGAGCCTCCGGAAAAACGATGCGATCGCCGACTACCTCAGCCGCGTGAGGGCGCTGGTTCCGCGCGATCGCGATTCCGGCTGAACCGGAGACGGCCCGCCGATCGCAAATCCGACGAAACGTAAACGGCCGCACCGACTTATTTTCACCCCACCCCATCACATGAAAAACTCGCCGCCCTCCGTTCCCGGCAGGCTTCTTCTGCCTGTCCTCTGTTTTGTCGCTGCCTCGCCCACATTTCACGCCGCCCCCTCCGCTCCTCCTCCCGCAAATCCCGGCTCTGTCGATGCGCAGAAAACCCACACGCTCTACCTCGGCGCCGATTTTGCGGTCCAGTGGGAAGGGCAGCTTCGTCCCGTGCAGGACGTGCAGGGCAGCACTTTTATCGTCGCCGTGAACGGCAAACCCACGCCCGTGCCGTCGCGTCTGACCGACCACCAGATCAAAATGGATGACGCGCTGAAAATCAGCGCGGGCTCCGTGACCATCACGGGCTTCACCGCGGAACGCGCCTACACGGCGGCCAACAACCCGATGAGGAAGCTCACCGAAGCGATCGCGATTTCGCAATTGGCGGATGCGAACCTCGACGCAGCCGTGTCAGACCTCAACGAGGCCCAAACCCGCCTCGGTCTCGCGGCGGCCAGTGCCACCGATCGCGAAGGCCACCCCACGCCGCAAGTGCTGGATCCTGGCGCCGTGGCCGGCCAATTCGCCGCGATCGAATCGAGCGGAGGCGCCGCCCTGAATTCGAATATGGGTCTCGCCAGCGACATGACCACACGCGGGGCGCGGGAATCCAGTGGAGGCAACTTCGATGCGTTCGCCCTTTCCTTCGAAATCTCCGCGCCGCAACCGTTGAAAAAACCCTATGCCATCGCGGTGACTCGCTACCGCGACCAGTCGGAACCCGGCCACTCGCCGCGCATCTGGATCTACGGAGAGTCGCTGGCGCGGGTCGACACCACGCCGAGGAAAATCCGCCTGTTTCGCGGCGGATTTCCGCCCGGTTACAAGTTGGAGGACGTTCAACTGCACCTCTACGACGAAGGCGGCGAGGTGGCGACGACTGTCGCGCGGAAACGTCTCGCGATCACGGCGGACGAAGCCTTCCAGTTCGCCGTCGCCGACTACATTGGCCAGCACCGCGGCGCGACCTTGCGACCGGCGCTCGTGGCAAAACCTTCGGCCGCGGAACTTCGTTCGAAACTCACGTCCGAAAAGCTGGACCGAACTTTCTTCGTGAAGGTCGGAAAAGACGGAAAGCCCCTCGGCGCTTACGTCGACTCGAGCTGCGCCGAGAGGCTCCGCGATCCCGATGTGCAGACCGTCGTGGAGGCGCTCCGTTTCAATCCGGCTTTGGAGCAAGGCAAGCCGGTCGAAGGAGCCGTGCCGGTGCACCTCAATCTCCCGACGACTTAATCGTCCGACGATTATCTCGAAGTCGAAACGCGGCGCGCAACCCAGCGGCGCCGCGTCACCGACGTGGTCGCGGGTGGCACGACAATCGAACGGAGCCGCCCGTGGCGTTGTTCTCCGGTCTTTCGGTTTTCGCTTCTCCCCCCGGGCCCACCAGACCGGCCGCGCTGTGAAGCGATCGACCTGGCAGGGTGTCCCGGAAGCAACATCAGTAAATCCCGTGGCGCAGCAGCGCCGGTAGGGCGCCTCTCCGAGGCGTCCGCGAAGTCGGACGGTGCCGAATTACAGCATTTCAAATAAAACTATAGACTGAAACGGTAACCTATTAGGCAGTTGTGTTCGGCACGGCGCATGCGGTGGTGTGACGGCGGGAGAAAAAGGTCTGCCTTTGGTGGGGTGGCGGGCGTTGGCGTGG
>JBEHYR010000062.1:0-34742 GCA_048498075.1 Verrucomicrobiota bacterium | reverse complement strand
GCCAGCTCCCGCCGCCTATCGATAACCTTCCGCCTGCAGCGAAAACAGCCGCGCATAAATCCCGCCCGCCGCGAGCAATTGTTCGTGCGTGCCCTGCTCGCGAATCGTGCCGCCCTCGATCACCACGATGCGGTCCGCCATCCGCACCGTCGGAAACCGGTGCGAAATCAAAATCGTCGTCCGCCCGCGCGTGAGGTTGCGAAACCGCTCGAAGATCGCGTGCTCCGCCTCCGCATCGAGCGCCGCCGTCGGCTCGTCCAGCACCAGGATGTCCGCCTCCTCGCGCATGAACGCCCGCGCGAGTCCCACGCGTTGCCATTGTCCGCCCGAGAGTTCCGCGCCGTCGTTGAACCACCGCCCGAGCTGCGTCTCCAACCCCGCCGCGAGCGTCGCCACGAATTCACTCGCGCCGCCGCGCTCCACCGCGCGCCCGATCCGCGCCTCATCCGCGAGGTGCTCCACGCTGCCGAAGCCGACGTTCTCGCGCAGCGCGAATTGATACTGGTTGAAATCCTGGAAGATCACGCCGATCCGCCGCCGCAACGCCCTCTCTTCCCACGCCGCCAGATCGCGCCCATCGAGCAGCACGCGCCCCTCCGTAGGCGCATAGAGCCGCGTGAGGAGTTTGATGAACGTCGTCTTGCCCGCGCCGTTCTGCCCGACGAGCGCCAGGCTCTGCCCCTCGGGAATAAACACCGACACCCCGCGCAACGCCCACTCCTTCGCTCCCGGATATCGAAACCCCACGTTCTCAAACCGAATCCCTTTCTCCGCCGTCACCGCCTTCTCCGCCTTCTCCGCCTTCTCCGCCGTCCCAACCATCCCATCCGCCGCATTGGTCCACTTCGTCCCATTGGTCCCATCCGCTCCGCCCTCCTTCTCGCGCACCTCGCGCCCATCCTGCCCTGTCGGAATCTCCAAAAATTCGAACAGATTCGCCATGTAGAGATTATCCTCATACATACCGCCGAGCGCCGACAGGATCGCTTGAAACGCCCCCTGCCCCTGCCGAAACGCCACCACGTACAGCGTCATCTCGCCGAGCGAAATCCGCCCCGCCGCCGTCCCGAGCGCGATGATCGCATAACACGAATAAAACGCCCCCGTGCTGATCAACGACAGCGCGAACGTCCACCCCGCGCGGCTCACCGCGAGCTTCCGATCCTCCGCGAAAAACGTCTCCGCGAATTTCTTGTAGCGCTCCAGCATCAGCGGCCCGAGCCCGAAGAGTTTCACTTCCTTCGCGTGCTCGTCGTTGCCCACCACGTATTCGAGATAGTTGAGCCGCCGCGCATCCGGTGACCGCCAGTTCCGCAACCGGTACGCCGCGCCCGAAAACCGCGCCTCCGCCACAAACGCCGGCACTCCCGCCAGCAACAAACCCGCCACCACCCACGGACTGAAACTCACCAGCAGCGCCGCATAACCCGTCAGCGTCAGCACGCTCCGGACGATCTGGAAATTCTGCTGCACGAGCGACAGCGGCCGCGACGACGCCTCGCGCCGCGCCCGCGTGAGCTTGTCGTAGAACTGCGGATCCTCGAAATGCCGCAGGTCGAGCGTCAGCGCCTTTTCCATGATCAGCACCGCGAGATCGATCGCCATCCGCGACCCGACCAACTGCCGCACCAGCCCCACGCTGCGCTCCACGAATCCAATCCCCGCGACGAGCCCACACTCCACCAGCACCCAATGCCAGACCTTCGTCACCGCGGCGGCATGCGCCTCGCCCGTCGCGCCATGCGCCGCGACGACCGCATCGACGATGACCTTTCCGACCCACGCCACCGCCACCGGCAACACCGCGGAGACGACGACCAGCGTCGCGACCATCGCGAGCCCGCCGCGCGACGACCGCCAGACCAGCCTCAGCGTCCGCGGCGTGTGCGAAAAACTTCCCAGCACGCGCGAGAAGAACGGTGGCGTTTCCTTGCCCAAACTCCGGGCCGGCGGCGGATGCGGAATTTTCAATCGCCGTCAAACTCCCGTCCTCCCCCGTGCGCGTCAAGCTGCCCGCCTCGATCTCACGCTCCTCCCGCGCCATCTGCGACCGGGGTCATAGGGTCGTTTTTGCCTCCAAAATCTCTCGCTTGCCCGCGCCCGCGCCGCCGCTCACTTTCCGGGCCTTGGACATGGCTTATCCTCACGCTCCCGCGATCCTCGCGTCGCGCGATCTCCGCGCTGCCGATCTCGAAACTCCCTCGGCCGACACCCTCCTGCGCCTCTACGCCTGGATGCAGCTCGCCCGCAACGGCGATAACCGCATCCTCGATCTCTTCCGCCAAGGCCTCATCAAGGGCACCGTCACCGGCGGCCAGGGCAACGAGGGCCTCATCGTCCCGCTCGCGCTCCTCGCCGACAAAGCCCACGACGTCGTCTGCTTCACCCACCGCGATTTCGGCGGCCACTTGATCTGGAGCGGACACTTCTGCGATCACCTCAACCAATACTTCGCCAACGCCCGCAGCATGACGAAGGCCCGCGAGGGCAACATCCACCGCGGCGACCCGAAGCACCGCTCGCTCCCGATGATCAGCCATCTCGGCGCGATGCTCGGTCCCGTCGTCGGTGCCACCGATTCCCAGCGCCGCCTCGGCCGCCCCGCCGTCGGCTTCGCGTTTTTCGGCGACGGCTCCTCGAGCACCGGCGATGTCCACGAATCGCTCAATCTCGCCTCGCTCCTCTCGCTGCCCGTCGTGTTCGTCATCGAGAACAACCGCTACGCCTACACGACGCCGACCAGCGAGCAATACGCCGCCGGCACCGAGCTCTGGCGCCGCGCCACCGCCTACGGCCTGGAAGGTTTCGCCGTCGACTGCACCCGCGATGCTCTCGCCACCACGCGCGCCTTCGCCGCCGCCTTCGAAAAAGTCCGCTCAACTTCGCGCCCGATCGTGATCGAAGCGCACACGCTCCGCCTCCGCGGCCATGCCGCCTACGACACCTGTGATTATCTGAAACCCGGCGAAGCCGATTCGTTTTTCTCGGCCGACGTGCTCCCGAAATTCCGCGCCCAACTCGCCGCCGCCGGCCACGCCGCGCGCCTCGACGCCCTCGACGCCGAACTCTCCGCCTTCATCGAAGCCTGTATCAAAGTCTCCCTCGCCGTCCCGCGTCCCGATGGCGACCCCGCCGCGATGCTCGCCGACGTCTTCGCCCCGTCCTCCCCGCCCCTCCCCTGGGCGCCGTCGATCGCCCCGCGTCCCTCCTCCGCTCTCTCAACTCTCAACTCTCAACCCTCAACTCTCAGCGCCGAGGCAGAGCCCTCCGCGCTCAGCTACGGCCAGGCCATCACCGCCGCTCTCCGTAAAATTCTCGCCGAGCGCTCCGAGTCCACGCTCCTCGGCCAGGACATCGGCACCTACGGCGGCGCATTCAAGATCACCCTCGGCCTCATCAACGAGTTCGGCCGTGCCCGCGTCTTCAATACGCCCCTCGCCGAGAGCGCCTGCACCGGCTACGCCATCGGCCTCGCCCTCAACGGCCACCGCCCGATCGAGGAATTCCAGTTCGCCGATTTCGCCACCGAGGCCACCACGCAGATCACCCAAAACGCCGCGACCTTCCATTTCCGCTCCGGCGCCGCCGTCCCGCTCGTGCTGCGTTTCCCCGCCGGCAGCGTCGGCCTCGGCTCGTTTCACTCGCAGGAGCTCGAGTCGTTCTTCCTCGCGATGCCCGGCCTCAAGGCCCTCTACCCCAGCACCGCGCAGGATGCCTTCGACGCGCTCCTCGCCGCCTACGAGGACAACAACCCCGTCATCTTCTTCGAGAGCAAGGCGCTCTATCGCACCGCGAAGCAGCCCATCGCGTGGAATCCAAATTACCGCGACGTGTGGACGCCGAAAAAAATTCGCTCCGGCGATTTCGCGACCTTCGTCACCTACGGCGAGATGGCCGTCATCTCCGCCGAAATCTGCGACTACCTCGCCGCCGAATACGAACGCACCTTCGATCTCTTCGACCTGCGGTGCCTGTCGCCGCTCCAGCTCGATGCGATCCACGCCTCCGTCGCCCGCACCGGCCGCCTCGTCGTCGTCCACGAAGGCCGCCGCACCCACGGCTTCGGCGCCGAACTCGTCGCCCGTTTGACCGAGCAAAATTTCTCCGCCCTCAAGGCCGCGCCGCTCCGTCTCGGCGCACTCGATCTCCCCGTGCCGTTCGCCTCCGAACTCGAGCAGAATTTCCGGCCGACGAAGGATAAAATCACCGACGCGATCACCGCGTGGATGGGCTGACGCGCCGCTCATGGATCCCATCCTCTCCATTTCTCCCAATCGTCCCCTCCGCTCGGCCCAGTCCGGCTCGCGCGTCTCCACGC
The DNA here is from genome assembly GCA_048498075.1 of Verrucomicrobiota bacterium. Taxonomy (GTDB): domain Bacteria; phylum Verrucomicrobiota; class Verrucomicrobiia; order Opitutales; family Opitutaceae; genus Opitutus. Next base: position 30,424 of record JBEHYR010000062.1, on the reverse strand, counting down.
CGATGTGGCGGCGCATCCGCCTCTTCGCGATGGACGTCGATGGCATTCTCACCGACGGCACCGTGCAAATCTCCTCCGACGGCACCGAATCGAAACGGTTTTCCATTCTCGACGGCATGGGCCTGAAACGCCTCGAAAAGGCCGGCATCGCCGTCGCCTGGATCAGCGGCCGGCCCTCCGGCGCCACCACCGCGCGCGCGCAGGAACTCGGCATCCCGCACCTCATCCAAGGCCGCACGGACAAGATCACCGCGCTGCAGGAGCTCGCCGCCCAGCTCAACCTCTCCGCCACCGAATGCGTCTACATGGGCGACGACGATATCGACGCGCCTGCGATCGCCTGGGCCGGCATCGGCGTGTCCGTTCCCGATGCCATGCCCACCGCCATCGGCGCCGCCGACTATCTCACGCACCGCGCGGCCGGCCGCGGCGCCGTCCGCGAAGTTTGCGAGCACCTCCTCGCCGCCCGCGCGTCATGAGTTTCCTTCGCCGACTCGCGCCTCCCGCCCCGCTCCTCCGCGTAGCCCGCTGCGGGAGCAGCGGGACTGTGCCGCGCCTCGCGCTTCTCGCCGTTCTCGCCTCGTTGGTGTCTTCCCTGTCCGCCCCTTCCCTCCGCGCCGTCGACCTCACCGCCCCCGCCTACAACTGGGCGCTCCCGCTCTTCACCAAGGAAGGCTTCCGCACGATGGTGGCACACGGCTCGAAGGCCAGTGTCACCGGCAAGGACCAGTATGAAGTCGCCGATCTCAACCTCACGCTCTTCAGCGGCGACGCCGCCGCCCGCGTCGAAACCGTGATCCTCAGCCCCGCCGCCACCTTCGAGCCCGACGCCAAACTCGCCCACGGCGAAAATCACGTGCGCTTCATCCGCGACGAGGTCGAGGCCGCCGGCACGCGCTGGACCTACGATCACGCGCACAAAAAGATTTCGCTCGATGGCGACGTGCGCGTCACGTTCAACGCCGAGGTCACCGCCCTCCTCAAATGAAAATTTTCCGCCGTCTCCTCGTCCTGGCCACTGCGCTTCGCGCCGTCGCGCCCCTCGCCGCGATCGCTCCGCAGCCGACCAAGCTCACCTGCGGCCACATGGACATGTGGAGCGAGGGCGACGAGACGAAGGCGATCTGCACCGGCAACGTCACCCTCACCGGCACCGACCTCGAGATGCACTGCGACCGCCTCGAGCTGATCGCCACGCGCATCGGCGACAAATCCGCCTCGATCCCCACGCTCGAAAAATTCCGCTACCTCCTCGCGACCGGTCACGTTTCCATGACCCAGGGCTCCCGTGGCGCCACCTGTGGCCGCGCCGAGGTGCTGCCGCGCGAGGAAAAAGTCGTCCTCACTGAGGATCCCGTCGTCGTCGATCACGCCACCGATTTCGTGAGCGCCGGCGACAAGATCACGCTCCTCCGCGGCCAGGAGCGCGTCGAGGTCGAGAACCCGCGCCTCACCGGCCCGCCGATCAAGGATCTCGGTTTCGATCGCAACAAACCCGCCGACGCCCCGGCCACGCCTCCCGCGAAATGACCGCGCCCGCCCACTTTCTTCTCCTAGCCCTGCGCGGAAGCGCCGGGACCGGCGCATCCCACGCTCCCGCTGCTCCCGCAGCGGGCCACACCCCCGACGCGGGTCGCCACCCATGACCGCGCCCGTCAACACCACGCCCGCGCCCGCCACCACGCCGAGCGAGATTCGCACCGACGCCCTCGTCAAAATCTACGGCGAGCGTCGCGTCGTCGATGGCGTCAACCTCTGCGTCGGCGCCGGTGAGGTCGTCGGCCTCCTCGGCCCCAACGGCGCCGGCAAGACCACCACGTTCTACATGATCGTCGGCCTCATCGCCGCCAGCGATGGCCGCGTCTGCCTCGACGGCAACGATCTCACGAAGCTGCGCATGCACCAGCGCGCGCGCCATGGCATCGGTTACCTGCCGCAGGAGCCGTCGGTCTTCCGCAAGCTTTCCGTCGAGGACAACATCCTCGCCATCGTCGAATCGGTCGGCGTCCCGCGCCGCGAGCGCTCCGCCCGCGTGCTCACGCATCTCACCGAACTCAACCTCCAGCATCTCGCGAAACAAAAAGCCTACACGCTCTCCGGCGGCGAGCGCCGCCGCCTCGAGATCGCGCGCGCCCTCGTCGGCCGCCCGAAATTTTTGCTGATGGACGAACCCTTCGCCGCGATCGATCCGATCTCCGTCGCGGAGGTGCAGAAAATTATTCTTCAACTCAAGGCGCGTGGCATCGGCGTGATCATCACCGACCACAACGTCCGCGAAACCCTCCGCGTCGTCGACCGCGCCTACCTGATCCACAAGGGCAAGGTTCTCGCCGAAGGCACCGGCGAATTCCTCATCCAGGACGAGCAAGCCCGCAAATTCTACCTCGGCGAGGATTTCAATCTGTGAGGTGAGACGAGTTGAGAGTTGAGGGTTGAGAGTTGAGAGACAGCATCTCGACTGCTGCATGCTCTCAGGCTGGTTCGGTTCCGGGCTCTCAACTCTCAACCCTCGACTCTCAACTTTCCGTCCGCCCCATACAAAAAGCCATCCACGGCATCACCGTCGCGCACTTCTTCGATACCTACCGCGAGAAGTTGAAGCTCGAACTCGTCACCGGCGCGCCCGGCCTGCACCGGCTCATTCGCGAAGGCAGCATCAACCGCCCCTCGCTCGCGCTCACCGGCTTCTTCAAATATTTCGCGAACAAACGCATTCAGGTCCTCGGCGCCGCCGAGATGACTTTCCTCAAGACGCTCACCCCCGAAAAGCAGATCGAGATTTTCCAGGGCATGGTGAAGCAGCACATCCCCTGCCTCGTCCTCACGCGCAATTTTCACCCGACCCAGGCGATGTTCCGCGTCGCGACGGAGATGCGCCTGCCCGTCCTGCGCACACCGATGATCACGATGAATTTCGTGAACCTCGCCACCCTCTGCATCGACAACGAGTTCGCCCCCGGCTCGACCGAGCACGCCACCACGCTCGACGTCCGCGGCATCGGCGTGATGCTTCGCGGCTCCAGCGGCGTCGGCAAAAGTGAGTGCGCCCTCGCGCTCATCGAGCGCGGCCACTCGCTCGTCGCCGACGACCTCACCGTCATCAAGCTCCTCGACGAACGCGAACTCATGGCCTCCTCCCGCCCGCTCAATCGCGGCTACATGGAGTGCCGCGGCATCGGCATCATCAACATCGCCGAGATGTTCGGCGTGAAATCCATCCGCCTCGACAAACGCATCGACCTCGTCATTTCGCTGCAAGAGTGGACGCCCGACGCCGTCGAAGAGCGCACCGGCCTCGAGGAAAATTATTACGAAATCCTCGGCCAGCGCGTCCCCCACATCGAACTCTACGTCCGACCTGGCCGCGACATGGCGCGCCTCGTCGAAGTCGCCGCGCTCACGCAAGCGTTGAAGGCGATGGGCCACGATCCCGCGAAAGATTTCAACGACCGCCTCATCGCCTTCATGACCCGCCAGGGCGCCGTCGGCCCCACGACGATCAAGCCCATCGAGCGCGAGACCCGCGACTCCCGCGAGGAAGCCTGACCCGCGCGCCCGCCGTCCCGTGTCGCGCGATCGCGCGAGCGCAAAACCCCAAGATCCAAGCTCCAAGATCCAAGCTCCAGAGAAACACCAACCCCCAGGCTCCAATTGGGATCTGGAAAATTGGATCTTCTCTGGAGCTTGGCGCTTGGAGCTTTGTCCTCCCCGCCTTCCCCCTTGCCTCCGCGTTCTCCCCCCGCTGCGCTCTCCCCATGTCTACTCCTCCCGCGCGCGTCGACGGTCGCAAGCCCGATCAACTCCGCCCCATCGCCTTCGAAGCCAACATCGCGCCCTACGCCACCGGCTCCGTCCTCGTCTCGTTCGGCCTCACGCGCGTGATCTGCGCCGCGACCATCGAGCCGAAAGTCCCGCTCTGGATGAAACAGCAAAAAGTCCCCGGCGGCTGGCTCACCGCCGAGTATTCGATGCTCCCCTACTCCACGCTCGAACGGAAGCAGCGCGAGGTCGTCAAAGGGAAACAGGAGGGCCGCACCGTCGAAATCCAGCGCCTCATCGGCCGCTCGCTCCGCGCCGTGCTCGATCTCCAGAAACTCGGCGAGAACACGCTCTGGATCGACTGCGATGTGCTCCAGGCCGACGGCGGCACGCGCACCGCGTCCATCACCGGCGCCTACCTCGCCGCGCGCCTCGCGATCCAGAAACTCCTCGACGGAAACAAACTTCGCGAGAACCCGCTCACCGATTCCGTCGCCGCCGTGAGCGCCGGGATTTTTCAAGGCGACGCGTTTCTCGACCTGAACTACGTCGAAGACAAGGACGCCGAGGTTGACTCCAACATCGTCATGACGGGCCGCGGCCAGTTCGTGGAACTCCAGAGTTCCGGCGAAGAAGCCACCTTCACGCACGAGCAACTCCTCAGCCTCACGGCCCTCGCGCAAAAAGGCCTGAAGGAAATTGCCGCGCTCCAGACCACCTTCCTGACGCAGCAGCTCCTGAAGCGCTGAGCCGCGCGCGCTCTCTCAGTTGTAGGGCGGGGTCTCCCGACCCCCGCCGCCGTGCGAAACTCCAAGCACCAAGAACCTCCAGATTCCAAATCCCAATTGGATCCTGGCCGCTGGTGTTTCTCTGGATCTTGAATCTTGGATCTTGGATCTTAAATCTCGGCGCTTCCACCCCGGCTCCTTGTCTTTCTCCTCGGCGCTGCGCTCGCGGCGTCTATGACCGTCGTTCGCCTTGCTCCGCCGCTGGCTTTGGCCCGCAATTTGCTCAAATAATTCGCCGATGAAAAACCGTCTCCGCCGTGTTCTCCTGACCGCCACCGTGCTCGCTCCCGTCTCCGCGTTCGCGCACCCCGGTCACGACGGCGATCACGATTTCACGTGGACGTTTTCGCACCTCGCCGCGTATCCGCTCGCCACGCTCGGCTGCTTCGCCCTGATCGCCGCCGGCGCCTTCGCCGCGTGGCGCATCGCCACCTGGCTCGAGCGTCCCGACAAAAGGTAGGCGCGTTATCCCCAGCGCGCCGCAGTTCGCCTCATTCGCCCGCAACCGGTCCGATGCAGGAGCCTGCTCGCAGGCGATGCTCGATTTTCCGTCCGCGAGAAATCGCCCGCAGCGATCTCCGGCGTCCGCGCATCCTTTCCGTCATGCTTTAGAGCACCTCGCGTAGCAGGCTGACGCGGCGAATCGCCCATTCGTCCCGCGGCTCACGCCGCAGGCTACGAATGTCACCGTAGCCCCGCGCGGGAGCGCAGGGACTTTGCCGCGACGATCAGTCTGATCCACGAGCCTCAACAATCGCCCGATGCTTCTACCTCTGAAAGAGCAGAGGAGCCGGAGCAGCACGGCGACCGCGCGTGCGACGAGCAAGACGGATCGGTCACTCGTAGCGGAACGCGTGAGCGTTCGTTCGGCGCCGACCACGAAACGCTCACGCTTTCCGCTACAGCCGGAAGCCTCGCCTTCTTCCGCGTGGCCGCGGGTGGGTTCCACCCAGCTCGTCAACGCCCGGAAGCCTGGGCGAGCCCGATGCTTCCTTCGCGATCTTGGCGACCTTGGTGTAATCGCATTGGGCGATTGGGATCACAACTTCCGCGGGTCGCACGCCATCCGCGGAAAACTCGCCGCCAGCGCCGCGCGCAGCTCCTTCAACGCCCGCCTGAGCCGCACGCCGTCGCTCGCGACGAATTTCACGCTCCATCCGCCTTTCCGCAGCGCACTCACGCCGATCCAAAGTCCGTCCCCATGCAGCGCGCCGACCGCCTCGCGCCACCGCCCTTCGCCCTCCCGTTCGCTCGCGATCAGCACCGCATTGCCGAAACACGCTGCCGCTCCTGAGCCCGCCAGTTCCGCAAACGCCTTCAACTCCGGCCCCGCCTGATCGAATCGCTCGCGCACCACCAACTCGCCGCCGAGCCGCACCTCGATCTCCGTCACGAGCCGCTCCCATTCCCACGCCTCGCCGTGCGCCACGCGCCCCGGCATCAGCAGATCCGCATAAAAAACTTCTCCGCCCGGCTCCACGTCGATTCGCGTCGTCTGTCGAAACCGCGACCCGCGATGCGGCACGAGCGGCTCCGGCATCGCCTCGAGCCAGCCACCCGCCGCCACGCTCAACGACTGCCGGCATTCCGCCGCGCCGTCCGTCATTTTGAATACGCGGCTCGCGCTCGGCGTCGTCACGAGCAGCGCCGCGCCCGCGTCCACCGCGATCTCCGACCCCAGCCGATCGCCCGCCAGAATCCCCGCCGTCGGATTCACGACCTGCACGAGCAGCGTCTTCGCGTCGGCGTCCCAGTAAGGTTTGCTCACATGATACGGCGCGCGAAACGACTGCTCAGCGAGCACCGTCCGCCCCTCCTCCCGCGCCGCCGCGCGCAACGAAAGATGTCCCGAAAATTCAGCCACGCCGCATGTTCAACCTCCGTCGCGTCGATGTCACGACCCGGGATTTTCCGCCGTTCGTGCACCGCGCACACGGCGCCGCACCTCGCCCCGGCGTTCCGGTGCCCCGCAAGAAACCCGATTAAATCCCGCGGCGCAGCAGCGCCGGTAGGGACGCCTCTCCGAGGCGTCCGTGAGAGTCGGAGAGCCGGTGGAACTATCGAGGCAATCTGCGGGCCACCACCCTGGAGGCTGTCATGAACTTTAGTTCGAAGGTTTGGCCGGTAGGGCGCTCACTCCGTGAGGGCCGCGAATGACAAAAGACTTTCCGGCGGGCAGCGGAATGCCCGCCCTACCTCTGCGGCTGTGACAGAAAGTTCATGACAGCCTCTAGCTCGACCTGATTTGACTCGTAACCACGAGCGCCAGCGAGTGGAAGGCGCGCCCGTTCCCGTCAACCTGCTCGTGGCGCGAACAACACCTCGCGCTCGATCCACGCGATCACCGCGTCGAGATTGTGCTCGCGCTTCAGGTCACAAAATAAAAACGGCCGCGCCCCGCGCTGCACCTTCGCATCGCGCTCCATCACGCCGAGGTCCGCGCCCACGAGCGGCGCAAGGTCGATTTTATTGATGATGAGCAAATCGCTGTGCCGGATCGCCGGCCCGCCCTTGCGCGGAATTTTGTCTCCCTCCGCCACGTCGATCACGTAGATGAACGCGTCGACCAGCTCCGGCGAAAACGTCGCCGTCAGATTGTCCCCACCGCTCTCCACCAGCAGTAGTTGCAGGTCCGCGAACTTCGCCTCCAACGCGCGACACGCCTGCTCGTTCATCGTCGTGTCGTCGCGGATCGCCGTGTGCGGGCACCCGCCCGTCTCCACGCCCGCGATCCGCTCTGCCGCGAGCGCCGTCTGCTGGATCAGAAACTGCGCGTCCTCCGAGCAGTAGATATCGTTCGTCACGACCGCCATCGAGTAACGCTCGCGCAACCGCTGGCAGAGCTTGAGGCAGAGCATCGTCTTGCCCGAGCCCACCGGCCCGCCGACACCAATTCGAGGAGGACGAGTCATGATAAAATCGTTTTTAACGCGGAGAACGCGAAGGGCGCGAAGAAAATTCCGATTGAATCTCTGCGTCCTCTGCGGCCTCCGCGTTTCAATTCAGGAAATGAACATCCGCGCATCCGCCGTCTCATGTCGCGCCGCCGCGATATCGAGCCACGGGTTGAACCAGCCGATCTCCTCGAACGCCACGCCCTCCGCCACCGCGGTGATCGCCGGCGCCTCGCCGAGCGCTTCCGTCAGCAACGACTGCCCCGCGTTCTGTCCGATCCGCAGCAGCTTCATCGCCGCCGACACCACGCCCGCCAGCGTCGCATACGTGATACTCGACAACACCGCCGCGAGCGGCGCTCCGAGCGCCCGCCCTTCCAGCGCCACTGAAACCGACGTCGAAAACGGCCAGCCGTTTTCCGCCGCGCGGCGCAAAAATTCCTTCGCCCGTGCATCGCCGCGCAAATTCGCCACCAACTCCGCTCGCTGACGCCCCACGTTCTCCGACGCCAGTCGCGCCTCGCGAGCCGTTTTCAACGCCGACGCCAGCACGCAAATCCCGCCGACCCGCGCCCAATCTCCCTCGCCGAGCGCCCGCCACGCGTGCACCGCGATCGGCAACTCCGTCTGTCGCAGTGCTGGCAGCACCGCGCGAAAAATAAATTCCCGCAATGTCGCCCGATCCCGCACCACGCCCGCCTGCACGAACCCCTCGAGCCCATACGAGTGCGCGTAGCTCCCCGTGGGATAAAACGAATCCCCCACCTGCAGCAGCCCGACCATCCACGCCACCTCTCCTCCCGTAGCGGAACGCGTGAGCGTTTCGTCCCTCCTTGTTCCCCCTCCTCCCGTAGCGGAACGCGTGAGCGTTTCGTCCGCCCCTGTTCCCTCTCCTCCCGTAGCGGAACGCGTGAGCGTTTCGTCTTCGCCCGAAAGCCTCACGGCTTCCGCTCCCCGCGATCCCGGCTCAGTGCTGATGGCTGCGTCCGAGTTCATGGCTCGCCTGCTGTTCTCCCCGCGCAAACCGTCCTGGCCGGAACACTGCCGTCGTCGCCTTGAACGCCACGTTCAGCCGCTCCAGCAGCGCGCGCACCGCCGGCTCGTCCGGCGCCAGCAGCCGCGTCGGTTCCGCCATGAGTTCGAGGTGCAAATTTCCGATCGCCCAGCCGATCCCCGCTACGGCGGAAGCCGCCATCTCGTGCAACGCGATCTCCACCACCGCCTCCGGGATTTGCCGCAAAACATATCGCGCCGACGCCGTCTCCCACACGACGTCCCCGTCCCGTATCGGCTTCTCCAAGTCGAAACCAAATTCGCTCCCGTCCTCCGCCGCGCCGCGCCACCGTCGCTTCACGGCGCTCGCGCGCTCCGCCCGCACCGCGATCTCCGGCAACGCCATCTTCGGTGCCGCGACGGGCGCGTGGATCAGTTGCAGCATGCGATTGGTTTTACCGCACCCGTCAGCAACCCGCGTGCCGCGCGTGCCGCCGGAAAAGTGTCATCTATTAAATGACACTTCCTCACGCCGCCGCACCGCAGCACTTCTTGTATTTCTTTCCGCTGCCGCATGGGCACGGATCGTTGCGCCCGACTTTCGGCTTCTCGTAGCGCACCGTCTGGGCTTTCTGCGGCGCCTGGCCGGCGTAGACCCATTTTCCCTCCTCGCGCGCGAAGAGCGCCGCCTCGAGGTGCTCGTGCTCTTTTCCTTCAGTCTTAAATTTCGCCGCGAACTCCACCAGGCCCACGTCGTCCTCCGGCCCGCCCTGCTCGGTGCGCAGGATCGTGAGTCCCAGCCACTCCGACGACTCCGCCCAGCGCTTCGCCTCTTCCGGCGAGTAGTCCTTCCGTTCCTTGGCCGCGAGCGAACGCCCGAGATGATCGTAGGCGTGCTTCACATACGCGGTGTAACGCGAACGCATCAACGCCTCCGCCGTCACCGCCGGCGCGCCGTTGACGATCGGCTCGCAACACGTTTCGTAGGATCGGCCGGAGCCGCAAGGACAGTCGCTCATGCCGGGTCTTATCCACGCCCCCGTAGACCCGCGCAAGAACGGAAACCGCCAATCTAGGGCGGGGTCTCCCGACCCCGCCGTAGCACGGGCAACCTGCCCGTGCCTTCCGAGCCGCGGGCAGATTGCCCGCGCTACCGCGCCGGCGCCACGGCGGGGTCAGGAGATCCCGCCCTACAATGGATCCGCGTTTCGCGACACAGCTTGCATCACAGTCCTCCGCGAGTTCCCCTCGCCCCGATGATCGGCATTTTCGATTCCGGTTTCGGCGGACTCACCGTGCTCGCGTCGCTGCTGCGCACGCTGCCCGACTACGACTACGTTTTCCTCGCCGACAGCGCGCGCGCTCCTTACGGCGCGCGCAGTCCCGACGTGATCAACCAGTTCACGCTCGAAGCCGTCGAATGGCTTTTCGACGAGGGTTGCACGCTCGTCGTCCTCGCCTGCAACACCTCGTCCGCGCGCGCTCTGCGGAATATTCAACAACTCCACCTCCCCGCCCACCGCGCCGACCGCCGCGTGCTCGGCGTCGTGCGCCCGTCGGTCGAGGCGCTCGCCGGCCTGCCGCCCGGCGCGATTCCCGGCGAGACACCGCCATCGCAGGCGTCCGGCACGGTCGCCGTCCTCGGCACCGAGAGCACCATCGCCTCCGATTCCTACGGCATCGAGCTGCGCAAGCTCGCGCCGCACGTCGAACTGATCCAGCAAGCCTGCCCCATGTGGGTGCCGCTCGTCGAAGCCGGCGAACTCTCCGGGCCGGGCGCCGATCATTTTCTGCGGCAGTCGCTCGCGCCCGTGTTGAATCGCGTCCGCCCGCCGCAGCGCCTCCTCCTCGGTTGCACGCATTATCCGCTGCTCCTGCCCGCGCTGCGCCCGCTCGTGCCGGCGAGCGTGGAGATCCTCGATCAAGCCGAAATCGTCGCCGCGCGCCTCGCCGACTGGCTGCACCGCCATCCGGAACACGAGACGCGGCTGACGCGCGCCGCCGCGCGACGCTTCGTGACGACCGACGACCCCGCGTGGTTCGCCACGCGCGGCGAACGCCTCCTCGGCCAATCTTTCACCGCCGAGCGCGCGCGCCTGAAACCTCTCCGGTAGGGACGCCTCTCCGAGGCGTCCGACCGATGGTCCATCGCAGCCTCTCTCCCGCGGACGGCTCGGAGCGCCGTCCCTACCTGCGCCGTTCCTGCCTCAAAACAAGAAATACCGCTGCGCCATCGGCAGCACTTTCGCCGGCTCGCACGTCAGCACGCGACCATCGGCTTTCACGGTGTAAGTCTCGGGGTCGACCTCGATCTTCGGCAACGCGTCGTTCAGCACCATGTCGCGCTTGCCGATTTTGCGGCAGCTCTTCACGGCTTCGAGCCGGCGACGCAGGCCGAGATCCTTCAACGTGCCGTGATCGAGCGACGCCTGGCTCACGAAGGTGACATTCGTCGACGCGAGCGCCTTGCCCGCCGCGCCGAACTGCGGGCGATAAAACGTCGGCTGCGGCGTCGGGATCGAGGCGTTCGGATCGCCCATGTTAGCCCACGCGATGAAACCGCCCTTGAGCACGAGCTCGGGTTTGACGCCGAAGAGCGCGGGCTTGAAAACGACGAGGTCCGCGAGCTTGCCGACCTCGAGCGAGCCGACGATGTGCGAGATGCCGTGCGCGACCGCGGGGTTGATGGTGTATTTCGCGAGGTAACGCAGCGCGCGAAAATTATCCGCCGCGCCGTGCTCCGCGTGGCCCGCCGCGGAAGCGGCGGGATCCCTGCGCTCCCGCGCAGGGCCACTAGGCTCCAGCTTTCCAAACTGCGTCTTCATCTTGTGCGCGGTCTGCCACGTCCGGATGATCACTTCGCCGATGCGGCCCATCGCCTGCGAGTCGGACGACATCATCGAGATCGCGCCGAGGTCGTGCAGGCAATCCTCGGCAGCGATCGTCTCCGGCCGGATGCGCGACTCGGCAAACGCCACGTCCTCGGGAATCTTCGAGTCGAGATGATGGCAGACCATCAGCATGTCGAGATGTTCGTCGATCGTGTTAATCGTGAAAGGCCGCGTCGGATTCGTGGACGACGGCAGCACGTTCGCCTCGCCGCACACGCGGATGATGTCCGGCGCATGCCCGCCGCCCGCGCCTTCGGAGTGAAACGTGTGAATCGTCCGGCCCTTGAACGCGCGGATCGTGTCGTCGACGTAGCCGGACTCGTTGAGCGTGTCGGTGTGGATCGCGACCTGCACGTCGAGTTCGTCAGCGACGCCGAGGCACACGTCGATCGCCGCGGGCGTCGTGCCCCAGTCTTCGTGGAGTTTCAGGCCGATCGCACCGGCGAGGACTTGCTCGCGCAGCGGCGCCGGCGTGCCGCAGTTGCCCTTGCCGAGGAAACCGAGATTCATCGGATACGCCTCGGCCGCTTCGAGCATGCGGTGAAGATTCCACGCGCCGGGCGTGCAGGTCGTCGCGAAGGTGCCCGTCGCCGGGCCCGTGCCACCGCCGAGCATCGTCGTGATGCCGGAGGAAATCGCTTCGTCGATCTGCTGCGGGCAAATAAAATGGATATGCGAGTCGATGCCGCCCGACGTCACGATGCAGCCTTCGCCGGCGAGCACTTCGGTGGCGGCGCCGACGATCATCGGATTTTTCTTTTTCGTCTTCGGATCGACGTAGATCGAGCCGAGGCCGCTCTGGATCCCGGGATTACCGCCGTGGCCGATGCCGACGATCACGCCGTGCTTGATGCCGATATCCGCTTTGATGATGCCGAGAACCGGATCGAGGATGAGTGCGTTGGTGACGATCAGGTCGAGCGACTCCGCATCGAGCGCGGTCGGCGACTGGCCCATGCCGTCGCGGATGACCTTGCCGCCGCCGAATTTGATCTCGTTGCCGTAGCCGCCGCCCTCGGCGATCAGGTCGCGCTCGACCTGGACGAAGAGTTCGGTGTCGGCGAGGCGCACGCGGTCACCGACGGTCGGGCCGAACATCTCGGCGTATTGGCGGCGGGTGAGTTTGAGAGGCATGGCAGAATGGGAGAAAAAAGTAGCGAGTAGTGAGTAGTGGGTAGCGAGTAGGAGGAGAATGCGTCGTCAGCGGAATGCTCGCTACTCACTACCTGCTACTCGCTACTTCAGCATCAGAGCTTGCCGTTGATCTTCGCATTCAGCCCGTAGACTTCGCGGGCGCCGGCCAGCGCGACGAGTTCGACTTCCTTCGTGTCGCCCGCCTCGAAACGCACGGCGGTGCCGGCCGGAATATTCAGGCGGAAACCACGCGACGCGGCGCGATCGAAACGGAGCGCCTCGTTCGTCTCGTAGAAATGATAGTGCGAGCCCACTTGGATCGGACGGTCGCCGGTGTTCGCAACGACGAGCGTCTTGGTTTCAAGATCGAGATTCGCCGCGAGTGGCGCGTCTTCTGCCGGAATGATTTCGCCTGGGATCATAGTCGGATTTTTAACCACAAAGGCACAGAGACCCAGAGGTTCCTGAACAGAAATTTCTCTGTGTCTCTGTGCCTCTGTGGTTCATTGAATCATCGGATCGGATGGTGAACGGTGACGAGCTTCGTGCCGTCGGGGAAGGTCGCCTCCACCTGCACTTCGTGGATCATCTCGGCCACGCCTTCCATCACGTCCACGATTTTCAGGATCGTCGTGCCGTAGCTCATCAGTTCGGCGACGGATTTTCCGTCACGCGCGCCCTCGACGATCTCGTAAGTGATGATCGCGATCGACTCGGGGTAGTTGAGTTTCAAGCCGCGCGCCTGCCGGCGGCGGGCGAGATCGGCCGCGGTGACGATCAGGATTTTTTCGCGTTCGCGCGGTGTGAGGTGCATGGCGGGGACGAAGCTGAGAGCTGAGAGTCCAGAGCTGAGAGCAAAAGAAAAGGCCGAAGCGTGGGTGGATTGGAATGTCTGGCTCTCGGCTCTCAGCTCTCAGCTCTGAACTCTCAGCTCTGAACTCTCAGCTCTGAACTCTCAGCTCTAGACTCTCAGCTCTCAGCTCTAGACTCTAGACTTGTAAGTGCTCCTTCACCACCTCGTCCGTGAGCGTCGCGATCGGCCCGGAGATCACGACCGCGCCGCGGTCCATCGCGTAAAAGCGATCGGCGACGTCGCGACAGAAATCGACGTATTGCTCGACCAGCAGGATCGCGAGGGCCTTCTCTTTTTTCAGCTCCTCGATGGCGTGCTGGATTTCCTGCGCCTCCTGGCGCCCCTGCGCGGTCGCCTCTTCCTCGGTGACATTGCTGATTTTGAGTTTCTTCAACGTGTCGCCGATCTGCTCGATGATCGACGGCTGGATGCCCTCGGTCGGCTCGTCCAGAATCAGCAGCTTCGGCTTCGTGAGCAGCGCACGCGCGATCGCGAGTTGCTGCTGCTGCCCGCCGGAAAGCACGCCGCCTTTGCGCGAGAGCATTTCCTTCAGCACCGGAAACAGCGAAAAGACGCGCTCCAGCCCTTCCTGGTCGGAAGCGCGGCCGCGTTTGTGCACGACCAGGCCGACCTGAAGATTCTCGCCGATCGTCAGGTGCGGAAAAATATCGCGGCCCTGGGGCACGAAACCGATGCCGGCGCGGGCGCGCACGTCGGGCGCCAGCTGATCGATGCGCTGGCCGTCAAACGTGATCGAGCCCGCGCGAATCGGCAGCAGGCCGGTGATGGATTTCAACGTCGTGGTCTTGCCGACACCGTTGCGACCCATCAACGCGACGACCTCGCCTGAATTCACCTCGAGATCGACGCCGCGAAGAATCCGCGACCCGCCGATGTCGGTCTCGACGGAGGAGAGTTGGAGAAGGGCGCTCATGCGGCGGAATGGATCGACGTAGCCCTGCGCGGGAGCACAGGGAGGATTGCGACACTCCGGGGCGCCTGATCCCGCCGCTCCCGCGGCGGGCTACGATGAAGATTCGCGTTCATCGGTTGCCGTGTTTGCCGCGGCCGAGGTAGACCTCGCGGACTTTTTGATTCGACTGCACCTCGTCGAATTTTCCTTCGCAGAGGACGCTGCCCTGGTGCAGCACGGTCACGTTGTTGTCGCGGGCGATCTGTTTCACGAACGCCATGTCGTGCTCGATCACGACGATGCTGTGTTTGCCGGAAAGGCTGATCAACAACTCGCCCGTGCGGTGCGTCTCTTCGTCGGTCATGCCCGCCGCGGGTTCGTCCACGAGCAGCACCTGCGGCTCGGCCGCGAGCAGCATGCCGATCTCGAGCCACTGCTTCTCGCCGTGCGCGAGCAGGCCGGCCTTCCAGTGGCGCTTTTCGTCGAGGCGGATGAGCTTCAGCAATTCGTTCAGCCGGTCGTGGTCGGTCGAGGTGAGGCGTTGAAACAACGACGCGAATACGCCCCGCGGTCCCTTCAACGACAGCACGAGGTTGTTCCAGACGGTGTGCTCGACGTAGACGCTCGGCGTTTGGAACTTCCGCCCGATGCCGAGGCGGTTGATCTCGTATTCGTTCAACTCGGTCAGGTCGTCGCCGGGATGCGTGGCACCGAAGCGGATCGTGCCCTTGTCGGGTTTCGCGCGGCCGGTGATCAAATCGAAGAAGGTCGATTTGCCCGCGCCGTTCGGTCCGATCACCGTGCGCAATTCACCCGGGAAAAGGTAGAAGTTGAGATTCGTGATCGCCTTGAAGCCGTCGTAAGTCTTCGAGACATCTTCGACGCTGAGGATCGGGTGGCTCATGGGCGGTCAGGAGCGGATTTCACGGACGCGATGAGGGTCGGTTCAGCTGCGGCGGCGGCGCGACGACGACGCAAATAACCGCTTATCTTCCCCGGCAGGCTCACGATGCCGCCCGGCAGGAAGAGCACGACGAGGAGGAAAATGAGGCCGAGGATGATGAGCCAGGAATCCGGATACGCGTGCGTCGCCCAGCTTCGGAGCGCGTTGATGCCGATCGCCCCGATGATCGGGCCGACGAGCGTCCCGCGCCCGCCGACGGCGACCCACACGACGGCTTCGATCGATTTCGCCGGCGTCATCTGGTCCGGGTTGATGATGCCGGCCTGCGGCACGAAGAGCGCGCCGCCGACGCCCGCGATCATCGCCGCCGCCACGAACACGAAGAGCTTGAAGTGCGCGGTCGCGTAGCCGCTGAAGAGCACGCGATTCTCACCGTCGCGAATCGCCTGACGCACCAGGCCGAACTTCGTGCCGTTGAGCCAGTGGCAGAAAAGACAGACCACCAGCAACACGAGCGCGCTCGCCACGAACAAACCGCGCATCGTCGCCGGGCCGGTCCCGGGATCGACGAGCGAGTGACCGAGGATGAATTTGAAATCGGTGAAACCGTTGTTGCCGCCCATCGTGAGGTCGTTGCGGAAAAACAAAATCGAGGCCGCGTAGGTCAGCGCCTGCGTGAGGATGGAAAAATAGACGCCTTTGATGCGCGACCGAAACGCGAGAAACCCGAACACCAGCGCCAGCAAGCCCGGCAGCACGAAGACCATCATCGCTGCGAAGCCGAACGACTGAAACGGCCGCCAGAACGGCGGGAGAAACGTGTGGCCGAGAAACACCATGAAGTCCGGCAGGCCCGCGGGATTCTGTCCCGCCTTCGCGTAGCTGCCGAGCATGCCGATCTGCAGCATCAGATACATGCCGAACATGTAGCCGCCCAAACTGAAAAACAGCGCCTGTCCGAGGCTGAGCAGACCGGTGTAGCCCCAGAGCAAATCCACCGAGATCGCGAGCAGCGCGTAGCAGAGATATTTGCCCCAGAGCGTGAGCGTGAAATCGCTGAGCAGCCCGTGGGCGTTGAGCAGCGGGAAAATCACCGTCAGCACGACGAGCCCGAGTCCGACGAAGGTGAACTCCGCGTGGCGTGAGCGAAGGAAGGAGCGTCCGGTGTCGGAGGAACTCATGAGGCTTGGCGCGAAAAATTCATGGCAAACTCAGTCGAGGCTGCGGCTCTTCGCGGCGAAGAGACCGGTGGGGCGCCATTGCAGGAAGAGGATGATCGCCACCAGCACGAGAATCTTGCCGAGCACCGGACTGAGCAAAATCTGTTGCAGCGACTGGTCGGTCAGCCCGATGCCCAACGCACTGACGACCGTGCCGAAGATGCTGCCGACGCCGCCGACGACGACCGTCATGAAACTGTCGACGATGTATTCCTGGCCCATGGACGGGCCGACGGTCCCGAGCTGCGTCACGAAGACGCCCGCGAGTCCCGCGAGTCCGCTGCCAAGCCCGAACGTGAGCATGTTCACGCGCTCGGTTCGCACGCCCATGCACGCGGCCATCGTGCGGTTTTGCATCACGCAGCGGATGAGCAGGCCGAGCGAAGTTTTCGTGAGCGCCAGCCACACGCCGAGGACGATCACCGCGGCGAAGCCGATCACGAAGACGCGATTCCACGCAAACGTGATGTCATAGATCGTCCAGTTGCTGCTGAGGTAGACCGGGCTGTCGACGTTCACATTGTTCGACCCGAAAGTGAGCTTGAACAACTGCTGCAGGATCAGTGACACGCCCCACGTTGCCAGCAGGCTCTCGAGCGGACGCCGGTAAAGAAAGCGGATCACGCTGCGCTCGAGCCCAACGCCAACCGCCGCCGCGCAAACGAAACCGATCGGAATCGAGACCAGAAAATACAGCTGATACGCCCAGCCTGTCAGGTGTAGCCCGGGCAGATGCACGGCGACGTCGATGAACGGCAGCGTGAAATTCATCCCCGCGCCAAACACGTTCTGCGTGAGGTAGGTCGCGTAGGCGCCGACCGTGATCATCTCGCCGTGCGCCATGTTGATCACGCCCATCAGGCCGAATGTGATGGCCAGCCCGAGCGTCACCACCAGCAGGATGCTGCCCGCGCTGAGTCCGCGGAAGAGCGTGCCGTAGAGATTGACGACGCTCCGGTGCGTATCGATCGCGGTGAGCGCCGCCCCCGCGGCTTTGGCGACAGCGGGCTTCGACGCGGCTTCCGCTTTCGCCTTCATTTTCTTGATCACATCGTAGCTGCCCGAGGAGTGCAGGTCGCGGAGCGCGTCGAGGGCGTTGATTTTTTTCGCATCGTCGGGGTTCGCGAGGCCGATCAAGGCGATCGCTTCGCGCAGCGCTTTCGCGGCATCGCCATCGGCCTCGACCTTCAGACGATTTTCGAGCACCGGAAGATTATCCGCTTTTTGGGCGAAGCCGATCGTCTGGATCGCTCGCAGTCGTTTCGCGAGGACGGGTGAGCCGAGGTCGAGGAGATCGACGACGCTCTTCATCGCGAGCCGCAGACGGGAATCGTGCTCGACGGCGGTCAGTTGGTTGGCCTGGAGCCGGAGCGCGTGACCGACGGCGTCCTCGAGCGGCTGACCGTTGTCGACGCGGAAGGCGGCTTGCGTTCCGTCCACCGCCGGCGCGCCCGTCAGCTCGACTGGAACTTTCGCGCCGTCGGGCGCGGCGAAGAGAAACAGACGATCCTGCCGCCACGCGCTGAACAGTTCTCGAATCGCCTCGTCGCCCTCACCGGCGAGAGAAGCGATGAGTGCCCGTTTCTTCGCACCGTCCGGCTCGAGGATCGCGTGCACGATCGTCGCCCGCGCCGGCTCCGTCGCGGCGCAGGCGCGCCCAACACCGATCGATCCTGCTATTACGACGACGATCCACCGCAGCGGGCGGCCGAAAATTTTCCGAACCATCATGAGCAACATCTGAATCAAGGCAGCGCAGGTTGTTTTTAGTGAAAAGGCGTCGTGAATTTTTCCAGAAGGACGCCGTGCGTTAGAGGTAGGGCGGGCTTCAGCCCGCCGAGGGTGAGGTAAATTCCGGCGAGCGGGCTGAAGCCCGCGCTGTTTTCGGGGCGCAGAACCGGAGGTTCATGGCCGCTTCTTAGCAGGCGGAGTGCCGACGGAAGGCGCGGACCTGTTTAAGCGCGGAATTTTTTAAAAAAAGAGGCGGCTCGTTTTTGAACCGCCCCGCGCAGACGGATCGAGCGCAGGCGCCCGGCGCCGAATCGCCGTGCGCCCGACGAACCCTTACATTTCCTTCGCCTTGAACGTGCCCTTCAGGTGGGGCTCGCCGTAGACGTCGGGGAACGTCTTCAGGATCTTGAACTGGCCGTCGGCCTTCGTCTCGCCGATGAACACCGTTTTCGTGAGGTGCATGTTCGGCTGCGTCGTGACCTTGCCGGCGGGACCGGTGAACGAGACGCCCGATTTCCAGGCGGCGCGGACCTTGTCCACGTCGAAGCTGCCGGCTTTCTCGACGCAGGCTTTCCACAGGTAAACGCCTTCGTAGCTCAGCACCATCGGCGAATCGACGACGCGGCCTTCCTTCACGACGCCGTCGGCCTTGGTGGTTTTCAACCAGGCTTGGAAGTCGGCGAGGAATTTCTTGTTCGCCGGCGTGTCGATCGACTGGAAGTAGGTCCAGCAGCCGAGCTGGCCGACGAGATCCTTCGCGGGCAGCGAGCGGAACTCGTCTTCGGCGATCGAATACGAAACGACGGGGCAGGTGTCGGCGGTGAGGCCGGCGGCGGCGTATTCCTTGAAGAACGGCGGATTCGTGTCGCCGTTGAGCGTGCTGATCACGCAGGCGTCGCCGCTCGCGGCGAAATCTTTGATCTCGGCGATGATCTGCTGATAATCCTTGTGGCCGAAGGGCGTGTATTTGCCGGCGGAGATGATGTTGCCGGAGCTGTCCTTCTTGAAGCCGCCGCCGATGTTCTCGAGCGGCACGCCCTTGCTGCGGAGATATTCGAGCAGCACGAGGTTCGTGGTCTGCGGATAAACGTAATCCGTGCCGAGCAGGTAGAATTTCTTTTTGCCCTGATCGAGGTAGTAGTCGACCGCGGGGATCGCCTGCTGGTTGACCGCCTCGGCGGTGTAGCAAACATTCTGGCTCTCTTCCTCGCCCTCGTATTGCACGGGATAGAAGAGCAGGCCGTTGTCTTTCTCGAAGACCGGCAGGCAGGACTTGCGGCTCACGGACGTCCAGCAGCCGAAGACGACGGCGACCTGGTCGACCTCGAGGAGCTGCTTGGATTTTTCGGCGAACGTGGGCCAGTCCGAACCGGGATCCTGGATGTCGGGAACGATCTTTTTGCCGAGCACGCCGCCCTGGGCGTTGATCTCGTCGAAGGTGAAAAGCAGGATGTCCCGCAGCGAAGTTTCGCTGATGGCCATCGTGCCGGAGAGATCGTGGAGGATGCCGACTTTGACGGTGTCGGCCGCGCGCGCGGGGCCGAACAAAGCGCTCAGGGCGAAGGCCCCGACGCCGAGCAGTTGGGTTGTTTTCTTGATCATGACTGGGGAGGTGCTGGGAACGTGGACGCGCGACCGGGCACGCCGGTGGCCGCCACCTGAGAAACAAGGCAGGTGTGGGAGAAAAGGCGCCGCCGCGAAGACGGCGCCCGGAGGAAAATCAAACGGCAGGCGAACCCGCCCGCCGCGTGGGATTAGAACTTAAAGACGATCTGGCCGCCGATGAATGTATAATCGCCGCTGTCGCCGTTGCCCGCCGAGAACTCGGCGCGGAGCGAAAGGTTCGAGTTGATCGTATAGGTCGGGGCGACCGTGTATTTCGTGTCGTTGCCGCCGCCATCCCAATGGACACCGCTGATGCGGAATGCGGTCGAGATCTTGTCGGTGAACTTGTAGCTCACGAAGCCGAGCCAGCCGTCCATGAAGTCGTTCTGGTGATCGTATTCCGCCGCGATCGTCACCTTGTCGGTCACGTTATAGCTGAGCCAGGTGTCGAAAATGAAGAGATCGTCCGCGGCCTTGTCAGTATTCTCCGTCGCGATCGCGGCGAAAAACGTGAGCTTGTCGACGCCCGTGTAGGTGAACGCGGCCTCCACGCCCACGTCGTCGCTGTACTCGCGATCGCCTTCGAAGAAGCCGTTCGCGCCCGAGTAGATCGAGTCGACCACGGAAACGCCGAGCGACCAGGTCTTCGTCGAGTAGTCGAACTTCGCGCCGGTGTGATACGCCGGCACCGCGAAGATCGTCGAGCCGTAGGTGAGCTGCGCCATGTTGACGGGATCGAACGCCTCGTAGCCGAGATAGCTCAGAAATTTTCCGCCCGTGATCTTGAGGCCGATGCCGGTATCGTAGGTCACGTAGGCATCCAGCAAGCCCGCCTCATCGGCCGCGCCGGGGATGTAGAGAATGCTGCCGTAGCCGCTGAACGGGCCGGAGGTGAGCAAGGCGCCAAGCTTCACCGCGTCCGCATTCACGACCGCCGGACCGCCCTTGTTGTGGAAATACGAGTCGATATTTCCGCCGCCATCGATGTCGGTGTTGGTCACGGAGCCGACGGCGTAGCCGTTGACGCTGATCATATCGTTCACCTTGACGTCCGCGAAGGCGGTCAGCGAGGCGACGAGCGAAAGAGCCGCCGCGAGTTTCATGCGTGTGTTCATTGTTTGTTTGCTAGGGCTATGTGCAGAGGTTGGACAAATCGGGAAGAACCCCGAACGGCTCGCAACTTAGCAGCATGCTTGCCAACCCCCCGTCGGTCCCCGAAATTTCATGACACGGCGCGTCGCCCGCGCTCGACGCCTGCCGTAATTTTCCTCCTCCACCGCCGCCGCCGCGCCTGGCGATACGCCCGCGGGGAGCCCCGCTCACGTCGGGCTGAAATTAAATTTTGCTGCCTGTCTCGCGCCCGCCTCTCAGAAATCTCGCGTCATGAAAAAAATCAGCATGTTGATCAGCGCGATCGCCACTCTCGCCGGTGGCAGCGCGGTTGCCTTCGCGCAGGCGCCCGCGCCCGACACCGTCGCACCCGTCGAGACGCCCTCGGCGTCATGGGTTCTCACGCCCGCGTATGCGTCGCAATATATGTTTCGTGGCACGCGCCTCGGCGGAGAATCGTTTCAGCCTTCGATCGAATACGACGCGGGCGCGCTCGCCGTCGGCGTCTGGGGCAATTTTCCCATCTCCGGCAAGGTCGCCGGCCAGTCCGATCCCGAGTTCGATGTCTACGGCTCCTCCACCTTCAACGTCCGCAAGGATCTCACGCTCGTGCCCGGCGCCACGATCTACACCTACCCGAACGCCGATAAAAACGCGGGCTTCTACAAAGCCACTTTCGAGCCGAACCTCGCGGTCAACTATACGATTTCCGCCGTCGGCGTGAAGCTCACGCCGAAGCTCTACTACGACTTCATCCTCGAGGGGCCCACGGCGGAACTGACCGCCTCCTTCGCCCTGCCGCTCACCGACCTCGGATCCGAAATCGATTTCACCGCCACGTACGGCAGCTTCTACTGGCGCTCGTCTGCGGAGGACACCACACCCCGCGTCAAGAACTGGGGCGACTACTGGCTGATCGGCATCGGGCTGCCGTTCCAACTCACGAAAGATTCCAAGCTCACCACCGGCGTCGCCTACACGGCAGGCACGAATAATTTTCTCAAGCAGGGCACCGCGCCGAAAGCCGCAAACCCCGCCGCCACCGATCGCACCGTCGTCACCGTGAGCTACGCCTACACGTTTTGATCGCGCCGCGTTGCCGAGGGTAGAGGCGAAATCGCTGGGGCCGCCGGAATTTTTCCGCCCAGCTGCGTCCCCTCCGGCGGCCCCTCGGCCCGGCGGCCCGGCCCGGTTTTCTTCAAAGCCTCGCCCTCGCTTGTCGGCTTGAGGCCGCGCGCCCGCCCCCACACCTTCGCGTCGCGCGTTCCAACTCGCCCTCGCGCCTTCCACGTTTCGCCTTCATGCCCGCCCACGCCCCCCAACGTTTCCACTGGACGTGGGAGCTGCGCGCCTCGCCCGAAGCGCTCTGGCCGCTCGTCTCGAACACCGATCGCTTCAACCGCGATTGCGGTTACCCGCCCGTCGAACTCGTTTCACCGCCGCCCGACGCGTCCGCCCCCGTTTCCAACGCCCGCCGCCTCCGCGCCCGCGCCGCCGGCCTCGTCATCGAATGGGAGGAACTCGCCTTCGAGTGGATCGAGCCGTTTCGCTACAGCGTCGAGCGAACGTACTTTGCCGGCCCCGTCGCGCGCATGGCGATGAGCTGCGAACTCCAGCCGCGCGCCGGCGGCGGCACCACGCTCGGGTACGCGATGGAGTTCACGCCCGCGAATCTCCTCGGCCGCCTCGCCTTGCCCTACTCGATCGGCCGCCGCGCCCGCGCGCTCACGGAGCGCGTGTTCCGCCGCTACGACGAAGCCGCTTTGCGCCGCGCCCGCGTCTCGCCGATCGCCCAACCGCCGCAGCTCGCCGACGGTGCGGCGTCACGCCTCGCCACCATCGGTCGCGCCCTCGCCGCCGAAGACGCCGCGTTCGCCGCCCCCGCCGCGCACCTCGCCGATTTCATCGCCTCCGCCGACGACCTCTCCGCCGGCCGCATGCGCCCCTACGCGCTCGCCGCCGAATGGCACGCCGACCGCCGCGCCACGCTCGAACTTTTCCTCCACGCCACGCGCGCCGGCCTCCTCGATTTCTCCTGGGAACTCGTCTGCCCGCACTGCCGCGGCGCCAAGGCCGTGCAATCGTCCCTCGCCAAAATCAAACCCGACGCCCGCTGCGAGACCTGTCACATCGATTTCACCGCCAACTTCGATCAATCCGTCGAACTCACCTTCACGCCGAATCCCGCGATTCGCCCCGTCACGCGCGTCGACTACTGCGTCGGTGGCCCGCAGGTCACGCCGCACATCGTCGCGCAGCAACGCGTGCCAGCCGCCAGCGAACGCACGCTCCGCCTCGCGCTCTCGCCCGGCCGCTACCGCGTGCGTTCGCCCCAGACCGCCGCGCAGTCCGCCTTCCGTGTCTCCGCCGATGCCGACGCTCCACCCGCTGCCCGCATCGACCTCGCCGCGAGCGCCAGTCCCGAGCCCGTCATCGCTTGCCACGGTGAACTCCTCCTCGCCAATCCCACCGCCGCGCCGCGCCTCGCGATCCTCGAGCACCTCGCGTGGAGCGACGACGCGACGACCGCCGCCGAAGTGACGTCGCTCCAGGTTTTCCGCGACCTGTTTTCGCACGAAGTGCTGCGGCGCGGAGAAAAAATCCACGTCGGCGCGATCACCGTCGCGTTCACCGACCTGAAAAATTCCACGCAGCTGTATCGCGACATCGGCGACGCCCCCGCCTTCGGCCGCGTGCTCACGCACTTCGATATTTTGAGAACCGCCATCGCCGCCGAGGGCGGCTCGATCGTGAAGACGATGGGCGACGCCGTCATGGCCGTCTTCACCCGGCCGGTCTCCGCCGTCCGCGCCATGACGCACGCCCAACGCTGGCTCGCCCACCCGGAAGATTTCCCCCCGCTCGAAGACGCCGTGCCCTTCGGCGCCGTCGCCCCGCCGCAACCGCTCGCGCTGAAGGCCGCCGTCAATTGCGGCCCGTGCCTCGTCATCAACCAAAACGACCGCCTCGACTATTTCGGCTCGACCGTGAATTTCGCGGCGCGCCTTTGCGGCCTCGCGAGCGGCGACGATTTGATCGTCTCGTCCGCCGTCCACGCGGATGCCGAAGTCGCCGCCCACCTCGCGAACTCCGCCCCTTCTCTCGCCGCCGTCTCCGAACGCGCCACGCTCAAAGGTTTCGGCGCCGACTCCTTCGAAGTCTGGCGCGTGAAGTGACTCGCACGCGCACGATTCTCCCTTCCGGCTGTCGAACACTTCAAAAATTTCCGCACCCAATGTAGGAGCCTGCTTGCAGGCGATTCCGGCTGGTCACGACCTCGCCGCGCAGACTTCCCTCATGAGCCCGCGCAGCCACCGATGCGCCGGATCGGCGTCCAGTCGCGGATGCCAGAGCAGCGAAACCGTGATCTCCGGCGTCGCGACCGGCAGCGGAAAACTGTGCATCCCCGCGCGCAGATTTCCCGTGTGACGCTCGGGCACGCTCGCGATCAGATCGGTGCCGCGCGCCAATGCCAGTGCCGTCGAGAAGCCGCCCACCACGACCACGATTTCCCGTTTCAACCCGAGCGACTCCAGCGCCGCATCGATCGGCCCCTGTCCCGGCCCCCGCCGCGAGACGCTCACGTGCCGCCCTGCCGCAAAACGCTCCGCCGTCATCCGGCCCTTGCTCAACGCATGTCCCTCGCGCACCACGCCGACGAAGCGATCGCGAAACAACGCCTGCGCCCGCAACTCCGGCCCCATCGTTTTTCCCACCACGCCCGTTTCCAAATCGACCAGCCCCTCGCGCAGCGGCGCGCTGTCCTTGTCCGCCTTCTGCATCCAGCGCAGCCGTACGCCGGGCGCCACCGCGCTGACGCGCGCGATCAGCTCCGGTCCGAAATTCTCCGCCAACCCATCGCTCGTGCGCAGCGTGAAGGTGCGCCCGAGTTCCTTCAACTCGAGTTTGCCCACGGGTCGCAGCACCGCTTCGCTCTCCTCCACGAGCGGACCGATTCGTTCGCGCAGTTCGATCGCCCGCGGCGTCGGCACGAGCGCACGCCCCGCCCGCACCAACAACGGATCGCCCGTCGCCTCCCGCAATCGCGCCAGCGCCCGGCTCATCGCCGACGCGCTCAATCGCAAACGCCGCGCCGCGCGCGCCACGCTGCCTTCCGCGAGCAAAACTTCCAATGTGACCAACAGGTTGAGGTCGGGTCTCGGCATGCGTGAGCCCTAGCACATTTCCCGCGCGATGTGGCGTCAAACGCACGCACATCCTGCACCCGGCGCGCCTTCCGCCCTCGGCGCGATCCTGTTATTTTGGCGCATGCCCGTTACCCTCGCCCCCGCCCGCACCGCCGCCTTCGTCGAAAAAACCGCGCCGACCTCCTCCGTCTCGGGCGCCCTCGCCGGCCTCTCCCTCGCCATGCTGCTGTCCTCGCTCGACACCAGCATCGCCAACGTCGCTCTGCCCACGCTCGCCACCTCGTTCGCCGCCACTTTCCCGCAAGTCCAGTGGGTGATCGTCGCCTACCTCCTCGTCATCACGACCACGATCGTCAGCGTGGGCCGGCTCGGTGACCTCATCGGTCCGCGTCGCCTGCTGCTGATCGGGATAACGTTGTTCACCGCCGCTTCCGCCCTGTGCGGATTCGCTCCGTCGCTCGCGCTGCTGATCGCCGCCCGCGCCGTGCAAGGCCTCGGCGGCGCGATCATGATGGCGCTCACGCTCGCTCTCGTCGGTCAAACGGTGACCAAGGAAAAAACCGGCGGCGCGATGGGCCTCCTCGGCACGATGTCGGCGATCGGCACGTCGCTCGGCCCCACGCTCGGCGGCCTCCTCATCGCCGCACTCGGCTGGCCGGCCATCTTTCTCGTCAACGTCCCGCTCGGCGTCCTCGCTTTTCTGCTCACGCGCCGCCATCTGCCCGTCGATCGCCGCACCCCGAAAACCCGCCGCGGCGGTTTCGATCCTCTCGGCACGCTGTTGCTCGCCGCGACGCTCGCCGCCTACGCCCTCGCGCTGACCCTCGGCGACGGCCACTTCGGCCCGCTCAACACCTCGCTGCTGCTCGCCGCCGTCCTCGGCACCGGCCTCTTCGTGCTCGCCGAGGCCAAAGCCGCCGCGCCGTTGATCCGCCTCACGATGTTTCGCGATCCCGTCCTCACCGCCAGTCTCGCCGCCAGCGCGCTCGTCGCGACGGTCGTCACGACGACGCTCGTCGTCGGCCCGTTCTATCTCTCCCGCGCCCTCGGACTCGACGCCTTCCGCGTCGGCCTCGCGCTCTCGGTGGGCCCGCTCGTCGCCGCGCTCACCGCAGTGCCGGCCGGCCGCTTGGCGGACCGTTTCGGTGCGCAACGGATCACGGTCGTCGGGCTCATCGCCATGGCCGCCGGTTGCTTCATGTTATCCGTGACGCCGGCGACCCTCGGGCTCGCCGGTTTCATCGCCCCGATCGTCGTCGTCACCGCCGGCTACGGACTTTTCCAGACGGCGAACAACACGGCGCTCATGACGAACATCCACGCCGACCAGCGCGGCGTCGTTTCCGGCCTGCTGAACCTTTCGCGCAATCTCGGCCGCATCACGGGCGCCTCCGCGATGGGCGCCGTCTTCGCCTTCGCCGCCACCACCAGCGACATCGACACGGCGAGTCCCGCCGCGGTGGCCACCGGCCTGCGGACGACGTTCGCCGTCGCCGGCATTCTGATACTCGTCGCGCTCGCTGCCGCCGGCCGCCACGCGTCCGCCGCGCGCCATTTGCGCTCGAGCGCCGAGACCTGACCGGTTGCGGGCGGACGTCTCCCTCTTCCCGCCACCCGCGTTCACCCGCGGCGCGCGGCTTCGATTTTCGCGATGTCGATTTTCCCCATGTCCATCATCGCATCGAAAGCCCGTTTGGCTTCCGCACCACCTGCCTTCAGCGCATTCGTCAGCGCACGCGGCGTGATTTGCCAGGACAATCCCCACCGATCCTTGCACCACCCGCACGCGCTTTCCTCGCCGCCGTTGCCGACGATCGCGTTCCAGTAGCGGTCCGTTTCCTCCTGCGTGTCGGTCGCGACTTGAAAGGAAAAAGCCTCGCTCGGGGAAAACGCCGGCCCGCCATTCAATCCAAGACAGGGAATGCCCAGCACGGTGAACTCCACCGTGAGCACATCGCCCGCTTTGCCCGACGGGTAATCGCTGGGCGCAGGATGCACCGCGGTCACTTTGCTGTCCGGAAAGGTCGCCGCATAAAAGCGCGCCGCCTCCAGCGCGTCCTTGTTGAACCAAAGGCAGATCGTATTTTTCGGAGTCGGCGAGGTATTCATAAAAGGGTTTCGATCACGACAGTCATAACGGACGGAAGTTCGTGGCAACGACCGCAATGGCCGAGACGTAGCATTCTAAAGCCTTCAGCTCCGACCGATGCGAGCCTGGCCGCGTATCCGACTGATACTCGCGGCAAAACCCCTGCGCTCTCGCGCAGGGCTACTGGATCGCTCGTCGCCCGCTGCGTGAGCAGCGGGACCGATTGGCGATTCAAAAGTGCCAGCCTGGTCTCCTGCGTACATCGGAGCCCGCCTTCCGTGACGAGGATTTCGAAACGCTTCAGTCACGATCAGCTTCGCGCCGAATACCATCTCAACACGCGCAACGCCCGCAGCGTGTTCCAGCGGCTCGGCCGGCCCTCGCCCTCGTCGATCTCCACCGGCATCTTGCCGGGATGGCATGTCTCCAGCGGCCACCGGCCGTCCGCATCGCGCTTCGATGCGACCAGCTCGATCGCCTCCGACACGCGCTCGTCGGGGGTGACGCCCGCGCGGCGCAGATAGTCCAGGCCACGCAGCACGTCGTAGTGCCACCAAGTCGGAAACGCGAAACGCGTCCACACGGCGCCGCCTTTGCGGTCGCGTTCGATCGGCTCGCCGGTCGACTTTCGGCGGAAGAGATGGCGCGCGAGCAGATAATTCTCTCCCCGGCGTCGCGCGGCGGTCACGGTCGACGCGATCGCCCCATCGCCTCCGCCGGTCCGTTCGTATTCGAGCAGCGCCTCGAGCACACAGATCGTGGTGTTGAACGACGAACGCGTGGAGCGATGCGGCGCCTCGCAATTCCACCCGCCGTCGGGCAACTGCTCCGCCAGCAGCCGATCGACGAGGCCCCGCACGTTCTCGCGAAAATACGCTCCGGCCGCCCCGACCTGGCCGTTGATGCACGGCTCCGTCTCGCCGGCGAAAAACGGATTCTCATCCGCCTCGGGCGGCCCGCAGCCACGCCACGTCACGCGCTCGCGCACGAGGTCCAGTGCGCGCCGCGCTGCGTCGCCCGCAGGATCGAGGCCCATTTCGCGCAGCAGCGTCAGCACGTGCATCGTCGAATCCCAGCCGCGATTCCACGCCGCACCACCCCAGCGACCGTCCGCTGCCTGCAACGCGAGCAACCGCGCGCCGGCGCCTTCGGTCGCGACCCGCGCGCGCTCGGCCGCAACCTCGCTCGCCGGCGCGTCAATGAGATCGCGCAGCACCTGCCAGCGGATCGATGGATCGGAATCGAGCAACCATGCTCCGACGGAACTTCGCAGCTCTGCGCCCGGCAACGCGGGCCGACGTTGCCTCTGAGTTTGCTCCGGCTGATTCACCGGGGGATTTCATAGCGAACCGCGCGTTCGCCAGTCGATCCGTCTTTTGCGGCAGGCGAAGGCGTGACGCAGATTTCCCGCCTGCCAACGGGGCATTGCGAAAACTCAGGATTTGCCGGCCGGCCTGATGTTCTGGTTGACGTGAAAGAGATTCGACGGGTCGTAGTCCGCTTTCACGCGCCTCAGCCGATCATAGTTGGAACCGAACGCGGTCGTCACGCGATCCGTTTCATCCGCGGTCAGAAAATTGACATAGACGCCGCCGGTCGCGAACGGCGCCGAGGCCTTGAAGAACTCCCGCGCCCACGCGACGCACTTTTGATCCTCCTGCGGCGTTTCCCAGCGACCATGCACGTTCATCACGAAATTGGCGTCGCGGTTGCCGTAGGCCATCGCGTCGGACGCCACCTGCCCCGCCGCGCCGCCCATGGCGCCGATGAAGATCTCGCAGTGCGGCGAGGGCAGCGTGCGCGCGTAAGCGATCACGATATCGAACACCTCGTCCTTCAACGCGGAGAAATTGTGCGACTTCCAGTAGTTGCGCGCCCCCGCCGTCAGCAACGGATCGAACGCCTGCTGCCACGCGGTGAAAGGCTGAACGCCCACGTGTTCGCCGACGGGCTTCGCGAAACGGCGAATCGACTCGATCAATTTCGCGCCTTCGGCCGGATCGCCCGCGTAGAAAACCGGCAGCGCGATGATGTCCGTGCCGTGCACTGCCGGCGGCAGAAACGGCAGCGGCGGCGCTTTGCGCAGGACGATCCACGCATTCAGTTCGGCGGGCGCGGTCGCCATGAACGCCCGGTGCTTTTGCAGCACCGTCTTCGCTTCCGACATCGGAAAGACGATGAGCCCCGCGAGAACCTCCGGCCCGACGGGATGGAGCTGGAATTCGAAGTCGATCACGACGCCGAAATTCCCGCCGCCGCCGCGCAAGGCCCAAAAGAGATCGGAATTTTCCTGCGCGCTCGCGTGCAGCATCCGGCCGTCGGCTGTCACCACTTCGGCCGAGACGAGGTTGTCGACCGTGAGCCCGAAACGTCGCGTGAGCCAGCCGATGCCGCCGCCTAGCGTCAGGCCGGCGATTCCGGTGGTGGAGTTGATGCCGGTCGGCACGGCGAGCCCGAACTTCTGCGTCTCGCGATCGACGTCAGCCAGCGTCGCGCCCGGTCCCACGTGTGCGCGGCGGACGGCGGAATCGACCCGCACCGCCTTCATCAACGAAAGGTCGATCACCAGGCCGTCGTCGCAGAGCGCATTGCCCGCGATATTATGACCGCCGCCGCGGATGGCGACCTCGACCCGATGGTCGCGGGCGAAATTCACCGCGGCGACCACGTCGGCTGCCGAGGTGCAACGTGCGATCGCCGCCGGTTTCTTGTCGATCATGGCGTTCCAGATCGTGCGGGCCAGATCGTAGCCGGCGGAATTCGGGAGGAGGATTTCGCCGCGAAAATTTTTCTTCAGCGCGTCGAGTGCGACTTGGGTTTCAAGAGTCATGGGAGTGCGAGCGGCGACACTTGAAGGCCCCGCGCGAAGTTGTCCCGGCGGAATTCGTAAACGAACGGTAGGATTTGGCGAAGTAGCGAGTGGGCCGACGGGTTAAAACTCGTGCTCGCACCAGGAGGCGGTCGAAGGCCGTGCAGTCGACCGATTTCGAAGCCCGCATCGCGCCATCCGATGATCGCGCCCAACGGTCCGGTCCGATGTCGCCGGCTAGTGGACGATGCCCTGGCGCAAAACACGACACCGCAGGCCGGGCGGATCCCAACTCGGAGAGGAACTCCCCAGCCTCACTTTTTCTCCAGCGCCCGCAGCCGCTTCAGTTCCCGCTGGAATGCCATCCGAACGTAGAGATTCTCGACCGGCCGGCTCACTCGCTCCTCGATTTCTTCTCTCGTCCCTGCGCCTTTCTCGAAAACCTCGGTCAATTTCACGCGCAGTTTATCCAGTGGAGGATTGGCGGCGCTCTCACTCATCGAGTCAGACTATGGCTGGCCAGCATGCCTCTGTCAGCCCGACGCAGCGATCCTACGTGACCAAGGCATGGCTGCATTGGTCA
>JBEHYR010000061.1:0-35281 GCA_048498075.1 Verrucomicrobiota bacterium | reverse complement strand
CGCACTTCACGTCCTACGCCGCCGCGAAGCAGCGTCGTCTTCGACTCGCGCGAAAGCTCCCGGCGCCAAGATCCAAGCTCCAGCGAAACGCCGATTTCGAGTTCCCACTCCGCTGATTCGCGCCGAGTCGTCGCAAATTTCCTCCCCCCATGTAGGAGCCTGCTTGCAGGCGATGTTCGACCTGCGCGTGCCCCGATCGCCTGCAAGCAGGCTCCTACATCCCATCCAATCCCATCCCACACCACCCGGGCTCGCTCCAATTGGATTTTGGAAATTCCCAGAGGCTTGGATCTTGGTTCTTGGCTCTTCGAGCTTTCTCACTCCGCCCGCAGCGCCACGATCGGATCGACTTTCGCTGCGCGCCGCGCCGGCAGCCAGCACGCGATCAGCGCCACGCCGCCGAGCGCGAGCACCACGGCCGCATACGCCCACGGGTCCGCGGCGCCGATGCCGAACAACAGCGCGCCCAGCCAACGCGTCAGCGCCGCCGCACCGGCCAGCCCGAAACCGAAGCCAACCGCCACGCGCCCGAAACCTTGTCGCAGGATCAGCCCTACGATCTGCCGCTGCGTCGCGCCGATCGCGCCGCGAATGCCGATCTCCCGCGTGCGCTGCGACACCTCGCACGACAACACGCCGTAGAGCCCGATCCCCGCCAGCACCAGTGCGAGCGCGGAAAACAGCCCGAGCAGCCACGTGATCCCGCGTCGTTCCACGAGCAGCCGGTCGAGTCCTTCTTCGAGCGAGCCCGCCGCATAAAACGGAATCGACGGATCGAGTTCGCGCAGCTTCGCGCTCATCTCCCTCGCGACTTCCGCCGCCGGGCGCGTTGAGCGCACGAGCACCTCGAAATTCCGCGCGCGATAGCCGACCGTCGGCACGAACACGATTGGCAGATCGTCGCTCGCATCCAGTCCGCGGAGCGTCGCGCGATTCACGACGCCCACGATGCGCGGCCACCCGTCGACCGCGAGCGGCAGCCCGCGATACAGATAAATCTCCTGCCCCTCCACCACGCGTCCGGATAAATACCGCTGCGCAAACCGTTCGTCGACGATCGCCACTGGCTGCCTGACGAAATCGTCGCCGGCATCGAAGCCCCGTCCGGAGAGCACGCGCATGCCCATCGTCGCGAAAAATTCCGGCGACACCGCGTCGATGTGAATCAACGGCCGGCTTTCCGCCCC
Organism: Verrucomicrobiota bacterium; assembly: GCA_048498075.1. Classification (GTDB taxonomy): domain Bacteria; phylum Verrucomicrobiota; class Verrucomicrobiia; order Opitutales; family Opitutaceae; genus Opitutus. The sequence continues at coordinate 34,094 of JBEHYR010000061.1, read as the reverse complement.
GCCGTCCGCAGCCGTCGCCCGGGTCGAAAACGGCACCGGCCGCTCGTTCGCGACGATCACCGAATCGAGCGATTCCGCGGCGCTCTCCACGCCCGGAATCGTCCGCAGCGCGTCGAGGATTCGCCGCCGCACCGCGAGGTTGTCGGCCGGCTCGTCATAGCGGCGCGGCAGCGAAATCCGCCCCTGCACAATGCGCGTCGCATCGAAGCCCGGCTCGATCGCCATCACCTTGGCGAAACTGCGCAACAACAACCCCGCACCCGCGAGCAGCGTCACCGCCAATCCGACCTGGGCCACGACCAGCAGTCCGCTCGCGCGCCGCGCCCCGCCGCCCACCGAAGTCGTGCGTCCGCTGCCGAGGCCCGCTTGCAGTCCGCTGCGCCAGAGCAAGTGCAACGGCAGCACCGCCACGCACACCGCGATGCCCAAGGCGGCGGCCGCGGTCGCGCCGAGCACCGTCGGATCGAGCGACAACTCCGGAGCGCCCGGCATCAACGCGGGCAGATAGGCGTTGAACAACCGCAGTCCGACCGCCGCGAGCGCGAGCCCCGCCACCGCAGCCGCGCCCGTCAGCAGAAAACTTTCCGCCAGCGTCTGCCGCAGCAGTTCGCCGCGACTCGCACCGAGCGCCACGCGCACCGCGAGTTCGCCGCGTCGCGCGTTCAGGCGCGCGAGGAAAAGGTTCGCCACATTCGCCGCGCCGATCAGCAGCACGAGCAGCGCGCCGCCTTGGAGCAGCCAGAGCGGATTCGTTTCGCTGCCGATTTCCCCGGGCCGCAGCGGTTCGAGCGCGAGGCGGAAGCGGGCGTTCGCGATGAACGCGCGCGTCGCGGGCGTCGCGACGGTTTTTTCGAAGGTCGTCTCGAGCGCTGCGAGTTGCGCGCGTCCCGCCTCCAGCGATACGTCCGGCTTCAGCCGCGCGACCAGCACCGCGTCACCGCGATAACGCGCCTGCGGGTCGAACTTCGCCGCCGCCGGCGCGTAGGGCTGGAAAAACGCCGTCGTGGGATACAGGCACTCGACGCGCTGCGGCGCCACGCCGACGATCCGAAACGGCGACCCGTCCAGCCGCACCGAGCGGCCGATCACGCCGCTGTCCGCGCCGAACTGCGCCACCCAGAAACGCTCGCTCACGACGAGCACGCGCTCGCGCCCCGCGATCTCCTCCTCGGCCGCGAAGAATCGCCCGAGCACCGGCGCGACGCCGAGCGCAGCAAAAAAATCGCCCGACAGCCGGTCGACCGCCACGCGGCGCGGCGCGGTGTCGTCGTCGAGCGTGGCGCTCTCGTGACGCACCGTCGCCACGGCGGAAAACAGATCCGCGTGCGCGCGAAAATCCAGATATTGCGGCAGACTCGACACGACGCGCTGCCCGCCGCTTTTCTCGGCGACGTTTGCCGCGGTCACGAGTTGTTCCGGATGCGGAAACGGCAGCGGTTTCAACACCAGCGCATACAGCGCGGACAACACCGCGGCGTTTGGGCCGAGGCACACGACGAGCGAACAGAAAACCGCGGCGCTGAAACCCGGTGCGCGGCGCAGCGCGCGCCCCGCGTGACGCAGCGCCCGCGTCCACGCTTCAAGTTGGAGTCGCGAACTCGTCCGCGGCGCGTGCTTCACGGTTTGCCGGCGGCAACGGTCGCGGCACGCAGGACGCCGAGGTCGCGCAGCCAGATTTCGAGGAGGTCGGGCCATTTCGCGAGGCCGAGCTGGTCGAAGCCGGGGCTGCCGCGGCCCGTCATGCCGACGCCGTGCCCGCCGCGCCGGAACACGTGAAACTCCGTCGGAATTTTCGCCTTTCTCAGCGCGAGATAATATTCGCCGGCGCCGGTCGCGAGCGGGTCGTCGTCGTTTACAAACATGAACGTCGGGGGCGCGTTCCGCGCCACGGGTGTCGCCGCGCCGATGTAGGCGGGATAGCCGAGCACGGCGAAATCCGGGCGCGTGTCGGCGTCGAAATTATTTTCGCCGAGGATCGCGAGCTGACCGCCCGCGGAAAATCCCATGACGCCGATGCGCGACGGATCGACGCGCCATTCCTTCGCGCGGGCGCGCACGACGCGGATGGCCTGGTGCAGGTCGGCGAGCGATTCGACCTCGACCTTGTAGGTGGAGCCGTCGGCGCGCGCGAGCCGGCTGCGCAGGACGAAGGCGGCGACGCCCATCGCGTTCAGCCGCTTGGCGAGAAATTCGCCTTCGAGATCGACGACGAGATATTTGTGCGCGCCGCCGGGAGCGATGACGAAGGCGGCGCCCGTGGCGGTTTCCTGCGGCGGCAGATAGAGCGTGAGCGACGGACGGTGGATGTCGGTCACGCGATGAAACGCATCCGGCGTGCCGCCCTCGACCCAGCGTTCGGGCGCGTCCTTGCCCTCGGAGCCTGGCGGCACGCCCGGCCAGATCGGAATTATCGGTCCGCTGGGCGTGAACGGTTCGGGCGAGGCGGCGAGCGTGGCGGCGGCGAGAGCGGCGAGGGCGAGGATGCGGAATTTCATTTTCGGGAAAACGAGAACGGAGAGTGAACGTCAGCGATGCGGCGGCACCTTGGATTCAGCGCGGGCCAAACCGCAACCACAGCGCGAGTCCGAGATTGAAGAGAAAAAGTGCGTGGAAAAAAAGGTGGAGCAGGTTCGGCCGCGGATTGTCGCCGCGCGCCGGCAGCATGTGGCGCGTGCCGGCATACATCGCGGCGTAGAGCCGGCACGTTTTCTCATTCGTGCCGCGAAAATACGGCAGCCACCACATCGTGACTGCGGACATCACCGTGATGCCGCAGTAAATCGCCCAGTAGTTTCCGACGTAGCTCGGCGCAGGCCGGTGCCAGAACAGCAGCGCAAAAACGAATGCGATGCCCGGGAACACGGCATTGATCGCGGTCGCGATCCAGAATTTTTGCGGCCCGATCGCGGCGCGAACCTGGCGACCATGGGCCCAACCCGGGATGTCGACGAGATCGTGGCCGACGATGAGCACGAACTGGAGCGAGATGAGAACGGCAAACAATCCAGGAACAGGAAGCGCGGGGTACATCGCGCCGCAAACGAAGCGGACTGCGCGCTCCGGTCAATCCGGTCGTGCGCCAAGCCACCTCGCAAATGTCTCAAATGTAGGAGCCTGCTTGCAGGCGATTCACCGGGCGAGGATCGAGCCTCGCCTGCAAGCAGGCTCCTACCTCGTTGCCGATGAACCGCCCGGTTTGTCATTCTGAACGAAGTGAAGAATCCAGTGTGCGCTTCGTGGCACGGCGCGCGTGCGAAAGTCCAAATGGATTCTTCGCTGCGCTCAGAATGACAGGAGAGGGCGATGCTCGCGAGGCGCGCCACAGGTTGGTTTGCGCCGTGCCGACGCGGGAGTGCTGCCCGCAGGAAACGTTGCTAGTTCACGGTCCTTCGACTCGCACGGACGCCTCGGAGAGACGGACGCCTCGGAGAGACGTCCCTACCGGCGCTGTTGATGAACCGCCCGGTTGGTCATTCGAACCGCCCGGTTTGTCATTCTGAACGAAGTGAAGAATCCAGTGTGCGCTTCGTGTCGCGGCGCGCGTGCAAAAGTTCGGGCGCGCGCTCTACTTCCGGAAGCTCTGCCGGTCGTCGGTTTCGAGATACTCGAAGAGCGTCGTCCGCGCCGGCTCCAGACCGAGGCGGCGGCACTCGTCGGAGAACCAATCGCGTTTTTCGGGATCGCTGTAGAGACTCGAGGCCTCGACTTCGGAGGCCCACGCCTTGATCTGCGCGTCGGTTTTCGGCGTGCCGTGATGGTTGAACCAATCGAGGATTTCCTGGTCGCCTGCGCCCGATGCGAGCACCTCGCGCACCTCGTCGCCGTTCACACCTTTGAAACTGAAGAGCATGTTATCGACGGGGCAATTGAAGTGATATTCGCCCGCCGTGCCGGCGATGGTCGCGCGACCTTTGTCGATCATGCGCGCCATGAGCGCGTAGCCGCCGAGGCGTTGCCGTGGACTGCGCGGCGCTTCACGGGAGAGGTCTTTGGCATTTTTGAGGGAAACGTGGGAGGAGGTCTGGGTTGTCATGAAGCAATCTCCGCCGCGGCCCATTTCTCGCAACCCTCCGCGCCGGGCAAAAATCCGGGAAACCGGCGTGGGCGTTTTTCCGATGGCTGCCGCGCGCTTGCGGCGGCTCGCGCTTGGCGTTGACCGCCCTCAACACCGCGAAGGCGCACAATTTGAAGGACAAGTCGCTGGAGGTGATCCGCATTTTCCGCAAGGCGGACGAGGAGTGAGCGGGCGGCGCGCCGACACGCGTGATTGACCACCCGCGTCCGGCGGCGACAACGTGGGCTCCCAGCGCCCCCGACGCTGTCCCCCATTTTCCATGACGAATTTCATTTTCTGTCCGTCCGTCCTGCGCTTCACGCTGGCGTTGCTGCTCCCGCTCCTGGCGATGTGCGGCCTCCATGCGATGCCGGCGCCGCTCAAGGTCGCGGGCAATCAGCTCGTGAACGCCGCGACCGGCGAGCCGGTGCGCTTGCGCGGGGTGAACTGCGCGAGCCTCGAGTGGGCGGCGGACGGCGAGGGCCAGATTTTGAAATCGGTGCAGGCCGCGGTCGTCGGCTGGCACGCGAACCTGATCCGTTTGCCGCTTTCGCAGGATCGCTGGTTCGGCAAAGGTCCGGAGCAATCCGGGGGCGGCACGGCGTATCGCGCGTTGGTGCAGCAGATCGTCGATTTTTGCGCGGAGCACGAGGCCTACATTCTCCTCGACCTGCACTGGTCGAACGCCGGCGAGTGGGGCGAAAACCTCGGGCAGCACAGGCACGTCGACAAAAACAGCGCGGTTTTCTGGAAGGATGTCGCGCAGACTTACCGCGATCACCCGGCGGTGTTGTTCGATCTCTACAACGAGCCGCACAATCTCACGTGGGACGAGTGGTTGAAGGGCGGCGAGATCGTGGAACGCGACGAGAAGGTGAAGGAGCAGTCGACCTACAAATCTCCCGGCATGCGCGGCCTGCTCGACGCGGTGCGCGGGAGTGGAGCGGGCAATGTCGTCGTCGCGAGCGGCCTCAACTGGGCGTATGAACTCGAGGGGATTTCCGAGGGGCACGCGCTCGCGGATCCGCACGGTCGCGGCGTCGTGTATGCGATCCATGTTTATCCGCACAAGTGGGAGCACCTCGGCTGGGAAACGATTCCGCAGGTCGTCGCACGCATCGAGGCGTTCGCGAAGAAATATCCCGTGCTGATCGGCGAGTTCGGCTCGAGCACGAAGGACTGGCCGCATCCGAAGGAGTGGGGCAACTCGAACGACGAAACGTGGAATCGCGCGTTCGTCGCCGCGCTCGAGGCGCACGGCTGGAACTGGACCGCGTGGGATTTTCATCCGACCGCCGGCCCGAGCCTCATCGCGGATTTCAAGTACACGCCGACGCCGGAATTCGGCGCGATCGTGAAGGAAGCGCTCGCGAAAAACCAAGCCGGACCGGCGGCAAAGTAGGCTTGTTCCGATCCGGACCAGCGTGACGCTCGCTGATCCGAAGCGGGACGGCAAACTCCCCGGCGAGCGGGCCCGCGCCGCTCGATGGCCTTCAACCGTGAACCCGCCGACGCCTGGGCGGTCGTGAGCAGCACGATGTCCGACGCCAAGCCGATTCCGTCCACGATTCCGTCCAGCCCCGCAGCCCACGCCGCCGCGCGCGAAGCGGGGCTGCGTTACACGACCGATGACTCACCAGGCATCACGCGGTGCGGCGAGGGCAAACGCGCGAGTTATCGCACGCCGGATGGAAAAGCCGTGCGCGATGCGGCGACGCTGGGCCGGATCAAACGCCTCGCGATTCCGCCGGCGTGGACCGACGTGTGGATTTGCCCGCTCGCGAACGGGCACATCCAGGCGACGGGTCGCGACGCGCGCGGGCGGAAGCAGTATCGTTATCACCCTGAATGGTCGGCGGTGCGCGACGGTGCGAAATTCGAGCGCACGATCGCATTTGGGCAGGCGCTGCCACGAATCAGGAAACGCGTGGCCGAGGATTTGCGGCGAAAACGGCTCGATCGGGAGAAGGTGCTCGCCGCGATCGTGCGCCTGCTGGAGACGACGCTCGTGCGCATCGGCAACGAGGAATACGCGAAGCAAAACCGCTCGTTCGGGCTCACGACCATGCGCGATCGCCACGTGAAAATCGGCCGTGGGACGCTGCACTTCGACTTCCACGGCAAAAGCGGCAAGCATCACGAGATCGACCTGCACGACGCGCGGCTCGCGACGATCGTGCGCCAGGCGCAGGAGTTGCCGGGGCAGGATCTGTTTCAATATCTCGACGAAAACGGCGAGGCCCAGAAAATCGGCTCGAGCGACGTGAACGCGTATCTTCGTGAGATCGTGGGGGAGGAGTTTTCGGCGAAGGATTTTCGCACGTGGTCCGGCACGGTGCTTGCCGCGGTGGCGCTGCGGGAGCTGGGCGCGTTCGAGACAAAAAAGGCGGGCAAGAAAAACCTCGTGCAGGCGATCGAGCAGGTGGCGGAGCGCCTCGGCAACACGCCGGCGGTCTGCCGGAAGTGTTACATCCACCCGGTGGTGATGGAGAGTTATCTCTCGGGCACGACATTGCAGCTGGTGAAAGCGAACGCGGCGAAGATCGCGCGCGGGTCGCAGAGATTGGCCACGAGGCTGAGCGACGAGGAGCGGGCGGTGCTGGCGTTTTTGCAGCGGAAATGGCCGACGCCTTCGACCGCGGAGCAGCTGGCGAAGTCGATCAGGCGGGCGGGGAAACGGCGCGGTCGGAATCGCGCTCGAAAGTAGGGCGAGCTTCAGCCCGCTTCGCGTACGCTATGAACGATAAAAGCGGGCTGAAGCCCGCCCTACGCAGGGCCGTGGCCTACAGCGAGGCGATCGAATCGAGCTGCGCGGCGACGCGGGCGACGATGCGCTCGGCGGCGAACATCTGGCCGTGCGCCTGCGCGCCGGAGTCGATGGCGTGATCCTCAGGCGAGGCTGGAAACGCGACGACGTTATCGAGTTTGGCGCGGGCTTCCGCGTGACGTTCGGCGGGCGCGGGAGGCGCGGGGAAACGAATGATGTTCGCCGAGACGTTCATGCAGGGGACGTGGCGGAGTCTGCGCGGCGGTCGAGGACTGTCAACGGCCAGCACTGCGCACGGATTGCGGTGGAACCCTGAAGGATTTCGGTCGTAGCCCTGCGCGGGAGCGCAGGGAGGAGCGGACAGGAAAGGTCCGACCGCTCCCGCGGCGGGCTACGCGTTGGTGGGACGCGACGGCTCTCCGCCGGAAACGTGCAGTAGAACGCGAGGGCCGCTTGCGAGCTTTGCAATGAAAGCGGGCGCCCTACGTCCTCGTCGGGCTGCGTCGCGGGCGCTCTCAGTCAGCCCGACGGGACGTCGGGCGCCACGTCCGACTGCACGCTCCGGCTCAGGCGAGCGCGGCTTCGGTCTTGGGATCGAAGAGGTGGGCGTGATCGAGGTCGAACGTGACTTTGATTTTTTGGTTCACCTCGAAGCGATCGGTCGGCCGGACGCGGGCGATGAAGGAGGTCGCGCCGGTGTTGAGATAGAGCAAGGTCTCGGCGCCCATCGGCTCGGAAACTTCAACGGTCACCTCGACGGTGCGGGCCGGATCGGCCGAAGCGACGGTGAGCGCATCCTGCACGTTTTCGGGGCGGAGGCCGAAGACGATCGGCTGGTCGATGTGACCGGCGGCCTTGCGCGCGAGCGACTCGGGCAGCGTGACGGTGAGGGGGATGCCGGCGGAATTCGTCTCGACGAAAGAGAGCGCGTTGCCGGCGCGGCGGATCGTGCCTTTGAAAAAATTCATGGGCGGCGAGCCGATAAAGCCGGCCACGAAGAGATTCGCGGGGCGGTTGTAGAGCGTGAGCGGCGCGGCGACCTGCATGATGTCGCCGTCCTTCATCACGCAAATGCGGTCGCCCATCGTCATCGCCTCCACCTGGTCGTGGGTGACGTAAATCATCGTGGCGCCGAGGCGCGCGTGGAGTTTCGAAATTTCGGTGCGCGTGGAGACGCGCATCTTGGCGTCGAGATTCGAGAGCGGCTCGTCGAAGAGAAACACCTTCGGTTTCCGCACGATCGCGCGGCCGACGGCGACGCGCTGACGCTGGCCGCCGGAGAGAGCTTTCGGTTTGCGGTCGAGATAGGCCTCGAGGCCGAGCATCGCGGCGGCTTCGTTGACGCGCGCCTTGATCTCCGCCTTCGGGAATTTCCGCAGCTTCAGGCCGAAGGCCATGTTGTCGTACACGCTCATGTGCGGATAGAGCGCGTAGTTTTGGAAGACCATCGCGATGTCGCGGTCCTTGGGATGGATTTCGTTTACCACCTTGCCGTCGATCGCGACGGTGCCGCCGGAAATTTCCTCGAGGCCGGCGATCATGCGCAGCGTGGTCGACTTGCCGCAACCGCTGGGACCGACGAGCACCATGAACTCGCGATCCTCGACGGTGAGTGTGATGCCCTTCACGGCGGTGACACCGGGGCCGTTTTTCTCGGGGTAGGTTTTGACGAGATTTTCGATGAGGACTTTGGCCATGGGAGAAAAGGGGCGGGCCGGAACGAGGAGGGCGGGCGAACAGTGTCGGGCGCGCGGGCGCGCGGCAACAAGTCGAAATGCGCCGCGAGGCGGTTTCAGGGCACGGGCGCCTCGAGGCTGATCGACACGGTGCGCCAATTGAAGGTGATGGAAAGCGCGCGAAAGACGAACGTGAGTGCGATCGCGCTGAGCGCAGCGGGCGTGGCTGCGACACCGCAAACCGCGCCGAGAAAGACGAACGTGACGGCGCCCGCGAGCGCCGTGAGCACGTAGAACTGGCCGGGTTTGAAGACGAGCGGCTCCTCGCGCGTGATGATGTCGCGCACGAGGCCGCCGCCGGCGGCGTTGATCACGCCGACGAGCAGCGCGGCGGGCACGGGCAGCCCGGCGGTGAGGGATTTCTGCACGCCGAACACGGCATAGGCGCCGAGGCCGATGGCGTCGATCACGGCGACCGTGCGGTGAAAACGCACGACGTGCCGGCCGAAGATCGCGCCGAGGATCGTGGCCGCGACGACGAGTTCGATGTAGCGCGGATCGATGAGGAGCGGCGTGGGCGTGCTCGCGTGGATGAAAACGGAATCGCGGATCAACGCGCCGCCCAAGCCGCAGGCGAGCGCGAGAAAAAACACGCCGACGATGTCGTAGCGGCGCTTGATGCCCGCGAGCGCGCCGGTGAGCGCGAAGGCGAAGGTGGCACCGAGATCGAACCAGACAGGCAGGTGAAATGGAGAGGCATTCACGGAGAATCGTCGACGCTGGCAGCTTCGGGCCGGCCGGGCAAGGACGCGGCAGGCGCAGTTCAGGCGCAGTTTGAGGACGGGACTTTGAGCGTGGGGAAGGACCGGAGCGATCCTCGCCGCTCCGGGATCAATAGCTGAAAAACAGCTCCTGCAGGGCGCGCGGGTTGGCGCTGCGCGTGAGGCCGAGTTGGAGGAGCACGCGGGCTTTTTGCGGGTTGAGTTCGTCTGCGGCGATGAAGCCGAGAGCGTCGTCGTCGATCTCGATGTTGCGCTCGACGACGCCGCCGCCGGTGCGCGAGGCGCGCACGACCGCCACGCCCGCGCGAGCGGCGATCGCGGCGGCGGCGAGGGCGGCGGCATTGAGGTTGCCATCGCCGACGCCGGCGATCACGAGGCCGCGCGCTCCGGCGTGGACGGCCGCATCGATCAGTTCGCGGCCCATGCCGGCGTGGGCGTAGACGATGTCCACGCGGGGCAACGCCAAGAGGCCGGCGAGGCTGAACTCGCTGCGCGCGGTGTGACAGCGGACCGGCGGGGCGTAGAGATGGAGGCGGCCGGCGTTGACGAGGCCGGCGAGGCCGCGATGTGTGGCGCGGAAGGTGCCGACCTGCGTGGTGTTGGTTTTCGCGACTTCGCGGGCGAAATGAATCTCGTCGTTCGCGACGACGAGGACGCCGCGACCGCGGACATCGGGGTGGGCGGCGACAGCGATCGCGTTGTAAAGATTCATGGGGCCATCGGCGCTGATCGCGGTCGCGGGGCGCATGGCGCCGACGAGGACGACGGGCTTTTCCGACCGGAGAACGAGGTTCAGGAAAAACGCGGTCTCCTCCATCGTGTCGGTGCCGTGGGTGATGACGACCCCCGCGAGGTCGGCTTGGTCGAGGGCGGCCTGGGTGCGCGCGGCGAGTTTGAGCCAGATGGCTTCGTCCATGTCCTGGCTGCCGATCGCGGCGACCTGTTCGACCTCGAGGCGGGCGAGCGTGGCGAGTTGCGGGACGGCGGCGATGAGGGCGTCGATGGAGAACGCGGCGGCATGATAGCCGCGGGAATCGTCGCCAGTTTGCGCGCCGGCGATCGTGCCGCCGGTGGCGAGAACGCGGATACGCGGGCGGGCGGGCTCGCGGAGATTGGACATGGCCGGAAGCTGAAGGGCGGGTGCGGCAAAGAAAACACCGAAACCACCCGCCGGTCTTCCCGCCTCTGGGTAAAGCCGCTTGCCCAACCGACATCATACGTAATACGTATGATCATGAACGCGCGCATCCATCCGAACCTGGACCTGATTTTTGCGATGACGGACGGATTGGAGGCGGGGGCGCGCGAATTGATCCGGGCCGCACAAAACGAATACAAGCCGCGACGGCGGCGGCGCGGGGCGACGTTGCGCCCGGGCGCGGGGGCGCCGTTGTGGGGCGCGCTGGCGCAGGCGGTGCGGCCGTACCTGAACCGGCGTGGCGAACAGGCGCAGCTCGCGCGGCTGATGGGCGTGCATGCGGCGAGAGTGAGCGAATATTTTGTGGCGGGCTCGGCGATGCCGGACGCCGAGCGCACGTTGCGTTTGCTGCAATGGCTCGCGTTGCGGCGGGCGGGACAGCGGCCTGGGTGAGTTTAGGCTCAGGGCCGCGCGAATACGCGGCTAATTCCAACCCGCTTTCATTCAACTTGAGATCATCCCTGCGCTCCCGCGCAGGGCTACATTCAGACGTAGCCCGCCGCGGGAGCGGCGGGACGAATTGGCCTCATCTTGAAAGCACCTTGGGATAAGGGAGTGCGAGGCGGGCGCAGGCGCTGACGACGGGGCCCGACACGGGTCTGTTGCCGGATGGTGGGCGGGTGGCGGCGGAATTGGGATCAACTTAAATTCCGCGATTGAAACGCGGAGTGCGCGGAGGCCGCGGAGGAATAAGAGCGAGAGTGGAATCCCGGAGAGATTCGCCCGCTACAGCCGTTTAAATAAAACCATGGCCGCTTCCCAAAGGATCGTCCTTTCGTCTGTCATTCTGAACGCAGCGAAGAATCCACGGGTGCGGGCAGGGCGGACGTCGTTCTGGATTCTTCGCTGCGTTGCTGATGAACCGGCCGGTTTGTCATTCTGAACGAAGTGAAGAATCCCGTGCGCGCTTCGTGGCCCGACACGCATGAGAGAGCCCAAATGGATTCTTCGCTGCGCTCGGAATGACAGGCATTTGAGCGTTCATCGGCGTATGCGACCCAACGGCTGGGCGTTGGTTTGGAGTCTCAGAAGGACAAAGTGAAATCTGGCCTGGCGCGCATGAATGAGTTTTCGGCTCCAGTTTTTCTCGATGTGCTCCAGGTGAAGATCCGCCTGTGCTACATGGGACGGCGCCGCCGGTTACGTGAGGCGTGGTTTGGTTTTCTCCTCGGTGCGCTTCGCGGGCTCCGCGTTTCAAATGCGTTTTTCTGAATCATACGTATTACGTATCGAACTGGATTGGCGGGCGATTGGGGGATGGAAGGCGATGGAGGAGAGGGGCAGGCGGTGGAGGAAGGCGCTCACCGCCGACGGCGACCCGGGGTGGGAAACGGCGGGGCGGAAACGGGCGCTGGACAAACGGAGGGCGGTGGCTTTGATCGCGGCCTCACCATGCTGCGCCACGTCGTCATGCTCGTCGCGATTATGATTCGCCCCTGCTCAGGGCGGCGGCGCGTGGCTGGATAAACGAAACAGACGACAACCACGAATCTCCCGAAGCCCTGAGCCAAAAGCTCAGGGCTTTTTTTTGCGCAAATTTTCCGATGAAAACGACAACACCCCTCCTGAGCCTCGATGAGGTTGAACGCGCACAGCGGCGTCTCGCCGGCGGCGTGCGGCGCACGCCCTGCCATCTCGCGCCGATTTTCGCGGGCGCCGGCCACATGCGCGTGTGGTTGAAGCGCGACGACCTGCAGCGGACGGGGTCGTTCAAGGAGCGCGGGGCGCGGAATGCGTTACTGAGTTTGAGCGATACCGAACGGGCGCGTGGCGTCGTGGCGGCGTCGGCGGGGAATCACGCGCTCGGGCTGGCGTTTCATGGCGGCACGCTGGGCGTGAAGGTGACGGTCGTGATGCCGGTGGGCGCGTCGGAGTTGAAGGTGGCGCGGTGCCGCGGGCTGGGGGCGGAGGTAGTGCTGCGCGGGGAAAACTTCGAGCGGGCGCAGGCGCACGCGCTGGAAATCGCGGCGCGCACGGGTGCGACGCCGGTGCATCCATTCGATGATTTGCGGGTGATCGCAGGACAGGGCACCCAGGCGCTGGAGATCGTCGAGCAGGTGGCGGACTTCGACACGATCGTCGTGCCGGTCGGCGGCGGCGGATTGCTCGCGGGGACGGCGACCGTAGTGAAGGCGTTGCGGCCACGGCTGAGCGTAGTCGCGGTCGAACCGGAACACGCGGCGGGGTTTCTCGCGGCGTGCTTGAACGGACGGCCGTGCACGGCGCCGGTCGTGCCGACGCTGGCGGACGGGTTGGCGGTGTCACGCATTGGCGAGGCGACGTTTGCGATCGCGGCACCGTTGATCGACGACGTGGTGACCGTGAGCGAAAGCGAAATCGCGGCGGCGGTGGCCTGGCTGGCGCGGGAAGCAGGCGTCGTGGCCGAGGGCGCGGGGGCGACGGCTATGGCGGCGGTGCTTGCGGGCAAAGTGAGCGGGCGCTCGGTCGTGTTGCCGGTCACGGGGCGGAATGTGGATGCGCGCGTGCATGCGCAGGTGGTGACGACAGGAGATTCCTCGCGGGAGGAGAGGACGAAGCTGGCGGTCGCCGCGTGAAAAAGGCGCAGCTCATCGCTTGTCTTTGACGGCAGATCGCGCTGAAACCACAGGCTCCCTTCATGAGTTTGCGCGAAAAAAATTCCCCGTCAGCGGCGGCCGCCGTCTCGCCCGCGCCGGCGGCGCCGAGCGCGCCGCACGAGGTGGGCTGGCTGCCGGACTGCGTGCTCGTGGGCGACAAATTCGAGAGCGGGCTGGCGTTTTTCGCCGACGCCGCAGGGCGCATCGTGCGGTTTTCGCGCGAGGCGGCGGACCTCGAGGTGGCGAAACGGCTGCCGGGGCAGGCGGCGCTGCCGGGGCTGGTCAACGCGCATGCGCAGTCGTGGCAACGCGTGCTGCGCGGGCGCGTGGAGTTGAAGGTGCGGAGCGATCGCGAATCGCTGGGCAACGCGCGCGAGGCGCAGGAGCGGGCGCGGACGCGGATGACGGCGGCTGATATTTACGACGCCGCGCAACTGGCCTTCGTCGAGATGCTGCTGAGCGGGGTCACGTGCGTGGGCGAGGGGAATTTTCTCCAGCGCGCGGGCGACGGCTCGCCCTGGGCGGAGCCGCATCTGGCGGCGAAGGAAATTTTGCGGGCGGCGCACGACACGGGGATTCGGATCGCCCTGCTGAACGGGGCGTGGGCGCGCGGCGGTTTTCGCGAAGCGACGGGCTCGGGGCCGGCGGGCGGGGTGACGGCGACAGCGGAGCAGTTCGTGCGTGAGACGGAGACGTTGCGCGACCATATCGAAAAAAATCTGCCGGGCGACGAGGCGTGGATCGGCGTGGCGGCGCGTGGATTCGGCGGCGTGCCGCCGGACTATCTGAAGGCGGTCGCGGCGTATGCGCGCGCGAAGCGGATGCGGTTGCACGTGCAATTCGGGGAATCGGCGGCGGAGCGCGAGGCGTGCATCGCGGAGTTTGGTAAACCGCCGGCGGCGCTGCTCGCGGAGGCGGGGCTGCTCGACAAGCGATTTGTCGCGATCGGTGGGGCGCATGTGCACGAAGAGGACGTGCGCGTACTCGGCGCGGCGAAGGTGACGGTGTGCACGTGCGCGGCGGCGGACGTGGCGGGCGGCGATGGCGCGGTGCCGCTGGGAAAATTATTGGGCGCGGGCGCGACGCTGGCGCTCGGGACGGGCGGCGGCGGGCAGGCGGGGCTCCTGGAGTCGGCGCGGCTGCTCGAGTACCAATTGCGCGGAGAACGGAATCGCGCGGTGTTGCGCGGCGATGTGGCGACGACGTTTTTCCAGGCGGCGACGGTGGGCGGGGCGCGCAGCCTGGGCGCGCCGGGCGGCGCACTCGAGGTGGGGCGGCCGGCGGATTTTTTTACGGTGGACCTTTTCGATCCGGCACTGGCGGGTGCGGCGCCGGAGGGTTTGCTGGGTGCGATCGTGTTTGCGTCGACGCCGCGGGCGGTGCGCGAAGTGTGGGTGGGCGCGCGGCAGCGCGTGGGGCGCTGGCGGCATCCGTTGCAGAGCGGAGCGATCACGCGGTTCGGGGAATTGCAGAAGCGGTTGTGGGCGGAGTAGGCGCGGTCCCGCTGCTGCCGCAGCGGGCTACGCTGGCAGGAAAGGCTGGGGAGGTGCGCGGCGAGGCAAGGGCGGCGTTGACGGGCGTGCGGTTTCGCTTCTGCTCGGCGCGATGGCTCTCACGCTTCTCGTTCTCGCAGCGGGCATGGGCTCGCGTTACGGCGGGCTCAAGCAGATCGATCCCGTCGGGCCATCGGGCGAGACGGTGCTCGACTATGCGGTGTTCGACGCGTTGCGCGCGGGGTTCGGGCGCGTGGTGTTCGTGATCCGGCGCGAATTCGAGGAGGTGTTTCGCGAGCAGGTCGGCGGAAAATATGCGGGGCGAATCGCAGTCGACTACGTTTTCCAAGCGATCGACGCGCTGCCGGACGGATTCGCGGCGCCGCCGGGGCGCGAGAAACCGTGGGGCACGGGGCACGCGGTGTGGTGCGCGCGAGAGGCGGTGACGGAGAATTTTGCGGTGATCAACGCGGATGATTTCTACGGGGCGGATTCGTTCGTGCAGCTGGCGGGGTTCCTGTGCGGGGGCGGGACGTCGTTTCCTTTTACGAAACTCGCGCCGGAGTTCGCGATGGTGGGCTTCCGGTTGGCGAACACGCTTTCGGAGCATGGCGCGGTCTCGCGCGGGGTGTGCGCGGCGGAGCCGGGCGGGCACTTGGTGTCGATCACGGAGCAGACGGGGATCGGGGCCGGCGAGGTCGGCGCGGGCGGAAAATATTCCGGCCACGAGATCGTCTCGATGAACTGCTGGGGCTTCACGCCGGCGGTCTTCGGCGGGCTCGACCGGCAGTTTCGGGAGTTTCTGGAGAAGGACGCGGGGTTGCGCGGGGAGGGCGTCGCAGCCGCACCGGCCGGAGCGGGGAAGGCGGAATTTTATCTGCCGGCGGCGGTCTCGACGATGATCGCGCGGCGCGAGGCGGGCGTGCGCGTGCTGCCGACGGAGAGCACGTGGTTCGGCGTGACCTATCGCGAGGACAAGCCGCGGGTGATGGCGGCGATCGCGGAGCTGGTGCGGCGCGGGGTCTATCCGGCGAAACTGTTTTGAGTTTCCGGCGAACGCGCCGAAGGATTTCGCAATGAAATTTTCCCGAGCCGAGGCCGACGTGCTGGTGCCGTTTGCGGGAGGCGTGAGCGCGGAGCAGGCGCTGGCGCGGACGACGCACCTGTGCGTGGCGGCGCACCAGGATGACATCGAGATCATGGCGCACCACGGCATCGCGGCGTGCTACGGGAGCACGGAGAAATTTTTCACGGGCGTGGTGGTGACGAACGGCGCGGGCTCGCCGCGCAGCGGCGGATATTCGAAGTTCACCGACGAGCAGATGCTCGCGGTGCGGCGGGCGGAGCAGCGACGGGCGGCGGAACTCGGACGCTACAATCTGATGCTGCAGCTCGGACATGCGAGCGGCGACGTGAAGGCGGGGCGCGATTGGGGGCTTTTTCGCGACCTGACGGGGATCTTCAGCGCGTGTGCGCCGGAGATCGTTTACCTGCACCAGCCGGCGGACAAGCATGATACGCACGTCGCGCTGGCGCTGCGTTGCATCGAGGCGCTGCGCGCGGTGCCGCGGGAGAAGCGACCTCGGCGCGTGGTCGGCTGCGAGGTGTGGCGCGATCTCGACTGGCTGGTGGATGCGGACAAGGTGCCGCTCGATGCGAGCGGGCTGCCGGAGCTGGCGCCGCAGTTGTTGAAAGTGTTTGATTCGCAGGTGGCGGGCGGGAAGCGCTACGATCTCGCGGCGCTCGGACGACGGCTGGCGAACGCGACGTTTCACACCTCGCACGCGACGGACGCCACATCGGCGATCACGTGGGCGATGGATCTCACGCCGCTGGTGCTCGACGAAAATCTGTCGGTGAGCGAATTCACGCTCGCGCATGTCGACCGGTTGCGCGCGGACATCGCGACGCGAATCACGAAATTGCAATGAGACGCGAAGCCCAAGCGTGACGCGGTCGCGTGCGAATAAGATGTCGATAGAAAGCTTTTGCCAACGCGGGGGCCGGCGCTGACGTTTCGCGCATGGCGGACACATGCAAGATGCCTTCACCGGAAAATTCACCCGCATCCGGGGCCGCGCCCTCCCGGACGAGGCCGGGCGAGCCGCTGTTCAACACGATCACGAGCGACGACTGGAAGCGCTCGATCGCCTCGGCGCGGCGGCAGCCGAATGCGGTCTCCGCGCAGATTCGGACCGCGATCTCGTCGTTCTCGCGGAAGACGAAGTAAGTCTGCTCGAAGGCGCGGGCCCGGAGTGGGCTGCGCTCGGGGAGAAGATTCGGGCGTGGCGTGCGCTGGTGCCGTTGCGCGAGTTGGTGGATTTCGGTTTCTCGCCGGCGGCGGAGAATCCGCTCGAGGAGGCGAACCCGCGGCTGCGGCGGATCGGCGGCGGGGTCGAGGCGTGGGCGTTTGCGGCGGAGGACGACTGGTCGGTGTATAAATTTTATCTGCCGCGCGAGGAGAAGACGATCGGGAGCGTGTTCGGTTTTCGCGCGGGTGACGAGGCGGCGCTGCACGCGACGGCGCGGCTCGGAAATTACCGCGGGCTGCTGGAGAAATTGTTGCTGATTCACGCGCTCGGCGGGATGGCGACGGAGATCGTCGCGGTCACGCCGGAGGGCATCGTCGTGGCGAAGCAGGCGCTCGGCGATCCGCTGGCGCAGGGCGATGACATGTCGCAGCGGTTGCCGGGCGCGCTGATTGAAATCCCGTCACGTTTCCTGCGCGCGAATCGCGACCATCCGCGGCTGCTGTTTCTCGGCGGGCGGGCCTGGCTGGTGGCGGATCTGCACGCGCGGAATTTCGTGCGGACGGCGGACGGCGAACTGCGCGTGATCGACCTGGTCGCGGCGCCGTGGCCGGTCGAAATGGCGGCACGGCATCCGCTGATGGCGGACTGGCTGGCGCGGGTGCGGGAGAACCCGGCGGCGGGACTGCTTGCGGCGGCGCGGGACGAGGAGTTGTAAGACAAAAAAAGGACGGCTCGGAGAGCCGTCCCTACGGGTGCTGCCGCGCCGGAATGTCGCTGCGCGAAGGAATCAGCTCTTCTGCTCGGCGAGGATTTTCAGGACGTCCTCGGCCTGCTTGTCGGTGGAGGCGCTGTAGTCGGCCCAAACGACCTTGCCGTCCTTGATGAGATAAGCCTGACGCTTGGCGAGGCTGGTGGTCGGGATGTGCGGGACGCCAAACGCCTCGATGACTTTGTCGTCGTCGCCCGCGATCAGCGTGAAGGGGAAATGGTTTTTCTCCTTAAACGCTTTCTGCGCGGCGGCGGTGTCGTGGCTGACCCCGATGACGGCGACGCCTTTTTTCGTGAGGCTCTCGTAAGCGTCGCGGAGTGAGCAGCCTTGTTTCGTGCAGCCGGACGTGTCGGCCTTTGGGTAAAAGTAGACGAGGGTGTAGGGCTGCTGGCTGTAGACTTTCTCGAAATCAACGGGTGTCCCGGCTTCACTGATACCGCTGACGGCGGGTGCGGGGTCGCCGACCTTGAGCGGCTCGGAGCGGGCGAAGGCGGAGAGCAGGGTGGAGAAGGACATGACGGTGACGAGGATGAGGGGGCGGAATTTCATGACGGACGCACACTAATTACGACTGGGAGGATTTCGCAAGTTTCGCGTCACAACGGAGCTTAAAAGTTCCAGCGAAAACGCGCCTGGCGCGATTTTTAGCCGAGGAACTTTCATCCGAACCGCGGTCCTATCCTGCCCCGCACGCCGTGGTGTCAATCGCGGCGGGCGGTTAAAGACCAACAAACATGAAACAGAACACTAAAATTAAATCCTTCATTTTCGCCGCGGCGATCTCGCTCGGCGCCGCTGCTTCGGCTTCGGCACAGACCGCCAACGTGGCGGTGCCGAATCCGGCCGAAGCGGAGTCGCCGGGTTTGCTGGGCTCCCGTTACACGGAAGCTCTCTATAACTATATCGATCTCACGGGTCCGGGGCCGAAGGACGCCAACGGTTTTGCCTTGGCGTTCAACGAGCCGCTGAAAGCGGGCTTCGATGTGCGGCTCGGCTACGACTGGGCGCGGGCGAGCTACGCCGGCTCCCACTACACGCAGCAGGACGCGATGGTGGGCGGCGTGGCCTACACGAATCTCGGCTGGGGCCGGCCCTTCGCCTCGGCGGATGCGGGCTGGCTCTGGGCGCGCGGCGGCGGGTTCAGCGACGACTCGTTCGTGTACAAGCTGGGCGTCGGCGTGGAATTCCAGGCGACGCCGTCGTTCACGGTGACGCCGTTCGTGGATTTCTTCCGCGCGACCGGGATCAATTCGAGCGAATTCGATCTCGGCGTGAAGGCAGCTTACCGCGTGACGAAGGACTGGAGCATCATCGGTCGCGCGCAGTATGATGCGATCCGCCACGACAAGGATTCCGCCGAATACGCCATCGGCGTGGCGTATCATTTCTAAACTGACGGCGCCCCGTTGCGCCGGTCGTTGAGAAAAGCAAAAAGGTTCGAGCAGCCACGGCGCCGTTGTGCGCCGTGGCTTTTCCCGTTCACGCGGCCGCCGCCAGCAGGCGCGCGACGAGCGTCGAGGCCACCTGGGTGGCGAGCACGGAGAACGTGAACAGATAGAGGCCGACGCCGATTTGCAGGTCGGCGACGGCGGCGGATTTCATCGCGACGACGAGGATGGCGACGACGAAGACATCGAGCATCGACCACTTGCCGAGAGGCTCGACCCAGTGATGGAGTCGTTGCACGCGGGCGAGATTGTGATCGCGCTCCAGCCAGATGACGGTGAGCAGACCGAGTTTCACGCAGGGGAAAACCAAGGTGAACAGGGTGAGCACGACGAAGAGAAAATATTCGCCTTCGTGCAGGAGCGACGCGATGCCGCCGATCACGGAGACCGCATCGTGAAACATCCAGAATTTGGTGACGTGAAAAAAGGGAAAGAAAACGCCCGTGGCGAAAAGCAGGAAGGCCGCGACGAGAAGCAGGGGAACGGTGGCGCGGGGCAGCGGGGAAGGCGGAGCGGAGCCGGCGGTCGTCGGAGCCATGCGTGAGAGCTGGCAGCGACGACGAGGAGCGGCAAAAGAAAAAGCGCGAGGATGCGGGGCCGTGGAAAGGCGGAGATCAACGGCGGTCATAGACCGCCGCTATAGCATGGCCGATTATTCGAGACCGGTGACCGGGAGGTCGTTGGGATACTCGATGCTGAACTTGAGCGGGAGTTCGCGTTTTTCGCCGGGGGCGAGCGACAAGTTCCATTTCAGCGTGCCGTCGGCGTCGGGCTTGGCGGTCTTCTCGTCGGGCGTGAGGACGCGGACGACGATTTTTTCATGGCGCGAGACGGGAACCTGATCGACGACCGTGATTTTCGCAGCGGCTTTCTTGTTGTTCTGAACGGAGAGGGTGTAGTCGTAGGTGAGGCGGCGGCCTTTGTTGACGAGGCCGGTGTCCTCGGCGAAGCGGTTGTTGAGTTTTCGTTTCACCGCGATCGCGTCGTCGGCGCCGAGGGCGAGGTCGAATTTTTCGCCGGGCATGACGGCGCGAAGCGAGGCGGTGGCGACGAAGGTGTCGTCGAGAAACACGTTGGCGGCGCCGGCGAGGAGCGGGTAGTCGGAGGTGTTGGCGACGCTGGCAGTGAGGAAGGCGGAAGGGAGGAGTTTCGGTGTGGTTTGGTAGGCGAGTTCCGCTTTCAGCGGGACGGTGGCAATGCCGACTTTGTGTGGCGCATTGTCGGACGGAATGTCGGTTTTCTCGGCGATGTGGAAGGTGGCGGAGGTGGCTTGGGATTTGACGACGGTGATCGACGAACTGACCTCATGCAGCTCGGTTCGCACCCGGGTTCCGGCGAGGGTGTTGGCGGTGCGGTAGCCTTTGTCTTTTTTCGCATCGATTGTGAACGGCGAGAGCGTCACTTCTTCGTCCTGGGGGCTGGCGGAGACAGGAAGGATCTCCCTCTGCTGCACGATCCACGGCTGCAATTCCGGCGCGGCGCCGCCCAGCGCGGGGCGGGCGGTCGAGAGGGTGAGATCGATGCCATTCCAATCTTCCCCGGTGTTTTGGCGGACGAGGCCGAAGTAGCCGAGCGTCACGGCGGGCTCGCTGGTCGCAGCGCGGGCGTCGTAAGTCGGTGTCCAACTCGCGCCGGGCACGGTGTAACGGAGCGTTACTTCGAGGCGGCCGGGGCTCGTGGTGGCAAGGCGGACGGTGACGGTCTTGTAGCTGCGGCCGCCGTCGCTGCGGAGTTGGTTGAGTTGTTGCTCGAGGGCGGTGCGTTTTGCCTGAAGATCTTCACGTCGGGTCTCGGTCGACTGCACGTCGTCGGCGATTTTCGAGAGTTGATCGGCGGAGAACTTGAGCAAGTTGATCCAGTTTTCCGTGCTCACGGGCGCGGCGGGCGATTCCTTGGACGGCGTGGTGGTGGCGTTTTGGATTTTCAAAACGTACTCGCGCTGCTGGCCGAGCAGCGTGAGGCGGTCGGCGAGGGTGCGGTCCTCGTGGTTGAGGGCGCGGAGTTCGTCCTCGAGCGTTTTGACGCGCTCGTTCGGCGTGAAATCGACGAAGGTCGGCCGCGCGGTGACATCGAGGAGCGTGGCGGGCGCCGTGCCCTGGCCGGCGACTTGGAGGGATTGGTCGAGAAGCGTGGCCGGTAGTTTTTCGAAGACCAGTTCGACGGGCTCGGCCGTCGCGAGTTCGACGGTGGCAGTGCGACTGACGACGGCGCGATCGAGATAGACGGCGACAGCGATGATGCGAGATTCGGCGGCGATCGGCGCGCCGAAGAGGCGGGGCAGGAGAGCGGCGAAGAGCGCGGCGCTGAAAACGAAGTGGAGTTTCATGGGGTTGGCGTGATGCGAGAGGCGAAGAGTGCAGGGATGCAGGTGACGATCCGCCGCAGGAAAACTTAAACCGCGGCCGCGATTTCGTGGCGGCGGTCGCGGCGTATTTTCCCGGAACTTCGCGGAGGAGCGGAGACACTAACCCGACCCCGTGACTTGTCATCCCCATTGCATTTCCGCCCCGGTGCAGGCGGAAGCTTGCCATCAGCCGAGCGGGAGCTTGTCTTAGACCCCTTTTTCCCGGAGAAACGCCCGACCTTTGCCGCAAGCAACCACCTCGCCTTACCCGATTTCCTACCAACAGAATTCTGTCATGCCCATTGCTTCAGCTTCCCGTTTCGCGCTGCGACTGCTTGCCCTCGTTTCCATCCCCCTGCTTTCGCCTCTGATGAAGGCAGCCAGCGTGTCGGCCGCGGCGGATGGGTTTAATCCCAACGTCGAGGAGGGCAACGTCTACGCCGTCGCCGTCCAGCCGGATGGGAAGGTTCTGCTCGCCGGCGATTTCAAATACATCCACCCGAACGGCGGCACCGAGGGCTTCCTCCATCAGGGCCTCGCGCGCGTGCTGCCGGACGGCAACAACGACGCCAGCTTCAATCCGCAAGTCACGACGGACGGCGTCGCGGGCCGGGTAAACACGATCCTCGTCCAGCCCGACGGCAAAATCCTGATCGGCGGCAAATTCAAAACGGTGAACGACACCGCGCGCCACAACGCCGCCCGGCTCAATGCCGACGGCACGCTCGACGCCAGCTTCGACCCGAACACCGCCGGCACAGCCGCGAGCGACACCGCGCCGCTCGACACCTCCGAGGTGATGGCCTTCGCCTTGCAGAGCACGGGGAAAATTCTCGTCGGCGGCGGATTCCGCACCGTCCAGCCGAGTAACGCGACGCCCGCGACCGTGCTTCACGGCCTCGCGCGTTTCAACGCCGACGGCACGCTCGACTCGACGTTCAAAGATCGCGGCCTCAACGGCACCGTGCTCGCCATCGCGATCCAGCCTGTCGATGACGCCATCGTGATCGGCGGCGGTTTCACCCAAATCACCGGCAGTACCGACAAGTTCAATCACATCGCCCGGCTCGATAAAGACGGCGTGCTCGACACCACGTTCAACCCGAACGCCAACGGCTCCATTAACGCGATCGTCATCCAGCCCGATGGCCGCATCGTGATCGGTGGCGCGTTCGGCTCGCTGCAGCCGAATGGCTCCGACACCGTGGATAACACCCGCCCCCGGCTCGCCCGCCTCGAGAAAACCGGCTTGAGCGATATCACCTTCGCGCCGATCCCGGACGGCCCGGTCGAGGCGTTGAAACTCCAGGCCGACGGCCGCATCCTCGTTGGGGGTTCCTTTACCAGCTCGTCGGGTGGGATGGTGCCTTATGCGGGCCGGCTGTTGCCGGACGGCGAGGTCGACATCACTTTTTCTCCGGCGCCGAACTTCGCGGTACACGCGCTCGACGTGCAGCCGGACGGCTCCGTTATCCTCGCCGGCAATTTCAACGCCGTCACACCCAGTGGTGCGTCTTCGATCGTGCGCAACCGCATCGCCCGCTTCTCCTCGACGGCCGCGCTCGACACGGATTTTCGCCCGGACGTCAACGGCCGTTTGCAGACCGTAGCGGTCGACGCCAGCGGGCGCATGCTCGTCGCCGGCACCTTCACCAGCGTCGCAGGCGAAACCCACACCGGCTTGGTGCGACTCAAGTCCGACGGCACGCTCGATTCCTCGTTTCGCGCCGACACGAACTCCTCCGTCACGGTCATCCTCCCGCTCTCGGGCGGCCAGATTCTCATCGGCGGCAATTTCACCTCCGTAAACAATAGTCAGCGCGCCTACGTGGCGCGGCTGAACACCGATGGCTCGGTGGACCCGGTCTTCGATGTGGCGCCGAATGCGAACGTCACCTCGATCATCACCCAAGGCGACAAAATCATTATCGGCGGCAATTTCACGACGCTCAGCCCGCATAGCACCACCGAGCCGATCACGCGCGTAAGCCTTGCGCGACTCAATGCCGATGGCACGGCGGACCTCGCCTTCACGGCGCAGACCGACCAAGCGGTCTCGATGCTTCTGTCGCAAGCGGACGGGAAATTCATTGTCGGCGGCAGCTTCACGAGTGTACTGCCCACCGGTTTGCCGCCGACGCAGGTAGGGCGCTTCCATCTCGCCCGGTTTAATGCCGACGGCACGCTGGATACGGCCTTTACGGCGAGCATCGATGGCACCGTCCTTGCCGGCGTCGCGCAGTCCGACGGGCAGATTGTACTCGTCGGCAGTTTCAGCCAGTTTGCCGGCACCGGCGCGACCGCCTCGGTGACCCGCAACAACGTCGTGCGGATAAAAGCCGACGGCAGCGTCGACACTGCCTTTTCGCCTGGGGCGAATGACGTCGTCACGTCCATCCTGCCAGTCGCCAACGGCGAATTCCTGATCGGCGGCTTCTTTACCTCGGTTACCGGCACCTCGGGTACCGCCGTCGGGCGCAACTTCATCGCGAGGCTCAAGTCGAATGGCGACTTCGACGAGACCTTCGATCTCGGCCTCGATGCGCTGCCGGGTAACGCCGTCGTGGGGCTGGCCGCTGGGTTGAACAACAAGGTTGTGGTCGGTGGCGCGTTCACGAGCTTGAAGACCGGCACGGCCAGTGTGATCGCGCGCAACCGGCTGGCACAGATCTCAGTGGATGGCACAGTCGACGCGACTTTTAATTCGGAGCTGAGCACCGGTGCCGGCGCGCCCATCGAGACCATTACGCAGCTCACGGATGGCAGTGTGCTCGTCGCCGGCTCGTTCAGTTCGCTCGATGGCGCGGGTGCCTCGAATCTCGCCCGCTTCAGCGCCGATGGCGCGCCGGTGAATTCGTTTTACCCGAACGTCGATGCCTCGGCTGGCAAGGTCCGCAGCGTGGCCCAGCTGCCGCTTCGGGGTGAAACGATCGCGACGCAGCGTACGGGCTTCGCCTGGCTCCAGGCCAACGGTGAAATCCGCACCGGCATTGTTAAAGGGATCGATCCGCTGGCCTTCTCGAGCGTGCGTGCGATCGAGGTGCAGCCGGCGGACGGCAAGATCCTCGTCTCCGCTTCCGTCACGCGTCCACCCACCGACCCAACCACCAGCGGCATCGCCGACTACCTCGTGCGTTTCAATGCGGACGGCTCTTTCGACGCCGGCTTCGAGCCGCTCCTCAACAGCACGGTGCTCGCGATCCGAGTGCAGCCCGATGGTAAGATTCTCATCGGCGGTTCGTTCACGACAGTGGGCAACTCCAGCGATTCGATCCGAAACTACATGGCGCGTCTGAACAATAACGGCACCGTCGACACCAGCTTCAATCCGAATTTCGGCGGCGGCATCGCCGCGATCGAACTCCAGCCCGACGGCAAGATTCTGGTCGGCGGCACCTTCACGACGCTGGCTCCAAACGGACAAACCACCTCCACGCTGCGCAACAATTTCGTGCGCCTCAACTCCGACGGCAGCCTGGACACCACGTTCGATCCCTCGCCGGATTCCACGGTTCGCGCCATCAACGTCCAGCCCGACGGCAAAATTCTCATCGGCGGACTCTTCGGCAATCTGCAACCCGGTGCGACGGGCACCGTCACCAAACGCCCCGGCCTCGCTCTGCTGAACGCCGATGGCACCCTCGACTCGCACGACTTCGCCGCGAACGGTCCCGTCACCAAGCTCGTTCGCCAAGCCGACGGCAAAATCATCGTCGGCGGTACCTTCAGCGAAATCCTCGGCGTCGGTCGCAACTTCCTCGCCCGCCTCAACACCGACCTGACGCTCGACACCGGCTTCAACCCGAATCCGTCCGGCGAAGTCACCGGCCTTTCGCTCCAAGCAGATGGGAAGATCCTCATCTCCGGTTTGTTCACTGCACTGCAGCCCAACTCCAACGTTTACGAGGTGGAAAGTGCGACTCCCCGCCACTATGCGGCGCGCCTGCTCGCCGACGGAAATCTCGACCCGTCGTTCAACCCAAATTTTGACAGCACCGTCGAAGTGATCGTCGCTTACCCCGGCGGCACGATCCTCGCCGGCGGCACGTTTACCTCCATCCAACCCACCGGATCCGTGCTGGTCGGCGGCTCATTTTCGCGGATCAGCGGTGTCGCGGTCGCGAATCTCGCCCTCTTCAGTGGCGACGGCTCCATCAGTTCCACCTTCCTGCCAAACCCGAACGACGTCGTTTACGCTACGCAGGTGCTCAGCAGCGGCGAGTTTGTCGTCGCTGGCGCTTTCACCAAAATCGGCGACACGGACCGCAATCGCATCGCTCGTTTCACGAGCAGCAATAGCCTCGACACCGGCTTCGATCCGAACGCGAACGATGAGATCCACGCCCTCGCCCTCCAAGCTGACGGCAAATTCCTGCTCGGCGGTAAATTCACCACCGTCGGTGGCGTGGCCCACAAATATCTGGCGCGCGTCAACGCCGATGGCTCGGTCGACAGCACTTTCAACCCCAGCGTCCCCGGTGACGTCACGGCGATCCTCGCCCAGACGGATCAACACATTCTCGTCCTGAGTGCCGGCGGCACCGGCGTGGCCAACGTCATCAGCCGGTTCAACCCCGACGGCAGCCCCGATTCCACCTTCACCGCCGTGAACGGCACCGCCGCGATCAACGCCATCGCGCTGCAGACCGACGGCCGCATCGTGGTCGGCGGCGCTTTCACCGCGATCGCGGGCGCGACGAAAAGTAACCTCGCCCGCCTAAACGCGAACGGCACCTTCGATTCCTCTCTCACCGCCACGCCGAGCGGCGCCGTCACGGCGATCATGATTTCGCCCGAAGGCAAAATCATGATCGGCGGCTTATTCAATGCGGTCGATGGCCTCCCGCGCTTCGGCCTGGCTCGCATCACGCAGACGACCCCGGTGGCTTACAGTTTCGCCGCGAATCCGGAGCGCACCACGCTCACCTGGACGCGCACTGGCCCCGGCCCCGAAATTTCCGGCGCTTTCTTTGAAGGCTCCAACGACGGTGTCACCTGGACGAAGCTCGGCTCGGCGACGCGCGTGACCGGCACGCCGAACTGGGCGGTCTCCGGCCTCACCCTGCCGGTCGATGCGAACTACTTTGTTCGTGCGACCGGCGTCACCACCGGTTCATCGCAAGGCTCTTCGGGTCTCATCGAGTCGAGCGGTCAGGTCTTCCTCTCCGCTCTTCCGGTTATCACCAGTGCCACCGTCGTGAACGCCGTGAATGGGGCGGATTTCAACTACGCGATCATCGCCTCTGGTTCGCCGACCAGCTACTCCGCATCCGGCTTGCCCGCCGGGCTCGCGCTCAGCGGCAACTCGATCTCCGGCACCCCGACGCAAACCGGCACGTTCAACGTCACCCTCACGGCCACTAACTCGCTCGGCTCGACTACCACCACGCTGACCTTGATCGTCGCGGCCACGGGCGGTTCCGAAAGCAACGCCGGCCGCCTGTCCAACATCTCGGTGCTCTCCGGCGTCGGCAGCTCGAATCCGATCATCGCCGGCTTCGTGCTCTCGGGCAGCAATGGCACGCAGACCGTGCTCATCCGCGCCATCGGTCCGGGCCTCACGGACGTGGGAGTGACCGGCGTGCTCGCTTCGCCGCACCTCAAACTTTATCGCGCCGGGGGCAGCGACCCGATCACCGTGGCCGATGCGTGGAACTCCGCCGACACCGACGTCCCCGCTGCCGCGAGCCGCCTCGGCGCCCTGCCGACACTTAGAACCGGCAGCGCCGATGTCGCCTTCCTCGCGACGCTGCCGGCCGGAGCTTACACCTTCCATGTGACCGATAATGGCACGACCGGCGGCTACGCGCTCGCCGAAATCTATGACGCGTCCACCACGTCATCCTCGACTGAGCCTCGCCTCGTCAACATCTCTGCCCGCGGCGTCACGACTGGCTATAGCCTGGTCACCGGCGGGTTCGTCGTGAGTGGCACCACGCCGAAAAAGATGCTGATCCGCGGCCTCGGCCCCGCTCTCGCCGCGCAGGGCGTTACCGGTGTGCTCGCCGACCCTCAAATCGAATTGGTGCGTAATGTCGGCGGCGTGAACACCGTGATCGCGCGCAACGACAACTGGGGCACTCCCGTCACCGTCGATGCTGCTTATCCGGCCGCGACGGCGGCGGAGATTTCCGCCGCCGGATCGACCGCCGGGGCGCAGCCCGAACTCACCGCCGACAGCGCCGACGCCGTTCTCCTCATCACTCTGCCACCCGGCGTCTACACGGCTGCCGTCCGCGGCGCCGATGGTGGCGTCGGCGCGGCCATGGTCGAAGTTTACGAGGTAGACTGACCCTCGCCGGTTGAGGTTCGCGGATCAGATCGATCCATCGCGGCAAAGTCCCTGCGCTCCCGCGCAGAGCTACAGAAGCGCACGTAGCCCGCTGCGGGAGGAGCGGGACCGCTTGGCGATTTGCAGGCGTCAGCCGGTTATGCGAGGCGCGATAGGTCCGCTCCGCTTCCAAGGCCGGTCACCCGAGACCGGTCTTTTTGTTTTCGGCCGTCGCGAGTGCCAGTGAACGGCCCGCCTGCAGCCCGAAAGCGTTCGATAACGTTTCACCAGTTATCCGACCGAAACGGCGCCACGGGCAACCCCGCGCCACTGTACAAATTCGCCACCGGCGCATTGCTCCATGCGTAGCGCACGGCCACCGGCTCCTTCACCGCTGGCGAGGAAACGAGCAGCGAATTGCGATCGATCCGCGCCTGCGCCGCATGGAAAACTTTGTCCGCGCCCGCGATCTCGAGCGCCTGCGGCGGACGATCGTGCGCCACGATCCCGCTGCCCGCGCGCGTGAAGCTCACTCGCAACGCCGCACCTTCGCGCGTCGCGCCTGCAAACACCGGCCCCGAAAAATCGCCCGGCAGCCCGTAAACCTCGGCCTTCGCGATGAGCGCCAGCCGCCTCCCGATTTCGAGCTTGGAAGTCGGATGCAGGTTCTGCGCCTCGCCGACGTCGATTGCCACCGCCATGCCGGTCATGGGTAACGCGAACACACGCGCCTGTGCCTCGCGGAAGCGCGCCCATTTTCGGCCGCCCGCATTGCCATCGGCGTAGTTGGGCAGCTGCACGAAATAGAACGGCATCGGCGGGATCGCGTCGCTCGCCGCCGCATTCGCCGGGGCCGAAGGCGATTGCGGCGCGCCCCAGTTCGCGCGCCAGGATTTGATCAACGCTTCGAACAGCTCCGGATATTCCGCCGGCCGATCGATGTTTGACTCGCCCTGATACCAGATGAACCCGCGCAGCGCGCCCGGCTGCAACGGTGCGATCATCGCATTGAACAATCCGCCCGGCCGCCGCGGCGAGTCAGGTGTCGCCGGTGGCTGCGGCCACGGCAGCGGGTTTTTCTTTTTCGCGACCTTCGCCTCTTCGTCGGCTTTCTGCCACGCTGCCAAATCGGCGGGATAACGTGCGACGCGCTCCGGCGACCATTCGCTCATCGCTCTCTGCCACCGCGCATCGATCGTCGCGCCGAGCGACGTCTCCGCGCGCACCGCGTCGCTCAACCACGCTTCGATCTCCGTGCCGCCCCACGAGCTGTGGATGAGGCCGACGGGCACCCCGAGCTTTCGCTGCACTTCGCGCGCGAAAAAATATCCGACGGCGGAAAAATTCCCGACCAGCTGCGGCGTCGCGGGCTGCCAGCCGCTCGTTTTCACGGTGAAAGCCGGAGCGGGAGCGACCGTGTGTTCAATCCGTAGTTGGCGCACGAGCGGCAGGTCGATCGCCGTGAGTCGCTTCTCGTCGTCGCGCAAATACGAAACCGGCCACTCCATATTCGACTGCCCCGAGGCCAGCCAGACTTCGCCTACGACGATGTCCTGCAGCGCGATTTCGGAATCTTTCCCGCTCACCGTGAGGGTCGCCGCCTCCGCGCTCGCCGCGAGTGGCTCGAGATAGACGATCCAGTGGCCGCGCGCGTCTGCGGTCGAGCCGACGACCTGTCCGCCGAATTTGACCGAAATTTTTTCTCCTGGATTTGCCGTGCCCCAAACCGGCACCGGCTTTTCGCGCTGCAACACCGCATGATCGCCGAAGAGCGGGGCGAGCGTGATTTCCGAACGGCCGGGAAGAGCGCC
Source organism: Verrucomicrobiota bacterium (assembly GCA_048498075.1). Classification (GTDB taxonomy): domain Bacteria; phylum Verrucomicrobiota; class Verrucomicrobiia; order Opitutales; family Opitutaceae; genus Opitutus. The sequence continues at coordinate 4,653 of JBEHYR010000061.1, read as the reverse complement.
CATCGCGAGGACGACACTACTCAGCAGGAAAGGCAGAAACTTCATGGTCGGAAATCGGGTTTGTGGCAGCAGGCGCTTCTTTCCGAGCGAGAAAAGCGTGCAACTCCGCCGCCAGCTTCGGGCCGAAGCCGTCGACCTCCGAGATTTCCTCCGCGCTCGCCGCACGCACCCGGTCGATGCTGCCGAAGTGCGCCAGCAACGCGCCGCGCCGCACCGGGCCGAGTCCGTCGAAATCCTCGAGCACGCTCTCGCGAATTTTTTTCGAACGCAGCACGGCGTTGTAGGTGTTGGCGAAACGATGCGCCTCGTCGCGCACGCGCTGGAGCAGGTTGAGCGCGGGATGATTCAGCGGCAGATTCAGCGGCACGCGTTCATCGGGAAACACGATCGTCTCGCGCTTCTTCGCCAGGCCGATGATCGGTGGCGGCATGGCGTCGAGCCCGACGAAGGCCTTCAACGCCGCTCCGATTTGACCGCGTCCGCCGTCGATCACGACGAGATCGGGAAACGTTTTTTGCTCCTCGGCAAGCCGCCGGTAGCGCCGGCCGACGACCTCCTCCATCGCGCGAAAATCGTCGTTGCCGATGAAGCTGCGGATTTGGAAACGCCGGTAGTTGTTTTTGTCCGGCCGGCCGTTCGCGAAGTGAACCATCGAGGCGACGACGAATGTGCCCGAGATGTGCGAGATATCGAAGCACTCGATCGTGCTCGGCGGCCCGGAGAGCGAGAGCGCTTCAGCAAGCGCGCGCAACGCCTCTTCGTCGCCACCCGGCCGCGTGGGATCGATCCGCTGAAAGCGCCGTGTCTTCCGCAGCGTCTCCTCGAGCGCGAAGACGATGTCGCGCAGCTCCGCGGCTTTTTCGAAGGCCTGCTTCGCCGCTGCGTCGCTCATCTCGGCGCGCAGCGTCCCGAGCCACTCGTGCGATTTGCCCTCGAGGAAGGCGGCGGCGTCCTCCACGCGCGCGCGATACGCCTCGGTCGTCACGTTCGTGAGCGCGCCGAAAATTTCCTGCCGCACGTCGTCGTAGAGCCGCCACGAGCCGTCGGGTTGCTTCGTCGGCGTGCCGTCGCCGAGCAAAATGCCAAACTGCCGGCGCATCTGCGCGAGCGTTTTCCGCAGTAGTCCGCTGTGCGCAAACGGTCCGAAATAGCGCGACTGGTCGTCCTTCTTGATGCGCGTGAGTCGGAAGCGCGGCAGTTCCTCGCGTGGGTCGAGGCGCACGAGGAGGAAGCGTTTGTCGTCGGTGAAATCGGTGTTGTAGCGCGGACGCCACTGCTTGATCAGCTTGCCCTCGAGCAGCAGCGCCTCGGGCTCGGATTTCACCTCGTGCGTCTCGAAATCGGCGATGAGCGGGATGAGCGCGCGAATTTTCGGCTGCGTGATCATGCGCGCGCGACCCTGTTGGAAGTATGAGGAGACGCGTTTTTTAAGGCTGCGCGCCTTGCCGACATAGATGATTCGCCCGAGCCGATCCTTCATCAAATACACGCCGGGTTTGTCGGGAAGGTGCCTCACCTTCCCCTTCAGATTTACCGGGTCGCTGACTGGCATTTTGCTAGAATCCGCCTAATCTCCCGCCTCGCAAGTATGGTTTCAACCGCCCACGCCGATCGCGCCAAAAAACCCGTGACGCAGGTTCACTACGAGCTGCTCACGCTGGGCGACGAACTTCTGCTCGGGCTCACGACCAACAGCCATCTGGCGTTCATCGGACTGCAACTCGGCCGCCGCGGCGTGACGCTGCAGCGCAACGTCACCGTGACCGACGACGCCGAGGCGATCGCCCGGCAATTCCGCGAGAGCTGGGCGCGCGCGGATGTGGTGATCACGACCGGCGGACTCGGCCCGACCTGCGACGATCGCACGCGCGAAGTGCTCGCCGCCGTGCTCGGCCAGAAGCTGATCTTCGATCCAGGTATTGAAAAATCCATTTCCGACCGCTTCGCCGCCTTCGGCCGGAAAATGACCGCGAACAATCTGAAGCAGGCTTACGTCTTCGAGCGGGGGGAGGTGTTGTCCAACGCTAATGGCACCGCGCCCGGTCTTTGGGTCGAGCAGGACGGCCGCGTGCTGTGTATGCTGCCCGGGCCGCCGAACGAGCTACAGCCGATGTTCGTGAATCAAGTGCTGCCGCGTCTCGCGTCGCTGGGGCTGCTGCTCGAGCGCGAGGCTTATGTGCAGATTCGCACGGCGGGCGTCGGCGAATCGGCTCTCGAAACGAAGCTTCAGCCGATTTTCGATCGTTATGGGGAGGCGCTCAATGTGGCGTTCTGCGCGCACCAAGGCATGGTCGACTGCCGTGTCAGCTCCGTCGGCGGTGCGCTTTCCGCCGAGCAACTCGAGGTCGCGGCCCGCGAATGCGGCCGGATGCTCGGCGAGGATCTCACGTGCTATGGCCACGATTCGCTCGCGAAAATCGTGAGCGACCTGCTGCGGGCGCAGGAGAAACGCCTCGCGGTCGCCGAGACGGCGACGGGCGGGCTGCTCGCGAATGCGTTCACCGAGACGGGCGGTGCATGCAAGTTTTTCGCCGGCGGCGTCGTTTGCTGCTCGAACGACGCGCGGATGCAGCTTCTCGATGTGCCCGAGTGTCTGCTGCTCCAGCACGGCGCCGTCAGTGCCGAATGTGCGGTCGCGATGGCGACCGGTGCGGCGGAAACGCTGGGCGCCGACTATGCACTGGCGGTGACGGGTTTTGGCGGCGAGACCACGGGCGCGGGCGGAAATCCGGTCGGCACCATCTTTCTCGCGTTGCACGCCCCGCACGGCGTGTGGTCGAAAAAATTGAGCTACCCCGGCCCGCGCGCGACGGTGAAAATCCGGGCGGTGAACGCCGCGCTCGACTGGCTGCGCCGGGAATTGCTCCGCGTGCAAAACGGCGCCGTGAATCCCCCGCGCCGCAGCGGCGTGATGCAGTGATCGCCGTCGCCCGGCCGGGCGCGGCGCGGGCGAAGGACGGCCGCTATAGCCGCCACTCCTGCTCGAGCGGACCTGCGTCGCCGTAAAAAGGATCGGTGATGGGCAGCGAGACTTTCGCGATGCGTTTGTCCGCAGCGGGCCGCTCGTCGGGCCTGCCTCGCATCAAATCAGTCTGCTGCCCGCGCGGATAACCGCCGACCACCTGGAAATCGGCGCTCGCGCCGAGATTCTGGTGGGCGGTGCCGGCTGGCAGCACGAGCGCGTCGCCCGGCTCGACGACGACGATCACGCCCGCGCGGTCGCCGAGGCGCAGCGAAGCGTGGCCGCGGAACACGCCGAGAATTTCGTGCGCCGTGCTGTGGTAGTGCGCAAAGTCATACACGCCCCAGCGCCACGCCGGCCGCCAGCGATGTTGCGACCAGGTTTGCTCGAACCAATGGGCAATGGCTTCCGCATCCCTGCCGGGGGCTGGCGGGTGAACGTGTTTATAAATCACCGCCGGCAGATGCGGATTGTTTGGAAATGCGCCAGCATCGCCGAAATGAAACGTGAGCACTTCGGGTGCTTCCGACATGAACGGAGGCAACGCGGATTTGGCGCGTCCGCAACGCATGCCGTCAGCCGAGCAGGCTCTTCAGCGCTGCGAGGTATTTTTCTTTGGTGCGCTCGATCACGTCTGCGGGCAGGCGCGGAGCCGGCGGCTGCTGGTTCCATTTGATCGCGAGGAGATGGTCGCGCACGAACTGCTTGTCGTAGCTCGGGGGCGACTGATTCGGCGCATAGCTCTCGGCCGGCCAGTAACGGGACGAGTCGGGCGTGAGGAGTTCGTCGATCAGCCAGAGATTTCCAGCCTCGTCGGTGCCGAATTCGAATTTCGTGTCGGCGAGGATCATGCCGGCTTGTTTCGCGCGGTCGTGGCCAAAGCGATACAGGGCGATGCTCGTCGCCTTCACTTTCTCGTAGAGCGCGACGCCGATCGAGGCTGCACCCTGGACGTCGTTGATGGGCTCGTCGTGCTGACCTTTGGGCGCTTTGGTGGTGGGCGTGAAAATGGGTTCCGGCAGGCGGTCGGCCTGGCGCAGGCCGGTGGGCAGGCGATGGCCGCAGACTTCGCCGGTTTTCTGGTAGGAACTCCATCCGCTGCCGACGAGATAACCGCGCACGACGCATTCGATCGACAGGGGCTTGAGTTTGCGCACGACCATGCTGCGGAGTCGGAGATCCGGGGAGAGTTTGTATTTGTTGGCGAGCAATCCGGCTTGGTCGGGCAGGAGATGGTTTTGAATGATGCCGCTGCTCTGAGCGAACCACCAGTTGCTGATTTGGGTCAGGATCGCGCCCTTGCCCGGAATGCCGTCGGGCAGAATCACATCGAAGGCGGAGAGCCGGTCGCTGGCGACGAGCAAGAGTGCGTCGCCGACGTCAAAAATCTCGCGGACCTTGCCGGAGCCAATGCGCAGGAAGGGTAAGTCGATCGCAGTGACGGCGGATTGGGGAAGGGAGGCGGCGATTTCGGAGCAGGTCATGCGAGTGCGATTTGCGCCGAAAAGTGCGCCAGCGCGACGCCAAATTTTACGAGAAGACGCAGGAAATTTCGCGGGAAATTTGGCCTTGCGCAGGGGAGGGTGCGCCGTAGCGTGCCGGGCTCCGCGGTTAGTCCCCATCGTCTAGCCCGGTTAGGACACTACCCTTTCACGGTAAGAACCGGGGTTCGAATCCCCGTGGGGACGCCA
>JBEHYR010000060.1:0-36510 GCA_048498075.1 Verrucomicrobiota bacterium | reverse complement strand
CTGCGGCACGGTGCCCCAGATCTGGACGAGGCGACCGGGCTCGCGGAACGGCAGCGACTGCAGCAGGAGGCGATTGAGGACGGCGAAGGCGGTGGTGTTGACGCCGATGCCGAGAGCGAGCGTGAGCAGGGCGACGACGGTGAAGCCCGGATTTTTGAGCAACTGACGCGCGGCGAATTTAAGCATGGTGGAGCCGATCCTGGCCGATCGTGGAGGCGGGGTGGACGCGAGGGGCGCTGGGCACTGTCGTTCTATGGCCGGGGGCGCACGCCGGCAAGCGTCGCGTCTGTCATGGCGGCGGCGGATGAAGCCGACGGAACTGGCGGAGAGCAGGGACGAGTGCGGATTTATTCGGAGAACGGTACGAGCGGGGCGACGAGTGCGCCTCATCATGGAGAAACTTGTCGGCGGGCGAAGTGCGTCGTTCGCGAGGCGAGATCGCCTGCAAGCAGGCTCCTACATTCGAGTTTTCGAGCCAAGGGGCATTCGCGGGGGGGATCGCCTGCAAGCAGGCTCCTACATTCGAGCTTTCGATCCGAGGGCGCAGGGAGCGCTACTCGGCGGTGAGGTCGGCGGGGAACGCGTCGATCGGGGTGACTTCAACGTCACGAAAGTAAACTTCGGCGCCTTCGGTCTGGAGACAGATCTGGCCGGAGGTGAGCAGGGCGGGCACGGCGGCGTCGAGGCGTTGCGCGTGGTGGAGGCGCATGACGACGGTGCCGTTGACGATGTGGAGGCTGTCATCGCCGGAGCAATACAGGTCGAGGGTGTTCCATTTGCCGTGTGGTTTTTCCGGGTCGCCGAGTTTCACGCAGCGGTTGCCGATGGGGAGTTTTTGCACGAAGAGCGTCGAGGCGCCTTTCGGGTCGTAGAGCCAGAGTTTTCCCTCGTGGCGGGCGTTAACGGTGATCTGCGTGCCGAGGGCGTAGAGATCGCCCATGTCGTGCTCTTGGATTTGGAATTCGATCGAGCGCGGCCACGTCGCGTGGTCGAAACCCGGCTCGCCGTGGACGAAGTAGAGCAGGCCGGTATCGCGGGGTTTGTCGATTTTCGAGCCCCACTTGCGCTCGCCCCATTTGACTTGGAGCCGCAGGTGGAAGTTGGAAAAGGTTTCTTTCGTGGTGATCACGCCGAAACCTTGTCCGGTGATGTGGATCGCGGGGCGGTCGTCGACGGTCTCGATGTTGAAGACGTGGAGCGGGTCGTGGTTTTTGCCGATGGGCTCGAGGTATTTGCCGGTGGCGGCGTCGCGCTTCAAACCCGGGACGTCCCAGGAGGGGTCGGGATTGGTCATGAACATTTCCCAGTTGGAAAGATCATGGCCGTTGAAGAGCGGGCGCCAGTGCTCGGCGGCGATGGCCGGCGCGCTGAGGAGGAGACTGGTGGCGAGGGTGGAAAAAAGGGAGGCGGAGCGCAGGCGCATGGGAGTTTATTTTTCAGGGAGGGAGAGTTCGCGAATCCAGATGTTGCGGAAGGCAACGGGGTGACGGTGGTCCTGGAGAACGAGGGGGAGTTTCGCGGCGTGCGGGGCGTAAGACGGAAGCGTGGACTGGTGATAGGTGGGGCCGTTGGGCGTGGGGCCGGTGAGCGCGACGTCATGCTGGACGAGCACGCCGTTGTGAAAGGCGGTGAGGCGCGCGGGCGAGCGCAGCGTGCCGTCGGGGGTGAAGCGCGGCGCGATGAAGACGACGTCGTAGGTCTGCCATTCGCCGGGCGGGCGGGAGGCGTTCACGAGTGGGGCGTGCTCTTTGTAGATGGCGGCCGCGGAGCCGTTGACGTAGGTCTTGTTCTTATACGAATCGAGGATCTGCAGCTCGTAGAGGCCCATGAAGAACACGCCGCTGTTGCCGCGATTCTGGCCGTCGCCGGTGGCATGCGCGGGGGCGCGCCACTCGAGGTGAAGTTGCACGTCGCCGAAGGCGCGCTTGGTGCGCTGATCGCACGGCTTCGGGCTGGGGACGACGATCATGGCGCCGTCCTCGATTTTCCAGGACGGGCCGCCGGCGCGGATGGGTTCCCACGTGTCGAGGTTGGTGCCATCGAAGAGGACGATGGCATCGGAGGGCGGCTGATTCGCGAGGGCGGTGACGACGGACGGTTCGGGCGACCAGACTTCCGTCGCGGTTTCGGGCGGGGCGGGCTCAGCGGCGGCGGAGAGGATAAGCGAAAGGCCGACGAGCACGAGAGACGGCCACGCCAGTCCGGAGGTGCGAGACATGGTGTGAGGCTGCGGCGGAAAAACCGCGAAGCCACGTCGGGCGTGCGCCGGACAGTTGGGCGCGCGGAGGGTAGAGGCGGCTCTCCCAGCCGTCGGTGAATTTCGATGACGATAGAGAAGACCTCGGCTGCACTCGTCGCCAAACGCGGGGATATTTCCAGAGGGAAAGTAACCTAATGGGTTACTTTGAATTGGCCTCTTTTTTTGGAGGCACGTGGACAAAAAGAGATACTGCTGACCACCGCCGCGGAACGAGGGTACCTACCGGGAGGGGCCGAGGTAGCTCGGAGTGAGGCCGCCGAGATCTATCACAAGGCGATCGAGGACAACGCCGGGATCGAGGGCGAAAATGCGGAGGACGTGAGGACCGGATGTTGAGACGGAAAGCGGCGCAGTCGCCAGGCGCGTGGCATCGAGCACGCCGCGAGCCCAGTTCGGGCCACCGTCACCGACTTCGAGGGAAACGAGTCGAGGCGGAGCGTCGTCGAGGGCGACCGCGAAACGCAGCGCGGTGCCGGCGAGCGGGTGCGTGGGCAGGAGATATGCGCGAAGGGTGAACTCACCGGCGCGGGGGAACGTGAACGGGAAATCGAGGCGCGGAGCGAGGCGGGCGGCATCGGTGAGCGCGACGGAACGATTCATCGCGGGCAGGACGGTGACGGCGCGACCGGTGCGGCCGAGGCCAGGTATGATTTGCCAGCGGGCACCGGAGGCCGGCGGGTTGGCGGAAAAATCAGCGGCGTCGACGGCGAGAAAGGTGTCGCGGGCCGGCGACGGCACGGGTGCGCGCGGGGTCGCGGGCGGTGTCCAGCGTGCGAGGCGCATCGAGGACCACTGGTCGTCGGCGGGCTCGAGCGAGAGGAGGCCGCGCCATTTGCCACCGGCGAGGTCGTCGTTGAAGAATTTCGTTTCGGCGGTGAGGCGGGCGTCGGCGGCGAGCGCGGCGGCGAGGGATTCGGGCGTGCCGCGTTCGCCGAGGAAGTAGCGTTCGTTGGCGAGGGCGGAGCCGACGACGGGGTAGTAAACGAGTTCGTAGAAGGCGTCGGCGAGCGGCGCGGAGATTTGCGCGCGGAGGGCGTCCGCGCGAGTGCGGAGGGAAGCGAAGGCGGCGAGGCGGGCGCCGACCTCGGCGTCGGTGAGCGGGCTCGGGCGGTGCGGCTCGCGCGGAAGCCACCATTGCAGGTGCTCGGGTTTGCGCTGGAAGTTGAGCACGTAGTATTCGGAAAGCAGCGACGCGAGGTCCGCGGCGTGCTCGGGGCCGAAGGTGCGGGCGGCGAAATCGCGGAGAAAATCGGGGAGCGTGTCGGGCGTGTAGCGATCGATGTCCCAGCCGAGTTCGAGGAAAAAAGTGAGGGGAATCTCGGCGGGTTTAAGGTCGCCGACGTTGGCGATCCAGAGCCGATCGGCGCCGTGCTCGTAGGCCTTGTGCATTTCTTCCCAAATGAGCGCGGGCGGCGTGGTGCAGAGCCAGAGGTAGGAGAGCGGGCGGCCGAGGTAGGAGAGATGGTAATACACGCCGAAGCCGCCGGAGCGGGTGCGCTCGGCCGGGGAGGCGAAGTCGCGGACGTAGCCGAAATTGTCGTCGGGGTAGACGATGGTGACGTCGTCGGGCACGCGCAGGCCGCCGCGGTAAAGGTCGAGAACCTCCTTGTAGGCGCAGAAGATTTGGGGAATTTGTGAAAGTTGAGAGTTGAGAGTTGAGAGCTGAGAGACGGAGGGCATGGACGGCGCGTCAGGGATAACGCGCCCTACCGGCACCAGGTGTTTGGCGAGGAGCGCGCGTTGATCGGCGAAGATTTTTTCGAGGGTCGCGATGCGCTCGGCGTCGGTCGTCGGGCCCTGCATCGCCGAATCGTGGATACCGCGCATGCCGAGCGTGTAGATGGCTTCGACGTGGTGCTGCGCGGCGTCGGCGACACGCTCGTCCCAGTAGCGGAGAACCTCGTCGCGGTGGGTGAGGTAGTTGTAGTCGGCGGCGCGGTCGTGGGGCCATTCGCCGACGTTGTTGCGGAGCATGGGCTCGGCGTGCGAGGAACCGAGGACGATGCCGTAGGCCTCGGCGAGGCGGGCGTTTTCGGGCGTGGCGAAAAACGGCTTCGTGCACGCGTGCATGGCGGGCCAGAGAGTGTTGGCGCGGAGGCGGAGGAGGAGTTCGAAGACACGGGCGTAGGTTTTCGGGCCGATGTTGCCGAACTCGGGCTCGAAGGTTTTCGCGGCCCACGGCTGAAGGCCCCAGTCCTCGTCGTTGATGAAGAGGCCGCGGTATTTCACGGACGGCGGGCCGAAGCGGTGGCGGCCGGCGGGGAGCGTGAGCGTGGGTTTTTTCGGCGGGGGGACGTCGGCCCACCAGTGCCAGGGCGAGACGCCGAGTTCGCGGGAGATTTCGTAGAGGCCGTAGATCGCGCCGCGGCGGTCGCTGCCGGCGACGACGAGCGCCTGATCGACGCCGGGAAAGGGATCGTCCACCACGGCGATGACGAAGCTCTCCCAAGCTCCGTGGAGCTTTTGGAAAGTGGCATTTAACAGATGACGCTTTTCCGAGGCGGCGAGGCGGTCGAGGAGCGGGTCGTGGCCGAGGATGCCGGCGAGGATGACGGTGCGCGGCGGCGTGGCGGCGAGAGAGGTGTGCAGCGCCGGGAGCGTGCCGGTGATTTGCTCGATGTCGTGGCGGACATCGTCGGCGGCGCGGGCGACGGCAGGGTCGGTGGCCGGCTCGATGAGGAAAGGCGCGGCGAGGCGGTCGGCGACCAGCGTGAAGTCGGCCGCACGGACGGCGACGAGGGAGAAGACGAAAACGCACGCGAGGACCAGGCGGGAAAGTTTCATGTGGCCAAGTTTCGAGATAGAGCCGCAGAGGAGGCCGAGAGCGCCGAGAGAAAATCGTTCGGACCGTTTCCAGCGGGCGACGGAGTAAGCAAACGGCCCTCGCACACGTGAAGCGGGCGAGGGCCGGTGGCAAGCAGGCTGTCATCGCGAGGTGCGGAGCATGGGCCCCCTGATGCCGATACCCAGCCGACACCCCAATGAACGGATCGTCTGGGTGCGTCCGCTCCTCGCGATGACGAAGGAGGTTGGTTAGAATTTCACGATCACAGCGGCTTTCACATTGATGCCGGTGCCGGGGATGATGAGCGCCTGGTTGCGGGCGGCGTAGACGTAGGACTCGTTGAAGAGATTATCGACGTTGACGGTGTATTTCACGCGGCCGGTGTCGTAGGCGAAGTTGAGATCGACGAGCGTGCGGCCGTCGACCCAGCCGTAGAAGGTGGTGTTGCCGCTGTCGGTGATCGCTTTTTTGCTCTGATAGCTGAGACCGGCGCCGGCGGAGAAGCCCTTGAGGGCGCCTTCGAATTTGTAGCGGGCCCAGAGGCCGGCGGTGTTTTCGGAGACGTTGCCGGTCGGGAGGACGAGGGGGGCGCCGGCGGCGACGTTGGCGGGCGTCGAGGGCACCTCGGCGTTGAAGAAGGCGAAGGAGCCGAGGAGGTCGATCTGCTTGGTGACGTGCCACGAGATGTCGCCGTCGATGCCTTTGGAATTTTCGCCGGCGATCAGGATGAAGCTGGGCGGGGTGGTTTGCGGGAAGGCGGGAGCGGTGAGGTTGAGCTGCTTGATGTCGAAGTAGGCGAGGTTGACGGTGAGCTGCTGATCGAGGAGGTCGGCCTTCACGCCGAATTCGTGCTGCTTGCCGCTCTGGCTGGGGAGCACCTGGTTGTTCTGCACGTTGGGCGAGAAGTTCTCGTTGTAACCATAAAAGACGGACACGTGCTCGACGGGTTTGTAGACGACGCCGGCCTGATAGAGGCTCTTGAAGATCTGCACGAGCGGGTTGCCGGCGCCGGTGAGGACGTTGGTCGCCTGCGTGCGAACGATGTTGCGCGAGGCGCCGGCGCTGACGAGGAGGCGGTCGTGGGCGAAGGAGGCGGTTTCGAGGGCGAAGACCTTGCCGAATTCGTTCAGCGTTTTCGTCTTGCTCGTGGGCGTGGTGCCGACGGTGACGGTCCCGGGGAACGATGGGTCGAAGGGATCGATCGCGCTGCTGGAGCCGGCGAAGGTTTTATTGGTCGTGGTGTTGTCGGTGACCTCGAAGCCGGTGAGGAGCTTGTGGCCGACGGCGCCGGTGTTGAACGTGAAGACGTAGTCGTTTTGGAGCGTGCGGCGCGGCCACTGGTTGTAGACGGCGGTGGTGCCGCGCGGGAGCGTGCCGCCGGTGTAGGTGGCGGGAATGGCGGCGAGGGTGGATTCGACGCGGTTGGCCTCGTTGTCGGACCAGAGCGCGGCGAGGCGGATGGCGAGAAGATCGCTCGGACGCGTGGTGAATTCGCCGATGAATTTGCTGACCTCGTCGAAGCGCCAGTTGAGCGGCGAGCCTTCGCCGAATTGCCGGTCGCCGGGGATATCGATCACCTCCACCTGACGGGCGACGCCGGCCTGGTGGTTGTCGGTGCGGAGATCGACGGGGATGCCGTTGTAGGAGGAGAAGTTGGTTTTAACGAACTGGTATTTGAGCGTGAGCTTCGTGGTGGGGTTGAACTCGTAGGCGATGGAGGGCGCGACGAGGATGCGGTGCACGTAGGTGCGGTCATACCAGCCGTCCGAATACTGGCCGGCGGCGACGAAACGATACATGAGCTTCTTGTCGGCGGTGATCGCGCCGCCGAGGTCGAGTTCGGCGCGATTGGCATCGAAGAGGCCGGCCTGGATTTTCAACGAGCGGACGTCGTAAGAGACGGGCCCTTTGGAGATTTTGTTGACGACGCCACCGACCGGGCCATTGGCGACGAAGATGGCGCTGGGGCCTTTGATGATCTCGAGGCGTTCGACGGTGGCCATGTCGACCTGCGTCTCGGTCTGGCTGGAGCGGAAGCCGTCTTGATAGTCGCCCTCGCCGGTGAAGCCGCGGAGCATGAAGCGGTCGACGGAGAAGTTGAGGTTTCCGGTCTGCGCGCCGCCGACGAATTTCAACATGTCGCCGAGCATGGTCGGGTTCACGTCGTCGATGAACGAGCGCGTGAGCACCTGCACGGATTGCGGGAGGTCGACGAGTTCGACGCCGGTGCGCGTGGTGGAGAGGGCGGCTTTGCCGGTGAAGCCGTTGTCCTTGTCGGTGCGGACTTCGAAGCTCGGGAGGACGATGGTCTCGTCGGCCGGCGCGGTGGCGGGCGTTTGCGCGGGGGAATTCGCGACGCCGACGAGGAAAGCGAGCGCGAGACCGGGAAGGGTCCGCGCGAATTTCAGGCGAGGTTGGGTCATGGGAGTTCTGCTTGAATCGGACGAGCGCACCGTGGGAACGCCGGAGCCGAAGTTTGGGAGTCGGGGCAAATCGCTTTGGCGCGATTGGCGGCGAATACGCCTGCGGACGGGCGCAGCCTCAATGCTGCGGCCTTTTCCGCGCCGCGCGTTGAGTATTCAAAATCGCGCATGGCATTGCATTGCGCGGCCGGCGCTCCACAACGGGCGGTGCTGCGTATGCTGCGCTACCTCGGGCTCGGAAACAGATTTCTCGGCGAGCGGCCGATGCCGCCGCACAAACGACTCAACTGGGAGTTTCTCGCGGTCGTCCGCGGGAAACTTGCGCCTTTCGACCGGAACGACGCGCCGCGCACGCTACGGAGCGAGCGACTGTGGTTGTTTCCGCCCGGGGTCGTGCACGGCTGGGCGGGCGTGCCGGGCGAGAGCTGCGAGGTCATCGTGATCCATTTCAGCACGGTGCCTGCGGCGTTGGAAAAAATCGCGCGGGCGCGCGGCTCCCTCGAGACGACGCTGGCGAAGCGCGACAAGGAGCAACTTGTCGGAATCGCGCAACGGCTGAAGCGTCACTACTGGCGGCCGACGCTCGAGAGCGAAATTCACTGCGAACGTGCGCTGATGGATTTGAGCCTGCTGGTGCTGCGCGACTACAAGGAGCGGCGGGAGCCGCAGTCGATCGGCGGGAGTTTCGACAAAGTGACGACGGCGGAGGACTGGCTGCGCGACCACCTGGCGGAAAATCCCGCGCTCAGCGATGCCGCCCGCGTCATCGGCGTGTCGACGAGCCAGCTGAACCGGCTGTTCCGCCAGGTGCGCCGGGAGAATCCGCAAGCGGTGCTCAACCGCCTGAAGATCGAGCGCGCGATGGAGTTGTTGGGCAGCTCGAACGCGAAGCTGGAGACGGTCGCGGCGGAGTGCGGATTTTCGAGCGGGAGCAACCTGTGTCGGGCGTTCAAAATGTGCAAAGGCCACTCGCCGACGCGGTGGCGAAAGGAAATGTTCATCCAATACAAGGTGCCGAGCGAGGCGGCGATGGGGGATCACACGCAGCACGGACGACGGGCGCGGCCGGTGTTGTGAAGGAGCGCGGCGGGGCGCGGGCGTCGGACCGGATGGCGGGGTCGGAGATCCCCCGCCCTACAACTACAACGGGCCAAGAGCGGTCGGCTCGGAGAGCCGCCCCTACCGGGAAATGCGGTAGAGACCGGAGCCGTGGAAGGGGATTTCGGGGGAGAAGGCGCCGGTGAATTCGCCGAGGTCGCGGTGCGTCCATAAATCGTGGATATGGAGGCGGGCGGTCGGAGCGAAACCGAGATCGGCGAGCCGGACGGGGACCGGGACGCCGGGAGCGGTGGATTCATTTTCGGGCGTGCCGGCGATCACCATGAAACGCACGGGGCCGGGCGGATGGCCGCGGCCGTTGCTCTCGACGACGGCGGTGGCACGGAAGCGGGCGACGCCGGGTGGGAGCGCGTATTCGACGATGGACGGGTTTTCGGCGGCGAGGCCGAGGATGGCGCTGCCATCGGAAGATTTTTTCACGGCGGTGCTGTCCCAGCACGCGTCGGCGTGGGTCCATTTCAAATCGGTGAGCGGGCGCTCGGGGCCGTCGGCCAAGACGAGCACGGGCGTGCGCCAGAGGATGCGGTTCCACTCGCCGGTGGAGTCGATGGGATTGACGACGAGGAAAAGTTTTTTCGCGCCGGTGAGATCGGCGTCGACGGCGGCGAAGGTCGCGGCGTCGCCGGTGACGGGTGGGCTGACGTAGCGGGCGTTTTCGGAGGTGAGGCGGACGCGGTCGCGGGCGTTGAAGACGGCGAGGTATTTGTCGGACGAATTCGGGACGTCGGCGATCCAGGCGATGAGGTCGTCGTGATTGAAGAGCGGGCGGTTGTTCGTGCTGTGCTGGTTGACGGCGAGGACTTCGTCGTTGGTGAGGAGAGCGAGGGTGGCGTCGTCGGTCTTCGTCATGTCGCCGCCGTGCATGAGCGGAGAGCGGGCGATGGACCAGAGGGTCATCATCGTGCGCTGTTCGTCGGGCGTGAAACGAGTGATGCGCTCACCGAGGACGAGCGTGCCGAGCGGGAGCATGTCGGCGTCGGGCCACGCGCCGGGGAGGCGATGGGAGTTCCACGCGGCGAGGCGCGGAAACTGATCGCGGAGAGCGAGCCAGCGGTCCCAGAAATCGTCGCTGATGCGCCAGAGATTCGCGTGGGTCGAGGCGTGGTCGGCGGCTTCGAGGACGGTTTCTCCGGGCGACAAGCTGAGGACGATCGGACGGCCGGTATGATCGATGGCGCGGCGGACCGCTTCGATTTCGGGGGCGTGCTTCAGGTAGGGGCGGCTGATGTCGTCGACCTTCACGTAGTCGACGCCCCACTCGGCGAGGAGGGCGAAGACGGAATCGTAGTAGGCCTGCGCGCCGGGTTTCGCCATATCGACGCCGAACATATCGGGATTCCACGGACAGATGTCCTCGCGGTTGGCGATGTCCTGGGCGTGGAGTTTCGTGCCGAGGATGGGGAGATTTTTTTCGACGGCCTGGCGCGGGATGCCGCGCATGAGGTGGACGCCGAATTTCAGGCCGAGGGAGTGGACGTAGGCGGCGAGGGATTTGAAGCCAGAGCCGTCGGCGGCGGAGGGGAAACGGTTGAGCGCGGGCTGGAGGCGGCCGAAGCCGTCCATCGTGAGCACGGCGTCGGCGCGGTAGGCGTGGCTCTTCGCGCCGGGCTCATACCACTGGATGTCGACGACGATGTAATGCCAGCCGTGAGACGCGAGGTGCGTGGCCATGAAGTCGGCCTGGGCTTTCGTCTGCGCCTCGGTGACCGTGGTGGCGAAACAGTCCCAGCTGTTCCAACCCATGGGCGGGGTCGGGGCCCAGTCGTGGAAATCGGCGGCGGCGAGTGGCGTGGCGAGAGCGAGCATGGCGAGGAGAGGTTTCATGAAGGGACGGAAGCTCAAAGTCGGAGCGCTGGACGGGTGATGAGTTCGGCGGAGAGAAGGCGGGCGGCGTGGTCGTCGGCGGGAAGGGCGGCGGGCGGAAAGAGAATGGGAGCGGATTTTTGAAGGGGAAGGATCGCAAGCGTGAGTTCGCCGCGGGCGAGGGCGGCGGCGTGGCGGCGGAGGTCGAGTTCGAGCGGATCGCCATTGTAGAAATCGTCGAGGACGAGTTGGCCGTCGATGAAGATGCGGGCGACGTCGCCGACGTAGTGGAGTCGGAGAAGCGGATCGGCGGAGAGGTCGAGATCGGCGGGGAGGGCGATTTTGTAGACGGCGGCGGCGGCGAAGTCGGCGTCGGAGGGTTGCTCGGCAACGGGCTGTTTCGTGTCGGCGAGGGAGATTTTGCGCGGTGGGCCGGCGGGGTGGATGAGTGTCGTGGTGAGCGAGTGCGATGCGGGCGCGGGCAGAGCGGAGATGGGTTGGAAAAAGCCGTCGGGGCGAGCCGGGACGGGAAGATTTTTCAGAGCGGGAAAGACGGCGAGTTCGCGGGGGCTCGGAGCGCCGGGGTTGGCGGTGAGTTGAAGGGCGTCTCGCTCGAAAACGACGGCGTCGGTCGTGAGGACAAGGCGCGGGCGGCCCTGCCAGGGGCCCTTCCAGAGGGCGAGCGAATCGGCTTCGTCGAGGAGGACGAGTTGGAGACGGCGGCCGGTTTTCGTGGTGAGCGCGATCGCAAGGTCGCGGCTCGGCGCGAGGGCGGCCACGATCAGACGACCGGTTTCGGTGCGAGGATGGCCGCGGGTGAAATCGAGGGAGACGGCGTTCGCGTCGAAGGCGAATTCGGCGGGGACGCCAGGCGTGGCGGCGAACACGATGGTGCGGCGGCCGGCGTCGTCGACGATATGCGTGAGGGGCTGGGCGGTGGCGTAGACGAGGGTGGCGCCGCCGAGGTCGACGTTGAAGGGCCAGATGAAGGCGGCGTCGGCGGGGATGGTGACGGGCGCGGAGGGAAACGTGAGGGTGGTGCGGTCGGCGAGCGTGAGCGCGAACTGCGTGTCGGGCTTGGGCGGAAGAGAGCGGAGACGTTCGTAGTTGTTGACGAAAATAAAACCGCGGCGCCCGTCGGAGCGGGCGGACCAGCGAAGCGTCACGAGATCGTCGCGACCGGTGGGGCGCGAGGACGGGAGCGTGACGGGCATCGCGGCGAGATCGGAGCCGTGGTCACGAAGAAAATAGGAGAGGCGGCGGATGAGATGATACTGCGGGCGGATCTGTCCGGCGGCGCCGAGAGGCGCCTGAAAATCGTAGTTTTTGTGGGGAAGATCGTTCCAGTTCGTGAGCGGCGTGGCCTGTTGTTCCATCATCGGCGTGCGGCCGTCGGGATTCGTGCCGCCGTGATACATGTAGTAGCCGGGCGAGTTGCTGCCGGAGCCGAGTTTAACGATCGTGGTGGCGGCGATGTCGCGCGGATCGACGTGGATGCGGCGGTGATAGCTGCTCATCATGCCGCCGCCGATTTCGCAGGTAAGAAAGGGATAGCGCGCCGTGCCGGCGGCATCGTGGGCTTCGCGGCGGCCGAGGGCTTCGTTGGCGATGTTGGCGTCGAGCCGGAGCGTGGAGAAATGGAAACCGGCCCAGTAGTTGCCGGGCATCGGAGTGAGTTCGCGGTCCCAGAAGCCTTCGGCGTAAACGCCGTAAAGCGGCAGAATTTCGCCGAAAGGCATCGGAGTGGACAACGCGGGCCAGCCGGTGCGCGTGTAGAGCGGGACGTCGAGGCCGGCGTCGCGAGCGAGGCGCTCGAGGGTGAGGAGGTGACCGGCGGGGCCGCTGTATTCGTTTTCCAGTTGCAGGCCGATGACGGGGCCGCCGTCTTTCCAGAGGAGGCCGTGGAGTTGCGCGGCGATCTGCGCGTAGAGCGTGGCGACGCTGGCGAGGTAGGCGGGGTCATCGGAGCGAACGTGGCCGCGGGCGACGATCCAGTCGGGGAGGCCGCCGTTGCGGACTTCGCCGTGACACCACGGGCCGCCGCGAACGATGACCTCGAGGCCGAGTTCTCCGGCGGTGGCGACGAAGCGGTGGAGGTCGCGGCGGTCGGACCAGTTCCACGAGCCTTCGGTTTCCTCGTGGTGAATCCAGAAAACGTAGGTGGCGACGATGTCGATGCCGCCCGCTTTCATTTTGAGGAGTTCAGTGCGCCACGCGTTGGCGGGATAACGCGCGTAGTGGAACTCGCCCATCACGGGGGTCCACGACTGGCCGTCGAGGCGGAGGCTGTGGGCGTCGGCCGTGACGGTGTGGCCGTCGGGTGAGCGGGCGGTGCCGAGGTGAAATTCGGCCGAGAGCGAATTGTCGACGGGCGGCAGCGTGAGTGAGAGGGGCGCGGCGAAAAGTGAGGTGGCGGCCGCGAAAACGGCGAGCGGGAAGCGGAGACGGAAAGTCATTTCGAGGGACGGGATGAAAAGTCGATCAAGCCGGCATGAAGGCGGGTTGAGCGATCGCCTGGCGCGCACCGAGAGAGCGCCCGGCGCCGGGCGCCTGCGGGCGCTTCATACGTAATACGTATGAAATCACCCCGCCGGGGAGGCATTTGCTTTCATCCGTAATACGTATGAATGCCGGGGAGGCGGCGGGGTGGAGTGAGGCGGCGGTTCGGGGCATCGGAAGAGGGAAAGGCTGCGTCGGGCGGGGTGGTTTCGCAACGGTCGGTTCGCCGCACCGTCAAACGGCGGCGAAGTGTGCGCTTGACCGCGGAGCGGATTGCGGAACGGCTGAAGCGATGGCGACGCCGACCGAGGAAAATTTTCAGGACTATAAACGCGCGGAGAAAAAAGCGCTCGAGATCCTCGCGGCGATGAAGGCCGCGACGCCGAAGAAGGTGGATATCGAGCTGGCGCTGCTCGTGGCGATTTTCGAGCTGCACAAGGGGAGCACGCCGTCGGAGACCGTGGGCGCGATCATCCAGGGGCATGTGAAGCAACTGCTGCCGTTTTATGCGGCGAAGCCGCCGGCGGGAAAGTAGTCGCGCGGCGTCGCGGGGCGGGGCGCGGCGAGCGGCTGCGCAGCAGGGATTTCGGTCTTTCAAAGGGCGCGCGCCGCGGCATGCTGCGCGCGTTCCTTCAACCCTAAGCGCCTCCCCCGAGGCCTGTTTCCATGAGCCTTACTCCTGAAATTGCGGTGCCGCGTCGAGCCAGCCGGAATGCCGAGCGCGTTTTTTTTGGTGGGATGTCGGTCGTGTGCGCGGCGGTGGTGTTCGTCGGCTTCGCGCCGACTTTTTATCTGTCGAAGTGGCTGACACCGCCGCATCCCATGCAGCCGATGACGGCGTGGGTGGCGTGGCATGGGGCGTTGTTCACGAGCTGGATTTTGCTGTTCATGCTGCAGACGGCGTTGATCGCCGGGAAGCGGCCCGACCTGCACCGGAAGCTGGGGGTGTTCGGCGCGGCGCTGGCGGGCGCAATGACAGTCGTCGGTGTGATCACGGCGCTGCACGGCGTCCTTCGGCAATCGGGTCCGCCGGCGATCGAGCCGCATCAGTTCCTGACGATTCCGCTTTTCGACATCCTCGTGTTTGCGACGCTGGTAACGCTGGGAATCGCGGCGCGCAAAAATCTGCCGAGTCACAAGCGGTGGATGCTGATCGCGAACGTGGGCCTGATGACGGCGGCGGTGGCGCGCTGGCCGCTGGCGATCATGCAGGCGGGCCCGCCGGCGTTTTTCGGCGGCACGGATCTGCTGCTGCTGCCGTTGATCGCGTTCGATTTAATTACGCTGGGGCGGGTGCATCGCACGACGATCCTGGGCTCGTTGCTGATCGTGCTGTCGCAGCCGCTGCGCCTGGCGATCTCGGGCACGGCGGCGTGGCTGGCGTTCGCGCACTGGGCGGTGGGGCTGGTGTCGTAGGGCCTGGCACGGCGCGGTCCGCGCTGGGCGTCGTCGTCGTCGTCGGCGGCGGCGGCGGCGAGTTTATTTTTTCAATACGAGGGTGTCGTTCACTTCCTCGACTTCGAGGAAGACTTCGCGGGTGTTGCGCGGCTGGCGGTTGGGGCGGTGGAGCGCGAGCATGAGCTGGCCGTCGAAGCGGCGAAAGAGCATGGGGTGGCCGCCGTCGTCGGCGTAGAGGGGCGCGGGCGATTGGGTCCACGGGCCGGCGAGTTTGCCGGAGGCGGAGGTGGCGATGCCGACGCAGTAGCCGCTCGCCGAACCGCTCGACCAGAGGAGGAGCAGTTTGCCGCCCTTCGTGCGATACAGCCACGGGCCATCGGTGACGTGGCAGCCGTATTGCGGGGATTTTTCGCTCCAGGAGGCGTCGCTGCCGTGGAAAAGGCGTTTCGGTTCGCCGACAGTGGCGGAGAGGTCGGGCGCGAGTTGGATCATCTCGACGGTGCCGTCCTTGATCTGCACCCACTCGTGGCAGAAGACCATGTAGGGCACGCCGTCTTCCTCCCAGAGCGTGCCGTCGAGCGTCATCATATCCTCGGGCAGCGTGGGGCGATTCGCGAAGGGTTGGAACGGGCCGAGCGGCGAATCGGCGACGAGGATTTGCGAGCCGCGTTTCACGCGGGGGAGCCAGTCGCGCCATTGCTCGGGAAAGGCATGCGTCGAATCGAAGGTGAGGAAGAGATAATATTTTCCTCGATACGCGTGCAGCTCGGGCGCCCAGATGCTGCGGTCGGCCCACCACTCGGCGGGGCGCTCGAAGACGAAGGTCGGGCCGGTCCATTGCGCGAGATCCTTGCTCGCGTAGCAGGCCACGGCGGCGCGGCCGTTGGGCCCACGCGAGGAGAAATACATGAGGTAGGTTTGAGTCGAGAGATCGGGGTAGACGCAGGCGTCGCGGGCCCAGATGTCGCGGAGCGGACGCGGGCCGAATTTCGGCGGAGCGAAGCGAGACGGCGTGGTGGGTGCGGTGGAAGAGGTGCTCGCGGCAGATGAGTTCGCCGGAGCGGTGGAATCGGCGGCGATCGACACGGACGACGGCGCGGCGAGGACGCCGGCGAAAACGAGGGCGCGCAGCAGGTGCGAGGCGAGGGGCGGCATGAAGCAGAAACGTGAGCGCGAATGGCGCTGCGACAACGGCGGCGTTCGCTGACCGTCAAGGCCGGC
This sequence comes from Verrucomicrobiota bacterium, assembly GCA_048498075.1. Taxonomy (GTDB): domain Bacteria; phylum Verrucomicrobiota; class Verrucomicrobiia; order Opitutales; family Opitutaceae; genus Opitutus. The sequence continues at coordinate 21,002 of JBEHYR010000060.1, read as the reverse complement.
GAGGGAATCGCTTGAAACGGCGACGCGGGCGGGTGTTCGTGGCGGGATGTCAATTGGGATGGTCGGACAACGGTGCATGAGCGAGCGCGAGCCCGAGCTGGGGCTCGGCGTCGTCGCGAACGTCGACGCCGCGGCGAAGCGGATCGCGATCGAGTTTCCGGCGACGGGCGAGCGGCGGCTGTATGCGCTGGGGACGGCGGTGTTGAAGCGCGTGCAATTTCGGGCGGGCGACACCGTGCGGACGCGCGACGGCGGGGAGTTGACGATCGAGACGGTGGAGGAGGCGGGCGGGGTGTTGAGCTATGTCGGCAGCGCGGGGCAGCGGGTGCGCGAGGATGCGATTTCGGATGTGACGAGCGTCGATCTGCCGCAGGAGCGCTTGCTGGCTGGCCAGACGGACGAAGGGGCGGTGTTCGACCTGCGGTTCCGCGCGTTGCAGATGCAGGCGAAGATCCGGCAATCGGAGGTCCGCGGTTTTTTGGGCGGCCGGATCGATCTGATCCCGCATCAGTTTTATATTTTGGCGGAGGTGTCGTCGCGGCAGATTCCCCGCGTACTGCTCGCGGACGAGGTCGGACTCGGGAAAACGATCGAGGCGTGCCTGATCCTGCAGCGGTTGCTCGCGGTCGGAAAGGTGCAGCGGGCGCTGGTGCTCGTGCCGGAATCGCTGACGCATCAGTGGTTCGTGGAATTGCTGCGGCGGTTCAATTTGTGGTTCAGCATTTACGACGAGGAGCGCTGCGTGACGGACGAGGCGGGCGATCCGGAGGCGAATCCGTTTCTCGGGTCGCAGCTCGCGCTGGCGGGCGTGAGTTTTCTCGCGCGCGACGAGCGGCGACGGGCGCAGGTGATCGCGGCGGGGTGGGACATCGTGGTGGTCGACGAGGCGCACCACCTCGCGTGGTCGCCGCCGAAAACGCCTTCGTCGGTCGCGGATGAATGTCACTTAATAGGTGACAACACGCGGGAGCGCACGAGGGGAGAAGAAGGTAAATGTCACTTAATAGGTGACAAGATGCTGGGGGGCGGGCGGGCGGAGTATGCGCTGGTGGAGGAGTTGGCGGGGAGGACGCCGGGGCTGCTGCTGCTCACGGCGACGCCGATGCAGCTCGGGCCGGCAGGGCATTTCGCGCGGCTGCGGCTGCTCGATCCGGAGCGGTATCCGGACTTCGAGGCGTTTCAGCGCGAGGCGGAGGGCTTCGGGACGGTGGCGAAGGTGGCGGAGAAAATCGTCGAGCAGAAACCCCTGGCCAAGACGGATCGAGCGGCGTTGGGGAAAATTTTCGACAAGGATCCGGCGGGGCTGGCGGCGCGACTCGACGCGCTGGAACAGGGAAAACCGGGCGCGCGCGAGGCGCTGCTGAAAACGCTGCTCGACCAGCACGGGACGGGCCGCGTGATGTTTCGGAACACGCGGGCGGCGATGAGCGGGTTTCCGTCGCGGAAATTTTGCCCGGCGCGAATCGAGGACAATAACCTGACGCTGCACGCGCGGATCGCGCGCGAACTCGCGGCGGAGGAGACGGGCGGCGACGCGGGGCTGCGGTATTCGCTGCGCGACGACCCGCGGATCGAGTGGCTCGCGGAACTCCTGAAGGAATCGAAACCGGCGAAAATTTTGCTGATCTGCAGGACGCAGCGAAAAGTCGCCGCGATCGAGGCGGCGCTGCAGGAAAGAATCGCGGTGAAGACGGCGCTGTTTCACGAAGGGCTGCCGCTCGTGCAGCGCGACCGGCACGCAGCGTGGTTCGCGGAGCCGGACGGCGCGCAGCTCCTGATCTGCTCGGAGATCGGGAGCGAGGGGCGGAATTTTCAGTTCGCGCATCAGCTGGTGCTGTTCGACCTGCCGTTGAATCCGGGGCTGGTGGAGCAGCGGATCGGACGGCTGGACCGGATCGGGCAGACGCAGACGATCCGCGTGCACGTCCCGTATGTGGCGGGCAGCGCGGACGAGGCGGTCGTCGAGTGGTATCACCGCGGGCTGGACGCAATCGAGACGCCGCGGCACGGCGGGAGCGAGCTGATGGAGGAATTTCGCGAGCGGCTGCTGGCGCTGGCGCTCGACTACGGCGGCGGGAAGGCGCACGCGGGCCGGCCGGCGCTCGAAGCGTTCGTGGCGGAGACGGCGGCGTATCGAAAGGAGCTGGACGCGCGCATGAAAAAAGGGCGCGACCGGCTGCTGGAGTTGAACTCGTTCAACCCGGCGGTGGCGGCGCGCGCGATTGCGGAGGTGCGGGCGGCGGATGCGGATCCGGCGCTGCGGACATTTCTCCTCGAGTTGCTGGATCACTTCGGCGTGCGCGTGCGCGAGCACGAGGAGGGCGACGTGCTGCTCGATCCGAGCCACGCTTACATCGAAAGTTTTCCGTCGATCCCGGCGGAGGGAATGCTGGCGACGTTCGACCGGAAGCGGGCGATCGTGCGCGAGGACATCCGGTTTTTGTCGGCGGATCACGGTCTGGTGCGCGATGCGATCGACCTGCTGATCGAGTCGAAGGCCGGAACGACGGCGTTTGGATTCGTGCGTTCGGATGAGGCGAATCTGCTGCTCGAAGGGATCTATGTGCTGGAGACGGTGGCGGATTCGCGCTGGCACGTGGACCAGTTTCTCGCGCCGACGCCGGTGCGGGTGCTGGTGGATTTGCGCGGCGAGATTGCGGCCGAGGGCGGCCGCGCGCCCGGGCTCGCGGGCGATTTCGAGGACGGAGTGATCCAGCGGTTTCTCGAGCGGCCGGGGTTCAATGCGAGCGTGTTGAAGCAGATGGTCGAGACGGCGGGCGAGGCGGCGGAGCGGCGGGCGAATCCGCTGAAGCGGGCGGCGACGGAGAAAGCGAGGGCGGCGCTCGGGGCGGAAGTGCAACGGCTCGTGGAACTCGGGAAGTTGAACGACCACGTGCGGCCGGAAGAAATCGCGCTGGCCAAGGCGCGGCTGGAGCAGACGGTCGGAGCGATCGGCGCGGCGCGGTTGCGGCTGGACGCGCTACGGCTGGTGGTGGAGGGCGGGGGCGAGGAGTGAGGGTATCGGCGAAGAACCATACGAATGTAGGAGCCGCTTGCGGGGGATTTGGGGCGGGCGACATCCAAAATCGCCTGCATCGCCTGCAAGCAGGCTCCTACATGAGTTATCGCCTGCAAGCAGGCTCCTACATGAGTTGGGGGAAGAGGCTCCTGCGTGAGTTGGGAAAAAGTTTGCGGCGTCAGTCGGCGTCGTAGGTCTCGAGGAGAACGATGCCGCTCGTGTCGCCCTTGCCGGCGACGACGAAGCTGTAGACGCCGGGCGGAAGCGTGAGGTAGAGCGCGGCGGAAGCATGATCGGACGCGTCGAGCGCAGTCGCGCCGGTGCGCGACGTGGCGGCGAGGAGGTCGGAGAGGTTGGCGTTGGTCTCCCAGTTGTCGTTGGTGGCGATGATCGCGGAGCCGTGGTGGAGTTCGAGGACGGGATCGCGGAGGATTTCGCCTGCGCCGAGGCCGAGCTTCGTCAGGGTGGGGCCGATGGCTCGCACCAGAATTTTTTTCGCGGCCACGCCACCGACGACGAAGCCGCCGATGGTGACCGCGTTGCCGGTGCCGCAGTAGGCCCGGGCGGAAAGGTTGACGAGGAAGGGATCGCCAGTGGCGTTGCTCGCGGCGGTTTTGACGGTGAGCGTGGTCGTGGGATCGGAGGTGCCGGAGGACGCGAGCGTGAGAATGCGGTAGTAGTAGGTGGTGTTCGCGGCGGCGGTGGTGTCGGTGTAGGACGTGGCGGCACCGGCGGAAAAGGCGGCGAGATTTTTCGTGAACGCGGCGTCGGTGGCGCGCTCGACGCGATAGCTGCTGGTGACGGCGTGGTCGGGGTTCACGGCGGGCTGCCACGAAAGCATGACCTGGGTGGCGCCCGTGGCGAAGGCGCCGGCGACGGCGGGCGGCGCGGGCGGCTGGGAATAAACGCGCACGTAGTCGACGGCGAGCATCTGTGGAAACACCGTCGTGGCGTCGGGATTACCGGAGAAAAGGCCGCCGACGGCGACGTCGAGGAGAATAAAAAAGGGCGAGTCGTCGAAGACCCAGCGCGCGCCGGCGGGCAGCGAGGCGGGAGTGACGGTGTGGTAAACGACGCCGTCGACGGACCACACGAGTTTGTCGGGTGACCAGTCGACGGCGAAAACGTGATACGCGGCATCGTAGGTGGCGCCGCCGGGGAGCGGGTAAGTTTTCCCGATACCGCCGGAGCCGGAGTAGCCGGGGCCGTGGGCGGTGCCATAGTTCGTGGCGGGTTTCGCGCCGGCCATTTCCATGATGTCGATTTCGCCGCACGCGGGCCAGTCGAGCGTCGCGATGGTGTTGCCGAGCATCCAAAACGCGGGCCAGAGGCCCTTGCCGCTGGGGGTTTTCAGCCGCGCTTCGATGCGGCCGTATTTGGCGCTGAATTTTCCCTGGGTTTTCAGGCGGGCGCTGGTGTAGCCGCCGGCGGAGGGCTCGAGGGCTTTGATGATGAGAACCTTTCCGTCGGTCGCGGCGGCGTCGGAGGCGATGTAGGAGTTTTCGCGCGCGTCGGTGTAGTTCTCGAGTTCCTCGTTGCCCCAGCCGGTGGCGCCGCGTTCGTAGACCCAATTGGCGGAGTTCGGCGCCGAGTTGTCGGCTTGGTTGAACTCGTCGCGCCAAATGACGGAGGCGTATTCGGCAGCGGAAACCGGCCCGGCGAGGCACGCGAGCGCGGCCAGGGGAAGCGAGGAGCGCAGCCGGCGGAAAATCATGGGCAGAGCGGTTGGAAGGAGATGCCGAGGTCGACCTCAACGTGGTGGATGCGACCGGAGCGTTGAAAGATCTCCGCGCTCAGGGACGCGCCGAGCTGGGTGCCGGGGAATTCCCGGACGCGACCGTCGGCGAAGTGAAGTTGCAGGCGCATGGATCGGGTCGAGCGGCGATAGAAAATGGGCAGGCCGCAGAACGTGAACCCGATCGCGCCGGCGGGCAGATCGAGGAGAATTTCGCGGCCGGACAAATCGACCGCGCGGAAAGCCGTGGGTGCCGTGGTAAACTCGTCGGCGCGCAGGAGGCGGGGGCGAAACGCGAGAGCGCCGTGCTCCACGTGGACGCCGAGTTCGCCGAAGCGCGTGAGGATCTCCTCCTTCACCTGGCCGGTCATGCCAGGCTGCTGGGCACCGGCGTGGCCGGGCGTGTGCGAGTAGGGGTCGGTGGGAAACGCGCCGTAGGCGGCGGGCGATTTGTTGAAGCCGAGGCCGTGCCGGAGATCGTGATACAGCCGGGCGAGTTCGGGCGCGGCGGGATCGCCGGCGGCGTCGGCGGCGAAAAAATTTTCCTGCACGGCGAGCAGGAGTTTCGCGACCATGTGCCAGTAAATGCTGCCGAGCCCCTCGTAGCCGAACATCGAGCTGCTGCGCCCGGTGTAGGCGCGATGCTGGAAAACCGTTTCGTAGGCGGCTTGGATGGCGGACGAGTCGGCAGCGATCGGGTCACGCCAGCGCGGGTCGGCGGCGAGGATTTGGAGCCGCTCGTCGAGGGCGGTGGCGTTGACGAGATCGGGGTGAAAACGCGCCCGACCGGTGGCGTCGCGCAGCACGAGGCTCGTGTCGCCCGTCGCGAGGAGCGCCTCGAAAAAAGGGCAGGCGGCGAAGACGGATTCGGGAATGACATTGCGGTCGAGAAAGGCCGGCAGTTCGCGGTCGGGATAGAGCAGGTAGCTGTGCTGGTCCGCGCGGTAGAGCGGGCTGGAGCGCAGCGCGCGCAGCAGCGCGACGGCTTCGGCGGGGGCGAGCAGGCCGGAGCTGAGGACGGCCACCTGGCCTTCGAGCATCGGACCCAGCGGACGAAGCTCGAGGCCCGGCGGATTTTCGGAGAACGCGAGCAGATTATAAGCGTGGAAAAGCCCGTCGTCGCGCCGGCTGCCGCGCAGTGTATGATCGACGAAGGCCAGAGCGGTGGTGAGCAGGTGCGAGAGGTCCACCCGGCTCACGACGGTGCGGGGCGGGCCGGAGCCGGCGTAGACCGCGCGACGGAAGTCCGAGCCGGCGCGACCGAGCGCGTCGACCAGCGCGCGCCTCGCGGCGGGGGCGAGGGATGGCGCGAGAAGGAGCGCGCGGTGGCGGTCGAGGACTCGCAGCCCATCGGCGAGCAGCGTCGCGAGCGGAGTGGAGATCGGCACGTCGTCGGGACCGAGGGCCGGAAGAAGGCAATCGCGGACATGCGCGAGGAAACGGCGAAGATAGGCGAGGGTGACAAGGGAGACGCCGTGGCCGACGAGGGCGTTGTTCGCATCGTTCCATTCCGGGCGCTGGGTGTTCATCCAGATGCCACCGCCGGGAATGAAATTCGTGAGACGGGTGAGGACGAGGAGGAGGAGTTTTTCAGTGAGGTTGACGTGCCGCACGCGGCCTTCGGCGGCGTGGACGAGGCGGGCGTCGGTGCCATCGCGGGCGACGCGGGCTTCGATGGCGCGGTGACGCTCGGCGTCGAAGGCGATCGTGGCCTGGGGGTGGGCGCGGATGGCGTCGTAACTGGCGATCCGATACGGGACGTCGGCGGAGCTGAAGAGATCGCGGCGCAGCCAGCCGCCGAGCAAGCCGGGGTGAAAACGGGCGGACCACTCGAGCAGTTTCAGCAGGTAGATCGTCTGGTGGTCGCCCCAGTAGCCGATGCCGGCCCAGGGATGATCCGGCGAGGGAACTTCCCACTCGAGGCCGGCGCGCGAAAGGCGGTAAGGATTGTAGCCGTCGGCGGTGGAGGCGTTGAGAAATTTCGCCACGATGCTCTCGAGGTAGTCGGGGAAGCTGGCGCCGAGTGCCTCCCAGTTTTGGAAAATATCTCGCCAGTTGCCCTCGTAGTTCAGCAGCGGATGGCCAGCGGCGTCGCGCATGCGGATGTTGAACGTGTTCCAGGGCCGGCTCGGGTCGCCGTGGCGACGGCTGAAGGTCAGCGGGAGGTATTCGTAGCCGAGCCGCTCGAGATCGGGGTCGTCGCGGGTCGCGAGTTCGCCGAGCAAGGCGGCGCGCGGCAGAGTGCGCGGCAGCGAGGCAAGCCAGACCGCGTGACGCTCGGCGGCGGGGCGATGACGCACGCGAAGGAAGGCGATGAAATCGGCGAGCGAAATCCCGGCGGCGGCGAACGTGCCGCCGCGGAGAATATTGAAGAGGACGTTGGCGAAGTGATGGGCGGTGGTGGCTTCGGCGGCGCTGCATTGCAGGCCGTCGGCGGCGGCGGCGAAGCGGCGGAGGGTTTGCGTGGCGTCGGCGACGGCGGGGGCGAGCGTGCGGCTCAGTTCGCCGGAGACGAAGGCGCGGTGGCGGGCCACGACGTCGGCTTGGGTGAGGCCGGTGTCGGCGACGAGCAGCCAGCGCTGGGTCGCGCGCGGAGCGAGCAGGAAATGAGCGGAGAGCGCGTAGACGCCGCGGATGCCGCGGCGGCGGGACTCGGAGGCGATTTCCGCGCCGGAATGAAAGGCGGCGAATTGAGTTTCGGAGAGGAGGATGCGGGCATCGGGCGGACCTTCGGACCACACGATGCTGGCGCGGAGCGACTCGATCGGCGTCGGGCGATCGGTGATGGCGGCGGAGAGCGCGTAGGTGGCGAGCGTCGAGGAGGGCAGGCGTTCGGCGGTTTTGTAGGCGTCGATGAGACAACTGTAGTCGGCCTGGAGGCGGCTACCGATGCCGGGTGGAAGGAGGTTGCGGAGGCCGTCGAGGAGGCGAACGGGGCGGGGCGTGGCGGCGAGATTTTCGAGTTCGCAGCGGCGCACGAAACCGTGGTGCTCAGCCGTGGACCAGCCGTAGCGGAAAACAAGCTGGAGCGCGGGATGCGTTTCCTCGAACCAGACGCGATCGCCTTCGACGCTTTTATAGAGGTGGCGGATGACGTCGGCGACGTGAGGCGGATGCGAGGCGAACGGTTCCCAGAGGATTTCGCGACCGCCGAGTACGGCGCGAATGGCGGTGAACGGGCCGGTGCTGCCGGCGCTGTCGTAGATGCGATCGACGGTCTGATACGGGAAAAGCGCGTGCGCGGCATTCACGCGGCCGGCGCTGAGTCCGCCGTTGCTCGCGAGGAAGAGCCAGAGGTCGGAGCTGCTCACGACGTTCATCAAAAACGGCGGGAGCGCGTCGCTGTGGGCGATGCGAGCATAGCGGCCATCGAAGGCGTCGACAAACGCGGGCGCAGGCTCGGCGGGCGCCGAGTGGCGAGACTCGAGGATAACGGACATTTTAAAAATTAAAATGGAGACCTGGCGGGCAGCGACGGCGGGGCCCGGCAGCCGGCCCGTGGTCGGGCGCGGGGCGGAAACGGATGCAGCCTCGCGCGAAGCGGCGAGCGGCGGGCTCGGGTCAGGCGCGGGGCGGCGCGATGGTTTCGCCTTCGACGAGCCGGGCTTGGACCAGAATTTTCCGGCGGGGCGAATGCGGATGCATCATGCGGCTGAAGAGACGCGCGGTCGCGGAGGAGCCGATGTCTTCGTGCGGGACGAGCATCGAGGTGATGCGGCGGGCGTGCGCGGGCGGCTCGAGGCCGTCGAAGCCGGTAATCGAGCAGTCTTCGGGCACGCGGACGCCGCGGGCGTTCAATTCGCGCATGAGGTGATAGGCCTGGTGGTCGGCGGCGCAGACCCAGGCGGTGACGCCGTCGTGGCGGAGGGTGGCGGCGACCCGGTCGGGGATGTCGGGGCCGAGTTCGGAAAAATGCGGGGTGTTCCGGTTGATGTTGATCACCCAGTCGGGGCGGAACTCGAGGCCATGGTGAAACAGCGCCTCGACGTAACCGCCGAAGCGGCGCATGGCCCAGTGGCCGCCGACGGGGTAGTCCCAGGTGAGAAAACCGATGCGGCGGTGGCCGGCATCCTTCAGCCGGGTGACGAGGGTGAGGATGGCCGCGGAGTCGTCCGTATCGATAATGTCGATGCCGGGGTTGGCGTAGCTCTCGAGGACGGCGACGGTGGAGATCTTGCGCGCGATCAGATCGACCGCCGGCTCGGGGAACGGGTAAATGAGGATCGTGCCGCGCCAGTCGCCGGCGCGGATGTGGCGGAAAACGCTCTGGCGCTTCGAGCGCGGGTCGAGCGAGGCGGGTTTTTCGAAGCAGACATCGACCGCCAGGTGCTCGATCTCGGCGCGCTCGCGAATGCCTTGAAGAATGAAAGGGAAGGTCGCCATGGCGACGTTCTCGGCGGGCACGCCGATGAGGACGCCGACGGTGGCCTGCTTGGCGGGGCGCATGCGCGAGCCGCGAGTGCGGGTGCCGCGATAGCCCATCTCGGCGGCGAGTTTTTGGACTTTTTCGCGCGTCTCGGCGCTGATCGCCGGATGGTTGGCGAGACTGCGCGAGATGGTGGTGCGAGAGACGTTGAGGCGTTCGGCGAGCAGTTGCTGGTTGAGAGATCGCGTCACGGTGAGAGCGGGGTGAAGGAGCGGCCGCGAGAATTCGGCGGCGGGGTGGGTTTTCGAACATCGTGGGGAAGGTCGCGCAAATTTCAAGTGTTAAAATAGCTGTGCACAATAGCGGTAAATGTGCGCAAAGTTTGCCGGTCGATCAAAGTCTGCTTACCAGGTAACTCGCATATTATACGAGGTAAAATTGCCGGTTCGGCGATGAGGGGCGGCTGAAAACGATCGCGGAACAGTTGTGTGCACAATCTCGTTGACAACTCAGGATTATTCGCGCCTTTTCCCCGCATCGCTCCCCGTTCCTCGGAGGGCGGTTTCACCCCGAACCCCCACGCTGAAGATGTCGTTCCTGCTTTCGCTTCACCCGGTCGTTGTCCCGGCGTGCGTGTGGGCACGACGTGCGTCTTGGCGTGCGATCGGGGCCGTTTCCTAACACCTGCACTGTTTCAACATGAAGAACCCCATCACCCCGATCCTGCGGGATCGTTTGCTCACACCGCTGCTCGTTCTCGGGCTGCTCGCGGCGCCCGGAATGGTCGCCCAGACCACATCTCCGGCGGCGGCCGGCGCGACTTCCGCCGGCGCCGACGATGAGACGGTCGTGCTGTCGCCGTTCACCGTCCAGACGGACAAAGACAACGGCTACGTCGCGACGAACGTGATCTCGGGCTCGCGCGTGAACACCGCGATCAAGGATCTGCCGCTGCCGATGCAGGTCATCACGAGCGAATTCATCAGCGACACGGGCGCGACCGATCTGCGCAAGTCGCTTTCCTACGTATCCGGAATCTCGTTGCAGACGCAGAACGACCTGGAAAACAACGGGGGCATCGGCGGGGTGCAGCGCGGAGCCTACGGTCCCGGCGGCGTGAACAATCCCGAGGGCGTCACCTCCAACATCAGCGGCACCCAGCTGAAGATCCGCGGCTTCATCACCAACAACGTCCTCCGCAACGGGTTTCTGCGCGGCAGTCCCAGCGATGCGATCAACATCGACCGCATCGAGGTGGTGCAGGGGCCGAACGCGCTGCTCTACGGCACCGGCAATTTCGGCGGCGTCGTCGACTACCTGACGAAGCGGCCGTCGAACCGCCAGCAGGGGCACGTCACCTTCGGCTACGGCGCCTACGACTACCTGCGTGCGACGCTCGACACGACCGGGCCGGTCAGCGCGTCGCAGAATATCGACTACCGCCTGGTCGGTTCGTGGGAGAGTTCCAAGACCAACATCGATTACCAGAAGAACTCCCACTTCTTCATCGCGCCCTCGGTCTCCTGGAAACCCACCAAGACCACCGAGATCCTCGTCGAGACGGAATACAGCAAGTCGCAGCAAAACGGTTACGGCTTCCGCGCGTTGCGCGCCGCCCAGGGCACCGGCGGCACGCCGATCAACAACGACCAGTTGGAAGCCGTGGGTTTTTATTGGCCGCCGGGCGCCGACAAGCGGACGTTCAATCTCGGCGGGCCTTCGACCTACAACGACCAGCAGCAGTCGAACGTCGAGATTCTCGGCACCCAGCAGTTGCTGAAGGAAACCGACTGGCTCCCGCAGGTCGACTTCCTCGTCGGCTACAATCACACCAAATACAACGTGCAGACGCAGGATGCCAACGGCGGCATCCAGCAGGTCTCGGTCGGCAATCCCGGCTACAATCTTTCGCAGACAATCACGATCAACACGATCGTTCCCGGCATCGAGCCCTCGAACACCAGTCTGAAGCCCGGCACGTTCGAGCACGAGGTGGTGCGCTACGCTTGGAACCAGAACCAGGCGCAGACCACGCGCGACCAGGAGCGGGTCGAGTTGACCGCGAAGAAGACGCTCTTTCCCGACCGCTGGTTCCGCCTCGAGGATCAGGCGCTCGCGGGCTACTCGGAACTCTACAACCGGATCTCCTCCGCGAACTGGCAGACCAACGACGGCCTCTACAGTTTCAAGGGCCCGCTCGAACTCACCCCGATCCTGTTCGGCGTGCAGGGCGACGGGTCCGCCGCCCCGGCCCTGTATCAGAATAATCGTGATAACATCAGCAAGGGCTGGGACCGCGCCGTTTACGTCAACAACTTCATCAAGCTCGGCAAGCTCTGGGGCGTGGAGGATCGCATCATCCTCATGACCGGTGTCCGCAAGGACATCAGCGACAACTGGTCCACCAACACCACCATCACCTCGCCCAACAACGCGACGCCCAACGTCCCCACGACCACGATCAGCGTGGCGAAGCAGGCGAAGACCACCTCCCGCCAGCTCGGCGCGATGGTGAAGCTGACCAAGAGCCTCTCCGCTTTCGCCCTGAAAGCCGACGGCTTCCAGCCGAACTTCGGCGGCCTCCACGAGTCGTTGACGGGCGCGCCCGTCGGCGCCGACACCGCCAAGAGCAAGGAATACGGCATCAAGTTCGATTTTCTCGACGGCAAGATTTCCGGCTCCATCAGCCGTTACACGATCACCAAGCATGCCTGGCTCGGCCAGGGCTTCTCCACGCCGGCGCCGCTCGGCAAGCCCCGCTTCGATCCGAGCAAGCCCATCATCTACAATCTCGGCGACGCCAACGGCACGGGTTTCTACAACCCCTTCGCGAACACGACGTATGTTTCGAAGAACAGCGCCGGCGTCGCGACGACCTACAACGGTTTCGTCGCCAACGGCCAGACCTACACCCCGAATGCGGCGGAGCAGGCGGCGTGGAAGGCAGCGGTCGATGCCGGCGCGGTCACGCTCGTCTCACCGCTCAACAACCAGAGCGCGGATCAGGGCAGCATCTACCTGAACGCGAGCACGCCGCAGGGCGCTGCGTTCATGGACGCGTTCTTCGCCGCCGCTGCTCCGGGCTGGGCGGGTTGGGCGTATCACGGCAACGACATCAACGACCCCGGCATCAACAACGCCACGCTCGACGACGGCGCCTTCCAGAACGCTTCCCAGCAAAACGCCCTCCCGGCGATCTCCGAGGCGCAGGGTTGGGACGGCACGATCATGTTTACGCCCAACGACCATATCCAGATTGTGGTTTCGAGCTCCGTCAACAACACCGTCCGGCTCATCAACAAAGGCGTGTGGATCAAGTATCCTTACCCGCAGGACCGCTGGGCCACGTGGTATTTCCCCAACGGCGGCTTCGGCCTGAAGGGCCAGACGCTCGCCGAGGCCTACACCGATCCGACCGACACCTCGACGCGCACCAACAGCGGCACCTTCCCGGGCGACGATACGCCGCGCAATCGTTTCACCGTGTTCGGCAACTACAAATTCGACGGCGCGCTGAAGGGCGTGATCGCCGGCCTCGGCGGCGACTGGGCGTCGAAGCGCGCCTACTTCTCCGGTGTGACGCACGGCAGCAATCAGGTGCAGACCGACACGAACGGCATGCCGATCGTCCTCTACATGCCCTCGCAATTCAAACTGAACGCCTTCGTGCGGAAGGAATGGAAGGCCTACGGGCACAGCCAGTCGCTCCAGCTCAATATCGATAATCTGCTCAACGATACGAAGCTCTACGGCCTGATCTACAACCCGCCGATCACCGCCAAACTCACTTACGAGGTCTCCTTCTGAACCGCCGTACTCGCCCACGCTTCCGCGGAACGGCGCTCGCCGGCGAGCGGGGCGGGGCGAAGCCAGGGCGATGAGCGATCCTGCAAATTGGTAGGGCACAGGTTCTGTTCGGCGCGCACCGGTTGGGTCCGGTGCGCGCCTTTTTTCTTCCGCCTTCGTCAACCCCATGAATCACCCCGACTCTTCTTCGTTTCGGCGTCACGTCGGCCCTGCCGTCCTTGGCGTGCTGCTCTCCCTCTCATTCTCCACCCTGTTGCCCGCCGCGCCCGCCCGGTCGTGGTCCGTCATCGAGACCGCGCGCGACAACGGCCACCGTCTCGCGCCGTTGCCCGCGCCGCCCGCGACCAGCGCGACCGCCATCGCCGCCGCAGCCGACACGGCTGCCGCGATCACACTCGATCCCGCGCAACTCCGACAGGAAATGGTCGGCTTCGGCGGCGCCCTCACCGAATCGTCCGCGTGGGTGCTCGCGCAACTGCCCGCCGAGAAACGCCGCGACATCCTCCGCCGGTATTACGATTCGCAGGACGGCATCGGCTATACGCTCGCGCGCACGCACATCAACTCGTGCGACTTCTCGCTCAACCTGTGGACGCTCGACGACACGCCGGGCGACTACTACCTGCATCAATTCACCCTCGAACCCATGCGCCGCTGGCTGCTGCCGCTCCTGCATGAGGCGCAGGCGATCGCCGGCGCCGATCGCTTCAAGCTTCTCGCCTCGCCATGGAGCCCGCCCGCGTGGATGAAGAGCAACAACCGCATGGACGCCGGCGGCACGCTCCGCCCCGAGTATCGCGACGCGTGGGCGCGCTTCTACGTGAAGTTCATCGAGACGATGCAGCGCGAAGAAAAAATTCCGATCTGGGCGCTCACCGTGCAAAACGAACCCGAAGCCGTGCAGGTCTGGGAATCGTGCATCTTCTCTCCCGAGGACGAGCGCGACTTCATCCGCGACCACCTCGGCCCCACGCTTGCGAAGGCGAACCATGGCGACGTGAAACTCATCGGCTTCGACCACAATCGCGACATCTTCGAGCAACGCGCCGACGCCCTCTTCGGCGACGCCGATTCGGCGAAATACCTCTGGGGCTCCGCGATCCACTGGTATGTCAGCGAGGATTTCGCCGCCTCCTCCCGCGTGCACGCGAAGTTTCCCGCGAAACCAATCCTTTTCACCGAAGGCTGCTGGGAAGGCGGCCCGAAGCTCGGTCGCTGGGATCGCGGCGAGCGCTACGCCCGCAATCTCATCGGCGATTTCCGCAACTGGGTTTGCGGCTGGATCGATTGGAACATCGTCCTGGACCTCACCGGCGGACCGAACCACGTCGGCAATCTTTGCGACGCGCCCGTGCTCGTCGACACCGCGACCGGCGAGGTGCACTACCAGACATCGTTCTATTATATCGCGCACTTCAGCCGCTACGTGCAGACGGGCGCGCACCGGATCGTCTCCGAGGGCGGACCGAAGAAGCTCGAACACGTCGCCTTCGTGAATCCCGACGGCGGCCTCGTGGTCGTCGTGCTCAACGCTACGGACACCGCGGCGAACTTCACCCTCACGGTCGACGGCGATGCGATTGGCGGCGCGATTCCCGCGCACGCGATTCGAACTTATCTCGGCGCTGCCCGCTGATTCTGCTCGCGCCTCGTCCATGGCCCGCGTCGAAAATCCGATTCTGCCGGGCTTCCATCCCGATCCGTGCCTCGTCCGCGTCGGAGAATTTTACTATGTCGCCACCTCGACGTTCGAGTGGTGGCCGGGCGTGCGGATTCATCGCTCGTGCGACCTCGTGCAGTGGGAACTCGCCGGCTACGCGCTCACGCGCCGCAGTCAGCTCGACCTGCGCGGCGTGCCCGATTCCGGCGGCGTGTGGGCGCCCGCGCTCAGCCACGCGCACGGGCTTTTCTGGCTCGTCTACACCAATACCCGCGGACTCAACGGCCCCTACAAGGATCTCCGCAATTATCTCGTCACCGCTCCGCGCGTCGAGGGGCCGTGGTCCGATCCGGTTGAACTCAACGCGAGCGGCTTCGATCCGTCGCTTTTTCACGACGACGCTGGACGCGCCTGGCTGTTGAACCAGCTCTGGCGTCCGTCCACCGGCGTCGACGCTTTCGCCGGCATCGTGCTGCAGGAATTTTCGCTCACCGAGCGACGGCTCATCGGCGAACCGAAAAACATTTTCCGCGGCTCCGCGCTCGGCATCACCGAAGGCCCGCACCTCTATCGCAAGGACGGCTTTTACTATCTGGTCACCGCCGAGGGCGGCACCGGTTGGAACCACGCGGCCACTGTGGCGCGCTCGCGCACGATCGACGGGCCTTACGAACTCTCGCCGCATCATCCGCTGCTCACGTCGAGCGACGAGCCGGCGAACCCGCTGCAGAAATCCGGCCACGCCTCGTTCGTGCAGACTCCCGCGGGCGAGTGGTTCATCGCGCATCTGTGCAGCCGGCCGGTCGGCGCGCGGCGCCGCTGCCTGCTCGGTCGCGAGACCGCCCTGCAGCGCCTCGACTGGCCCGCGGGCGACTGGCCGCGCCTCGCCGGGGGCGGTCACGCGCCGCGCGCGTTCGTGGAAATCGGCGGATCCGCCGACGCGGACCGGACGGCTCCTTCCTGCCTTCCGACGTTCACCGACGATTTCTCCGTCGCCGCGCTCGACCCGCGATGGAACACCCTGCGTGAGCCCGCCGACGCCTCGTGGTCGAGTCTCGACGAGCGTCCCGGCTGGCTGCGCTTGCGCGGCCGCTCCTCGCTGCTCTCGGCGTTCGACCAAAGCCTCGTCGGATTCCGCCTGTTGCACCAGCGCTGTCGCGTGGCGACGCGCCTCGAATTTTCGCCGCGCTCCTTCCAACAATGCGCCGGTCTCGCGCTGTTCTACAACGCCGCGAATTTCTACTACGCGGCCGTTTCCGCGAGCGACGCCGGCCGGCGCGAACTGCGACTGATCGCCTGCGACAACCGCCGCTGGCGCGACGACCTCGTCGCACCGCTCCCGCTTCCCCCGACCGGTGCGATCGAACTCAGTGCGCAGCTCGCCGGGGAAACGCTCCGGTTCTTCTTTTCCTTGAATTCCGCCGCGGCCGATCCGGCCGGCGGGCCGCCGCAGCCGCTGGGCCCGGTGCTCGACGCCACGACGCTCTCCGACGACCACGCGATCGACGGCGGCGTGGGCTGGGCTTTCACCGGCCCCTTCGCCGTCCTGTGCGCGCAGGATTCGAGCGATCTCAAAATCTCCGCCGATTTCGACTGGTTTCGCTATCGCGCGGACTGATCCGGCGTCGCTAATTTTTCTTCACCCCAATGAGCACTTCCGCCCCGTCCCATGCGCCCGTCGCGATTCTGCCGCGATTGAGCCTCGCTGAAAAACTCGCCTACGGCCTCGGCGACACCGCTTCGAATTTCTTTTTCCAGGCGTTCAACATCTTTCTCGCCTACTACTACACCGACGTCGTCCACATCCAGAACAGTGCGGTCGTGGGCACGCTGCTCGGCACGGTTCCGATTCTCGTCGCCGCGCTGAATCCCGTCATCGGCCTGCTCGCCGACCGCACGACGACGCGCTGGGGCAAGTTTCGCCCCTGGATACTCTGGGGCGCGCTGCCGTATGGCGTACTCGGTTACGTGATGTTCGCCAATCCGGACTTTTCACCCGACGGCAAACTCATCTTCGCCTATGCGACCTACACGCTGATGCTCGTCGCCTACGCGGCGATCAACACGCCGTACTCGGCGTTGATGGGTGTCATGTCGGCGTCGTCGGAGGACCGCACCTCGCTCTCCACTTATCGCTTCGCCTGCGCGTTTCTCGGCGCTCTGCTCATCGGCTGGCTCGTGCCGATGCTCAGCGAATTTTTCACCAGGATCGCCGGCAGCGCCGCCGGCGGTTTCCGCTACACGATGGGCATCTTCGCCGTCGTTTCGGTGCTCATGTTTCTCTACACGTTTTTCACGACGCGTGAGCGTGTCACGCCGCTCGCCGGCGAGCATTCCTCGCTCGGCCGCGATCTGCGCGATCTTTTCCGCAACGGCCCATGGGTCGTGCTCTTCTTCGCGGCCTTCCTCACGCTCGCCAACACCGGCCTGCGCAGCGGCTCGGGTGTCTACTATTTCAAATACGTCGTCGGCAACTACGCGGGCCTGGGCACCTTCAACCTCGTCGGTTTCCTGTGCTTCATCCTCGGCTCGCTGAGCACGAAGCTTTTCACCCGCTTCGCCTCGCGGCGGAAGCTCATGATCGGGCTCACGATCCTCAACGCGCTCGGCATGGCGGCGTTTTATTTCGCCGATCCGCGCAACCTGCCGCTCCTCTATGCGCTCAACATTTTCGCTTCGTTCGTCGCCGGTCCGACGCCCGCGATCGTCTGGTCGATGTACGCCGACACCGCCGATTACGGCGAATGGCGGTTCGGGCACCGCACGACCGGCCTGATTTTCTCCGCGACGGTCTTCGTCCAGAAAGTCGGTCTCGCGATCGGCAGCGCGATGATCGGCTGGCTGTTGTCCTATTACGGCTACGTTGCCGACGCCGCGCAGACCACGCGCTCGCTGCATGGGATCACGCTGCTCTTCAGCGTGCTCCCCGGCGCGTTCGCACTGCTGAGCGGTCTGGCGATTTTCTTCTATCCGCTCGAGGAGCCGCAGGTGAAACAAATCGAGCGCGACCTCGCCGCCCGCAAAGAAACATCGGCCGTTTGAGCGGTCGAAGGTGGAACCCGACGTCCTCGTCGGGTTTTAAAACCTTTCCCTCGATCCAGCCCGACGAGGACGTCGGGCTCCACCTCGGAAAATATCGCAGCATGAAATTTCTCTCTGCCTTTCTCGTCGCCTCGCTCGCTGCGCTAATTCTCGCTGCTCCCGCTGTCGGAGCCGAAAACGCTCCATCGCTCGCGGCCAAAACCGACTGGAAGCTCGTCTGGTCCGACGAATTCGACCGTGACGGAGCGCCCGATCCACAACGTTGGACGCACGACACCGGCAGCCGCGGCTGGGGCAATCACGAACTCGAGTTCTACACCGATCGCCTGGAAAACGCGCGCGTCGAGCAGGGCCGTTTGATCATCGAAGCGCGTCGCGAAAAGTTTAAGAACAACGACTACACGTCTGCGCGACTCGTCACGAAAAACCACGGCGACTGGACGTACGGCCGTTTCGAAATTCGCGCGAAACTCCCCGCCGGCCGCGGCACCTGGCCCGCGATCTGGATGCTGCCGACCGTCTGGAATCTCGGCGACGGCGGCTGGCCCGACAACGGCGAGATCGATATCATGGAGCACGTCGGCCACGACCCGGGCGCGATTCACGCCTCGACGCACACGCACGCGCACCAGTGGCCGAATCACACTCAGCGCACCGCGATCATCAAACGCTCCGACGTCTCCGCGGCTTTCCACACGTATGCGATGGAGTGGGACGCGGACGAGATCCGCATTTATCTCGACGACCAGCATTACTTCACCTCGCGGAAAGACGGCGGCGATTGGAAGTCGTGGCCGTTCTTCCGCGATTTCCATCTCATCCTGAATCTGGCCGTGGGCGGCGATTGGGGTGGCGAAAAAGGCGTCGATCCGGCGATCTTCCCGCAACGAATGGAAATCGACTACGTTCGCGTCTACCAGCACGCCGAGTAACTTTTCTTGGCATGAATTTCACCACAGAGGCACAAAGGCACAGAGTCGGAAGAAATTTCTTCTCTGTGTCTTTGCGCCTTCGAGGTTCCATTTTTACCGCGTTTGCTTTGCTCGCTCCCGTTCTCGTCTGGGCCGCCGATAGCGCCTTCGTCCAAACCCGCGGCCACGATTTCGTCGATGCGCACGGCGAAGTCCTTCACCTCCGCGGCACGAACCTCGGCAACTGGCTCCTGCCCGAAGGCTACATGTGGAAATTCGATCGCGCCGCATCACCGCGGTTGATCGAGAACGTCGTCGCGGAACTCGTGGGTGATGTGGCTGCGGCCGAGTTCTGGCGTGAGTGGCGCGAACGCTACATCACGCGCGCCGACCTTCACCGGCTGCGCGAACTGGGTTTCAACTCCGTGCGGATTCCGCTGAACTGGCGGCTCTTCGTCAGCGAACACGCGCCATTCGAGATGAGTGGTCCGGGGTGGGCGCTGCTCGATCGGGCGATCGGCTGGTGTCGCGAGGAAAATCTCTACGTCGTTCTCGATCTGCACGGCGCGCCCGGCGGCCAGACCGGCGCCAACATCGACGACAGCCGCGGCATGCCGCGGCTCTACGACGATCCGGCGGCGCAACAGCTCACGATCGATCTCTGGCGCGCGCTCGCCCGCCGCTACCGCGACGAGGCCATGGTGCTCGGCTACGATCTGCTCAACGAGCCGATCGCGGATTATCACGACACGAAGCGGCTCAACCCGCTGCTCGGCGAATTCTACCGCCGCCTGGTTCCTGCGATTCGCGAGGTCGACCCGCAGCACGTGATTTTCCTCGGCGGGGCGCAGTGGAACCAGCAGTTCGACATGATCGCCGAGCCCTTCGCGCCGAACCTCGCTTACACGTTTCACCTCTACTGGGAGGCGCCCGTCGAGAAAACGATCGCGCGTTTCCTTGCGCTGCGCGAGCGCACCGGCATTCCGCTCTGGCTCGGCGAATCCGGCGAAAACACCGACGAGTGGATCGCGCAATTTCGCACCACGCTCGAGGCGCACGACATCGGCTGGTGTTTCTGGCCCTACAAAAAAATGGACTCGCCGCGCGGCGTCTCGACTTACGCGCCGCCTGCCGACTGGGCGGCGATCGTCGCCTACGCCGAGTCTTCCCGCGGCAGCTTCGAGGAAATTCGCAAAACGGTTCCGCCGCTCGCCGTCGCGCGCCGCGCCCTCGCGCAACTGCTCGAGAACATCCGCGCCGGGAATTGCCGCATCAATGACGGCTACGTGCGGGCACTCGGCGTCGCGTCCACGCGGAAGCCGACGCCGTAAAAGTCCGGTTGGCAAAGTTCGATCTTCGGCAACAGTGGACGCGAACCCCTGTTCAACCTTATGAAAAAAATCATCTCCACCCTCGCGCTCGCCTCGCTGTTCCTGCTCGGTTTGCCCGCCGCGACGGCGCAGACGGCGCCGAAGTCCGTGGTCCACGTCATCACCGTTTCCTGGAAGGACGGCACCACACCCGAGCAGATCAAAGCCGCGCTCGATGCCGCGCAGGCGTTGCCCGCCCAGCATGCCGGCATCACGCATGTCTGGACCCGCGTGATCAAGAACCAGACCGACAAGGCGAACATCATCGTGATGGAATTCGCCGACGAAGCCGCATTGAAAAGCTACGCGGACAGCGCGGCGCAGAAGGAATGGTATAAAGTTTACATGCCGATCCGGAAGGAGAGCCGCACCTCCGATATCACGAACTGAAGATCTCCATTTTGGAAAAACGCCGGTCCCGCGAGGACCGGCGTTTTTTTTCGGGCAGCAAGCCGGCTTCCGATTCCGCGAGGACGCTGACGATTTGAACAAAACGGTAGCCGCATCGTGGCGATGCCTCTTGCCTGTCATTCTGAGTGAAGCGAAGAGTGACAATTGAACCTGAAAAACACCGTTGAAACGCGGAGCCCGCGAAGAGCGCAGAGAAGAAAACCAAACCATGCTTCGCGCCGGATCTTCACCTCGCGGGTGAATCTCACCGGGATTCCAATCTCGCCGGGATTCCAATCTCGCCGGGATTCCAATCTCGCTCCGGTTCCTCCGCGGCCTCCGCGCCCTCCGCATTTCAATCGCGGAATTTAGCGTGGCTTGAAAAACAGTGTAGCCGCGCGGCGGGTCGAATGTAGGAGCCTGCTTGCAGGCGATCCCGGTGGGCGAAGGTCCAGCATCGCCTGCAAGCAGGCTCCTACAGCGGCTATGGAAAATTTCAAAGCGTTCCAGGTTGATCGTTGGAGGGCGTGGCGGGTTTCGAGCCGGCCGCCGCTGACGCAGGCTTGCCGAGAGTCGGCAGCAGGGCAGCAAGGTGGAGCCCGATGTCCTCGTCGGGCTGGTTTGAGAGCGAACGCGACTCAGCCCGAGAGGACATCGGGCTCCACCTTTTCATCGCAAAGTACACGAGCGACAATCGCGCTC